>NZ_LNAK01000134.1:173226-544855 GCF_001445685.1 Rhodococcus sp. KB6 | reverse complement strand
CCCTCCCGCCTGTCCCGACTCCGGCCTCGGCGACCGTCGACTGCTCGTACCCGAGCGCGGCGGGTGCAGCAAAAACCGTCAATCCGCCGAACTCCACGGGTGTGTCCACCGAGGGAACCGTCAACGTCGCGCTCACGACTACGGCCGGCCCGATCGGGATGGAACTGAACCGGGCGGAAGCCCCCTGCACGGTCAACAGCATCGTGAGCTTGACCGAGCAGAAGTACTTCGACGACACCCCGTGCCATCGACTCGTCACCACACCCGGTCTACAGATCCTGCAGTGCGGCGATCCCTCGGGCAAGGGCACGGGCGGACCGGGCTATGGCTTCGACAACGAGTACCCGACCACTGCCTACCCGGCTAACGATCCGGCACTCTCCTTGCCTGCCGTCTACCCCCGCGGCACGCTGGCAATGGCCAACTCGGGTAAACCGGGCAGCAACGGCAGTCAGTTCTTCCTCGTCTACGAGGATTCGGTCTTGCCGCCCAACTACACGGTCTTCGGAAAGATCGACGACGCCGGCCTGGCGACGATCGAGAAGATCGCGGCCGACGGCGACGACGGTGGCATGGGAGCAACCGGCGGCGGTGCACCCAACACCCCGATCACCATCGAGACTGCAGTAGTCGCCTGACCCCCTGTGCGCCTTTATTAACCGCCCGCGGTTAATAAAGGCGCACAGCAGTTTACGAAGCAGAGGTCACGCGGTAGACGTCGTAGACGCCTTCCACGTTACGAACCACGTTGAGAACATGACCCAAGTGCTTCGGGTCGCCCATCTCGAAGGTGAACTTGCTGATCGCCACTCGGTCACCTGAGGTGGTGACCGAGGCCGACAGGATGTTCACCTTCTCGTCTGCCAACGCCTTGGTGACGTCGGAAAGCAACCGATGACGATCGAGTGCCTCGATCTGGATCGCGACCAGGAACACCGATGTCGCTGACGGTGCCCATTCGACGTCGATGATTCGCTCCGACTGATCGTGGAGCGAGTTGGCGTTGGTGCAGTCGGTACGGTGCACGCTGACCGCGCCGCCACGCGTGACGAAGCCCAGAATCGAATCGCCCGGTACCGGCGTGCAACACTTCGCGAGTTTTGCCACCGTGCCGGGTGCTCCGGGAACCAGAATTCCGGAGTCACCCGTACTGCGGGTGCGCACCGGCATGGTCGACGGCGTCGAACGCTCGGCCAGTTCCTCCTCGACGGCGCCGACGCCGCCCAGATGAGCAACCAGTCGCTGCACGACGTGGTGCGCCGACACCTGACTCTCGCCTACGGCCGTGTACAACGCCGAGACGTCGGGATAGCGAAGTTCGTGCGCGATCGTGCTCATCGATTCGGCATTCATCAACCGCTGCAACGGAAGTCCCACGCGGCGGACTTCCTTCGCGATCTGATCCTTGCCGGACTCAAGCGCCTCTTCGCGGCGTTCCTTCGCGAACCACTGCCGGATCTTCGCCTTGGCACGCGGCGAGACGACAAACGTCTGCCAATCTCGGCTCGGCCCGGCGGTGGCAGCCTTCGACGTGAAGACCTCCACCACTTCGCCGTTTTCGAGAGTTCGTTCCAGCGCGACCAACCGACCGTTGACCCTGGCACCGATGCATCGGTGCCCGACCTCGGTGTGCACCGCATACGCGAAATCGACGGGAGTCGATCCGGCAGGCAACGTGATCACGTCACCCTTCGGCGTGAAGACGAAGATCTCCTTGACCGCGAGGTCGTAACGCAACGATTCGAGGAACTCCCCCGGATCGGCCGCTTCACGTTGCCAGTCGAGTAGCTGACGCATCCACGCCATGTCGTCGACCTCGGCGATGTCGCCCGCGTGCTTGCCCTTGGTCTCCTTGTACCGCCAGTGCGCGGCGATACCGAACTCCGCGGTCCGGTGCATGTCCTGGGTCCGGATCTGGACCTCCAGGGGCTTGCCTTCCGGTCCCACGACGGTGGTGTGCAGCGACTGGTAGACGCCGTAGCGCGGCTGTGCGATGTAGTCCTTGAAGCGTCCGGCCATCGGCTGCCACAGTGAGTGGACAACGCCGACCGCGGCGTAACAGTCACGCACTTCTTCACACAGGATGCGGACGCCGACCAGATCGTGGATGTCGTCGAAATCGCGGCCCTTGACGATCATCTTCTGATAGATCGACCAGTAATGCTTGGGCCTGCCTTCGACGATGGCGTTGATCCGCGAGGCGGACAGGGTCGAGTTGATCTCGGCGCGAACCTTGGCCAGATAGGTGTCACGAGAAGGCGCGCGATCGGCGACCAGTCGAACGATCTCGTCATACTTCTTCGGGTGCAAGATGGCGAATGAGAGGTCCTCGAGTTCCCACTTGACGGTCGCCATTCCAAGTCGATGTGCAAGTGGCGCAATAACTTCGAGAGTCTCTCGCGCCTTACGTGCCTGCTTTTCTGGCGGCAGGAATCGCATCGTGCGCATGTTGTGCAGACGATCCGCGACCTTGATCACGAGCACGCGCGGGTCCCGCGCCATCGCGATGATCATCTTGCGGATGGTTTCGCCCTCGGCGGCGGTGCCCAGAACGACCTTGTCGAGTTTGGTGACGCCGTCGACGAGGTGAGCGACCTCGTCACCGAAGTCCTTGGTCAACTCTTCGAGTGAGTACCCGGTGTCCTCGACGGTGTCGTGCAGCAGGGCTGCGACGAGGGTGGTGGTGTCCATACCCAACTCGGCCAGAATGCTTGCGACGGCCAACGGATGCGTGATGTACGGATCGCCGGACTTGCGCCGCTGGCTCGAATGTCTGTCCTCGGCGACGTCGTACGCACGCTGGAGCAGCGCGAGGTCGGCCTTCGGATACAGCTCACGGTGGAGGCTGACCAACGGCTCGAGCACCGGGCGGATGGTGGCGTTGCGCTGACCGGTGATGCGTCGAGCAAGCCGAGCGCGCACCCTACGGGAGGCGGAAGCGGGCACGGCCAGATTCTGCCCACCCCGATTGCCGGTAGTTTGCGCAGATCCCGAATCGTCGGGCACCGCGGACTTCGATGGTGTCGTCTCCGGAGCCGGAACTGCACCCGTCTCCTGCGACACTGCACCCGAGTTCTGTGATCGATCAAGATTCGACGTCATGTCGCCACCTCCTACCACCGAGTTGGTTGAGGCAACCGCCCTGCATCGGGTAATTGCCCTGGAGGTCTAACTCGACCCCCAGGAGACAACTTTAATACTCAGACCTTCACCAGTGATGTCAGTGGGTACTTCAAGAAGCGATCTCGACCGCGCAGTTCCTCGATCTCGAGCACCACTGCGACGCCGACGACGTTCGC
Source organism: Rhodococcus sp. KB6 (assembly GCF_001445685.1). Classification (NCBI taxonomy): domain Bacteria; kingdom Bacillati; phylum Actinomycetota; class Actinomycetes; order Mycobacteriales; family Nocardiaceae; genus Rhodococcus; species Rhodococcus sp. KB6. Next base: position 541,556 of record NZ_LNAK01000134.1, on the reverse strand, counting down.
TCCACCCAACTCGACCAACTGTACAGCCGCCTCGAGTGTCCCTCCGGTAGCCAGAACGTCGTCGATCACCAGAACATTCCGCCCGGTGAGATCGAAGCCGTTTGCGGGAATCTCGAGAGTCGAGGATCCGTACTCGAGGCTGTACGAACGAGAGAGCACCGGCGGCGGCAGTTTGCCGACCTTCCGCACGGCAACGACTCCCGCACCCATCTTCGCGGCCGCACCGGCACCGAGCAGGAATCCACGAGCATCGACGGCGGCGATCGTGTCGGCGTCCGGAGCACAGGCGACAAGGGCATCGAGCACGGCCCCGTACCCCTCGGCGTCGGCGAACACCGGAGTCAGATCGGCGAACCGAACACCGGGACCGGGAAAGTTGTCCGCCCAGCGGGTCAGCCGAACAACGGCGTCCCCGGCAGCCCGGTGGATTGCGATCAATTCTTCAGTCGTGTGCACGGCAACACCATTCGAGACGCTCATCTGCGTAGTACCCATCTGTCCATGTTCCAGCCGGTAGCGGCCCGAGTCGGATTGACCAACACTGCCGACATGCCTGGAGCTACAGCGACAGTTCGTAGTTGATTGAACAGTGGAATCGTAGGCACCTGGGTCCACAGGATGTTCTCCGCCTCCACCGAGAGTCCCAATTGCGCACTCGTGCTCGCATCCACGTTCAACTGATCGATGATCTGATCGATCCTGGCATTTCCGTACGTACCGAGGTTTGCGCCGTTGCCCGATCGCAGCGCTCCACGCGCGTCGATCATGCTCGCTGTTCCGCCTGCGCCGACTTTGCCTGCCATGCCGGAAAGCACGGCGTCGACTCCCCCAGTCTGCAGACTCGCAGGATCGAAGCTGTCGCTACTTGCGTCCTCGACCGTGATTCCCGCCGGAGCACACGCGGCTTTCGCTTCGGAGACGATCTGCGCCCGCACCGGGTCCGGTGCGAGGTACCCGACCCGGACGGTCAACTGGTCGAGGTCGGCTTCCGACAACGACGTCTTCGCAGCCTCGATGTCGGCATTGGCGTACCGATCACCGTCGACCGCAGCGGCGTCGCTGTAAACGAGTGAATCCGGCGCCATCAGTCGCGAATCGACCACGCCGGAACCCAGACCCGCCTGCGGCGCATTCTCCGTCCGCCCGAACTTCTCGAACAGGGTCGTACGCGGAACACAATGCGCGAACGCTCGACGGGCGGCTTCGTCGCCCAGCGAACCAGAGGTCGCGAGAACGAACTGCTCGATCGACCGCGACGGAATCTGTTGGACGTCGAACCCGGACGGAGTACCGAGTTCGCCAGCCGAGCCGGAAGCGACGTCGACTACCTCGATCGAGTTCTTGTCGAGATCCTCGGTCAGATTCACACCACGTGGCCAGACGACGATGCGATCGGTCGCAGGCTTGTTGCCCCACCACCGCTCGTTCGCGACCAGCACCAGGCCGTCGTCGGTACTGTACGAGTCGATTCGATACGGACCAGCGGAGGGCAGTACGGAGGTGTCCACCTGACCTGGAGTCAGGTTCCACCCGGTGTTCCAGAAGTCCGCGATCTTCGACAACGCTTCGGTGTCACCGGCATTCACCGCGCTCACCACGTCGCTGACACCCGTGCGCTGCGTCACGACGTGTGAAGGCATCAACGCAGTCGCACCGAACAACGACCGCCAATCGGTGAACGATCGCTCGGGTTTGAAGAACACCGTCGCGTCCTTCGCCCCGCTCTGGCAGTCGATCCGGTCGATGTCCGCGTATCCGAGATTGTTCGCCGTGTCGAACATGGGCTTCACGGCACCATCGACGTCTTCGGTGAACTTGCCACTCGACGCCGCCCAGGTGAGGACGAGATCGTCACAGGACATCGGAATCCCGTCGGAGTACACGGACGCCGGATTGAGCTTGTACGAGACCGTGAGCACGTCACCGGGCAACTCAGACGCCGTTCCGATGTCGGTGTCGGAGACAGGTGCTCCGGCCGGGCCGGTGAACGTGAAGCCGGGAAGCACCCGGCCGAACGCGGCCATCGCCCCGGACACCGATCCAGCTGTCGTGTTGGCGTTGTACGTGGAGATGGAGTTGTCGATGGCATATCCGATGGACGGAACCTGCTCGGCGCTTTCCGAGCAGGCCGCCAACGAACCCGCAGCCACAGCGGTGGCCGCAACGAACGTCATCGATCGAACCAGTGTGCGTGTTCTTGGGAGCATGTTCAGTGCCCCTTCTTGTTTCGCTTTCCGGTCGGCCGCGCACCCGGCTGCGGAGCAACCGGCGCACGGCGTGCAACTGGTGCGCCGACGGCAACCGTCTGCGTACCCTTCTCGGCCAGCGTAGCCCGGCGCGAGAGCACCTTACGAGTGTGCGCGGCAACGGGTCCCCAGCGTTCCTTCATCGACACCAGGAGCGGCGTCGCGAAGAAGATCGAGGAGTACGCACCCACGATGATGCCGACGAGCTGAACGAGCGCAAGGTCCTTGAGTGTGCCGACGCCGAGCATCCAGACCGCGACGACCATCAGAGCGATCACCGGGAGCACACTGATGACGGTCGTGTTGATCGATCGCATCAAGGTCTGATTCACCGCGAGGTTGGCCTGCTCGCCGTACGTCCGGCGCGTCAGATGCAGAACACCGCGGGTGTTCTCTTCGACCTTGTCGAACACCACCACCGTGTCGTACAGCGAGAAACCGAGAATGGTGAGCAAACCGATCACCGTCGCGGGCGTCACCTCGAAACCGACGAGCGAGTAGACGCCGGCAGTGACGATGATGTCGAAGAACAACGCAACGATCGCAGCTACCGCCATGTCCCGCTCGAAGCGGATGGCGATGTAGATACTCACGATCACCAGGAACACAATCAGCGCGATCAGCGCCTTCTTGGTGATCTGGCCACCCCAGGTTTCACTCACGTCCGCAAAACTGATGGCTTGCGCCGACGGGTTCCCGTTCTTGTCCTTGGGCTGGAACTCGTCGAAGAGAGCCGACTGAAGATCGTTGATCTGCGTCGCGTTCAACGTCTCCGACCGGATCTGCACGGTTGCGCTGGCACCCGAGCCGACTGTCTGCACGCTGACCGGTTCGAACCCGAGTGTGTCGGAGTAGACGGTTTCCACCGCCGACGTCTCGACTCCGCCCTCGGCCGGGAACTGAATGCGTGATCCGCCTTCGAAATCGATACCGAAGGTGAAGCCGCGCAGGATGATGCTCAGCAGCGCAATGGCGACCAGAGCGCCGGTCAGTCCGTAGTAGAAGCGACGCTTGCCGACGACCTCGAACGCACCCGTTCCGGTGTACAACCGCGAGAGCCAGCTGTGCTTGGGCATCGCGCCCTGATCGACGCCTGAGTCGGTGATCTCCGACCGGGCCGCCGCATCGGCGGACTCGGCGGCGGAACTGTTGGTGGACCCCACCGGGGAGTTGTTGGACTCGCTCATGCTCGTGTCTCCTTAGCCGACGCAGCGGCGGCAACCTTACGTTCGCGGGCAACCTCTTGCACTGCGCCGAGACCGTTGACGCTGGGCTTGGACCAGAACGCCGAACGGGACGCCATGCTGACCAGTGGCCACGTCACGAGGAACACGACAATCACGTCGAGAATGGTCGTCAGACCCAAGGTGAAGGCGAAGCCTCGCACCTGTCCGACCGCCAGCACGTACAGAACTGCAGCGGCGATGAAGCTCACCGCGTTGCCGGAAAGAATTGTTCGGCGTGCTCTTGCCCAACCGCGTGGCACCGCCGAGCGGAAGCTACGGCCCTCACGCATTTCGTCCTTGATGCGTTCGAAGAACACGACGAACGAGTCGGCGGTCATACCGATACCGATGATCAGACCAGCCATGCCGGCCAAGTCGAGCGTGAAGCCGATGTATCTGCCGAGCAGAACCATGATCGCGTAGACCATGACTCCGGAGAGAATCAGCGACAACGCCGTCAGGACGCCGAGCATGCGGTAGTAGACGAGGCAGTACAGCAGAACGAGAACGAGACCGACCGCGCCGGCGATCAATGCCGCCTGCAGTGAGGCCAGGCCGAGCGTGGCCGAGACCGTCTCGGCCTCAGAGGCTGCGAACGAGAGCGGAAGCGAACCGTACTTCAGTGTGTTGGCAAGTTCTTTGGCACTCTCGGCAGTGAAACTGCCCGTGATCGAGGTGGCGCTACCCGCAGGCGTTGCACCTTGAATCGTGGGAGCGCTGACGACCTTCGAGTCGAGCGTGAACGCTGCCTGCTTGCCGATGTTGGCTGAGGTGAACTCGGCCCAGGTGTTGCTGCCGGTCGTCTTGAACGAGAGGCTGATCTCGTGGCGCGACTGCTGCGAGTTGAAGACCGAAGACGCGTCGGCAATCTCCTGGCCGTCGATGATCGAAGGACCGAGGAGATAGATGTTCAGTCCGTCTTGCGAGCACGCGACCAGCGGCAGGGTCGGGTCGTCGTTTCCACGGAGCGGATCCGCGACGGAGCAGTCGAGGTTCGCCACTGCTTGCTGCTGCACTGTCGGATCGCTGCTCTGTCGGAGGGCGCGCGCTGCGGCGATTTCCGCTGCTGCTGCGTCGCCTTCGTCGGTGCCGTCGCTCGGCGCGTCCCCGGTGGGGGCCGGAGTCGTTGTCTGCGGCGCGGGCGTTGCCTCGGGAGTAGTCGGGTCCTGAGCCAGGAACGGACGGTTCTGCGGCGTCTGCGTCCCGTCAGCGGGTGCTTCGGGGGCCGGTGCATCAGTGGCCGGAGTTTCGGCCGCCGGCGCCTCAGGTGTAGCTGTCCGATTCGCGTCACGGGTGGCGACGTCGATCGAACCCGTCACCGGGCGGATGTACAGACGAGCGGTCTGGCCGAGCGAGCGAGCCTGCGCACTGTCGTCGCCGGGAACGGTGATGACGAGGTTGTCACCGTCGACAACGACCTCGGAACCGGAAACGCCGAGACCGTTGACGCGGGTCTCGATGATTTCCTGAGCCTGCTTGAGACTGTCCTGACTGGGAGCGCTGCCGTCCGGGGTACGAGCGGTCAACGTGACGCGCGTTCCACCCTGCAGGTCGATGCCGAGTTTCGGCGTGGCCGACTTGTCTCCAGTGAAGAACACCAGGGCATACAGTGCCACTACCAGGACCCCGAAAAGGGCCAGGTAGCGGACCGGATGCACCGTTCCGGTGGAAGGTGCCACGATCTTTAAGTCTCCTCGGTAGGTGCAGAGCTTCAGTAAGTGCACGGCTCGGGTGGTCGACGACCACCCGAGCTGCGGCGTTCGAACTGCAACGATTGATCAACGGGGTGAACTGAGCTGCTGGTGTAAGAGCGGACAAGACAATCTGGACGTGTGTCCGAGTTCACAACTCTAGAACACGTACCAGTTCGACGAAGTCAGGACTCCTTGGTGAGCCGGATTTCGGTATCGGCAGCAGACTCTTCGATCTCGGAAATCGAGTCGTCGTCGTACTCGTCGGTCTCGATCGTCTCGACGACGCGCTCACGGATGACCAGACGCGACCAGGTGGTGATTACACCGTCCGCGATCTCGAGGTCCACGGTGTCGTCGTCCAGGGAAGCGATCGTGGCGTAGAGCCCGGCCGTGGTCTGCACCCGATCGCCGACCTGCAGCGAGTCCTGCATCTCGGAAGTCGCGGCCAAGGCCTTCTTCTGCTTGCGCATGCCCAGGAACATGGGCACCAGCAGTGCGAGGATCAAGAGGGGGAAAAGCAAACTCGACATGTGTTGATCAACCTCGGTTGTGTTGCACGTATTACGCCGCGATGGTCCCGGATGGACCTACGCAATACACCAGTGTGCCATTAGTTGCTGAGGATTCCTGACAGATCGGCCGTTCAAGTAGGCCTTTCCAGTCGAAATTCACTCGCCGTTCGGATCGAACAACGTGGCCTGCGGTTCGTTGACACGAACCTCGATACCGCCCGCTGCGGCATCCGGCGGCGGTGTCATTCCGAGTTGAGTCCAGGCAGCGGCGGTAGCCACACGTCCTCGCGGCGTCCGGGCGATCATTCCGGCCCGGACCAGGAACGGCTCGCACACTTCTTCCACCGTCGACGGTTCCTCGCCGACGGCCACCGCAAGCGTCGACACGCCGACGGGCCCGCCGCCGAACGAACGCACCAAAGCACTCAGTACCGAACGGTCGAGACGGTCCAAGCCCAACTGGTCCACGTCGTAGACGGCCAAGGCCGCCTGAGCGACGTCCATGGTGACGATTCCGTCGGCGCGCACCTCGGCGAAGTCGCGAACCCGGCGCAGCAATCGGTTCGCGATACGCGGTGTCCCCCGCGAGCGTCGTGCGATTTCGGCACCGGCGTCAACTTCGAGATCGACGCCCAGAATTCCGGCCGAACGCATCAGAATCTGTTGCAGCTCTTCGGGTTCGTAGAAATCCATGTGAGCGGTGAACCCGAAGCGGTCGCGCAACGGACCGGTCAGAGCACCCGACCGCGTAGTCGCACCGACCAGCGTGAACGGTGCAACCTCCAGAGGAATCGACGTGGCGCCCGGCCCCTTACCGACGACGACGTCGACACGGAAGTCTTCCATGGCCAGGTACAACATCTCCTCGGCCGGACGAGCGATTCGGTGAATCTCGTCGATGAACAACACGTCGCCCTCGACGAGGTTGCTCAGCATCGCAGCCAGGTCTCCGGCGCGTTCGAGCGCCGGTCCGGACGTCAACCGCAGAGAAGAGCCCAACTCCCCCGCGATGATCATCGCCATCGACGTCTTGCCGAGCCCGGGGGGACCGGACATCAGGATGTGATCAGGCGTGCTGCCGCGAAGTTTTGCTCCGGTGAGCACGAGCTGCAGTTGTTCGCGAACACGAGGTTGACCGATGAAGTCGTCGAGACTCTTGGGGCGCAGACTCGCTTCGACATCACCGTCTCCCGCCACCAATTCGGCAGAGACCTGCGACTCGTCGTCGAAATCGTCGATCGGGTCGAAGTTCATCGAGTCTTACCGAGCAGCGACAGAGCGGAACGCAGTGCGACCGACGTGGTGGCCTCGGGCGATTCCGCCAGAACCGAATCCGTGGCCTGCTCAGCCTGCTTGATCGGGAAGCCCAGACCTTCGAGAGCCTCGACGATCTGATCACGGATCGAGCTGCCGACGACGACGCCGGACGCCGCGCCGGCCGTCGTCGCGACGGCGTCGACCTTGTCACGCAGTTCGACAACCATGCGCTCGGCGCCGCGTTTTCCGATACCGGGCACCCTCGTCAACGCCGTCAGGTTGCCTTCCGAGAGCGCCCGCCGCAGCGCGTCCGGTTCGAGAACTGCGAGAGTTGCCATCGCCAGGCGCGGTCCGACTCCGGAAACCGTCTGCAGGAGGCTGAACAGGTCCTTCGACTCGGTATCGGAAAAACCGTACAGCGTCATCGAGTCTTCGCGAACGATCATCGTCGTGAACAGTCGCGCTTCGCTTCCCCGGTGCAGCGCACCGAGAGTCACCGGGGTGGCGTTGACCCGATAGCCGACACCTGACGCTTCGATGACCGCGTGATCGAGCGCAATATCGAGTACCTCGCCGCGTACCGACGCGATCATCGTGAACCTGCCTTCTTCGTCTCGGCCAATTTTGCCTGATACTTACGCATTTGTTCAGCGGCCATCGCCTCGGCGCGGGCCATCCGCTCGATCATCGGTGCTCGCCAGCAGTGACAGATCGCCAGCGCCAGAGCGTCGGCAGCGTCAGCAGGTTTCGGCGCCGTCTTCAAATTCAGAATTCGCGTCACCATCGCAGTGACCTGCGCCTTGTCGGCGTTACCGCTGCCGGTGACGGCGGCCTTCACCTCGCTGGGCGTGTGGAAACACACCGGAATGCCGCGTCTGGCGGCAGCGAGCGCGACAACTCCGCCTGCTTGCGCCGTCCCCATCGCGGTACTGACGTTGTGCTGCGCGAACACGCGCTCGATCGCGACCACCTCCGGCTTGTACTGCTCGATCCACAGTTCAGCCGCATCGGAGATCCGCAGAAGCCGAGAACCGAGGTCCATCTCGGCCGGAGTCCGCACCACGTCGACCGCAATGGGGCGCACTTTCCTGCCGTTGCTCCCGTCGACCACTCCCAACCCGCAGCGAGTCAAGCCTGGGTCCACTCCGAGCACGCGCACTTGTCACACCTCTCCATACCGAACAGCTGTTCGATAGCTTAGCGGTGCGCGGGACTACTACCCCGCATCAACACGCAACCCGGCCCGGACGCGGACGTCAGGGCCGGGTTGAGTTGAAAGCAATCAGTCTTCGAGCGCCGCGAGAACCTCGTCGGACAGATCGATGTTGGTGTAGACGTTCTGCACGTCGTCAGAATCTTCGAGCGCGTCGACGAGCTTGAAGATCTTGCGTGCGCCGTCGACATCCAAGGGAACCTCTACGGAAGCGCGAAAATCGGCTTCGGCGGAGTCGTAGTCGATGCCGGCTTCCTGAAGTGCCGACCGTACGGCAACCAGATCCTGTGGCTCACTGACGATTTCGAAGGTTTCACCGAGATCGGTGACTTCCTCGGCACCGGCGTCGAGCACAGCCATCAGGACGTCGTCCTCCGACTGGCCGTTCTTCTCGAGCATGACGACACCCTTGCGAGCAAACAGGTAGGAGACGGAACCCGGGTCAGCGAGGTTGCCACCGTTACGGGTCATCGCGGTGCGAACTTCACCGGCTGCGCGGTTGCGGTTGTCGGTGAGGCACTCGATCAGAACGGCGACGCCGTTGGGTCCGTAGCCCTCGTACATGATGGTCTGCCAGTCTGCGCCGCCCGCTTCTTCACCGGCGCCGCGCTTGCGCGCACGCTCGATGTTGTCATTGGGAACAGACGTCTTCTTCGCCTTCTGGATGGCGTCGTACAAGGTGGGGTTGCCCGTGGGATCGCCACCGCCGGTTCGTGCCGCCACCTCGATGTTCTTGATCAGCTTCGCGAAGGATTTGCCACGACGTGCGTCGATCACAGCCTTCTTGTGCTTGGTGGTGGCCCATTTTGAGTGGCCGCTCATGCGATTCAAGCCCCTTTCCTGCTGCGTTGCGCACGCCGAATGCGCGTCTTTCAGCTCTGCCGATGTTACCCGTCCCACGTCACAACTCGCTGCATCCCCCGACACGAATTAGTCAAACCGCGCATTGTTTGCATAGAATGCAAACATGATGGTCCGAATAGATCACGCCTCCACAACTCCACTCGCGGAGCAGATTGCAGCCGGGGTTCGTGGCTCGGTCATCCGCGGTGAGATCGGACCAGGTGACCGCCTGCCGTCCGCTCGCGCTCTCGCCGAGTCGATCGACGTCAATCTCCACACGGTTCTTCGTGCGTACGCAACACTGCGCGACGAAGGCCTGATCGACCTCCGACGCGGACGTGGCGCCGTCATTCGCGCCGAATTCGACTCGGGAAGAACAGCTCTCAACGAATCTGCGCGCGAGTTCGTACGGCAGGCCCGAAATCTCGGACTCGACACTGCGCACATGCTCGACCTCATCAAGGAGACCAGCACACAATGACGACCAGCAAGATCCGACTCTGGACAGCAGCTTCGCTGACTCTGATCCCGACCCTGATACTGGTTCTCGCACGCTTCGCGTGGGGTGACCGCCTACCCGAGACCGTCGCGAGCCATTGGTCCGGATCGACCCCGGACGGCTTCAGCACCACGACGACCTTTTTCTTCATCGCGCTGGCGATTTCACTGGTGGCAGTCGTTTGCGCGTGTGTCGTCGCGGCCCGTTCGAGCGACAACGCGCCCTTGTTTCTCGCCGTAACCTCGATCTCGAGTGCGACACTGGCGACGATCTGGATTCTGAGCGTCGCCCTGACGATCGACGCCGGGTCGCCGGAGGACGCGCGCATCGGCTGGTGGATTCTTGCGCCGATCGCGGCGGTACTCGTAGGAGTTCTGGCATACGCGCTGCCTGACCAGCAACGAAGCGGCCCGGAGTCGCCACTGCCGACCCCGACGCTCGACACTCCACTCACGGCCTCCGAACGTGCAGTGTGGGTCGGGCAGGTCCGCAGCATCTGGCCGTGGATCGTTACCGCCGGCCTCGTAGTTCTCGTGATCGCGACTGCCGCGTACTCGGATTGGTGGGTTGCCGTGATCCTGGGTGTGTCCACCTTCGCCGTCACAGCATTCGCGTCGGTCACCGTGCGCGTCGACCGTCACAGTGTCGGCATCAGTTCCTGGGGCGTTCGATGGAAGAAGATCCCCATCTCGAAGGTGAAGTCCGCATCAGTCGACGCGATACGTCCGGCCGAATGGGGCGGATGGGGTTACCGAATGACACCGCGCGGAACAGCCGTCACTCTCCGCTCGGGTGAGGCCATCGTGGTCACTCTCGAGAACGGACGACTGTTCGCCGTGACCGTCGATCACCCGGAAGACGGTGTGAAGCTGATCAATTCGTTGGTTCAGGCTGGTTGATTCACGAACAACGTCAATTCACGAACAACACGGCAGCGGCATTGCCGGCGAGGTAGAAGCCGGCAATGCCGAACACCCAACCCATCGCGCTGTCGCCGTGGCGTGAGATGAACGAGTCCACCCGCTCAGCGGCTTGTCCAGTCGGTCGCCGGCCACGATCCGCCCGCACAACAGAAGCACTGCCGGAGTGGCCATGATCAGGCAGTATCCGGCAAGTATCGACGCAGACGTGACTGCGGACAGCCCAGCAGCGGTGATCATCGCGATCGCCGCCAAGTAGGGCAGCATCGTCACCAACTCGGCGGTCCCGGCAGCAATTGCCAGAAGTACAACACTTCTCGCGGAACTGCCCGAGCCGAGCACCCGCTCTCGCCAAACATGGGTTCGATCGGCCTGACCGGATGTGCGCCTCTTCTCGGAATCGAATCGAAAGCTCCACGCGAACAACGCGATACCGAGTATCAACTGCGCACCGCGGGCGGCGGGGGTTTCGAGCAGCGGGGCGACGACAGGCATACCTGCCCGTGCCGTCGTCCAGACTGCCACCCCGACAACAAAATAGAACGTCGTGATGACCACCAGATACGTCAGCAGCCTGCGAACCTGCGGTCGTCCCGGCATCAACAACATCCAGACCGGGACGACCAATGTTCCGATGCTCGTACTGTCCAGCAGGGCGAGCCCGCCCAGCGTGGTGAGCAGGACGAGTTCCACGTCAGTCGTTTCGGCGCTCGGGTATCGCTGTCTCCCTCGTTCGGACTGCATTCACGATGTCGAAGGCACCGATGATCGCGAGGATCACGCCGAGTGGTCCGCCGCGAAACCAGAAGAACTCGGCGTCACGCGCGAACAGCCACAGACAGCCGCCACCGACGACCAAGAGAATGCCGATCATCAACTCGAAGCGAATTTTCATACGTCGAGCCTGTCTTCTCTCTCGAATCCGCACATCAGCCATCGGAACAACGCCGACCTCATCATTTGGTATGACAAGTCAGGCGCCCCGATGTGCTCTGATAAGTCTGTGGTGACCAGAAGTCGGAGTGTCGGCAAGTGGAACGATCCGCTCATCGCCTTCGGCCTGTTCGCGATCGGGGTACTCCTCTACCTGGTCGGCCTGTACCAAATGTGGACCGATGTCGGAGGTGTCGCCGACGTTCCCGCCGGGGTTCGGATCGGGATGCTGGCTCTGCTGTGTGCGATCGACTCGTTCCGGCGGGTGCGTCCGGCAACGGCCTTGGCGGCGGGGGCCGTCATCGTCGCGGTCGACGCCGCCCTTGGCCCGACTCTGCCGATGTGGCTGGTCCTCTCGGATCTCACCTACGCCGCAGTTCTGTACGGGACGGCGCGGTTGGGCCGAGTGGTCTGTTCTCTGACCGCAGTGACGGTTGCCGCGCTCACAGCCCTCGTCTACCTGTCCGCCCAGGACGTCCGCGCTGCGGCTGGGGCAGGCGTCGTGACCGCTCTGTTCTTCGGTACGCCGGTGTGGTGGGCACTGGTCATCCGTCGACAAGTCGAACTGACCGAGGCCGAACGCGAGCGTTCCAGAGTCCACGAAGCACTCGCCGCTCTGGACCGCGAGGCCGCGGTCGCTCACGAACGAGCAACCATGGCGCGCGATCTGCACGACGTCATCGCAAGCCACCTCTCCGCCATCGCAATCCATTCGGAGGCGGCACTGTCCACCTCAGCTCTCTCCGGTGAACGGGGCCAACCCGACGACGGATTGAGGGAGATGATCGGAGCGATCAGATCGAGCAGTCTCGCGGGCCTTTCCGAGATGCGGTCGATGATCGAACTGCTCCACGCCGGGGACGACGAGACCCCGGACCCGCGTTCCTCTCCCCCGCGGCTGACCGAGTTGCCCGTCGTCCTGGACGCAGTTCGGGCAGCCGGCGCCGCCGTGCACGTTGCGATCGACATCGATACTGCCGACCTGCCGAGCGTGGTCGATCACACGGCGTACCGGATCACCCAGGAGGCGTTGACCAATGCGCTCAAGCATGCGCCTGGTGCACCGATCTCGATGTCGATCTCTCTCCAGCACAATGCATTACAGATCGAGATCCGAAACCCCGTCGGTCGCGACACATCCAGTTTTCGGGCGGGAACGCACGGACTTGCAAACATGCGTCACCGCGCCGAACTGCTGGGCGGTTCACTCGACGCACTTCCGGTCGACGGAGAATGGACGGTATGCGCACAGCTACCGGTCCCCGCGCCGAACGGAACGGATCAGTGATCACCGTCGCCCTGGTCGACGACCACGCCGCGATCCGGTCCGGACTCGCGATGATCCTGCGGCAGCACGACGACATCGATGTCGTTGCAGAAGCCGGTGACGGAGCGTCGGCGATCACCGTCACCCGCACGCATCAACCCGACGTCGTACTCATGGACGTCCGGATGCCAGGCACCGACGGCATCGAGGCGACGCGTCAGATCATCGGGACGACCCGCAGCCGGGTTCTGGTGTTGACCACCTTCGACCTCGACGAATACGTCTTCGCGGCCCTGCGCGCCGGTGCTTCGGGATTCCTGCTCAAGACTGCGACCGCGGACGAGCTGACCAGCGCTATCCGCAACGTCGCGGCCGGAGATGCAGTGCTCGCTCCTCGCGCGGCGCGTGCACTGATCGGCGAGTTCGTTCAGCGTGCACCCAAACCCACCGAACCGCTGGGATTGAGCGAGCTCACCGATCGTGAACGCGAGGTGCTCGCGCTGTTGGGGACGGGACTGTCCAATGCCGAACTGTCGCGTGAACTCGGTGTCGGTGCTCCGACGGTGAAGTCGCACGTGTCGCGAGTTCTGTCGAAGTTGCACCTCACCTCACGCGTCCAGGCGGCGATCCTTGCCCGCGAACTGGAGCTGTAGGTTCGGCCGAGGCTGACTACTCCAGTTATCCGCGAACCAGATCGACGAACATCTCGTGCACTCGACGGTCCCCGGTAACCTCGGGATGGAAAGAAGTGGCGATCACCGAGCCCTGCCGAACCGCGACGATCCGGCCCGCGGCCTCCCCCGCGGCGGCGGGAACCTGCGCAAGAACCTCTACGCCCGGTCCAACTCGCTCCACCCACGGCGCGCGGATGAAGACGGCGCGGATGGGATCTCCGATGATGCCCTCGAACTCCAGGTCGGACTCGAAAGAATCGACCTGTCTGCCGAAAGCGTTGCGGCGCACCGTCATGTCGATGGCGCCGAGATGTTCGGCGTCCGGCCGGGTGTCGAGTACCTCGCTCGCCAGCAGAATCATGCCGGCACACGAACCGTAGGCCGGCAGCCCCCCGCGAAGACGCTCACGAAGCGGATCCAACAGTTCGAACACCTGCAGAAGCCGGCTCATCGTGGTGGATTCGCCACCGGGGATCACGATGCCATCGACCTTGTCGAGTTCCTCCGGGCGCCGGATACCCACCGCATCCGCTCCCGAATCATCGAGTGCGGCAAGGTGTTCGCGAACATCACCTTGGAGGGCGAGTACACCGATCAACGGACGCGTCATCACACAGTTCCTGTCTTGTTCTCACGGCTGTTCTTGCTCTCATGGCTGTCGGGTTCGCGTTCGAGACGCGTCAAACCCTCCTGAACCACCGCTGCCACCATGTTGCCATCGCGATCGTAGATACGCCCCTGGGTGAGCGCGCGACCAAAACCTGCCGACGGCGACGTCTGGTCGTAGAGCAACCACTCGTCGGCCCGGAACGGACGCAGGAACCACATCGCGTGATCGAGCGAAGCAGTCTGCGTCTTCACGCCGCGGTGCGGGACTTTCGAAGTTCCGAGCAGGGTCATGTCACTGAGATACGCAAGCGTGCAGATGTGCAGCAGCGGACGATCCGGCAGAGCCTCGCGGTAGCGCATCCACACGCGTTGCTGCGCGGCGAGATCCGGCGCTGACGCGCTCTGCTCAGCGGGCACAATTCTGATGTCCCAGTTCTTCCACTCCTGATAGAACTGCGATTCAGCCAACTTCGGAACGGTCTGCGCATCCGGCAAGTCCTCCGGCGCCGGAACGGAGGGCATCCGGTCCTGGTGCTCGATACCTTCGTCGTCGACGTGGAACGAGGCCGACATCGTGAAGATCGTCTTGCCGTCCTGAACTGCATTCACCCGGCGGGTGCAGAACGAGCGCCCGTCGCGGATGCGGTCCACCAGGTAGACCGTCGGAATCTTCGGATTGCCCGGGCGCAGGAAATATCCGTGCAACGAGTGCACGTGGTAGCTCTCGTCAACGGTGCTCACGGCAGAAACCAACGACTGCCCGGCAACCTGCCCGCCGAACGTCCGTTGAAGTGCGGTGGGATGGACCGCCCCACGGAAGATGTCCTTCTCCAGGTGTTCGAGCGCGAGGATCTCCTCGATACCAACCATGAGTCCTCCGAAAACATAGACCGCCGCACTGGGCGCGATGACGGTTCACAATATCGCCTCGGCGAGCGGGCACGGCACCATGGTGGGCGTGAGTACATTCATCCCGTCCAGTCCCCTCGCCTTGGCCGAGCAGATTGCAACGCTGAGCGGATCGTTTCCGTCGGTGGCGGTAGTAGCGATCGACGGACCTGATTGTGCACAGCCGTCTCGGCTCGCGGAACTGGTCGGCACCGCCGTCGAGTCGCGCAACAGGCCGAGTGCTGTTGTGTCACTGCACGACTACGTGCGGCCGGCTTCGCTGCGATACGAGTTCGGCCACGAGGATGCGCTGAGTTACCGTACTATCTGGTTCGACTATCCGGCACTCGATCGTGAAGTGATCACCGCAGCCCGCACAAAACGGGCGTTCTTGCCGAAACTCTGGGACGAACCCACCGATCGATCGGCTCGGTCGACCCGTATCCCCGTCCATGAGCGCGCGGTCATCGTGATCGCCGGTCCGATGTTGCTCGGGCGCGGGCTGGAGTTCGACGTCAGCGTCCGCCTGGACATGAGCGAACCTGCCATGCGGCGGCACACACCGGAGGCAGATCTGTGGACCGTCGAGGCACTCCTCGAACACCGATCAGAAGTGTCCGAGGAGGTCGATTTCGAGGTCAGATACGACCATCCGGCCCGGCCTGCGGTGCGGTCTCGCCAGTGAAGGTCTCACTGCGATTGATCTCACGTCGGCCGACCTCACTTCGGGCGATACAGCCTGGTCAGACCCTCCTGGACGACTGCAGCAACCATATTTCCTCGGCTGTCGAAGATTCGTCCCTGCGTCAGGGCGCGACCGAAGCCCGCTGACGGCGACGTCTGGTCGTACAACAGCCACTCGTCGGCGCGGAACGGCCGCAGGAACCACATGGCGTGATCGAGCGAAGCGCTTTGCATGGCGACGTCCATGTGGGGGCCGCGAGAAGATCCGAGCAGCGTCATGTCGCTCATGTAGGCAAGCGTGCACACGTGAAATACCGGGTCGTCCGGGAGTGCCTCGCGGGAACGGAACCACACTTGCTGCTGCGCGGCAGCGCCCGGACGTTTGTCGATGTCGGCCTTCGGCACCATTCGAAGGTCCCAATCGGACCACTCACGCGCCAGCCACGCAGTCTCGGGATCCTCCGAATCCTGGGCGATGGCCAAGGTCTCGGGGTCAGGAACGGGTGGCATCTCGTCCTGGTGCTCGATGCCTTCGTCTTGGACGTGGAAGGACGCCGACATCGTGAAAATGGCTTGCCCGTCTTGAATTCCGGTGACCAAGCGGGTCGCGAACGATCGACCGTCCCGAACACGATCAACCAGAAAAACCGTCGGCTCCATCGGATTTCCCGGACGCAGGAAATATCCGTGCAACGAATGAACCGAGTAGGCCGGATCGACCGTGCGTACCGCCGACACCAATGCCTGTCCGGCGACCTGGCCGCCGAAAGTGCGGGTCAGGGTGGTCTCCGCGATGATTCCTCGAAAGATGTCCCGCTCGAGGCGTTCCAACTCCAGAATTTCTTCGATCCTCGCCATCGATGCTCCACATCTTCCCGTGTACCGACGTCTACCGACCTTCACACAATGCCTGACGCACCCCCGGCCACCAAAGTGGGCATCCGAAAACACTGAGCGACGGGGCGCATCGACTCAGAATGGCGGTGGATCGTCTCCGCCGTCGAAGGTCCTCCTCTGTGCCTTCTTCATCCGCCGGTGCATTCGTATCCGCTGCCGCCGGCGTTCCCCCCACACACGAGCGGCCTTGTTTTCCAGACGTGTGCGCCGACGCCGACCACCCTCGGGCAGTACAGGCTCGAGCATTCCCGCCAGCAGACCTGACGGCCTCGTTCGGTAGCAATGTCCGGTCGGCGAGGTCAGCATGACGCTGCGGTCCGGGTTCGAGGTGTGCACCCACTGACCGGAGTGCTTGAGGCGGTGATGGTTTCGACAATAGGCACTCAAGTTCGAGGCCACGGTCTTTCCACCACGAGTGGGATCGCGATGATCAAAGGGTTCAGTGTGATCGAGATCTGAATTCCATGCAGCGACATCGCAGTGCAACCACTGGCAGCTTCCTGCGATCACCCGCACCCAGGTGTCGAGGACAGCGCCGGGGCGGTACACGAACGCAGAAGGAACGACGGGCGAAGGTACTGGCTCGCCCTCACCGGCAGACTCGAGCGCGGCATCGGCTGGTACCTTCACCTTCCGAATCAGCGCACCCGCGGCGATGTCACGCGCATGCTCTGCACTGATCACTCCATAACCGTCGAGGTGAGCGGGTTCGTCTGCACCTGGTGCGTCACCGCCCTGAAGCGTTGATTCCAGCATGACCACGTGAACCAACGGCCGACGCACCACCACAATCCCGCTTCGATCTTGTGGGCACTCGTGCCGGCCGCAATCGCACGGCAGAATCGTCGATCCGGATACCAACGCTCCCAATGCGTCAGCTCGTCGTTGCTCGTACTTACGGGAATCGTGTCGACACACCGACATTGCCAACTCCCGCAACCGACGGTCGAAAGCCCGTGCTTCCTCCGCCGGAATACTCCCCAATATCCGCGCCATTCCGTCCTCGGCAGCGCTCACACCCACGAACCGATCAGCCAGGGCGCGGCGTCGACGTTCGCGTATCCCCTCGGGATCCACCACGGCGACGATCCGGTCGATAGCCGCTGTCAATCGGCGACCCGTCAAGCCGGTACCGCCAGGCATCGGGGGCGCCGAGATCTTCTCGAGGAGTTGCCGTTCCACCTCGTCGATCAAATCGTCGGCTACGTTGGCCGTAGCGGAGTCGATCAATCCGACTCGATACAGATCCAGTTCTCCGCGCGCCATGGCGGCACGCGTGCGATGGAGGCGAGTCTTGAGAGAAAAGCCGAGACCGATCAACTTTCCCGCTGCGGCACGGCCCATGGTCAATGCCGCGCCGAGCTCGGCCTCAGCCAGTTCGTGAGCGGTAGACGACCAAGCACCGTTATCAGTGTGGTCAGCGCTGCGACGCTCGAAAAACTCGGCAATGGCAGCCAGTTTCCGTTCCACGAGCATCGATTCGCGCGCATGCAGATCGGCGATGAGATCGATGAGGGCGCAGTCGGATTCAGCACCGGACAGCTGCGCTGCGGTACCCGAACTTCCTACTCCGTCATCGAACATTCCTCAACATTATTCGAATATACGTTCGATATCCATGATTTCCAGGAATCAGTCCGAACAATCCTGATTGACCGAAAATTGTTGCGGAGCAACCTTTGCGGCCACTCGTGTTCCGGCAACGGATTCCCCTACTGAACCAGGGCGTTGATAATGCGGGCAGCTTCGGCCGGGTAGATAGGGCGGTCGGACCCACCACTCAATACCCAGTGGACTGGACTACCTTCGTCTAGGACTCGGAGTTGCACGTCGAGCGGAAACGCATCGATGTCAGCCGAGTCGACTCCAAAGACATGGACAATCTCATGCCCAGGTCGCCCCTCGAACTCGAAGATGTTCTCTACGACCTCGAGCAACTCGACGCTTCCCAACGTGACGCCGAGTTCCTCCGCGAACTCGCGCCGCAGCGCTGCCTCGGCCGTCTCACCGAACTCGATACCGCCACCGATCAATCGATGAAAGTTCTCCCCCGTGACAGAGTCCGTGCCGTCGAGTATGAGTATGTGACCGGAACGGACAGGTATCCCCAGTGAGATGTTACGAATTGACGACATACGACACAGTTTAGGTGGCCAACTCGAACACCATTTTGAATCCGACGACGGCGAATATCACCAAAAGTGATGGGGTGGGCGCAAATACGACTTGGACTTGCCGAGACTCCCGATGACAGACTCGAACACCATTCCCGGACAAAAGAACCCATTGAGGAACCGATGAACGACGCAAGTACCTGGACCGCACGACTCGCCGCACTCGACCTGACCCTCCCGCCTGTTGCCACCCCCGCAGGCTCATACCTCCCCGCCGTTCAGACGGGGTCATACGTCTACACGTCGGGGCAATTGCCGCTCGTCGACGGCACTACGACGTGCATCGGTAAGTTGGGCGAGGGCGTCTCCGTCGAAGACGCCGCCCAGGCGGCGCGGTTGTGCACTCTCAACGGACTCGCGGCAGTCGATTCCTTAGTCGGGCTCGATCGCATCGTTCGGGTCGTCAAGGTCGTTGGATTTGTTGCTTCCGGATCGGGATTTTCGCAGCAACCCCAGGTGATCAACGGTGCGTCCGACCTGCTGGCCGAGATCTTCGGTTCGGCTGGACAACACGCCCGCTCAGCGATCGGCGTCGCCGAACTACCCCGAAACAGTGCCGTCGAGGTCGAGTTCGTGTTCGAGGTATCGGACAGCATCTGATCGGTCTGCCACACCCCGAAGGGGCGGCGGTTGCCAACGCAACCGCCGCCCCTTCGTCTGTGAGGACTTTCAGGCACTGAGCCCAGTCGTCGAACCTGCTGTCACCAACCGCGCTCTGCGAGGCGGTGTCCGACAGGCAGGTCGTCGACGTTGATGCCGACCATTGCCTCGCCGAGTCCGCGCGAGACCTTGGCGAGCACGTCCGGGTCGTCGTAGAACGTGGTGGCCTTGACGATGGCCTCGGCGCGCTGCTTCGGATTGCCGGACTTGAAGATGCCCGATCCGACGAACACGCCCTCGGCGCCGAGCTGCATCATCATGGCAGCGTCTGCCGGGGTGGCGATGCCGCCCGCGGTGAACATGGTGACCGGCAGCTTGCCGGCCTTGGCGACCTCGACGACCAGTTCGTACGGGGCCTGCAGTTCCTTGGCGGCTACGTACAGTTCGTCCTCGCTCAGCGAGGTCAACCGGCGGATCTCGCCGCGGATGGTGCGCATATGGGTGGTGGCGTTGGAGACGTCTCCGGTGCCTGCTTCACCCTTCGAGCGGATCATGGCCGCGCCTTCGTTGATGCGACGGAGCGCTTCGCCGAGGTTGGTGGCGCCACAGACGAAGGGAGCGGTGAACTTCCACTTGTCGATGTGGTTGGCGTAGTCGGCCGGGGTCAGGACCTCGGACTCGTCGATGTAGTCGACGCCGAGGCTCTGCAGGATCTGCGCTTCGACGAAGTGACCGATGCGTGCCTTGGCCATGACGGGGATGCTCACGGTGGAGATGATGCTGTCGATCATGTCCGGGTCGCTCATGCGCGAGACGCCGCCCTGTGCGCGAATGTCTGCGGGGACCCGCTCGAGTGCCATGACGGCGACGGCGCCTGCGTCTTCGGCGATCTTGGCCTGCTCAGCGGTGACCACGTCCATGATCACACCGCCCTTGAGCATTTCAGCCATGCCGCGCTTGACGCGGGCGGTGCCGATGGCGGTGGTGGGGGCAGAGTCGGGGGTGCTCACAGCAAACTCCTGCAGTAGTGGCGTGACAAAAGAAACAAGGCACGGCGAACACACGAGTTCATTCGCGCGGAGGCCTCTGGCCAGAACTCTAGGACGAACCGGCCTTCGATTCCGTATCCAATTTGCCATTGCTGGCCTTAAACTGCCCGCGAGCACTGAACGACCGAACGATCAGCGGATGGAACGCACTTCCGGATCCTCGGAACCGTCCGCAATCGTCGCCGCTTCCACCAGGAGGTTTGCCAGATCCAACGGGTAGACGGGCTCACCGGACTTGGCCAGTCGGCGGATCTCGTCGGCGCTGCACCAGCGATGGCCGGTGATGGCACGCTGTTCCAATTCCGTGTGGCCTTGGAAGACCGGCTCGAAGCCGTGAGTGCGCGTAGCAAAGAACAGCTCTTCCGAACGGATCAGCTCACCGTCGAACGGGAAAATCGCCACACGACGCCAGAGCGGACCTCGCAGATTCTCCGGAGCCACGACGAATCCGGTCTCCTCCTCGATCTCACGAACGGCAGCCGCCCGTAGGTGTTCGCCCCGTTCGAGCCCTCCGCCGACGGTGAACCAGAAGTAAGTGTTCGGGATCTTGGGATCGTGGCCGCACAACAGCAGCACCCGATCGTCCTCGTCCAGCATCACCACGCGGGCAGAGGTCCGTGACGTATCCACGGTGATGCCCTCGGGCACCGCCGCCGCGGTCGTGCGCTCCGATATCTCGAAGTAATGAGGTAGCGGTGCCGTTCCCCCGAGGTGAAGCCAGCGAACAAGTCGACGCGTACGCAACGCGAGAGTGTCGCGCACCGCGTCGTTGTGGAACCGCCGAGCGATCAGGACCCTCGCCTCGGCATCGGCCAACTCGGCCACCAGTTGAGGTCGCAGCGACGTCGTGCCGTAGGCAGCGAGAGCATTGGACAGCCGGTTCTCGGCAAGCTCGCGATCCTGACGATCCGCACGTTCGGCGGCGTCCGCCAAGGTGACGAATCTGCGGGCGTCGTCGGCGCTCATGTCCACAGCCGCCGCGCGGACAACCGCGGCACGACGGGACAGAGCCGCATCGAGCGCCAACCACGACTGATCCGAACGCACATGCAGTCGATCGAGTCGGTTCGCCGTCCCGTACGCCCACAGTCCGACGACCAGGACGACGGCAGCGACGAGCCCGAGAATGAAGATCGTCAGAGCGGAGAAGGTCATGACCCCACCACGCGTACGCCTGTGCCGCCAACCGTGACGGTCTCGTAGACACGCAGGATCTGTTCGGCCACCACCGGCCAGTCGTATTCGGCAACAACACTTGTCGCGGTGTTGACCAGCGCGCGTCGTCGATCCGGGTCACCGAGAACGGAATCGATTGCCTCGGCCAAGGCATCGGAGTTCCCGATGGGGACCAGCAAGCCGGCCTGACCGTCGCGAAGAACACGGCGGAAAGCGTCCAACTCACTGGCCACGACGGCAGTGCCCGCCGCCATGGCCTCGACCAGCACGATCCCGAAGCTCTCACCACCGAGATTGGGCGCGCAGTAGACGTCCGCACTACGAAGCGCCGACGCTTTCTCCTCATCGCTGACCTGCCCGAGCAGGCGGAGATGCTTGAAGTACTTGCCCGCCTCTTTGCGGAGTTTCTCCTCGTCGCCGCGTCCGACCACGATCACTTCGAGATCCGGATGACGCTCGACCAACTCCGGCAACGCACCGAGAAGGACGGCCATCCCCTTGCGCGGTTCGTCGTAGCGACCGAGGAACAGAATGGTTCCGCCCTCGCGCGGGTAGCCGGGCAATAGATCGGCCTCGGCAAACGCTGCGACATCGACGCCGTTGGGAATTTCGACGGCGTCGGATCCGAGGGACTCGACCTGCCAACGACGCGCCAACTCCGAGACTGCGATCCGGCCACTGATCTTCTCGAGATACGGAGCCAAGACACCCTGAAAAGTGCTCAGCACCAACGACTTCGTGGTCGACGTGTGGAAGGTGGCGACGATCGGGCCTTCCGCGATACGCAACGCGAGCATGGACAGACTCGGCGCATTGGGTTCGTGGATGTGCAGAACGTCGAAGTCACCTTCCGCGATGAACTTGCGGAGGCGGTTGTTCGCCGTCGGGCCGAAAGACAACCGCGCAACAGAACCGTTGTAGGGAATCGCGACGGCTTTACCTGCGGAAACCACAAAATCCGGCAACTCGTCGTCATCGGACGACGGCGCAAGCACACTCACTTTGTGGCCGCGTTCGATCAGCACCTCGGCCAGATCCACCACGTGCGCCTGCACGCCACCGGGGACGTCGAAGGAATACGGGCAGATCATGCCGATTTTCATTCACCCTCCATGCGGGCGAGCCGCGATTCGGAGAGGTCCGAGCGCCACAGCGGCTGAAGCATGTGCCAGTCAGCGGGGTGCGCTGCGATGTTGACCGCGAAACGGTCGGCAAGTGCCTGCGTGGCCGGGCCGACTCCGCCGGACACGTCGATCGGCGGGTCGATCTTGAAACCCCAACCATCGGGAGTGAACCAGCAGTGGACCGGAAGTAGCGGCGCGCCGGTGTCGATCGCGAGCTTCGCCGGGCCCGCGGGCATGCGAGTAGGTTCGCCGAAGAAGGTGACGGGCACACCCTTCTTCGCCAGATCGCGCTCCCCCAACAGGCACACGATCTTGTTCTCACGCAGATGCTTGGAGAGTTCGACGAACGGAGGATGCTCCCCTCCGCTGAGCGGAAAGATCTCGAAACCGAGACTCTCGCGATAGTCGACGAACCGTTCGTACAGGGATTCGGGCTTGAGCCGCTCGGCAACGGAGGTCAACCCACCCCACTGCTGAACACACCACACGCCGGCCATGTCCCAATTACCGCTGTGAGGCAGCGCCAGTACCGCGCCATGACCTGCAGCCATTGCCTTTTCCAGATGCTCCTGGCCCTCGACCAGCGCATGCAGCGCCTTACCTGTCGCAACCAGGTCCATCGACGGAAGACGAAACGCCTCACGCCAGTACCGGGCGTACGAGCGCATCGAATCCTTGATCAACTGATCCGGAACTTCCTCCGGCGTCGTGCCCAGAACTCTCGCGAGGTTCTTCCTGAGTTGTTCGGGACCGCCCTTGCGTACCGCGAAATCCGCTCCGGCGTCGAACAGCTTGACCGCCACCGATTCCGGCAGGCTTCGCACCAGACGCCAACCCGCGGCGTATCCCAGATCGGTTGCACGCTCGGCAAAGCTCATTTCTCTGCCTCGCCGTCCGTGTTCGGCGCACCTTCGACCGTCGATGCGGCCGGGGCGATCGGCAGAAGTTCCCGGGCGCCAGGGGAATTGCGCACCGCGAGCACTCGCTGGAAGACCGTCACGATGCTTCCGGCGGCAAGTACCCACATCGCGATGTGGATTGCCCACGGAAGACCCATACCCGTCAGGCCGGATCCGACCAACACGATGATCAGTCGGTCCGGGCGCTCGATCCACCCGCCGTCCGCAGTCAGCCCGCTCGCCTCCGCACGCGCCTTCGCGTACGAGATGACCTGCGAGGTGACGAGGCAGATGAGCGTCGCGACGAGCAGCCACTTGCTGTTCTCGTGGTAAACCGCCCACCAGGCCAGGCCGGCAAAAATCGCGCCGTCGGCTACGCGGTCGCAGGTCGCGTCCAGTACCGCCCCGTACCGCGTTCCGCCGCCGCGAGCACGAGCCATTGCGCCGTCGAGCATGTCGAACATGACGAAGAACCAGATGAACATGGTTCCCCAGAACAGATGTCCGGACGGAAACAGCGTCACCGCACCGGCGACGCTTGCCACCGTGCCGATCACCGTCACCGAGTCCGGCGTCAGACCGGTCTTGACCAGCGCCTTCCCCATAGGTGCCGTCACCTTGGACACCGATGCGCGCCCGAAGAAGCTCAACACCGCAGGAACCCTCCCCGTCGTGAGTTCCGGTTCGGAACTCGTTGCAGCAATGCATCCTGCCATGAAGCCGGATGCGTCAACCTATTGTTGCCAGGCACCGGCGAGTAGTGCCCTGGTCTCCCGCAGCAATTGCGGCATCACCTTGACCCCACCGAGCACGGTGATGAAGTTGGCGTCGCCGCCCCAACGTGGCACTACGTGTTGGTGAAGGTGCTCGGACAGCGAACCGCCCGCAGCGGCACCGAGATTCAGGCCGACGTTGAATCCGTGAGGATTCGACACGCTCTTGATCACCCGCAACGCCTGCTGGGTGAACGCCATCAACTCGGCGCTCTCCTCCGGCGTCAGGTCTTCGAGTGCCGCGACCTTGCGGTACGGAACCACCATCAGGTGCCCCGGGTTGTACGGATACAGGTTCAGAACCGCATAGACATGCTCACCGCGGGCAACGATCAGTCCTTCTTCGTCCGACATCTTCGGAATGTCGATGAACGGTTCACCCGTCGTGCCCGGGGTGTTGGGCGCCTCGGTGATGTACGACATCCGATGCGGCGACCAAATGCGCTGCAAATGGTCAGGGTCACCGACGCCGTGGTCGATCAGCGAACCCGGACCGTCGTCACCGGGGGCGCTCACTGCGCCACGCTTGGCTGCACCAGTTCGGCTGTCGGCGAGGCGTTCTCGCGGCGGCCGATCCACTCGGTGATGATCCGGACGGCGTCGTCGACGGGAATGCCGTTGATCTGGGTGCCGTCGCGGAAACGGAAGCTGACCGCGCCGGCCTCCACGTCACGCTCGCCCGCGAGGAGCATGAACGGGACCTTTTGCGTGGTGTGGTTACGGATCTTCTTCTGCATCCGGTCGTCACTGAAATCGACCTCGGCGCGAACACCGGCTGCCTTGAGCTTCTTCGTGACGTCGAACAGGTGATCGGCGAAGGCCTCGGCCACCGGGATTCCGACGACCTGCACCGGCGCCAGCCACGCCGGGAACGCGCCCGCGTAGTGCTCGGTCAGGACACCGAAGAACCGCTCGATCGAGCCGAACAGCGCGCGGTGGATCATGACCGGACGAGTCTTGACGCCGTCGGTGCCGGTGTATTCGAGCTCGAACCGCTCGGGCAGGTTGAAGTCGAGCTGGATGGTCGACATCTGCCAGGTGCGGCCGAGTGCGTCCTTGACCTGAACGGAGATCTTGGGACCGTAGAAGGCGGCTCCGCCCGGATCAGGCACCAGAGTCAGCCCGGAAGCTTCGCCGACCTCGGCGAGAGTTGCAGTTGCCTCTTCCCAGACGTCGTCGCTACCGACGAACTTGTCCGGGTTCTTGGTGGACAGCTCGAGGTAGAAGTCGTCGAGGCCGTAGTCCTTGAGCAGGTTCAGCACGAACTGCAGCGTGGTGGTCAGCTCGTCGCGCATCTGCTCACGGGTGCAGTAAATGTGAGCGTCGTCCTGGGTCATGCCGCGCACGCGGGTCAGTCCGTGGATGACGCCGGACTTCTCGTAGCGGTAGACCGAGCCGAATTCGAAGAGCCGCAACGGCAATTCACGGTACGAGCGTCCGCGAGCACGGAAAATCAGGTTGTGCATCGGGCAGTTCATCGGCTTGAGGTAGTAGTCCTGGCCCGGCTTGCGCACGGTGCCGTCCTCGTTCAGTTCCTCGTCGACGTGCATCGCCGGGAACATGCCGTCGCGGTACCAGTCGAGGTGACCGGAAACCTCGTACAGATGCCCCTTGGTGATGTGCGGAGTGTTGACGAACTCGTAGCCCGCCTCGATGTGGCGGCTGCGCGAGTAGTTCTCCATCTCGGTGCGGATGATGCCGCCCTTGGGATGGAACACCGGCAGACCCGAACCGAGCTCGTCGGGGAAGCTGAAGAGGTCCAGTTCGGTACCGAGCTTGCGGTGATCACGACGCTCGGCCTCGGCGAGCAGTTCGAGGTATTCGTCCTGAGCCTCGGTGGACTCCCACGCGGTGCCGTAGACACGCTGAAGATCGGCGTTGTCCTGGTTGCCACGCCAGTAGGCGGCGGAGCTTCGGGTCAACTTGAAGGCCGGGATGTGCTTGGTGGTCGGAATGTGCGGGCCGCGGCACAGATCGGACCAGATCTTGTCGCCGGTACGAGGATCGAGATTGTCGTAGATGGTCAGCTCGTTGCCACCCACCTCCATGATCTCGGGATCGTCGATACCGGACTTGTCGTCGATCAATTCGAGCTTGAACGGCTCGTCGGCCAACTCGACCCGAGCGTCCTCGATCGAATCGACCACTCGACGCGAAAAGCGCTGTGATCCCTTGATGATCTGCTTCATACGCTTTTCGAGCTTGGCCAGATCCTCCGGAGTGAACGGGCGGTCCACCGCGAAGTCGTAGTAGAAGCCGTCCTTGATCGGCGGACCGATGCCGAGCTTCGCGTCGGGGAATTCTTTCTGAACCGCCTGCGCGAGGACGTGGGCCGCGGAGTGCCGGATGACGCTGCGGCCGTCCTCCGTGGATGCTGCCACCGGCTCGACGTCGACATCGACCTCAGGTGTCCACGACAGATCCTTGAGCGTTCCCTCGCCATCGCGGACAACGACGATCACGTCGGGCCCCTTCGTGGGGTATCCGGCTTCGCGCACTGCAGTCCCGGCGGTCGTCCCCGCGGGCACCCGAAGTGGGGCGGCTGAGTGCTCTGGCGCGGGACTGGTCACGGCGATGTGCTCCTAAAGGTATTGCGACAAGTTAGACAGGCGTCGTACCCACTGCGAGCACGCGCACGATCATGTTATCGGCCCTACCGACATGGTGAGACAACCGAGTGAAGGAAACCGGGCCGCGTTCAACTCACAGCGGCGACTCGAGCCACGAGTAGTCCAGGCCCACCCATGTCCCGATCAGGCCGAAAGTGCCGAGCACCCACAAAGTCGCCAGGACGATCACTGTGGTGAACAGAACGCCCAACCCTTTGACGAACAGCGACTGCTTGCCGAACCATTCCATGAACCGGTCGTATCGAGCCTTCGCGAAATGAAGGAGTCGATGTGCCCACGCGAACTCCGACGCCAGGATGCCGAGGCCGGCGAAAACGATGAGCCAACCGGGCCCGGGGTACGGAATAGCCACGATGCCGGCGGCGAACACGATCGTGCCCACGACTCCGACGCCGATGCGGTACGCAAGATTGAGGGTGGGCCGCGCGGCGATTCCCGCGCGCCACCGCTCCCAGCGGGACTCTGCGTCCTGGAAGACGGACAGGTCTGAATCGTCGACGGAAGAATCGACCTTTTCGGTACTCAAAGCAGTCACCTTTTCGGTCGCGAAATGTCTCACCGACCAGGCTACCGAAATCGTCGCCCGGCGACCTGCGACGACGGTCTGCATGCCGAAACGACCGTGCCCCTCGAACAGCTGTGCTCTCAAACAGCTGTGCTCTCAAACGACTGAAGGCGTCCCCGATGATCGGGAACGCCTTCAGTATTTTTCTGTGGTCCCGGCTGGGATCGAACCAGCGACCTTCCGCGTGTGAAGCGGACGCTCTCCCACTGAGCCACGGGACCGTAAGTCATCCGAACGCATGCGCTCGAACGAGTTGGAACATTAACACGGCTGCGCGATGAATACGAATCACCAGGTTGGCATTCGTTTTGCTCCAGGCGACCCCGAAATCTACGAATTCGAGCTGATTTCAGACCGTATTCATCGCCAAGACGGACAGTTGCAACGCGCGCGACGGGCCGATTCGACTCCGAACACGCCACTGAGCTGGTGATTTGTGTGTATCCAACACGGTCGGCTAATGTTTCCAACGCACCGAGGAGAGCGAGCAGCTCCCCAAGCAACACGGTGCGATGCGGACGTGGCGCAGCTGGTAGCGCACAACCTTGCCAAGGTTGGGGTCGCGGGTTCGAATCCCGTCGTCCGCTCGAGAGGTGTGACTCAACCTTTTACGGTGGAGTGGCCGAGTGGTGAGGCAACGGCCTGCAAAGCCGTGCACACGGGTTCGATTCCCGTCTCCACCTCGCGCGATTAGCTCAGCGGGAGAGCGCTTCCCTGACACGGAAGAGGTCACTGGTTCAATCCCAGTATCGCGCACCACGTCAGGCCTTCGGGCCTGATGGTCAAGACCTGCTTGCAGGTCTGATAAGTTAGAAAAGTACTGAGTTCCCGTAACGGAGTTCATTGCTCATGCGGACGTGGCGCAGCTGGTAGCGCACAACCTTGCCAAGGTTGGGGTCGCGGGTTCGAATCCCGTCGTCCGCTCCATTTTTCTCCAGAACCCGCGCGATTAGCTCAGCGGGAGAGCGCTTCCCTGACACGGAAGAGGTCACTGGTTCAATCCCAGTATCGCGCACCATTTGAGAATGCAAGAAGCCGGAACCTCAGGGTTCCGGCTTTTTGCGTTCGAGCGCCGAACACATCAACCGCAGTACTGACGCAAGCCCCCTCGGGAATCCACGTCAGTACTGCGGTTGATGTAGCTGATCAGATTGTTGTAACTGCTCAGTGAGAGAAGCGGTTCGCTGCCGAAGTCATCGCGCGCAGCGAGGACTCCGTCGACGACTCCGCGATACCCATCGCCCAGCTCCGACGGCCGTCGCACTCGGTGAAGATGAACGTCGCAGTGCGGTGGCCGATCTGGTGCTGATGGAAAGACAGGATCTCGAGCGAGATTCCCGCGTCGTGCAGCATCGACGTCATGGCCGAGATCGCGCCGGTCGAGGTGGCGGACGCTTTCTGGATACGCTCCCCCAGACCGAGAGTCGCTTCGAAGGTCCAACGACCCGGCGCAATCTTCTCGGAGGACCACGCACCCAGACGGATCGGGCCGCTCATAGCCGCATACGTGGACTCGAACTCGGTCCACGACATCGCTGAGCATTCGGCACGCAAGCCGGCGGGCAGAGATTTGCCGTGACGCGCCGCGAAGGGATCAGCAGCAGAAGAAGAATCAGAAGCGAAAGCGAAGTTGTAAGTCATGATCGTGGTCTTCCTGGAATGAAGTGGAGGACCAACTGGTAGCAAGACGACCCGCAGCGAGGGGTCGGTCCGATTCAGACCCCGCTACGGCGGCTTACTACGAGAATTCGCTTCATGAGAGACGAGGCTAGGCGGCCCGGTTCGAGAATGCAACCCAGACCGCCTCCGCACAGGTCAGACCTGAGCCGCTTTGTGCTCGGCGATCAGGGCGCGATACCACTCGAACGAGGTCTTCGGTGTGCGCTTCTGGGTGTCGAAATCGACGTGTACCAGGCCGAATCGCTCCTTGTATCCCGCAGCCCATTCGAAGTTGTCGAGAAGTGACCACACAAAATAACCGCGGACGTCGACACCGTCGTCCATTGCCGATCGGAGCGCGCGAAGGTGCGCATCGTGATAGTCGATTCGTGCTTCGTCGTCGACGACGCCTGCGGCATCCGGGGCGTCGTGGAATGAACATCCGCTTTCGGTGATGTAGATCGGCGGCAGTGCGTCACCGAAGCGGGCGTGGAACGTCCGCAAGATCTCGCCCAGCCCCTCGGGAACGATCGGCCAACCGAAATCGGTTGTGGGATAACCGGTAATCGCGACAGGGGCAAAGGGCAGGCCCGGGGGGAGGTCGACTTCGAGCACACCTTCGGTCCCCTGGCCTTCCACCGGAGCGGCAATCATCGTCGGCTCGTAGTAGTTGATCCCGTACCAGTCGAGCGGCGCCCCGATGATTTTCAAGTCCTCGTCGACAGGACCGCTGAGCAGCTGAGCGAATTCGTCGGCCGGGTACTTCCCGACCAGAACCGGGTCGGCGAACATCCAATTGACGACGTGGTCGTAGATGTCGGCAGCCATCACGTCTTCCGGCGAATCCGAAGCGGCACGCACCGGAGCATGGTTCGAGGCGATTCCGATGTTCGTGCATCCGGTTGCCCGAAGCGCTTCGACAGCGAGGCCATGCCCGAGCAGCTGGTGATGTGCGGCTTGGAAAGCCTCGAACCCCAGGGCCAGTCCGGGGGCGTGAACTCCGAGGGCATGCCCGTAAAGCGTGTGCACAACTGGTTCGTTGAGCGGCATCCACATTCCGACCCGATCCGACAGTCGCTCGCCGACGACCTGCGCATACTCCCCCAGCCGATACGAGGTGTCGCGGTTCATCCAGCCGCCCTGCTCCTGCAAGGCAAGGGGCAGATCCCAGTGAAAGAGCGTGACGGCAGGAGTAATTCCCACCGAACACAGTCGGTCGATCAGGCGGTCGTAGAAGTCGAGCCCCTTCGCATTCACGGCCCCCGATCCGGTGGGCAGAATGCGCGACCACGACAGAGACAGCCGATAGGCGTCGAGCCCGAGCTGATTCATCAGCTCGATGTCCGACTCCCAGCGGTGATAATGATCGGCAGCGACCGTCCCGGTGTCGCCCCCGACGACAACACCGGGACGGTCACAGAACTCGTCCCAGATCGACGGTCCGCGACCGTCTTCGGCCACAGCTCCTTCGATTTGATAGGCCGCAGTGGCGGTTCCCCAGACGAAGGAAGTCGGAAATTCTGGTGTCGGCTGCCGAGTCATGTCGGTCAGTTAATCAAAGAACCGTGCAAAACACGCAGCTTTGTTGGACACTCGACCAGTATCAAGATCCAGTACCGTTCGGCCTAACCGAACGAACGAGACAAAGGCCCTGCTTGATGACGGATAACACCCGCACCCTGACGAGGGCTCGGATCGCCACTTCGGTGGCCTTCGGACTTCAAGGATTTCTGCTCGCCGCCATTCTGACGCAGCTGCCGCAGTACAAGGACTTGTTCGAGCTGAGCGAGACACTGGTTGTGGTTGCGGTTGTCACCGTGTCCGTCATCGCCGGGCTCGGCAGCGTGCTCGCCGAGATGCTGGCCGTGAGAACGTCGAGCAAGATGACCCTGCGAACTGGGCTCGCCGTCATCGCAGTCTTCGGCGGGGCAACCGGAATTGCGCCCAACGCAGCGATGTTCTTCGTCTTCCTGGCGATCTACGGCATCGGACTCGGCATGGTCGACGCGGCCGCCAACATGCAGGCAGTCTCGATCCAACACGCCAAGGGCCGCTTCATCCTCTCCTCGTTCCATGCTTCCTGGAGCGTCGGAGCGATTGTCGGCGCCCTGTTCATCTCTGCTACCGCAGGCCTCGACATTTCGATCCGCGTCACGCAGGTGATCGCTGGAGTTGTTGTCGGACTGATGCTTCTGGCCTTCGGCCCGCAACTGCTCGATCGGTCCGAGTCTCCGGTTGCCGAGGCAAACATCACGAGCACCGCAAAATTCGCGGTACCCACCCGCGCCTTCGTCCTCCTCGGCGTCGCGATGGCATTGTTCTACGCGGTCGACTTCAGCGTCGGAAACTGGTCGACTCTGTACGTCAAGGACGAACTGCTCGCCGACGCCGGGACCGCTGCCCTTTCCGTGGCGGCGTATCAGATCGCGGCACTTGTCGCACGACTGACCGGGGACTACTGGGTCGGGAAATTCGGTGAGACCACCGTCGTGCGGATCGGCTCTCTCATCGGCGTAGTCGGTATGACAGTTGTCGTCCTCGCGCAATCTCCCGCCGTTGCCATCGCCGGGTTCCTCATCGTCGGGCTCGGGGTACCGGTGATCGCTCCGATCTGCTTCAGCGCTGCCGGCAGGATGGCTCCCCCGGATCAGGTCGATGCGGTGATCGCACGCATCAACCTCTTCAACTACGTCGGCACAGTCGTCGGCGGCGGCATCGTCGGCGCGGTCGCTGCCTTCAGTGACCTTCGAATCGGGTTCCTGATTCCGCTGGCGTTCTGCGCGATCTTGATAGCTCTTGCTCCCGCGTTCGCACCGAAACGAGCCACAACTCCGGTCGCCGAGAACGCCGCTTGAGCATTGCGCCCGAGGAAAGTGGTGTACTTGATCGACCGAATTGTGTGCGCGAGAGGCAGAAACTGACGTGACGATCACCGTTGACCGGGCCGGGATCTGGGATTCCGAAGCAATCGCCGACGTGGCAGCGGTGACATTTCCACTGGCGTGTCCGCCGGACGCATCCGACGACGACATCAGTGCCTTCATCGACAACGTTCTCTCCGTCGACAAGTTCTCCGAGTACCTGACCGATCCGACGCGAACCGTTCTCAAGGTCATTCGCGACGGTTCGATCGTCGGCTACGCGATGCTTGTCGACGACGAGCCCGCCGACCCGGACGTCAAAGCTGCTGTGACACTTCGCCCGACAACAGAACTCAGCAAGTTGTACGTGCTTCCGGGTAACCACGGAACCGGCGCGGCAGCATCCTTGATGGACGCGGTTGTCGACCACGCACGACGCAGCGGAAGTGCCGGGATCTGGCTGGGCGTCAATCAGGAGAACCTGCGCGCCCAGAAGTTCTACGCAAAGCACGGTTTCACACAGGTCGGCACGAAGACTTTCCTCGTGGGCGCACAACTCCACCACGATTTCGTGATGGAGCGCCCCGTCAGCTGACAGGCGTGCAGACTAGCCGGCCGCGACCTCGAAACGAGAAAGTGCGAGCAGGCGCGAGGTCGCGCGCAAGTACTTCTTCTTGTACCCACCGGCGAGCATCTCGGGGGTGAAGATCTCGTCAAGGCGTGCGCCGGAAACGGTGACCGGGATGCTCGCATCGTACAGGCGGTCGGCGAGAACCACGATGCGCAGTGCAACGGACTGATCCGTTGCCGGGTGGACACCGTCGATGAACACGGCCTTCACACCCTCGACCAGCTTGTTGTACCGCGACGGGTGCAGGGTGCTGAGGTGCTTGCACAGCTCGTCGAAGTTGTCGAGCGTGGCGCCGTCGATGGCGTCGGCCCGAGAGACCAACTCCTCCGAGGAGATGGGCTCGGGTGCGGGCGGGAGATCGCGGTGACGGTAGTCGGGGCCGTCGACGCGAATCGTCTCGAAGATCGAGCCGAGCTTCTTGATCTCGCGCAGGAAGTCCTGGGCGGCGAAGCGACCCTCCCCGAGCTGGCCGGGAAGCGTGTTCGACGTCGCGACGATGGACACGCCGCGCGCGGAAAGCTCCGAAAGGAGGCGGGATACGAGCATGGTGTCGCCCGGATCGTCGAGCTCGAACTCGTCGATGCAGAGAACGCTGTGGTCGGCGAGCGCTTCGACCGCCTTGTTGAAGCCGAGAGCGCCGACGACGTGTGTCAGCTCGACGAAGGTTCCGAAAGCCTTCGGCGACGGAACGCTGTGGAAGATCGACGCCAGCAAGTGAGTCTTACCGACACCGAACCCGCCGTCGAGGTACAGGCCGACGCCGGTCGCCTGGGTCTTCTTGCCGAACAGTCCGCGGCGTCCACCACTACGGATCTTGGTGACGCGCTTGGAGAATTCCTCGGCCTTGGCGACAGCAGCTGCCTGGCTCGGTTCCTTCGGATCAGGAATGTAGGACGCAAAACTCACCTCGTCGAACATTGCGGGAGGCACCATTTGAGCTACCAGTTGATCGGCGGGTACCACCGGGCTTCGATCGACAAGACGTTCATGCATCCGTCAAGGGTATCTACGTGATGTGATCTCTCATGTGCACCGTATGGATATTGCGACCTACTTCACACCAGGCCACGACGACGAACTCCGCGGCTTGTACGCCTATCCGGAGAACCTCTCGCAACCCTGGATGCGCGTGAACTTCGTTTCCAGCATCGACGGGTGCGTCGCCGTCGACGGAGTGAGCGGTGGACTGGGCACACCGGCAGACAAGTCGGTATTCGGGATCTTGCGCGAACTTTGTGACGTCGTCGTGGTCGGCGCAGGCACAGCGCGAGCCGAGAACTACGGGGGTGTGCAGGTCTCGGACGAAGCCCGGGCGCGTCGCACTGCCGACGGCCTCGCTCCGGTCCCACCGATCCTCGTCGTCTCGGCGCACGCGTCGATCGACCCCGAAAGCCGACTCCTTCGCGATACCGAAGTTCCACCGATCCTTGTTGTCGGTCGCGACGCGGACTCCGCGGCAATTTCGGCGCTGAGATCTGCCGGAGCGCAGGTGGAGGTGACGGACTCACCGAACGTCACCAGCGGCGACATCGACAGGGCCTTGTCGGCTCGCAAGCTCCGTCGCGTGCTGTGCGAGGGCGGACCGTCACTTTTCGGGCAGTTGATCGAGGACAATGCCGTCGACGAACTCTGCATCACCACGTCACCTCAACTGGTGGGGAGCAAAGTCGGCCGAATCTCACTCTCCCCCAACGCAATGCCCACAGCCATGCGTCCCGCGCACATTCTCGGTGATACGGACGGCACGATCCTCACTCGATGGGTTCGTCAGCAGCCACGTCGGTGAACCTGGCACTCTGGTCGGCATGCGCAGAGTTGCTTTGATGGCCGTCGTCCTCGCGACGTGTTGTGCGTGCGGCGCCGGTCCGTCGCTTCGGCCCGCCGTCGCGGTCGAAGGCCGCACCGACGGCAGCCCTGCCCAGAGCGAGGGACCGTCGCCCGATGCGCCGCCGGTTGACCCTGGCGTCCCGACCGATGACATACCGTGGCGAGACTGCACCGGCACGTCACTCGCCGACCAGGCTCTCGCGGCGTCGAGCGCCGGTGTCATTCTCGAATGCGCGGAATTCAATGCCCCCATCGACGTGACCGGCGCCATCGACGGCAACTTCACTGCCGGCTTGACCCGCGCTCGGACCTCGTCGACGCCTGCCGACGCGTATCCGATCGTGTTCACATCGGGCACCGATCGTTCGTCGGGAAACTCTCTGGCCATGCTCGCCGCATCCGGCTTGAACACGGTTCTCGCCGAACATCCCGTGGTTGCCCTCGATCGACGCGGAATCGACAGGTCCACCGCAATCGACTGCATGACGCCGGAAATTCGGCGCGGCCTTCACGATCTGGGCCAGTTCGACGCGGATTCCACCGGTGACGCCGCCGATGCGGTCGCCGCTCTCGGTCACGACGCCACCATTGCCTGCACCGACTACCTCGACCCTCAAGAACTGAAGTTCGGCGCGGACTCCGCTGCCGAGGACATCGACGCTCTACGTACACGGTGGGGCGTCGAGACCATCGCTCTGTGGTCGGCAGGGTCCGGCTCGGACATCGCGCTGAGCTATGCGGCGGCCCACCCGAACAACCTCGCGAGATTGATCCTCGATTCTCCCGCTCCGGTGGCCACCGACGCTGCCACCGAGGCCGAAAGCCGCGTGCAGGGCGAGGAAGCGGCATTGGCGGCATTCGCTCAGCGATGTGTGGCGCTGAGGTGCTCGCTCGGACCTGATCCGAAGAAATCGGTCACGGACTTGATGGAGCGCGCTCGCGCCGATGAATTCCAGCCGCTGTCCGCCGCTGCGGTGTCGAACGCGATTTCGGCCAGCCTGTGGACTGCCGGAACCAACCGTGAGCAGGAGACCCGCTCACTGTCCGACGCTCTGTCCGCGCTCGGTACCGGCAACGCTTCGCCGATTCGAGAGCGCGCCGCCCGGGCGGAGAATGAGGTGGACGGCGACGGCCAGTTCATCGGACGGTGCACCGACGGCATGCAATGGCCGGGCATCGGGCGTGCGCGCGAGCTTGCGGACACCTGGGGCACCAACTATCCGGTGTTCGGGCGAGAAGCCGCGCTCGGGTTGCTGGCGTGCG
Source organism: Rhodococcus sp. KB6 (assembly GCF_001445685.1). Lineage (NCBI taxonomy): Bacteria > Bacillati > Actinomycetota > Actinomycetes > Mycobacteriales > Nocardiaceae > Rhodococcus > Rhodococcus sp. KB6. The sequence goes on along the minus strand of NZ_LNAK01000134.1, from coordinate 505,963 downwards.
CCAGCTGGCCGTCGACCGCCAACTCCCCCCTGCCGAATCAGTTGAAGCCCCCAGTCCTCGTGCTGAGCGGTCAGGGTGACCCGGCCGTCGGGAACTCCGGACTCTCGACCGTCACCGGCGTCGTGACCAATGCAGGATCGCGCTTCGCAACTCTGGACTGGCAAGGTGCGGGTCACCCCGCGGCACAATCCACCTGCGCTCAACAGGCGATGCGCCTCTACCTCAGCGACGCCTCCCTTCCCAGTAACGGAAGCGTGTGCCCGGCCTGACTCGGGCGCTCGTCCACCACGACCGAAAAGGGGTGCATCCCCCGATCACACCCTGCTCCGGTGTACCGTGCCGAAGTGTTCCTTCGACAGCTCGAGCCGCGTACCGGGCGGACAACCCAACAAGTCGTCAACTTCGTTTTGTGGCCGATCGCCGTGATGACAGTGCTCAATCGTGTCATCGTCACAGCAGTCAACGGCGCCATCACCGATGACTTCCGACCGGTCTACAACGCCGCGCTGGCGTTCTGGAACGGGCGCGACGTCTACACCGCAGATTTCAACTCCGTAGACCCCCATTACCTGTACCCACCATCGGGTTCCTTGTTGATGGCACCCCTGGCGATCCTCGATCCCGAGCGCTCACGGTGGCTGTTCATCGGTGTCAATGCCGTCGCCATTCTCGTGGCTCTCTACCTGCTGTTGCGCTTGTTCGACCTGACGATCAGTTCCATCGCGGCGCCGATTCTGGTGCTCGGCGCGTTCATGTCGGAGACGGTCACCAACACGTTGGTGTTCACCAACATCAACGGCCTCGTCCTGCTGGGCGAAGTTGCCTTCCTCCTGTTGCTGATGCGCAAGAAGGATCTGTGGGCCGGCGCCGCGATCGGTCTCACCATCGCAGTGAAACCCACTCTCGCGCCGCTGCTCCTGCTGCCACTCGTTCGCGGTCAGTGGAAGGTGTTCGTCACCGCCCTGGGCATCCCGTTCATTCTCACGGTCGTGGCATGGCCGCTGGCGTCGGATCCGATGGACTTCGTCCGCCGCACCGTGCCGTACCTGCTCGAATCTCGTGACTACTTCAACAGTTCGATTGTCGGAAACGGCGCTTACTTCGGTCTGCCCGAATGGTTGATCCTGCTCTTGCGCGTCGTGTTGGCCGCCATGGTCGTCGTCTCGCTGTGGCTTCTGTACCGCTACTACCGCAACGACGAACTGTTCTTCCTCACCACCGCGACCGGTGTGATCATGACCGCGTCGTTCCTGCTGCCCTCGCTCGGCCAGATGTACTACTCGATGATGCTGCTCCCGCTCCTGATGTCCGTGGTGCTCAAGAACTCGGTCATGCGGAACTGGCCGGCCTGGCTCGCCGTCTACGGCTTCATGACGTTCGACAGCTGGTGGTCGAACCGCTGGCCGACCTTCGGCCGGGCGGCCGAATACACCAAGAGCACCCTCGGCTGGAGCCTTCTGCTGATCGTGATCTTCTGTGTCCTCGGATACCGGTATCTGGTCGCGCGTCGAGAGGGCCGCTTGGATCGGGGAATCGATCCCGCGTACCTCCTCGATCCCCCACTCGATACCGTCTCACCTGCCCACGAAGCCGAAACGGCGACAAAGCATTAGCGTGGAGGCATGAGTTCTTCACACGATGGCATCGACAGCACACCTGAGGTCACGTACACCGAGAGCGAGTGGCGCGAAAAACTGACGCCGGAGGAGTTCGCCGTCCTGCGCCAAGCCGGCACCGAACGCCCCTTCGTCGGCGAGTACACCGACACCACCACGGAAGGTGTCTACTCCTGCCGGGCCTGCGGAGCCGAACTGTTCCGCAGCACCGAGAAGTTCGAATCGCACTGCGGGTGGCCGTCCTTCTTCGATCCGGCGGATTCGGATGCCGTGATCCTGAAAGAAGACAGCTCACTCGGAATGCGCCGGGTCGAGGTCATCTGCAAGAAGTGCCACAGCCACCTCGGTCACGTCTTCGAGGGCGAGGGATACCCGACGCCGACCGATCAGCGGTACTGCATCAACTCGATCTCGCTGGTTCTCAAGCCCGCTCAGTAGCCAGGTCGTGGGCTACCCCGTGTCACTGGTAGCCCACGATTCGAGACTTTCCACTCAGAAGTCCCAGTTCAGCGCAGTCGGGCTCAGACCGGCCGCATTCAGGTCCTCGTTGCGAGCGACAAGTCCGTCTTTGACGGAACCGATCCCGCCACCGATCGCGCCGGAAGTGATGTCAGTCAACGAGGCGTCGCCGCCCGTGACTTCCTTCGTCACGATCGCAGCGGACGCTCCCGACACCGCGTCGTCGAAGGCGCCCCGCGCGATCTCCTGCACTCTCGAACCGGTCGGGAGCGGGTTCGGGTCAGGGCCGACACGATCCGGCGTCGTCTTCAACCCTCCGTTCGCAAGTCCCTTGATGAAACCGTCGCGCCCCTCGGTCACGACCTTGCCACCGTCGATCGACTGGCGATGATCCATCGTCATCTGCCCGAGTTGAATGGCGAGGCCGGAGAAGACGGCAGCGGCAGCTTCCACTGCCGCAGCCTCGATCACTCGTATCAACAATTGCTGCAACAACATTCGGACCGTGAGTGTCGTTGCGACCTCAGCCGCCACGACCCCGGCGGTACTGACACCCAGTGTCGGGACAGCAGCCGCCACCATGGCGGCAATCTCGAGCGCCAGTGCGCCCAGCGCCGCGAGGATCGACAGTTTGGTGTACTCGATGTCCGTGCCGGTATCGGTGCATGACTGACCCAGTTCGGCCGCGGCAGAGGACAACCGCTCGAAGACCTCCGCAACTCCCCCGGCCTCGGACCAATACCGAGACAACGAGTCGCCGGCTCGACCGTCGATCGATGCCAGTACTGCCTGCAATCCGTAACCACCGGCAGCGGCCGAAGCCTCGATCCGATCAGCCGCGCCTGACCAGGCATCACCCAACCTCCACAGTGCCGTTTCGTCTCCTTGCGGCCAGTCACTGCCCACCGCGACCGACGCAACCGCCTGTAACCAGCCTGGAATCTCGAGTCCCATCAGAGCCCACCCGCCATGTCGTCGGCAAGCGAGGTGTCGATCGATTCGAAACGATCGGTGATCTCGATCAGCGTGGCGGTCAATTCGCGCAGCGCGCCCGCGACCAGCGTCATCCCACCGACTGCTGACTCAGCACCGGGAACATATGCGCCTGAGAATGCGGATCCGAACTGGTCAGTGCCCCAGCAACCCTCTTCGGCGGCGACCACTGCGTCGAGAGCGCTCCGCGCCTCGTCGAGATCGGCAGCGACCACCGCGAAGGCTGGTGCAGCACTTTTCATCGCGGCCACATTCACGCCCAGCTCAGACATTGCCGGAGCTCCTCAGAACGGTGCGGTCCCAGTTCTCGTCGCAGGAAGCCGGTGTGGAGCTCGGACGAGGTTCGAGAATCTCGCGCAATCCGAGCACGCCCGGAACCAGGTCCGGCAAGTCGATTCCGGCCGCCTCCGTGAGCGGCTTCGTCATCTCGGCAACCTGTCGGCGTATGTCTTCTGCCGCAGACGCGGCCGTAGCCAGGATCAGATTCCCCAACGCTGCCGGCGAATGCTTGGCGTAAGAACTCCCCGAGAGATCGACTCCCACCACCGCCCCCGAGGCGTCGACGACGATTTCCACGCTGCCGTCACTCGAACGCGCGCTCGCCGTCGCTCGAGCGATCCTCTCCTGCAAGTCCGCCAGCGATCGAGTCCGCTCCAACAGAACGTGCTGCATCGAATCGATCTGAGCCCGAAGTACTTCGACTTGCCCCCGCATCGAACCAACATCCGCTGCACTCACGATGGCCCCCACCTTCGATAGATCGTGACACCTGATTCAGGCGCTCACGAGGTTCGACGCGAGAGGTGGCCGATCGGTTCCGTCAGCGTGAACGAAGCACGGGCGGATCGAACGCCTTGACCGGCGGCAGGGCCCCGTCGAATTTCTCGATCTGCACCAGAACGTGCTGGCCGGTGCACCCGTGCGAGAGTGACGACGTACCGATGTCCGGTGTCAGAACGTTGGGATTGCCGTGCACGCACAGAGAGTCGGGATCGGCAGGATCGAGCGGGTCGTACCAGGCACCGGTGGAAAGTTGGACGACGTCGCTCCGCAAGTCCGAGTCGACGATCACACCAGCAAGGCACGCTCCGCGATCGTTGAACACCCGCACCACGTCTCCTGCCGAGACGCCGCGCGCGGCCGCTGCATCGGGGTGCATACGAATCGGCTCGCGTCCCTGAATCTTCGACGCCTGGCTCGCAGCGCCGTGATCGAGTTGGCTGTGCAGACGCGTCTTGGGCTGATTGGCGATCAAGTGAAGCGGGAATTGCGAGGCTCGCGGTCCACCCAGCCACTCGTCGGGCTCGTACCAGCGCGGATGGCCGGCGCAGTCGTCGTAGCCGAAGGACTCGATGGTCTCGGAGAAGATCTCGATCTTCCCACTCGGAGTCGAGAGCGGATATTTCTCGGGATTCTCACGGAAGTCACCGAAGAGCACGAGGTTGTCTTCGGTTCGCATCCGGTAGTGCCCTTCTGCCCAGAAGTCCTCGAACGTCGGTGTGTTGCCGCCGTCTGCATCGACGAACGGCCGCCATTGACCGTAGAGATGCTCGATCCACTCCTGTGAGGATCGCCCCTCGGTGAACTGTTCCCCGAATCCGAGCGCAGAAGCGAGAGCGGCAAACGTGTCGTAGTCGTCACGCGAGTTCTCGAAAGGTGGAACGACCTGCTGCATCGCGACCAGAAGCGGGTCGTTTCGAGTGCAGCTCAGGTCATTTCGTTCGAGCGAGGTGGTCGACGGGACAACGATGTCGGCGTTGCGGGCCATCGGCGTCCAGTACGGATCGTGAACGACGATCGTGTCCGGACGCGCAAATGCCCGTCGCAGCCTCGGGAGATCCTGATGGTGGTGAAACGGATTGCCACCGGCCCAATAGACCAACCGGATGTCGGGATAGGTCAAGCGTCGGCCGTCGTAATCGAACTCCTCCCCGGGCGAAAGCAGCAGGTCGGAAATCGCGGCTACCGGAATGAAATCCGACACCGGATTCACACCTTGCGAGAAGGTCGGCAAGGGATACGGCACCGGAGCCAGACCCGGCTCGTTCATCGAACCGTAGCCGTGCCCGAAACCTCCACCCGGAAGCCCGAATTGGCCGAGCATCGCTGCGAGTGTCACGCCCATCCACGGTGCCTGTTCACCGTGTTTGATGCGTTGCAACGACCACGTGACGGTCACCAGCGTCCGGCCAGACGCCATTCTCCGAGCCAGGTCGGTGATGAACTCCGCCGACACACCGGAGATCTTCTGCGCCCAGCGCGGATCCTTCGGTACACCGTCGGAACGTCCGAGCAGGTAATCCTCGAAGCGTTCGTAACCGACGCAGAAACGGCCCAGGAAATCGCGATCGTGCAGGTCCTCCGACGCCAGGACAAAGGCCAGGGCAAGCATGATTGCAACGTCGGTTCCCGGAACGGGTGCGATCCACTCACAGTCACCCTCGACGTCGTCACGCAACGGACTGAAGGAGACGATCTTTCCGCCGCGGGCACGAAACGCGTCGAGCGCCCCGCGCGTCGGATGATCGCTCGTACCACCGGCATTGACTCCGGTGTTCTTGATCGGCACTCCTCCGAACGAGACGAGGAGTTCGGAGTGCTTCGCGATGACGTCCCACGACGTGGAGCGCGCGAACAACTTCCAGTGCGTTCCGACCACACGCGGCATGATGACACCGGTGGCACCGAGCGAGTAGCTGTGAACTGACTTGGTGTATCCACCCAGCTGATTCAGAAATCGGTGAACTTGGCTCTGCGCGTGATGGAATCGGCCGGCGCTGGCCCAGCCGTACGAGCCGCCGAAGATCGCCTTGTTTCCGTGCGCGTCGACCACGCGACGTAGTTCACGCGAGAGGAGTTCGGTCAGTTCGTCCCAGGAGACCGAGACGAATTCGTCGGCTCCACGTCGGTCGCTGGGACCCGGCCCGTTCTCGAGCCAACCCGTACGCACCGCCGGGCCCGAAACACGAGCCCGACTGCGCACCGAACCGGCGAGGTTCCCGAGCATCGGCGAAGGATTCGCATCACCCTCGTACGGATGCACGGCGGTCACCTCGCCGGCGACCGATTCGGCGGTGAACATTCCCCAATGGGACATGTGTTGACGACGCCGGTTCGGTGCAGTTGTCACAGGAATTACTTTCGAAGCAGATCAGGGAAGGGAAAGGACCAGCTTCTCGATGTCCACGCGCGGGCCGGTGAAGAACGGCACCTCTTCGCGAACGTGCAAGCGAGCTTCGGTGGCACGTAGATCGCGCATCAGATCGACGATACGAATGAGCTCGGGTGCTTCGAACGCGAGAATCCACTCGTAGTCCCCCAGGGCGAAGGCCGGGACCGTGTTGGCGCGAACGTCCTTGTACGAACGAGCAGCCATACCGTGATCGGCGAGCATCTTGCGACGCTCCTCGTCGGGGAGCAGGTACCACTCGTACGAGCGGACGAACGGGTAGACGCAGATGTAGTCGCCCGGATCCTCACCCGCGATGAACGAGGGCACGTGGCTCTTGTTGAACTCCGCGGGGCGGTGCACCGCCGAGTTGCTCCAGATGGGAGCACTGGCCTGTCCGAGGACGGTGGTGCGACGGAAATCCGCGTACGCGGCCTGCAGTTCCTCGATGGTGGCCGCGTGGGTCCAGATCATGAAGTCCGCGTCGGCGCGCAGGCCGGCGACGTCGTAGATCCCGCGAACCACGACGCCCTTGTCTTCGAGACCCTCGAAGAACAAGCGGGCGTCCTTGACCGCAGCTTCCCGATCATCGCCCAGCACACCGGGTTCCACCTGGAACACGGAGAACATGAGGTAACGGATTTCAGAGTTCAGTTTGTCGAAATCAAGGCGTGCCATGGGTCTATCGTGCCACTCGCTCGAATATCCGTGTAGCCGCCGTCGTGCCGACTGCGACACACGCCGGAACCCCGACGCCGTGCAGCCACGACCCGGCCAGGGCGAGGCCGTCGAACTGCGTCATCCCGGACTCGATTTCAGCCACGATTTCCGTGTGACCTGGGGCGTATTGGGGAAGACCTCCGTGCCACCGCTGTACGAAGGTCGCGCCTGGCTCCTCGGTGATTCCGGTCACGGTCTCGAGATCGGCGCGCGCGAAGTCGATCAACTCGCCATCCGACCGGTCGACGATCTCCGATGCACCGAATCGACCGAACGACACCCGAACGAGGTGCTCACCGCGATCAGCGAGGTGTGTCCACTTTCGACTCGACAGCGTGAACGCCTTGGCGGTCAGGTCGGCGTCGGTGGCTACCAGGATCCCTGAATTCTGCGGAAGTTCGACCTGCCCGGACAACCGGAGCGCCACCACCGCGGACGACGCCAGTTCGATCCGAGCGACGGTACTCGCAACATCCGCATCGACTCCGGCCAACAGCGCCGCTGCGCGCGGCGCCGGGACGGCCAGAATCACCGCGTCGACGCTTCCGAGCGGATCGACGTTCCAACCAGCCCCGTCGCTGCGCAACCCAGAAGCCTCGCCGCGGACGAAGGTCGCGTCGGCGGCCTGCTGCAGCGCATCGAGCAGGATGCCGTACCCGTCTCTGAGCGCTCCGAACACCGGCCCCGGTGCAGGCGTCGGCAATGCGGCTGCGACTGCATCCGTGAGGCTCCGAGAGCCCGCATCGAGGGCCGCAGCGAGTGTCGGCAAAGCTGCACGCACGCCGATGGTCTCCGCCAGCCCCGAATACACCCCACCGAGAAGCGGATCCACCGATCGGCTGACCACCTGATCACCGAATCGCTGCGAAACCAGTTCGGCAACACTGCAATCGGAACCGCGGGTCCACTCCAGCGGGACGCCGGCCTCGGCGGCGATGCGAGCCAGGGTCTGCTCGTCGACAAGATCTCTCACCGACTCCGCCGATGCCGGGATTCCCATCAGGGTTCCGGTGGGCAACCGACTCAGTGATCCCTGAGACCAGATCAACGGGCTCAGCCCCGCAGGGTAGACGATCTGATCGGTCAGACCCAGCTCGGCGAGAAGCGCAGGAACTTCCGGCCGACGGGCGATGAAAGCCTCGGCACCGATGTCGATCGGGCCACCGCCCAGATCAATCGTTCGCAGCTTCCCGCCCAGTCGCGGTGAGTCGTCGACGATCGTGATGTCCGCTTCGGAGCCCAGACTGCGCCGAAGCCGGTACGCGGCAACCAGACCGGAGATTCCTCCTCCGATCACCGCGACCGACGGCCGATTGGTCGTCACAGCGAGTGCACCAGCTCCACCGCCGCGGTGATCGCCGTGGGATCGGTGTCGGGAAGAACTCCGTGGCCGAGGTTGAAGATGTGGCCGATGGCACCGGCCTCGATCGCGCGGTCCCCTTCGGCGGCGATCCGGCGCACCTCACGATCGATCACCTCGGGGCCCGCGAACAGTACGGCGGGATCGAGGTTGCCCTGCAGCGCCTTACCCGGACCGACACGACCAGCCGCGACGTCGAGCGGAATCCGCCAGTCGACACCCACGACGTCGGCGCCTGCCTCCCCCATCGCGCCGAGAAGTTCACCGGTGCCGACACCGAAGTGGATACGCGGGACGCCGGCAGCGGCAACCTCGGCGAACACTCGCTCGGAATGCGGCAGGACAAATTCCCGATAATCGGCCAGCGAGAGCGCGCCGGCCCACGAGTCGAACAGCTGGACCGCGTCGACGCCCGCCTTGAGCTGCGCCTGCAGGAAGCAGATCGTGGTGTCGGCCAAACTTCCGAGCAACGCGTGCCAGGTCTTCGGATCGGAGTGCATGAGCGCTTTGGTCTTCTCGTGGTTCCGGCTCGGACCACCTTCGACCAGATACGACGCCAGAGTGAACGGCGCTCCGGCAAAGCCGATCAGCGGCGTGGAGCCCAACTCGGTGGTGAGAAGCCGAACGGCCTGCGCGATTGCGCCTACCTCTTCGGGAACCAGTCGCGGGAGTGCTGCAACGTCGGCGATGGAGCGAATCGGATTGGCGACCACCGGTCCGACGCCGGCAACGATGTCGAGATCAATTCCCGCGGCTTTGAGTGGAACGACGATGTCCGAGAACAGGATTGCCGCGTCCACGTCGTGACGGCGCACCGGCTGCATCGTGATCTCACAGACCAGCGCCGGATCGAAACAAGATTCCAACATGCCGATCCCGGCGCGGATCTCGCGGTACTCCGGCAACGAACGCCCGGCCTGACGCATGAACCACACCGGCCGTCGACTCGGAGTGCGTCCGGTCGCCGCGGCAAGCAACGGTGCGTCGGGCAAGACTCGCCGAGCGCTGTATTCCGCCGACCCGGTAATGCCTGAATTCATGTTGTCCAACCCGCTCATCAGTCCTCGCGCTCTCCGCCAACGTGTGTCTTCGATCGACTCAATGCTGCCACGTCCCACACTCGGGATCGGACACCCGAGCGGTTCGTGAGCGGCCACACACCCGAGCCACACTCGGTCGGCGCGCCTCCACCTCCCCGCCCGCATCCCCGACTAACGTCCTGACCTGTGACGACATCCGGATCGACAGCCGACCCGGCCGAGTTCCGTGCCGCCGTGGAGGCGATGACCGCTGCGCGGGTTCGGCCCGAGATAGAGGTCGGTCCCATCCGCCCGCCGCAGCGCCTCGCTCCGTACAGCCACGCGGTGGGGGCCGAGGTTCTCCACCCGGACTCCGACGTCGTGGCCGAGCAGTCCGAAGGTGACGCTTTCGGCCGCCTGATCCTGTTGTTCGATCCGGACGGCGACGAGGCGTGGAACGGCACCATGCGGTTGGTGGCGTACATCCAGGCCGATCTCGACGAAGCCGTCGCCGCGGATCCACTACTTCCCGAAGTAGCCTGGAGTTGGCTGGTGGACGCTTTGGAGGCCGGACCGGAACCTTTTGTGGCCCTGGGCGGTACGGTCACAGCTACAACTTCCGTGCGGTACGGCGACATCGCCGGGCCTCCGCGAGCCCATCAACTGGAGTTGCGAGCGTCCTGGACTGCAACTTCGTCCGAATTGGCTCACCACGTCGAGGCTTTCTGCGAGGTTCTCGCGTACGCGGCGGGGCTTCCGCCTGCCGGGATAACCACGCTGTCGCGGCAGAACGACTGACTCTGCTATTCGTTTGAGCATTCCCCCGGAAAAATACTAGAACCTGTTCTAGAATGAGTCATGCAACGTCTCAGCGGACTCGACGCGACCTTCCTCTACTTGGAAACCCCGACCCAGCTATTGCACGTTTGTGGACTTGTCCTGCTCGACCCCACGACCATCCCGGGCGGCTACGACTACCGGAAGCTGCTTCGCGAGTTGGACTCGCGGATGGCCACCATGCCGACCTTCCGGCGCAAACTCAAAGATTCCCGTCTCAATCTCGACTACCCCGTGTGGGTCGACGATCACGATTTCGACATCGAGCGGCACTGCCACCGGACCGCGGTACCTGCTCCCGGCACACACGCGGAACTGGCAGAGCTCGCCGGACACATCGCGAGCCAACCGCTGGATCGTTCCCGACCGCTGTGGGAGATGTGGGTGATCGAGGGACTTGCCGACGGACAGATCGCCATCATGTCGAAGATCCATCACAGCGCTGCCGACGGTGTCACCGGCGCGAACATCCTGGCTCAGCTGTGCAGTCTCGAACCGGATTCACCGGCGCTCGTGGATCCCACAGCACAGGGTGCGGGCGACGCGGGAACGCTGGACATCGCCATCGGCGGACTCATGGCCGTCATCGCCCGACCCGCAAGAATTGCCCGTCTGGTCCCCGGCGGAATCGCCATGCTCCCGAAGTGGGTGACGCGTGCGCGAAAGGGTGAAGCGATGCCTGCTCCGTTCACCGCGCCGCGGACCTCGTTCAACGGCGCGATCACCGGTCACCGCAACGTCGCGTTCAGCCAACTCGATCTCGCGAAGGTCAAAGCCGTCAAGGACCGTCACGGCGTCAAGGTCAACGACGTGGTTCTCGCGCTCTGCGCCGGGGCACTGCGTAAGTATCTGGAGGACCGGGACGAGCTGCCGGAGGACTCCCTCGTCGCCATGGTGCCGGTGTCGGTCCACGGCAAATCCGATCGTCCGGGCACGAACCAGATCTCGGGCATGTTCACGCAACTCGGCACCCAGATCGCCGATCCGGTCGAACGCCTGCACGCGATCAGCGATTACAACGCCACCTCGAAGAACCACAACGAGGCTCTGGGCGCGAACATGCTCCAGGACTGGTCGCAGTTCGCTTCGCCGGCGGTGTTCGGCGCCGCCATGCGCGTGTACTCGTCGCTCAAACTCGCCGAGCGTCACCCCGTCGTGTCCAACCTGGTCGTGTCGAATGTGCCTGGACCGCCGGTCCCGCTCTACTTCCTCGGTGCCCAGATCAAGGGAATGTTCCCGCTCGGCCCGATCTTTCACGGAGCAGGTCTCAACGTGACGGTGATGTCTCTCGACGGAAAACTCGACGTCGGCATCGTCAGTTGCTCCGATCTGGCACCCGAATTGGACCAGCTCGCGCAAGGTTTCGGAGCCGCACTCGACGAACTGTTCGACGCTGAGGTGACAACCCCGGCCCCGACTGCGACGTAGAGTCAGTGACCATGTCCGAAGTCACCGATGATGCAACCGAGCCCACCTCCGACGTAGTTCCGCTGCTCGTTCCGCGTGACGGAGTTCCGGACGTCATCACCACTGCCGCCGGTGTCGCCGACGCCGCGGCCGCGCTGGCCTCCGGCCACGGCCCGCTCGCCGTGGACGCCGAGCGCGCATCCGGATTCCGCTATTCGGCACGGGCGTACCTGATCCAGCTTCGACGCGAAGGAGCAGGATCGTTCCTGCTCGACCCGATTCCGACAGCGCAAGACCTGCAGCCGTTGGCCGAGGTGATCAACCCGTTGCAATGGGTGCTGCACTCTGCCGATCAGGATCTCCCCGGCCTCGCCGAACTGGGCCTGACGCCGGCCGAGCTGTTCGACACCGAACTGGCCGGACGACTGGCCGGGTTCGAGCGAGTCGGACTCGCCGCGATCGTGGAACGAACCCTGCGAGTGGAACTTCGCAAGGGTCACGGGGCTGCGGACTGGTCGACACGTCCGCTGCCGGACGCCTGGTTGAACTACGCCGCCCTCGACGTCGAAGTGCTTCTCGAACTGCGCGACGCAATGGAAGCCGAACTCGAATCCCAAGGCAAGCTCGAGTGGGCGAAGGAAGAGTTCGAGTACATCCGTCTGGCCGGCCCGCCCAAGCCCAAACCGGACCGCTGGCGTCGTACGTCGCACATCACCTCACTCAAGACCACCCGTCAGTTGGCGGCGGTACGGGCGCTGTGGCAGGCGCGCGAGGATCTCGCACGCAAGCGCGACGTGTCTCCGAGTCGGGTTCTTCCTGACTCCGCGATCATCGATGCCGCTCTCAAAGATCCTCGGTCGTTGGACGCGCTCCGCTCGCTTCCCGTCTTCGGCGGACCACGTCAACGCCGTTATTCGCGTATCTGGATGGATGCACTGGAAGCCGCGCGCAAGCTCCCCGACAGCGAGCTTCCGCCGAAAACCCCGCCCATCGTCGGGCCGCCCGCTGCCGGTCGCTGGGCCCGCCAGGATCCAGCGGCGGCTGATCGGTTGACCGCGGCGCGCGCAGCACTGTCGGACCTGAGCAAAGAGGTTTCGGTGCCCGTGGAGAATCTGCTCCAACCCGACCTGGTCAGGCGCCTGTGCTGGGACTGGAAACTGGAACCCGACTCGGACATCGCCGAAGTCGAGACTGCGATCGAGACCAAGCTCACTTCCGGTGGCGCACGTGGCTGGCAACGCACTTTGACCGTTCCCGTCCTCGCCGAGGCACTGAACTCCGTGGTCCCGGCCGAGCCCGAAGTGGAAGAGCCGGAATCCTGACCTGACCCCGGTGTGAGGTTGGAGCAATTCGGCACGTTAAGTTACCGGTCAGTAATGGGCAGTAGTACGCTCGATACGAGGCCGGACGCCTGGCCGTGATCGCCGAACCAACGTCTCACCGCCCTTCGGTGCGGTGGGCAGCTCCATCAGGAGGAATTCGCGTGGCTCCATCCACAAACAACCAACGCAACGTCGTCTTCGTCGACGGCATTCGCACCCCGTTCGGCAAGGCCGGCCCGAAAGGCATGTACGCCGACACGCGCGCAGACGATCTCGTCGTCAAGGCGATTCGTGAGCTGCTTCGCCGCAACCCGCAGCTCGATCCCGCACGGATCGACGAAGTTGCCGTTGCAGCCACCACGCAGACCGGCGACCAGGGCCTGACCATCGGCCGCACCGCTGCGATCCTCGCCGGTCTCCCCGAAACCGTTCCAGGATTCGCCATCGACCGCATGTGTGCCGGCGCGATGACCGCCGTCACCACGACCGCGTCGGGCATCGGCTTCGGCCAGTACGACGTCGTGATCGCCGGTGGCGTCGAGCACATGGGTCACCACCCGATGGGTGAGGGCGCAGACCCCAACCCGCGTTTCCTCGCCGACCGCCTGGTCGACCCGAGCGCCCTCGTGATGGGTAACACCGCCGAGAACCTGCACGACCGGTTCCCGACCATCACCAAGGACCGCACGGACGCCTACGCCGTCAACAGCCAGAACAAGTACGACGCTGCCAAGAAGGCCGGCTTCATCGCCGACACCCTGGTCCCCGTCGCCACCCGCAGTTCCGCGGGCTGGGGTCTGGCCACCGAAGACGAGCCGCCGCGCCCCGGAACCACCGTCGAAGATCTCGCGAAGCTCAAGACGCCGTTCCGCCCGGCCGGACGCATCACCGCCGGTAACGCAGCCGGACTCAACGACGGTGCCACCGCAGCACTGCTCGCCGGTGAGGACACCGCAGCCGAGCTCGGCCTGCCGGTCGGCATGCGCATGGTGGGCTTCGCCTACCAGGGCGTCGACCCCGCCGTCATGGGCATCGGCCCGGTTCCCGCCACCGAGAAGCTGCTGGCACGCACCGGCCTCAAGATCGAGGACATCGGACTCTTCGAGATCAACGAGGCGTTCGCCGTTCAGGTCCTCGCGTTCCTCGAGCACTACGGAATCGCCGACGACGACCCGCGCGTCAACCAGTGGGGCGGCGCCATCGCGTGTGGCCACCCCCTCGCTTCCTCGGGCGTTCGCCTGATGACGCAGCTCTCCCGCCAGTTCGCGACACGCCCCGACGTGCGCTACGGCTTGACCACCATGTGCATCGGCCTCGGCATGGGCGGCACCGTCATCTGGGAGAACCCGAACCACGCTGACTACCAGGCAGGAGTCAACTAAATGTCTGATATTGCAACAGCATTCGCCGACGAGGTCGTGACGAACGCCTACACGAAGATCATCTCGGTCCCCGGCATCGAGGGCCCGTTTGCACTGATCACCCTCGACAACGGCTTCGACCACACCAAGCCGTCGTCCTTCGGTCCCGGCGGACTCGCAGCATTCGACGCCGCCCTCGACGAAGCCTTTGCCGCCAACCCGGTTGCCATCGCCGTCACCGGCAAGCCGTTCATCTTCGCCGCCGGCGCGGACCTCAAGGGTGTTCCCGCGATCACCTCTCGTGAGCAGGGACTCGAGCTGGGCCGCTTGGGCCACAAGGTGTTCCGACGCCTGCGTGAGTCGTCCGTTCCCACGTTCGCCTTCATCAACGGTGTCGCTCTGGGCGGCGGCCTCGAGGTCGGACTGCACAGCCACTACCGCACGGTTGCCGCCAATGCGGGCGCACTGGGTCTTCCGGAAGCATTCCTCGGTCTGGTCCCCGGTTGGGGCGGAACGCAGTTGCTCCCCAACCTCGTCGGCCCGTCGAACGCCGTCACCGTGGTTATCGAGAACTCGCTGAACCAGAACAAGGTGCTCTCCCCCAAGAAGGCACTCGAACTCGGCGTCGTCGACGTCGTTCTCGATTCCGCCGACTTCATCGAGCAGTCCCTCGCCTGGGCGTCGCAGGTCCTCGCCGGCACAGTGTCCCCCGCTCGCCCCGAGATCGATCGTGGCCAGGGCTGGGACGACGCGATTGCTCGTGCGAAGGCGATCGTCGACGGCAAGACCAAGGGCAACGCTCCCGGCGCCGTCAAGGCCGTCGAGTTGCTCGAACTGGCTCGCAGCACCGACATCACCGATGCCGCCTCGCTCGACAAGGGCTTCGCGGCCGAGGACGAGGCTCTTGCCGATCTTCTGCTGACGGACGAGCTCCGGGCTGGTCTGTACGCCTTCGATCTGGTGAACAAGCGCGCCAAGCGTCCCGCCGGAGCACCCGACCGCTCGCTCGCTCGTAAGGTCAGCGGCGTCGGCATCGTCGGCGCCGGCCTCATGGCCAGCCAGCTCGCGCTGCTCTTCGTCCGCCAGCTCAAGGTGCCGGTCATCCTGACCGACATCGACCAGGAACGCATCGACAAGGGTGTCGGCTACGTCCACACCGAGATCGAGAAGCTCCAGGGCAAGGGGCGCATGTCCCCCGACGCTGCGAACCGCCTCAAGGCGCTCGTCTCCGGTTCCCTCGACAAGGCCGCGTTCGCCAAGACCGACTTCGTCATCGAAGCCGTCTTCGAGAACATGGACGTCAAGAAGAAGGTCTTCGCGGAACTCGAGCAGTTCATTGCTCCCGAAACCATCCTCGCCACCAACACCTCTTCGCTCTCCATCACGGAAATGGCGTCCGGCCTCGAGCATCCCGAGCGTGTGGTCGGCTTCCACTTCTTCAACCCGGTGGCCGTTCTTCCCCTCCTCGAGATCATCAAGGGCAGCAAGACCGATGATGCCACTCTCGCAACGGCTTTCGCCACCGCGAAGTCGCTGAAGAAGTCCGCCGTCCTCTGCGGCGACAAGGCCGGCTTCGTCTTCAACCGCCTCGTCACCCGCACCTTGGGTGAGGTCATGTCCGCCGTCGACGAAGGCACCCCCTTCGACGTCGCAGACAATGCCATCGCCGAACTCGGCATGCCCATGTCGCCGTTCACCTTGCTGGCCCTCGTCGGACCCGCAGTGGCACTGCACACCGGTGAGACCCTGCAGGAGTCGTACCCGGACCGGTTCAAGAGCTCACCCGGACTCGAAGCACTCGTCGAGGCCCGCAAGCCCGGCGTGTGGACCTGGGGCGAGAACGGTCAGGCCGTCGACCCCGAGGTCGCCGCACTGTGGCCGCAGGGTGACAAGGTGTCAACTTCGGAAGAGGTCCTCGAGCGCACACGTCGTGCATTTGCCGAGGAAATTCAGATCATGCTCGACGAGGGCGTCGTAGCGGCAGCCGAGGACATCGACCTCTGCCTGCTGCTCGGCGGCGGATTCGGATTCTGGAACGGCGGCATCACGCCGTACCTGGACCGGACCGGTACCTCCGAGGCCGTCAACGGCAAGCGCTTCCTCGCGCCCGGTGTTGCCAGCGTCTGAGTCAGTCGATCGACCCGTCACGGACGGCGTGCCCTCGGGTGCGCCGTCCGTGACGTTCTGCAGGCTCAGAAGAGTGTTCCCACATCGTCTTTCACGATGTTCTCGAGCGCGCGCTCCGCGACGGCGGCGATGGTCATCGACGGATTGCACGCAGCGGAGTTCCCCGGCAGCAGAGCGCCGTCGAGCACGTACAACCCCCGCTGGCCCAGAACCCGCCCATCAAGATCGCACACCGAGTTCATGCAGGCACCGCCTAGGGGATGCCAGGTGGACGGCAGTAACGCGTTGGTGTCGGTGAGCAGTCCTCCTGCCGCGATCTGCTGGGCCGCAGGTCCGATGTGGCCTTGCTGGATCGCCGAATCCCCGTCCTTCGGCCAACGGAGCACCGCCTCACCCCGCGCCGAGTCGTACACGAACCGACCTCGGTCGCCGCTCACACCGAATCCGACCATCACCGTGCTGTGAGCGTCGAACGCAACGGGCGGGAACGACGCCTGAATGACGGTGAACGCATTATGCGGGTCGTCCCAGTTCCGGCTGCCGTAGACGACCGGCCCGCCCTGCGTCGCACCGAAGTTCTCGGCGAGATCCGACCAGATGTAGATCCGATCGGCATTGGTCCCCCACCCTGCGCCGAGCTCGTCCGGCAGATCCGTGATCCGCCCCGTCGCCGCGGCGCGGACCAGGAGTTTGGTGGTGTTCATGCTGCCTGCAGCCATCACGAGCGCATCCGTCGTCAAGATCTTGTTCTCGAGAATCTTGCCGGAAATGTCGGTCCGGTCCACGTACACGCGCCACCGTCCGTCGGCGGCCCGCTCGACATCGGTGACCTGGTGCAGAGTCTCCACATTCACCAATCCGGTCGCTTCCGCAGCCGCAATGTAGGTGACATCCACCGAATGCTTGCCACCGTTGTTGACACCGAGCGCGCCGTCACCGTTGGTGTAAGACGGCTTCATCTCACCCCTCAGTTCGGCCAACGCGAAGTTCCAGTCGATCGGCATCGGAATCTTCGACACGGGTAGACCGGAACGCGTTGCGTTACGCGCGAATACACGTGCCGCCTCGTAGTTCGGGCTGGAAATCAGTTCGTCTGGTGCAGTTTCCACTTGCAGCATCCGCGCCACCCGCGGGTAATGGACGCGGCCCATTCGTGCGTAATCGAGCTCCTCCGGAAAGTGCGTGTTGAAGACCGCTTCTTCCGGTTGCAGCGTCATCCCTTGGTACACAAGCGATCCGCCGCCCACACCGGCTGCGCAGATCGCGGTCATGTTCTCACCGGTCACCGTCTCCAACAAACCCGCGTATGGCTCGAAGATCGCCGGCCTGCCGAACAGAGTCGGGTTGGACTGATGCCAGAGGATGCGCTTGTCCGGGCTGGCGGGGTGCGGGAAAGTTTCGGCATTCGGCCCGGTCTGCCACCGAATCCCTCTCTCCAGCAAAGTGACCGGAACCCCCGCCTCGGCCAGGCGAAGTGCCGTCACCCCGCCGCCGAACCCCGATCCGATAACCACGACACGGTGCACTTCACGTGTCAGCGGAATCCCTGTTGCAGCCCTGGCAGTGCGTGGCGCCATCATCGCGACTCCCACGGCGGCCGTACCGGCCAAGAACGATCTACGTTTCACTCCGGACATGACTGGTGCTCCCTCGAAGAATGTCGCCAGAGAATTCCGGGCACGCCAAAACTAGACACTCTGACGCTCGAGTGTCAAGGTTTTGGCGGAGCAGGCAAGGAACTACGAGGTCGACCGGATTGCGGGCCCGAGCCACCTCGAGAGAAAGGCCCGCAAGGAGTCGTCGGAATGTACGAGGTCACTGTCGAATGCAACAACCGAAAGCCCCAGTCGCACGGCAATTTCCACTATCTCATCCAACTCCGCCTCGGTGGCGAGGCCACGTTCGACCATAGGGGTGAGCATCTGACCAGCGAAAGGTATTGCTCGACTCATCATTTCGAGATCGAAGACAGGGTTTCCCCGCTCGGCGAGGAGCAGAGTCGCGAGCACCGGGTGAGCACGCACGGCAGTTCGCGCGGCAACGATGAATTCGACGACGTAATCACACGCCGTGTCGACCGACTCCACCTGTGCCGTGATCTCCCCGAGAACCTCGACAGCGAGACCGCCCATCGCCTGGGAGACGACCTCCTCACGTGTGCCGAAAATCGAGTACACCGTCTGGCGCGAGACACCGGCCGCGGTGGCAACTGCGGCAATGTTCACAGCCTCGAATCCGCCACCTTCGATCAGTCCGAGGGCGGCGCCGAGAATCTTCTGCTGTGATCGCACGAGGAAAGTATTGCCCACCGAAACGGTGCACTGAGAAACGCGGTCCAGATCCGACTCCCACCTGCATAAACGGCACAATCGGTTTCGTTTGGCTGCCGAAATTCAGTAGGTTAGGCTGCCCTTCATGAAAACTTCTGTTCGGGGCTTCACTGCCCTCGGTGCGGCTGCAATCGCGGTCACCGCACTTGTCTCGTGCTCCTCGGATTCAGGCACATCCACGCCATCCCAAGGTACGGGCGGATTCCCCGTCAGCATCGAGAACACCTTCGGCACCACGACCATCGACTCGAAGCCCGAGCGCCTCGTCACCCTCGGATGGAACGCGCAGGACATCCTGTACGCACTCGATCTGACTCCGGTCGGACAGCCCAAGTACACCTACGGCGCGGACGACAACGGCGTCATGCCCTGGGCGCAGGACTACTTCGACGCGGACAAGACAACGCTCTTCGACATGCCGGCCAGCGGAGAACCGCCGATCGAGTCCATCGCGTCGTTGACCCCCGACGTCATCCTCGCGCCGTACGAGGGCTTCGAGGAATCCGTCTACAACCAACTGAGCAAGATCGCACCGACGGCCGCCTACCCCGGCGCGGCCTGGCAGACATCCTGGCAGGACCAGACCCGCATCGTCGGCAAGGCAGTCGGCAAGAGCGAAGAGGCCGACAAGCTCGTCGACGGCCTCGACGCGACTCTCGCCGATACCGCCACAGCCCACCCGGAGTTCGCCGGAAAGACATTGGCAGTGGTCAACTTCGACACCGATTCGAGCAACATCAACGTCTATCTGCCCACTGATCCGCGGGTCCAGGTGCTGACCGAACTCGGGTTCGTCAACGCACCGGGCGTCGAGAAGCTAGCCGCGGACAATGCAGGTGGATCGTTCTTCAAGACGATCTCCTACGAGAACATCGCCGACATCGACGCCGATGTGATCGTCGGCTTCACCGACGGCTCCGGTGATCCGTCCGGCATACCCGCAGTCGGTGGACTCGACGCGGTCAAACGCGGATCCACCGCATTCCTCAGCGACACCCGCGTCATCGGCGGACTGAGCAACGTCAACGTCCTGAGCACGCCTTGGGTCCTCGGCCAGATCACACCGACGTTGAGCGAAGCCGCAAAGCGCGCCTCCGCCTAGAAAAGATGCAGTGTCGGTCACGGTCTTTATGCTCACCTGCATGGCCGAACTTTCGATCTCCGTAACCAGGCACGTCAACGCACCGGCGGACACTGTGTGGCAGGTCCTGACGGACCTCGACAACGCTGCCGACACCCTCTCCGGCGTGATCCGTATCGAACGGCTCGCCGGAGAGGGATACGCCGTCGGCACCAAGTGGCGTGAAACTCGGAAGATGATGGGCAAGGAAGCAACCGAGGACATGTGGGTCACCGAGGTCGAGGCTCCCACCCGCACCGTCGTCAAAGCCAACTCCCACGGCATGAACTACACGAGTGGGTTCACGCTGAAGCCTGACGCCACAGGCACGATCCTCGAGATGTATTTCTCCGGTGAATCCGAATCCACTTCACGTATCTCGAAGATCTTCACAGCGGTATTCGGTCGGTTGGGCGCGCGGGTGACCCGGAAATTCATGGCGAAGGATCTCGAAGACATCGCAGCAAAAGCCGAGCGCCGCTCGGGCGAGTAAAGCGCCCTCACCTGCACTTACCATATTGTTTGCATAATAACTGCAATCAATACGGCATTACTGTGTCCAGCTGATTCGCTGCGGGAATGGACTCAGCTGGGTAACGGCGCGTGAGTCCCCGCCAAATCTGCCCGGGTGGGCGTAGCGTGCAGAGTGCTCGCGGATGGATCGGCGCATCGGGGTGTCGACCGTAGGGCCTTTGAGGGGGCAGGAATGGCATTCAGCGGAACCGCCTCCGGCGGAGGATCAGGCGCTACTCGCGCCGACGTCGGACATGCAGTGCTCTTCGCCGGCGCCGCCGCGCTCGGCGGTTTTCTGTTCGGATACGACACCGCCGTCATCAACGGGGCGGTCGGTGCGATCCGAGACAAGTACGACATCGGCGCCTCGGGCACCGGGCTCACGGTCTCACTGACTCTGCTCGGCGCAGCACTCGGCGCCTGGATCGCAGGCACACTCGCCGACCGACTCGGCCGCATCCGCGTCATGCAGATAGCCGCGGTGTTGTTCATCATCGGCGCCGTAGGCTCCGCAATTCCGTTCAGCGTCTACGACCTCACGTTCTGGCGCGTGGTCGGCGGCCTGGCAGTAGGTTTCGCGTCAGTCATCGCCCCGGCCTACATCGCGGAGATCTCCCCCGCCGCGATTCGCGGACGTCTCGGCTCGATGTACCAACTGGCTATCGTTCTCGGAATCGCCGTGTCACAGTTGGTCAACTACGCCCTCCAGGCCGCGGCCGGTGGTGATCGCAATCAGATCGCAGGCCTCGAAGCCTGGCAGTGGATGCTGATGCTCGAGGCGGTTCCCGCAGTCCTGTACCTGATCATGACAACCACGATTCCCGAGTCTCCACGGTTCCTCGTGGCGCAGGGCAAGGACGATCGTGCTCGCAAGATCATCTCCGATCTCGAAGGTGGAGATCACGACGCCGTCACCGAACGCATGAACGAGATCCGCGAATCTCTGACGGAGAAGCAAGCCAAGACCACAGTCCGCCAACTCTTCTCGAAGCGGCTCGGGGTTTCCCATCTGGTGTGGGTCGGTATTGCACTCGCCGCGTTGCAGCAGTTGGTCGGCATCAACGTGATCTTCTACTACTCGAGCACCCTCTGGCAGGCGGTCGGATTCGGCGCTGACCGGTCCCTGCTGATCAGCGTCGTGAGCGCCTTGGTCAACATCGTCGGTACGTTCGTCGCCATCGCCGTCATCGACCGGGTCGGTCGAAAGCCGTTGTTGCTGGTCGGTTCCGCCGGTATGGCCATCTCACTGGGCACCGCAGCGTTCTGTTTCCATTCGGCAACAGTGACCAAGAACGAGATCGGCGAATCCGTGGCCACGCTGACCGGAGCCAATGCCACTATCGCTCTTATCGGGGCGAACGCATTCGTGTTCTTCTTCGCCTTGTCCTGGGGCCCGGTCGTCTGGGTGTTGATCTCCGAAATGTTCCCCAACCGCGTGCGTGCTGCAGCAGTGGGAATTGCGACCGCCACCAACTGGGTCGCGAACTTCCTGGTGTCCTGGACGTTCCCGGCACTGGCCGATTGGAATCTGTCGTACACCTACGCCGGCTACGCCGTCATGGCAGTGTTGTCGCTGTTCGTCGTCCTGAGGTTCGTGAAGGAAACGCGAGGCAGCACACTCGAATCCGTCCAGTAGCGAACTCTCACGATTTCACCGAAAGCGGTGGCCCTCGGATTGATCCGTGGGCCACCGCTTTTCGAGATCGTAGTGAAGATTATCGTGAGACGAGCTGTCAGCCTTGCGCGACTTCGCCCTGAGCCGACGCCGAGGACGCGCCTTCCTGGACGTGGACACCGACGCTGCCCATCCCCGCCACCCAGCCGGTGATCTTGCGGGAGAGGTCCTGAGCCGTGAGTCCGAGTTCCTTGTGGATGGCCTCGCGGCTGGCGTGATCGAGGAACTGCTGGGGAACGCCCATGTCGCGGCACGACGTGTGCACTCCGGCTGCCCGCATCGCGGCCGAGACCGTCGAACCGATGCCGCCGTGCAGACCACCGTCTTCGATGGTGACCACGAGGGCGTACTTGTCCGCCATCTTCACCAGCGAATCCGCGACCGGCAGAACCCACCGCGGATCGACGACGGCAACCGAGATGCCCTGCTTGTCGAGCCGCTCGGCAATCTCGAGTGCCAGGGATGCAAACGGGCCCACCGCGACGAGGAGCACGTCGCCGCGCTCACCCTCGCTGGACTTGAGAACGTCGACCATTCCGTCGAGTCGCTTCACGGCCGGAATCGCTTCGGGTACAGCGCCCTTCGGGAAACGAACGACGGTTGGGCCGTCGTCGACGAGAAGCGCCTCGTCCAACTCTTCCCGCAGCGTGTCTGCGTCACGCGGTGCCGCGACGCGGATCCCCGGGATGATTCCGAGCAGCGAAAGATCCCAGACGCCGTTGTGGCTGGCGCCGTCGACTCCGGTGACCCCGGCGCGGTCGAGCACGACTGTGACCGGTTGCTTGAGTAGAGCGACGTCCATCAACAACTGGTCGAAAGCCCGATTGAGGAAGGTCGAGTAGATAGCAACGACGGGGTGAAGTCCGCCAAGTGCAAGACCGGCGGCCGAGGTCATCGCATGCTGCTCTGCAATACCGACGTCGAAGATCCGATCGGGGAACTTCTCACCGAAGGCCGCGAGGCCGGTGGGCCCGGCCATCGCCGCGGTGATGGCGACGATGTCCTCACGACGCGAAGCCTGCTCGATCAACGCGGCCGAGAAGACCGACGTCCAGTCCGGCGCAGACGACTTGGTGCCGCGACCGGTGACGGGATCGATGACACCGGTGGCATGCATCTGGTCGGCCACGTCGTTCTCGGCGTGTGCGTAACCGTTGCCCTTACGAGTGACGGCATGGACGATGACCGGTCCGCCGTAGGCCTTTGCCCGGCGCAATGCCGATTCCATGGCGGCTTCGTCGTGTCCGTCCACCGGTCCGAGATACTTGATACCCAGATCGGTGAACATGACCTGAGGGCTGACCGCGTCTTTGAGACCCGCCTTCATTCCGTGCAGGACGGAGTACGCGGTGCGCCCCACCCAGGGCAGTCTCTTGACCATGCGTCGGCCACTGTCGAGGGCGCGCTCGTAACTCGGCGCAGTGCGCAGTGCCGAGAGATGGTCGGCGAGTCCGCCGATGGTCGGTGCGTACGAGCGACCGTTGTCGTTGACGACGATCACCACCGAACGGTCCTTGCCTGCCGCGATGTTGTTGAGAGCTTCCCAACACATTCCGCCGGTCAGCGCGCCGTCACCGACGACGGCAACTACGTGGCGATTCTGACCCGTCAGCGCGAAGGCCTTCGCGAGGCCGTCGGCATAGGACAACGCGGCGGAAGCGTGAGAAGACTCGACCCAGTCGTGTTCGCTCTCGGCGCGGCACGGATACCCGGACAGTCCACCCTGCTTACGCAGAGTGTCGAACTGATCCTGACGACCGGTGAGGATCTTGTGTACATAGGCCTGATGGCCCGTGTCGAAGATGATCGCGTCCTGCGGCGAGTCGAAAATTCGGTGCAGTGCGAGGGTCAACTCCACGACGCCCAAGTTGGGCCCGAGGTGACCACCGGTCGCAGCGACCTTCAGCACGAGGAACTCACGAATCTCGTCGGCCAACTCCGTCATCTCGGCGTGGCTCAACTGACGTAGATCGTCAGGACCCTGAATGCGGGCAAGAACACCCAACGAGATCGCTCCCTCCGTGCTTCACAGCTGCACCGGTGCGCGCCGCGGCTGTCTTCGCGACAGTGCTGCCAGTCTACGGAGCGTTCCGGCGAACCGACACGCGGACTCGGCCCGATTCCGGTGTGACTTCGCGTAACAGCGAAATCCCGCGGATCGCTCGTGATCGCAATCACAGACAAATGGGATCCGTCGCGATCGACTCGGCAACTCTTCTTCCACAAAACGACCGCCATGTCAGCTTAAGGTCGACGTATGGGAACTGTGGTCGACGACCTGATAACGCGAGTGTTCGACGAAGTCCGATCACTCGACGAAGGCGAGTTGGCCGACTACATCCCCGAACTCGCGGCGGTCGCCCCCGATTCGTTCGGAATCTGCATCGCCACCGTAGACGGTTACGTCTACGAGATCGGTGACTCGCGAATCCCGTTCACCATTCAGTCGATCTCGAAGCCCTTCACCTACGCCTTGGCTCTCGCCGATCGAGGAAGCGAGGCGGTTGCCGCGAAAATCGACGTCGAACCATCCGGCGAGCCGTTCAACGAAATCAGCCTCGACCCGCTCACCGAACGGCCACGAAACCCCATGATCAATGCCGGGGCGATCACCGCTGCATCACTGGTTGCCGGACCGAATCCCGAGGCCCGCTTCGAGCGCATCCGCTCGGCGTACTCGCGATACGCAGGCCGCGAGCTGACCTTCAACGAAGCCGTCTACACCTCCGAGGCCCGCACCGGTCACCGCAACCGTGCGATCGGCCACATGCTGCGATCCTTCGACGTCATCACCGGCAATCCCGACGAGGCCGTCGACCTGTACTTCCGTCAGTGTTCGATCGACGTGACCTGCCGTGATCTGAGTCTGATGGCTGCGACGATGGCGAACAACGGCGTCAATCCGCTCACCCACGAGCGTGCGCTGGCACCCGCAGGCGTCGAACAGGTCCTCAGTGTCATGGCAACCTGCGGGATGTACGACGGCGCCGGCAAGTGGCTGGTAGAGGTCGGATTGCCGGCCAAGAGCGGTGTCGGCGGCGGAGTGCTGGCGGTTCTGCCGGGCCAGATCGGCATCGCCGTGTACTCCCCCAGGCTCGACGTTCACGGCAACAGTGTTCGCGGAGTTGCTTCTGCCCGGGCACTGTCGAAGGAACTCGAACTGCACTTCCTCCACGTGACGCGGGCGTCACGCTCGTCGATCCGGGCCAGATACAGCGTCATCGAAGCACCGTCGCGAGTACGACGCACCCCGACCGAACAGGCCGTGCTCGACGACGTCGGCAAGCGCAGCCGGGTCTACGAACTGCACGGCGATCTCCTCTTCACCGGTGCCGAATCGGCGGTCCGCGAAATCGGCTCGGTGGACGAGGGCCTCGAAGTTGTCGTCATCGACGTCCGCCGCGTCGACGACGCCAGCGACGTCGCGGTGCGCATGATCACTGCGCTGCAGGTTCAGCTGGCCGAGCAGGCTTGTGCTGTGGCCGTCGTCGATCCGCAAGGACTGCTGGGACAACGAAGTTCGAGCATCGACCCCGCCAGAAGAAGTGGTCGGGTTTTTGCGGATCTCGATTCCGCCATGCAGTGGTGCGAAGACACGCTGCTTGCGGTGCATTGTGAGGCCGAACGGCAGGCGTCGACGATCTCGATCGAGGACCACCCAGTTCTCGATGCTCTGTCCGCGGCACAGATCGAGGGATTCTCGGCAGAGTTGGAGACGCGAACCTATGCCCGCGGCGAGAAGATCGCCCGCCGAGGTGAATCGGCGTCTGGCTTCTACCTGATTCTCAGTGGCCAGGTCAGCACCATGTTCACCGACGCGCACGGGGTCGAGCACCGCATCACGACGCTCTCCGCCGGAATGACGTTCGGCGAGATGACGATGTTCCTCGACACTCCGTTCCTCAACGACATCCGCGCCGATTCCACGGTCACCGTGGCCGTGCTGACTCCGGAGCGATATGCAGAACTGACCGCACAGGCACCCGAGTTGAAACTTGCGCTTCTCGAACGACTGGCTGCGGGCGCCTACGAGCAATTGGACCTGATGTTGCGGAGTGTCATATCCGCCGGACGAATCGGATAGGAGCCACACGTGCCCACCACCGCCTTCACCTCGGAGCCGTCCACTGTCACGGTGACCGGAACTGCCACTGCAACAGCTGTTCCCGACATCGTGCGATTGACGATCGGAGTATCGGTGACACAGACGGCCGTTTCCGACGCATTCGACGCCGTCGCGCGTCTGTCCACTGCGCTGACCGAGACCCTGCACGCGCGCGGTGTGCGCGGAGCGGACCTCACCACCGCCGGGCTGAGCGTCCATCCGCAGACTCAGTGGAGCGACGGAGGCCGCCAGGAGACAACAGGATTCACGGCATCGACAACTTTCCGAGTCGTACTGCGAGAGCTGGAGCCGGAAGCGGCGAACTCCCCCGCTGCCGTCATCGCGGCATGTGTATCGGTGGGTGGCGACGCGATTCGGCTCGACGGACTGGAGTTCGATCTCGACGACCGCAGCGATCTGGCGACAAGAGCACGCGAATTGGCCTGGACGGCAGCCGAATCGAAGGCCAGACAGTTCGCAGACCTGGCAGACAAAGATCTGGTCGAAGTCCTCGAGGTGCTCGAGGACTTCGACCAGATCGTGCCGATGCGCGGACGTGTCGCGGCGATGAAAGCGGATTCGGCCCCGATAGCCGTCGAACGCGGAGAGATCGAAGAATCGATCTCGGTCCGCGTTCGATGGGCTATGGCGTGACAACAGTAATTCAGAAGACGCGGCCGGCAGTAGACCAGCCGGGCTTGCGGATCAGCGAGTGAGGTTCTTCTCCTCGTTCTTCTCTTCGCGTTCTTCTTCGAACTTCTGCTCGGCGTCGGGGGTTGCCATGTCGATGGTGGTGCGCAACGGACGGTTCGGGATGAAGATGACCGACACGAGCGTGACCACGGCGACGACCGCTGCGACCAGGAAGATCCGTCCTGTTGCGTCGCCGTAGGCGAACCGAACGATCTGCGAGACGAAGTCAGGCATATTGCTCAGGTCGAGGCCGTCCTGGAGGCTCTTGCCAGCTACTGCCTGCTGCTCGGGCGGCAAGGTGGAGACCGAATCGACTGTCAGTGTCTTGACGCGGGTCGCAAGAATCGAACCGAGCACCGACACGCCGATCGCGCCGCCGAAGGTGCGGAAGAACGCCACGATACTGCTGGCCGCGCCGATGTTCTCGACGCTGACCGTGTTCTGCACGGCGAGAACGATGTTCTGCATCAGCATGCCGGTACCGAGACCCACGATGGCGATGAAGATTCCGATTGTCCACAGGCTGGTTGCGTGGTCGATCGTCGACAGCAGCCCGAAACCGACCAGCAGCAGAACTGCGCCGGCGACGATGAAGGGCTTCCACTGACCGAACTTGGTGATCAGCTGGCCCGAGCCGACCGAGGCGACGAGCATGCCTGCGACCATCGGAATGGTGAGCAATCCGGCTTCGGTGGGATCGAATCCGCGTGCGGTCTGGAAGTACTGCGTCAGGAACGTCGTCGCGCCGAAGAGGCCGACACCAACTGCGATCGAGGCGATGATCGCGAGAGCCGTGGTGCGCTCGGTGATGATCTTGATCGGCAGGATCGGATCCTTGACCTTGGATTCGACGAACATCGTCAGGCCGAGCAGGGCCAGACCACCGATGACGAAGAAGGCCGACTCCTTCGAGAACCAGGCGTAGTAGTCGTCCTGACCGGCAAACGAAACCCAGATCAGCAGGACGCTGACACCGGCGGTGAGCAAGGTGGCGCCCATCCAGTCGATGGAGACGTTGTCCTTCTTCACGGTCTCGACGTGCAGTGTGCGCTGAAGCAGGAACAATGCGATGACTGCCAGCGGAACACATACATAGAAGCACCAGCGCCAGCCGGCAGTGTCCACGAGGACGCCGCCGAGGATCGGTCCACCGGACATCGAGACGGCCATGGCCGCACCCATGTATCCGGAATAGCGACCGCGATCTCGCGGCGGGATGATCGTGCCGATGATGGCTACGACGAGAGCGGTCAGACCGCCCATACCGATGCCCTGGATGACACGCGCACCGAGCAGCAACGGAACGTTGTGCGCCGCGCCGGCGATGACCGAGCCGATCACGAAGATGACGATCGCGGTCTGGACCAGGACCTTCTTGTTGTAGAGGTCGGCAAGCTTGCCCCAGATCGGCGTCGACGCCGCGGTGGCGAGCAACGCTGTCGTGATGATCCAGGCGTACTGCGTCTGAGTTCCGTGCAGTTCACCGATGATCGTGGGAAGCGCTGTGGAAACGATGGTGCTACTGAGCAGCGCGGTGAACAGCGCTGCGATGAGTCCGGTGAGTGCTTCGAGAATTTCGCGGTGAGTCATCGCGCCCGCTTCGCGAGCCGATCCGTCACCTCCGGTACTTGCCCGGGTTTCTCCTACTGTTGCTGCCATGTGCCTTATCTCCCAATACTTTCTACGCCCGTGTGCGGAACTGCCGGTGAGGCCTGCCGATTCGATGCGCCGAACGTCTCGTTGAGACGTTGCAGCGATGTCACTGCGGCCATGGCCTCTTCCTGGCTCCAGTCTTCGAGCATGTTGCGCAAACGCGCCGCACGCCGCTGCGTGGTTCTCCGTAAAACGTCGTGTCCCTCTTCCGATACTCGGATGCGGAACGCCCGCTTGTCAGCCGGATCGGGATTTCTCTCGACATACCCAGCGTCGACCAGATCCGACATTTGTCGGCTGAGCGACGACTGACTGACACACAGATCGACGGCCAATTCGTTCTGTCGGCACTCCCCACGCGCTGCCAGCATGAACAACACACTGACCAGCGCAGGCGGCAGCAGGCTGTCTGCACCGGTGGTGACCGCGGCTCGCAGCGATCTGCCGAACATGAAGATCGTGTCGACGAGCGCTTGGGCCGTCTCCGGCTGTACCGACATTGCCTACCCCTGAATTCGAGTGGCCCGAACGAGCCGTGACTTGAAAACGGAAAACTACTTGCAGAACGAAACTATACGATTAGTTGCGTAATGCAAGCAACTGTTGTGAACGCGAGAAGCGTCACACCGTTTCAGGGAAAGATTTCGGGACGTCTCAGCGTTCGAGGAGCGCGATGCACTCCATGTGGTGAGTCTGGGGGAACGCGTCGAACGCCCGGAGGCCACCGATTCTGAAGCCCTGCTCCAGGTAGAGGCCGATATCGCGACCGAACGACGCCGGGTCGCACCCGATGTGGACTATCCGCTCAGCGCCCGTTGAGGCGAGAGCTTCCACGACCGGACGGCCGGCCCCCGCACGTGGCGGGTCGAGCACGACGACAGCAGGCGAACGCTCCAGATCCGCGATGATGTTCTCGACGCGGGCGCTGTGGAAGCGCACCTGACCGAGATCGGACAGCGCTGCCTGCCCGTCCGCGACTGCACGCGCCGAAGATTCGACGGACTCCACCACGCCGGACGGCCCGACAAGCTCGGCGAGCACAGCTGCGAACACGCCGACACCGCCGTAGAGATCCCAGGCCGTGTCCGCGGTAGCGGCTCCGGCCCACTCCCCGACCACCTGTGAGTACGCGGCCGCAGCGCCGCGATGGGCCTGCCAGAAACCGGTCGCGGCCAGCGCCCATTCTCGACTGCCGACGCGCTCGGTCACTGTGTCCGATCCGATGGCAACTCGGGTCTTTCGCGGGCCGCCGCTTGCCGCTCGGCGTGCCATCGCGCCGCGTCGCCCGGGCGTCCGCCGTCCCGTCTTGGCCACCGCGGGTGCCGCGATTTCCACGACGTGCCGCTCGCCCGCAGCGTCGAGAACGACCTGCAGCTCGCTACCTGGCGCCCACTGCGCACCGCCGAGACCGTCGTACGCGCTCTGATCGATCTGGGTGCACCGCAGGTCTGTGACGATCCGGTTGCTGCGGTACGCGTGGTATCCGGCGACACCGTGCCCGTCCACCGCCAACCGGACTCGCGTGCGCCAACCCGTTCCGCCTCCGGTTCCGGGCAGTTCCTCTACCTCGACGTCCGATTCGACACGAGCCAGTCGCAGAAGCTGCTCCCGCACGACCGAGGTCTTCATCTCACGTTGGACGCTCAGATCCGCGTGCGAGTAGTCGCAGCAGCCCGCCCCGCCCGGGCCGGAGATCGGGCATGTCGGATCGATCCGATGCGGAGAAGCGTCGAGAACGGTGATCGCGTCGGCGCGGCAGAACGATCCGCCCTTGTCCTCGGTCACCCGGACCAGCGCCCGCTCCCCCGGCAAACCGTGACGGACGAACACGACCCGCCCCTCGTGCCGGGCGACGACGAACCCGCCGTGACCGGGGTTGCCCAGATCGACCTCGAAGGTCTGTCCGGTCCAATTCTCACTCAACGAACTACGCCTGCCATTTCGATGTTGCCGATCATTTTTCGCCGGTGATCATTTCTCGCCGGTGTCGTAACCGCGACGCGTGGCACCTGCGGTCTTCTCGATGTCGAGCGGCTTCGCCTTTGCCGACGAACTCAGCTGCCACGGAACGCTGGTCACCATCACGCCGGGCTGGAAAAGCAGACGACTCTTCAGACGAAGCGCGCTCTGATTGTGCAGGATCTGCTCCCACCAGTGTCCGACGACGTACTCGGGAATGAAGACGGTGACGACGTCACGCGGAGCATCGCGTCGTACACGCTTGACGTAATCGAGAACCGGCTTGGTGATTTCGCGGTACGGCGACTCGATCACCTTGAGCGGAACCGTCACGTCGCTCTTCTCCCACTCACGCACGAGTGCACGGGTGTCCGGCTCGTCGACATTGACCGTGATGGCTTCGAGGGTGTCCGGTCGCGTGGCTCGCGCGTAGGCGAGAGCTCGCATCGTCGGCATGTGCAACTTCGAGACGAGCACGATCGAGTGCGTGCGGCTGGGCAGTACGCCGTCCCACTCCTGCTCCTCGAGCTCGGCTGCGACGCTGTCGTAGTGCTTGCGGATCATCTTCATCACGATGAAGATCGCGACCATCGCGACGATGGCGATCCATGCGCCGGCAGCGAACTTGGTGATCAGAACGATGATCAAGACGGTGGCAGTCATTGCCAGACCGATCGAATTGATCACTCGCGAGCGCTGCATACGGGCCCGTTGCGCCTTGTCGGTCTCGGACTTCAGATGCCGAGTCCAGTGCTTGATCATGCCCGTCTGGCTGAGCACGAACGAGACGAAGACGCCGACGATGTACAACTGGATGAGCTTGGTGACCTCGGCGCCGAACACCACGACGAATGCGATGGCAGCACCGGAGAGGAAGAGGATTCCGTTGCTGAATGCCAGTCGGTCGCCGCGCGTGTGCAGCTGACGCGGTAGGTACCGATCCTGCGCCAGGATCGATCCGAGTACCGGAAATCCGTTGAACGCGGTGTTCGCGGCCAGAACCAGGATCAGTGCCGTGACGATCGCCATGAAGAAGAAACCGATCGGGAAACCACTGAACACGGCTTCGGCGATCTGCGCGATCAAGGTCTTCTGATGGTAGCCCTCCGGCGCTCCGACCAGCTGTTCCTGCGGATTGTGTGCGTAGACGATGCCGATCTTCTGAGCCAGGATGATGATGCCCATCAGCAGGACGATGGCGATCGACCCGAGCAGCAGCAAGGTCGTGGCAGCGTTGCGCGACTTCGGCTTCTGGAACGCCGGTACGCCGTTGCTGATGGCCTCGACGCCGGTCAGTGCGGCACAGCCCGAGGAGAATGCGCGGGCGATCAGGAACGCGAAGGCAATTCCGTACAGATGCGAATCCTCGGCGTTGAGCGTGAACGACGACGATTCCGCGTGCACATCCTCACCGAGGACGTAGATCCGGAAGAATCCCCACCCGAGCATCAGGAACATGCCGACGATGAATGCGTAGGTCGGAATTGCGAACGCGGTCCCCGATTCACGGATACCGCGAAGGTTGACCGCGGTCAGCAACACGATCGCCGCAACCGCGAACAACACCTTGTGCTGCGCGACGAACGGCAGAGCCGAGCCGATGTTCGACGCCGCCGACGAGATCGACACGGCGACCGTCAGCACGTAGTCGACCATCAGCGCACTACCGACGGTCAGACCGGCGGTCGGGCCGAGGTTGACCGTCGCGACCTCGTAGTCGCCGCCACCGGAGGGGTATGCGTGGACGTTCTGGCGGTAGCTCGCCACCACCACAGCCATGACGATGGCGACGGACAATCCGATCCAGGGGGTGTACGCATACGCGGAAATACCCGCGACGGAGAGAACCAGGAAGATTTCTTCGGGGGCATACGCGACGGACGACATCGCGTCGGACGCGAAGACCGGTAGTGCAATTCGCTTGGGTAGCAGCGTGTGCCCGAGTTTGTCGCTTCGGAACGGCCGACCGAGCAGGAGCCGCTTGGTAGCGGTCGAGAGCTTAGACACGTGCAAAGCGTAAGCCGTCTCGCCCGATTCGGAGTCATCAGAGCCCCAACTTCACCTTTTGTCGTGACAACCGGCACGCGAGCGACCGTTGTACTTGCTCTTCCCGTGAGGGGCTGTACCGTTCGATTCGGCGTGCAATCGCGCCATGAGGGTCCATGAACGGAGTAGGGCGTGTATGTCGTCATCATGGGGTGCGGTCGAGTGGGTTCTTCCCTCGCCGCGTCTCTGACCAGGATCGGACATGAGGTCGCCGTCATCGACCGCGATCAGAGTGCGTTTCTGCGTCTCGATCTCGACTTCCCGGGAACCAAGGTTCTGGGAATGGGGTTCGACCGTGACGTGCTGGTCCGGGCGGGAATCGAGCGGGCCGACGCCTTTGCCGCGGTGTCCTCGGGAGACAATTCCAACATCATCGCAGCGCGAGTCGCACGCGAGACTTTCGGCGTCGAACGCGTCGTCGCACGTATTTACGACGCCAAGCGTGCCGCCGTTTACGAGCGACTCGGCATTCCCACGGTCGCCACCGTGCCGTGGTCGACGGATCGTTTCCTGCACACGTTGACCAAGGAAAGTCAGACTGCGAAGTGGCGCGATCCTTCGGGCACTGTCGCCATCACCGAACTTGCCCTGCACGAGGATTGGGCGGGCAAGCCGATCGCGCTCCTCGAGGGCGCGACCAGTTCGAGAGTCGCCTTCATCATCCGCTTCGGGACCGGCATTCTCCCCGACCGCAAGACTGTCATCCAGGCCGACGATCAGGTCTACATCGCCGCCGTGTCGGGAACCGTCGCCGAAGCTGTCGCACTGGCCGGCAACCCGCCGCCGAGCGACGACTGAGGGAGGCCGCAGATGACTGATCCGTACGCCGCCCCCCACAACAAGACTGCGACTGTGTTGCACTACAACGTGATTGGAAGTTCTCGATGAAGGTCGCCATCGCCGGAGCCGGCGCCGTAGGCCGTTCCATTGCGCGAGAGCTGATTCGAAGCTCACATGACGTCATGCTGATCGAACGCAAACTCGATCACATCGAACCGGAGTCGGTGCCCGAGGCGAAGTGGGTGCACGCGGACGCCTGCGAACTCAGCAGACTCGAGGACGCGTCGATGGAGTCGTACGAGGTCGTGATTGCCGCGACCGGAGACGACAAGGCAAACCTGGTCCTCAGTCTGCTCGCGAAAACCGAGTTCGGTGTTCGCCGAGTTGTCGCCCGCGTCAACGATCCCCGCAACGAGTGGCTCTTCGACGAGTCCTGGGGCGTGGACGTCGCCGTCTCGACACCGCGGATGCTCGCTTCGCTCGTCGAAGAGGCCGTCTCGGTCGGTGACCTGGTCAAACTGATGACACTGCGGCAGGGACAGGCCAACCTCGTCGAGATCACGTTGCCCGACAACACACCTCTTGCCGGAAAAGCCGTCAAGAAACTCGAACTTCCGCGAGACTGCGCACTGGTCACCATCCTGCGTGGCGGACGCGTGATCGTCCCGCAGATGGACGATCCCATCGAAGGCGGGGACGAACTGCTCTTCGTTGCGGCCGTCGACGCCGAGGATCAGTTGCGCGTTGCACTCCGCCTGGAGAATTGACCGACGAACACACTGACGACGAAAGGGAATCACATGGCACAAGCGCCCGAAAACACCGTAGTCACCGACAATCCGGCCCAGAGCCGGTACGAGATCCATGCCGACGGCGACCTCGCCGGGATCGAGGACTACACCACCTCCGGTGACGTCGTCTCGTTCAACCACACCGAGATCTACCCCGCCTTCGAAGGTTTCGGATTGGCCGGGGTTCTCGTCCGCCAGGCTCTGGACGACCTACGAGCACGCGGCCTCAAGGTTCATCCGGTGTGCCCGTACGTCGTGAAGTTCCTCGACAAGCACCCCGAGTACCAGGACCTGATCAGCTGAGATCGCGGTCTTCGCGCGGCTTCGTCAGATTCACCGAGCCCACCTCTTCGGACCCTGCGTCCGTGGCGGTGGGCTCGCTGCTTTCGGGCTCCACAACCGGTTCAGGCTCGACGATGCGATCGGCCTTACGCACAGCCCAGACCGTCACGAGCAGCACCAAACCGGTCAACGGCCACCCCATGCCGATACGCGCGACTGCGAGCCATCCGGTGTGGTCGGTGTCGTAGAGCTGTGACTGAACGAGATACCGCGCACCGAAGACCAGCGCCCACGCTGCCGTCGCGACGTCGTAGAGCCGGACGGCGGAGCTGTGCTTGCGCCAGAGATTGCCGTGCCCGTTGAGATAACCCCAGATGATTCCGACGAGGGGCCAGCGCACGAGGATGGAAATCAGGAAGACCGCACCGTAGGCGAGGCTCGTGTAGATACCGAAGAGGAAATATCCTTTGGCGTCGCCGGTGCGGTAGGCGATGAATGCGGAAACTCCGACTCCGAGAAAACCGGAAATAGCGGGTTGGAGGGAATCCTTGCGGAAGAGGCGCCAGGCCGCGATAGCGACAGCGACGCCCAATGCGGCCCAGATTGCCGCGGTGAGATTCCAGATGCTGTTGACCGGGACAAAAATCAGAATCGGCAAAGACGAATAGATCAGACCACTCAGCCCGCCGAGTTGGTCGATTACCGATCGCTGTTGTGTTTCAGTCACCTGTCGAGGGTGCCACAGTCACCGAGTTGCACGGTAAATGCGGGAAACGCGCCTATTCGCCGCGCAGTTCGTAGTAAGGGTTGAAGATCGCCTTGCGACCGTCACGCTCGCCCACACGACCGCGGATCAGCAGGGTCTTACCGGTCTCGATTCCCGGGATCCGGCGACGCCCGATCCAGACGAGATTGATCATCTCGGTGCCATCGAAGAACTCGGCCTCGATGCTGGCATTTCCCGACTTGGGACACGCGTCGACGCTGCGGAGTCGGCCCACCATCGTGACTTCTTCACCGCGACGACAATCGCATGCCTTCTGACCTCCGGAAGCCTTGTTGGACTCGGCCATCTCCTGGGCGTCCAACTGGTCGACGTCCTCGGTCAGACGCTGGGTCAGTCGACGAAAATATCCTGCGGCGGCGGGTGCCATTGCGCGCTCCTGCGAACATGTGTGACGCAAGGGTTTCGCGTCACGTGAAGGGCTGTGTGATCGCCACTGTAGACCCATTACGAGCGTGTAACCACACCGGTCAGTCCGCGTCTCGGGGGCACCGGGCAAGATCAAGAGATGCAGAACTCTGAATCGGCGACCGTTGCCGTCGTTCTCCCAGGTACAGGCTCTGACGCCCACTTCGCGGACCGCGCATTCCGGGCGCCGCTGGAGGCTCTGGGTGTGCGCATCATCGCAATTGAACCGGACCCTCGGCGTGTCGTGGACGGCTATCTGGACGCGATGGACAGAGCCGCGGACACGCACGGCCGAATCATCGTCGGAGGGGTCTCGATCGGAGCGGCCGTTGCACTCCAGTGGGCCGCCGACAATCCCGATCGAACGGTGAGTGTGTTGGCAGCGCTTCCGGCCTGGACGGGCTCGGCCGACGACGCCCCCGCAGCAGCGAGCGCGCGGTTCACCGCCGGGCAACTGCGCTCCGAAGGCTTGGAGTCGGTGATCGCTGCGATGCTCGCGTCGAGTCCGGCGTGGCTCGGAGCCGAACTCGAGCGCTCCTGGCGCTCTCAGTGGCCCGATCTCCCGGCTGCGCTCGACGAGGCGGCGTCGTACCACTCACTCGGCGAGAGCGCGCTACGGGCGGTAGGCGTTCCGGTCGGCATTGCGTCGGCGGTGGACGATCCGGTTCATCCCGCGTCAGTGGCGCAGGCCTGGGCGGCTTCACTCCCCCGCGGCGCAGTCGCCACGACGACGCTCGACATGATCGGGCGCGACCCCGCGATTCTCGGGTCCACCTGCATCAAAGCGCTCGCGGCGATCGAATCCGATACCACCGCGAGCGCCTGAAGAAAATTCTGTTACTGACCCAATTGCTGCATGGCAGAACCGGATTCGCCGCTACGAGGCGGCGGGGTCGGCCGTGCTGGAGGTGCCGGCGGAGCGGGCGGTGCTGACTGCTGTTGCTGCTGGGCGGCGACCTGTTGCTGCTGCGCTGCCGCCAACTGCTGCTCGTGTGCGGCCGCCAACTGCTCGGCGAGCACCTGCGGGAGCACCACGGGCAGCGGTGTCCGCACCGGATGCGGCTCTGATCCTCGGTTGACGACGGTGTCACGCAAGATGTCCCGTGCGATTGCCACCAGAGGAGCGTTCGCGGCGGTGGATCCACTCGGACCCGCGACCACGCAGCGCACCATCCACCGGGGACCGTCGACGCCGATGAACCGCAGGTCCATGTTGGCCGTCACAGCAGCCAGTTCACGGCCCCACGGGCCGTTCTCGACGCTCACCGCGGAATTGTCGTCGCGAAGCGACTGCGCGAGCTCGGCAACGACCTCACGCCACTGACCGGGCGATTTCGGGGCGGCGTAGGCAGCAACCGTGATGCGGCCGTGCTCGGTGACCAGGTGCACGGCCTGCGGCGAACCGTTGGGCGCCATCTCGACCTGCAACTGCCCGCCGGTCGGCATCGGCACCAGAACGGAACCGAGATCAAGACGCTGACCGTCACGGCCTGCCGTCGGATCGTCGGAATCGATCTCCGAGATGTCGTAAGGGCCTTCCGATTCGTCACCGAACTCGTCGCCGGTGACTTCGAGATCGTCTTCGACCTCGTCGATCTCCACCGACTCGTCGTTCTCGTCACCGAAGAAGCTGGTGGTTTCCTCGTCGACGTCTGTCTTCTTCTTGCGTCCGAACATGATTCAGACTCCCTCTCCGACTACCGCGCCAGGCGCATCGGTATCGAGTATCGCGTGCCCGCCGCTGGAACCGTAGCCTCCGGTTCCTCTGGTCGTGTCGTCCAGCGATTCGACTTCCTCGAAAACCGGAAGTTCGACTCGTTGAACCAAGAGCTGAGCGATTCGGTCACCGCGGCGGATGTCGATGGCTGTGGCCGGATCGAGATTGATCAAGCAGACCTTGAGTTCGCCCCGGTATCCCGCGTCCACGGTTCCGGGCGCATTCACGATCGACAGTCCCGATTTGGCGGCGAGTCCGGAACGCGGATGGATCAACCCGACGGTGCCCACCGGCAAAGCGATCGCGATCCCCGTTCCGACCAGTGTTCGGTGTCCGGGTTCGATGGTGACGTCGCTGGTGGAGCACAGATCCACACCCGCATCTCCGGGATGCGCACGCTGTGGAACGGGCAGGTCTGGATCCAGTCGCTTCAAGGCGATGGAGAGATGGTCGCTCACGTGGGCCAAGACTACTCGTAGCGACGGACTATCCTTGACAGGTGCCCGAAACATCTCGACCTGACGTCGCCACCACAACGCCCCCGTCCACGACGCTGTACTCCGAGCGCCTGTGGGTGCCGATCTGGTGGTGGATCGCCGGGTTGGCCGTAGCCGGACTCCTCGCGGCCGAGGTCCACATGGGCCGCCCGGGGCTTCTCTCGTACCTGGCGTACGTCGTACTACTCCCGATCCCGATCTGGGCGGCATTCTGGCTCAGCCGGATGCGCGTCGAGGTGGTGGAGACAGCAGGGGTGAAGGAACTGCACGTGGGTAGAGCCCACCTGCCGGTCGAATTGATTTCACGGGCGGCAGCAGTGCCGGCTTCCGCGAAGAGTGCTGCGATGGGGCGCCAACTCGATCCGTCGGCGTTCGTCCAGCATCGCCCATGGGTCAAGACAATGGTGTTGATCGTGCTCGACGACCCGGAGGATCCCACGCCGTACTGGTTGGTGAGCACACGTCGTCCCGCTGATCTGCTGGCTGCGCTGGATCTCTGACCAGCGCGGTCACAGCAAAGCAGTACTTCCCGACCCTTGGTCGACCCTCGCGCTGACGGGTCGACCACCGGGAAGGGAGATCAGGCAGCGCAGTCCATGCATACGAGCTGTCCGTTGGCATCACTGGCCAGGCGGCTGCGGTGATGAACCAGGAAGCAGCTCGAACACGTGAACTCGTCTGCCTGCTTCGGAACAACTCGAACCGAGAGTTCCTCGCCGGAAAGGTCGGCACCCGGCAGCTCGAAGGACTCCGCGGTGTCCGTCTCGTCGATGTCGACGACGGCTGACTGCGCTTCGTTGCGTCGCGCCTTCAGCTCCTCGAGCGAGTCCTCCGAAACCTCGTCGGACTCTGTACGCCTCGGTGCGTCGTAGTCAGTTGCCATCTCGTCTACCCCATCCTCTTCGTGTATCCCGGTCCCGTGTGCGCCGAGAATCCGGTAGATCCTTGATGCGCATGGAAACCGCCGTGGCATCCAGATCATTCCCTGTCGCTGCATAACGCTGCAGGACCGGAATTAGTGCCCGGAAGTTCCTTCCGAGAACGTGATCTGCGCCTCATTTGGTTGTCATTTCGGCGTCCGGCCGATGCCCAGTTGAACGACCTGGGCCGCCAGACAGTAGCCGACGTGAGCACGAAAGTAGTAACCGAATCGGAAATTTCCGAAAAATGACTGCGAATTGTCACCAAGGCAAGAGCAAGCTGTGACCTTTCCACGATGTTTTCGGGCCGAATCCGGGTAGAAACAGGCCGGTAATCGGCCAACTGCCGTTTCGCAATCGACAAGGACTCGACGCGTCGAGCCTCGCTTCGGCTGTCTCGTCACACAGGCCCTCTAAGGTAGGCACCGAACGTCATGCCGGCGCCGCTCGGCCCGATGGCGAAGTAGAAGTTTCGTCAAGAAAGTCGAGGGATACCGTGGTTTCTCTGATCACCGAAGGCAGCTCTACCGATGACCAGGGACGTCCGTTCCGCCGTCGGCGCGCGTGGCCGGTGATCGCCGTGTTCGCGGTACTCGCATTGATCGGCAGTGTCTTGTGGGTCCGCATCCTGAGCGCCGAGGCGGAAGTCAGTGACACCGTCGCCTGCAACCTGCCGCAACCTTCGTCCGATCCTTCGGCAGCGGCGCCACTACCGCTGGGAACCGTCGTCGACCGCTCGAAGCTGCTCGACGTGGATCCCGCTCCCCTCGCCGCCACCAAGGTTCGTGTGTTCAACGCCAACGGTGAACACGGTCAGGCGGCCCAGGTGGCAGCGCAACTGAGCGAGTTCGGCTTCTCCAGCGCGCCGGACGTCCAGGTCGGAAACGACCCCGTCTACGTCGACCAGAACATGGAGTGCCAGGGTCAGATCCGATTCGGAGCGAACGGCCTCGCCGCCGCCAGTTCCGTCTGGCTGGTCGCCCCCTGCGCCGAACTGGTCCAGGACGGCCGCGGCGACGACACCGTCGACCTGGCTCTCGGCACGTACAACAAGGGCGCCCTGACCCCCAACACCGACGCCACCGCGATCTTGCATGCTCTGGCCGAGCAGCCCGCAAACGCCGAAGTCGCCCCCATGGACATCGCACTACTCAAAGCAGCGCGCACGGCGCGCTGCTGACAAGCCTCAGCTCGGAATCGGCTGATCTGCGCCGGTAGCTCCGAGCATGTGCGCGAACTGCTCGGCGATCGCCGGAGCGACCGCGTAAACGACATCGCCGTCGGCCGACGTG
Source organism: Rhodococcus sp. KB6 (assembly GCF_001445685.1). Lineage (NCBI taxonomy): Bacteria > Bacillati > Actinomycetota > Actinomycetes > Mycobacteriales > Nocardiaceae > Rhodococcus > Rhodococcus sp. KB6. The sequence goes on along the minus strand of NZ_LNAK01000134.1, from coordinate 466,008 downwards.
GAATTGGGCGCCGGGACGTTGATCACGGCGCCCGCTTCGGAAGCGATCAAGGAGCCGGCTGCCCAGTCCCACGGACTCAGTCCGTGTTCGAAGTGAGCGTCGACCCGGCCGGTGGCAACCATGCACAGATCCAACGCAGCCGAACCGATGCGTCGGATGTCGCGGACCTGCGGCAGGATCTGCCCGATCAACGTGCCCTGCACCTTCCGGCGATCCGCTCCGTAACCGAAGCCGGTGGCCAACAGCGCCATTGACAGCTCGGTCACCTCATTGGCTTGCAGGTCGCTGACGACGCCGTCGGCCGTGGTCATGGTTGCACCGCCGCCCCGATGCGCGGCGTACGTGGTTTCCAACGACACGTCGACGACAGCCCCGGCTACCGAGAACCCGTCGATCTGTACGGCGACCGAGATGGCGAACGCGGGGATTCCGTAGAGAAAATTCACCGTGCCGTCGATGGGATCGACAACCCATCGAACTCCCGCGGAATCGTCGGTGTCTCCGCCACCTTCCTCACCCAGGATCGAATCTGCAGGGCGCAATTGCGCCAGAAGGTCGCGAATCACTTGTTCGGTTTCGGTATCGACCACCGTGACGGGATCGGTGGGCGTGCTCTTCGCCGCAACCGAACCACCCTCGGCGGCACCGGAACCCACCAGGCCGAATACCTCGGGCCGACGCAAACGGACGTGTTCGGCTGCGCGTTCGGCGACGGCTACGGCTACTTCCCGCAACTGTGCGGGGTCCAGAGAATCGGCGGAAAAGTCGGGCAATGTTCTTTCTGAAGGGCGCACCGGACCATCGCAACACATCTCTACCGAGGGGCACCACTCGAACGTCTCGAGGTGGGCGGTTCGAGAGGACGCGCCCGGGTCCTTGTTCGGGTTAGTGTTTGCAACGGTAGATCGTGACCTCGAATTCGACACTCAGGAGCGCAGGACGATGACAACCACAGGTTTCGGGATCGACGTCGGCGGCAGCGGCGTCAAGGGCGGCACGATCGACCTGAGCACCGGGGAAATGATCGGTGACCGCATCAAGATCCTGACCCCGCAGCCGTCCACACCCGATGCGATCGCGGGCACTGTCGCCGAGATCGTCGAGCAGGCCAAGTGGACCGGTCCGGTCGGCATCACCTTGCCCGCTGTCGTGACCGGCGGCGTCGCGCGAAGCGCCGCGAACATCGACAAGTCCTGGATCGACACCGACGCCGCCGCTCTGTTCGGCAAGGCACTGGGCGGGCGCGAGGTCACCGTCCTCAACGACGCCGACGCTGCCGGAATCGCCGAGGACTCGTTCGGAGCGGGCAAAGACACCTCCGGCGTCGTGATCTTGTTGACCTTCGGCACCGGAATCGGATCTGCCGTGCTGCACAACGGAGTTCTGTTGCCCAACACCGAGTTCGGCCACCTCGAGGTCGACGGCAAGGAAGCCGAGCACCGGGCGGCGTCGTCGGTGAAGGAGAAGAAGGACTGGAGCTACAAGGAGTGGGCGGTCGAGGTCTCGCGAGTTCTGACCACCTTCGAGAACCTGCTCTGGCCAGATCTCTTCATCGCCGGAGGCGGTATCAGCCGCAAGCACGAGAAGTGGATTCCGCATCTGACCAACCGCACGAAGGTCGTCCCCGCCACCCTTCTCAACACCGCGGGAATCGCCGGAGCTGCGCTCGCATCGGTCGGACTGACCAGGCCGGCCTCCGTCGCCGGATGAGAAAACCTGCACGTGAAAAGCGGAAAATCTACCTGTTACGGCCCGCCGTGACGTAAGAGTTTCCTGAGAGTCGTTACAATGGTGAAGTCCGGCTGCGCGCCGGCCAACAACCATTGACCTCTCCGCCGGATCACCACTCTGGCGTGACGCCGCACGACACCGTCACGAAAGGGCGTACGTGGCAGCCACCGATACACGTCAGACTGCTGATTCTCCATCAGAGTCAGAGCCACAATCTCCAGCCGTGGAGGCGGCCACCGTCACCGCTCCGGCAGCCAAGAAGGCTCCGGCGAAAAAGGCCCCCGCCAAGAAGGCAGCAGCAAAGAAGGCTCCGGCCAAGAAAGCTCCGGCCAAGAAGGCAGCAGCTAAGAAGGCCAGCCCCAAGAAGGCCGGCGATCCTGACGCCGAAGACGGCGATGTCGAGTTGGAAGACATCGACATCACGGACGGCGACCTTGCCGAGGTCGAGTCCGATGTCGTCGAGGTCGTAGCAGTCGGCGAAGACGAAGAGACCGCTGCAGAGCCGTCCGAGAAGGACAAGGCTTCCGGCGACTTCGTCTGGGACGAGGAAGAGTCCGAGGCTCTCCGCCAGGCACGCAAGGATGCCGAACTGACGGCGTCCGCCGACTCGGTTCGCGCGTACCTCAAGCAGATCGGCAAGGTCGCACTCCTCAACGCCGAAGAGGAAGTCGAACTGGCCAAGCGCATCGAGGCCGGCCTCTACGCCGTGCAGATCATGCAGGACCTCGCTGACAAGGGCGAGAAGTTGCCTGCGGCTCAGCGACGCGACATGAGCTGGATCTGCCGCGACGGGAACCGCGCCAAGAACCACCTCCTCGAGGCCAACCTCCGCCTGGTCGTCTCGCTGGCCAAGCGCTACACGGGCCGCGGCATGGCGTTCCTGGACCTCATCCAGGAAGGCAACCTCGGTCTGATCCGTGCAGTCGAGAAGTTCGACTACACCAAGGGTTACAAGTTCTCGACCTACGCCACGTGGTGGATCCGTCAGGCCATCACCCGCGCAATGGCCGACCAGGCTCGCACCATCCGTATCCCGGTGCACATGGTCGAGGTCATCAACAAGCTCGGCCGTATCCAGCGTGAGCTGCTCCAGGACCTGGGCCGTGAGCCCACGCCGGAAGAGCTCGCCAAGGAAATGGACATCACGCCGGAGAAGGTGCTGGAAATCCAGCAGTACGCGCGTGAGCCGATCTCTCTCGACCAGACCATCGGCGACGAGGGCGACAGCCAGCTCGGTGACTTCATCGAGGACTCCGAAGCTGTTGTCGCAGTCGATGCCGTCTCGTTCACCTTGCTGCAGGATCAGCTGCAGTCGGTACTCGAGACGCTGTCCGAGCGCGAAGCCGGCGTGGTTCGCCTCCGCTTCGGTCTCACCGACGGTCAGCCGAGGACTTTAGACGAAATCGGACAGGTCTACGGCGTCACGCGTGAGCGTATCCGCCAGATCGAATCGAAGACGATGTCGAAGCTGCGCCACCCGTCGCGTTCGCAGGTTCTGCGCGACTACCTCGACTAGTCACACCAGCTATGCACACAAGAGCCGCTCTCCGGATCTCCGGAGAGCGGCTCTTGTGCGTTTGCCGCCTCAGACCAAGAGTGTGTCCCGGAGTTGTGCGACATCGTCCTCGCTCAACTGAAGGCCGTCCCGGACGTAGTTGTCGAAGTTGCCGTACACCCGATCCACCGTGGCGAAAGACGTGTCCAGCCAAGACTGTTCGACGCCGTCGATGAACGCGCTCCCCGTGCGGGGTCCGGTGAGGTACTGATTGCTGAGCATGTAATCGGCGTTCACGTCGGTGCGACTCACGCCGAGGACGGTCAGGAGAACTGCGGTCATCCAACCGGTACGGTCCTTGCCCGCCGAGCAGTGGTAGAGGACTGCACCGTCGGTGTTCGCGACGTTCACCAGCGCGTCGTGGAATGCGCGGCTCGCCCCCGGATCGGTCACCATCAACGCGTACATCGTCGGCATGTCCACCAGCGCCGGGAGGTTGGCGGGGTTGGTTCCGATGACGTCGAACCAGTTGCTTCGCGCCCCGTTCGGAAGGCGATCCTGCGAGAGCGTTCGTTCGACGACCGTACGGAAGTCGTCGACCGATTCCACTCCGCGTTCGCTCAACGACGCGAGATCCGACGGTGTCAGCTTGTCGAGGGCATTCGAGCGAAATACCTTCCCCCACCGAACGGTCTGCCCGTCCGCGGCGACGTAGCCACCGATGTCACGCGCGTTCGACGCACCCTCGAGGTGTAGCGATCGATCCGCGGCAACCTGCGCAGCTGTGGGTCCGGCGTGGTCGAGAGCGGGAATTCCACCGGCGAGCGCCGGGACCGGTGCACACGAGATGATCAGCGCACACAGAGCGGTCGCGGCGGGACGGGCGATTCTGTTCGACATCCGGACAGAATAGGACCGCAATCAGGACTTCGTACGAACCTTGATGTACAACGAGGCGACCGGTTCGATAACTCTTGCCGCCACCGGGCCGATGACCGCCATCAGGAGCACGTAAGCAGTTGCCAATGCGGCAAGTTCGGCGTCGACGGCGCCTGCGGACACCGCGAGGCCTGCGATGATGATGGAGAACTCACCGCGGGCGATCAGAGCGGCACCGGCGCGCGCCTGACCCATTCGCGCGACACCCTGACGTCTGGCCGCCCAAGCGCCGGTTACCAGCTTCGTGATCGCCGTGACCACTGCCAGGATCGCGGCCCATCCGAGGACTGGCGGAATGGAACTGGGATCGGTGTTGAGACCGAAGACCACGAAGAACATTGCGGCGAACAGATCTCGAAGGGGCTCGAGCACGCGACTGGCATTGTGCGCCGTCGACCCCGAGATCGCGATTCCGAGGAGGAATGCGCCCACAGCCGCCGACACCTGCATCGCCGAACTGATGCCGGCGACCAACAGTGCGGCACCGAGCAGCTTGAGCAGGAGCGTCTCACTGTCGGGACTGTCGAGGAGGGCGGAGACGTACCGTCCGTATCGGAGGGCCACGACAAGAACCACGGTGATGACCAACAACGAGATCCCGACCGCTTCGAGCCCGCCCATGAAGCTCACGCCCGCGAGCATCGCGGTCAGAATCGGCAGGTACAGCGCCATCGCCAAGTCTTCGAACACCAGAATCGACAGCACGACCGGTGTCTCGCGGTTACCGAGGCGCCCCAGGTCGCTGAGCACCTTGGCGATGATTCCCGAAGACGAAATGTAGGTGACGCCGGCCATGACCGTCGCCCCCACGACGCCCCAGCCGAGCATCAAGCCGACAACCGCGCCAGGGGTGGCGTTGAGGACGATGTCGACGATGCCGGCTACCCGCGAGCGTTTGAGACCGGTGACGAGCTCGGCCGCAGTGTATTCGAGCCCCAACAGCAGCAAGAGCAGGACGATCCCGATCTCACTTGCCAGATGGGAGAACTCGCCGATGTCGCCGAGCTGGATGAAACCGCCCTGTCCGAAGCACAGGCCGCCGATCAGGTAGAACGGGATCGGCGACATGCCGACGCGAGCAGCGAGCCGTCCGAGCAGTCCGAGCGCGAAGAAGACCGCGCCGAGTTCGATCAGTGCGAGGGTGGTTGTGTCCACGCGCCAGTCAGCCGTTGGCCAAGATTTTTGCCGCTGCAGCCAAACCGTCCGGCGTTCCGACTGCCACGAGAAGGTCTCCCCCGGTGAACGTGAAGTCGGGGTTCGGAGACGGGCTCACCTGTCCTGCCCGCATGACGGCGACGATGGACACTCCGGTACGCGTGCGCATGCCGGTGTCCCCGAGGGTCTGTCCGTCGTAGCGAGAACCGTCCTTGATGTAGAGCTGTTTGGTTCGAATGCCCGGAAGATCACGGTGCTCTTCCTCGAGCTGAGCAACGAGCTGGGGGGCACCCAGGAGATTGCTGAGCGCTGCCGCTTCCTCGGTGGTCAGAGGCAGCGAGGCAGCACACGCGTCAGGGTCGTCTGCCTTGGAAACGATGAGGTCGGTATGACCGTCCCGATGGGTGACGACACCCACGCGACGACCGGAAGACAGAACAAAATCCTTGCGCGTCCCGATCCCCGGTAGTGGGGTGACTTCTACGTTCATATACCAACGGTAGCGCCGATCGGTGACCTGCATCGCGGGAGGGCCGTAATCCGCAGGGCACAGTTCACGACCGGCCAACCGGCGACCTACCGAACCGGCGAAAACACGCCGTTCTCGCCCGGAAAATACTCGACGACAGCGGTGACGGCTGCGACGGGAATCGGGGCGTACAGATGCGGGAATCGCATCGATTCCGGGTCCGAGGGGACACCCGGTTCGTACTTGACCTGACCGCCGAGCAAGGCCGGATCGATAGCCAGAAGGACTATGTCGTCACGGCCGGCAAAGATCCGATTGGCCGGGAGATGAACTTGCGCCGGAGTCGACATGTGGACAAATCCCTCCGCCTCGAATCCGTCGGGGATACGTTCACCGAGCTGTTGTGCCCGCGCCCACTCCTCGCGCGTGCACATGTGGAGCAACTCGACGCTCTCGTCGACAAGTGGTTCGCGTCCCGGGTTCATCCGCCCAGAATATCGGGCTGAGGTCGGCGATCCGAATCAGCTGTCAGCGAACAATCTTCACCCGAGAATGCCTGCCCAGCGCATTTCCAGTGAGACACAACACTAAGAAACGCCTTCGGGAACAACCCGTAAACCCCAAACGTCTGTAAGAGTGGATCTACCGCGCCATTCCGACGCGGCGGACCAGGCCCCAGGCACGCGGCCCGAATGCCGCAAAGCCAGTACGGAGGAGTCATGCCCGGAACACTGACCAGCCCACAGTTGACCGCTGCCGACCGGTGCGACCGGTGCGGTGCCGGAGCACGCGTACGCGCCGTGCTTCCCACCGGCGGCGAGCTTCTCTTCTGCGGACACCACGCAACCGAACACGCGGATCGACTTCGCGAGATGAATGCCGTCGTCTCCGAAAGCGAACCCGCAATCTGACCTGTCAGCCGGGGGTGGCCTCTTCACGAGGCGCGCCATGAACGCCAGAACGGGCGATCACAGTCACTGTGATCGCCCGTTCTGCCGTTCCGGGGTCGCAAGCACGCGAAGCGTGCGGGACCGGTATCGGCTGCTACCAGCTGCGGAGAATCGCGATGCGTTCGGTCAGCTGATCGACAGTAGCGATGGCCGTCGGCGGACCGCCGCACACCCGGCGCAGTTCCGCGTGAATGATGCCGTGCGGCTTACCGGTGCGGTGGACGTTCATCGCCACCAACCCGTTCAGCTCCTTGCGGAGCGCACCGAGCTGATCTGCCGTGGCCGCTCGATCGGATACCACTGCCGCCGTGGGTTGCGGGGCGGCAGCCTTGGCCGAGTTGGCCTCGACCTGTGTCTGCTGGCGTTGACGCAGCAACGCCCGCATCTGATCGGCGTCGAGTAGACCTGGCAGACCGAGGTAGTCGGCTTCCTCGTCACTTCCGGCGAATGTCGCGGTACCGAAGGACGATCCGTCGTAGATCACCTGGTCGAGTTCGGCATCGGCGCCCAGGGACGTGAACGCCTTCTCCTCCTCGCCCAGCTCGTCCTTCTGCTTGTTCGCATCGGCGAGCAGGTCGTCTTCGAGGCCGTCCTTCTCACGATGCGGCTTGCCGAGTACGTGATCACGCTGGGCCTCGAGCTGTGCGGCAAGGTCGAGAAGCACCGGCACCGACGGCAGGAAGACGCTGGCAGTTTCGCCCTTACGACGCGAGCGCACGAAGCGCCCGATCGCCTGAGCGAAGTACAGCGGAGTCGACGCGCTGGTCGCGTACACACCGACCGCCAGACGGGGAACGTCGACGCCCTCGGACACCATGCGGACCGCGACCATCCATTTCTGGTCGCTCGCACCGAATTCGGCGATTCGCTTGGACGCGGTGGGGTCGTCGGACAGCACGACAGCCGGCTGTTCGCCGGTGATCGCGGTCAGGGCCTTCGCGTACTCGCGGGCCACTGTCTGGTCCGTCGCGATGACAAGTCCGCCGGCATCGGGCATACCGGTACTGCGCAGCTGCGCCAAACGGGTGTCTGCTGCTTGCAGCACGGCAGGAATCCAGTCGCCGGCAGGGTCCAAGGCCGTGCGCCAGGCCCGAGTCGTCTGCTCGGCGCTCAGCGGCTCGCCGAGTCGAGCGGTGAATTCCTCGCCGGCGTTGTTTCGCCACCGTGCCTCGCCCGAGTAGGCGAGAAACACGACGGGGCGAACCACGCCGTCCTTGAGGGCATCCGAATATCCGTAGGAGTGGTCGGCTTTCGAGCGGAGCAGACCTTCCTTGTCCGGCTCGTACTCGACAAAAGGAATGGCACTGTCGTCACTGCGGAACGGGGTTCCGGTCAGTGCGAGACGCCTGGTCGCGTCGCCGAACGCTTCACGAATGGCGTCGCCCCAGCTCTTGGCGTCGCCGCCGTGGTGGATCTCGTCGAGGATGACCAGCGTCTTGCGGCCCTCGGTCCGCACACGATGCTTCGACGGGTGCGAGGCAACCTGGGCGTAGGTCAGCACGACGCCGTGATAGTCACTCGAGGTCTGGCCGGTCGAGTTGGAGAACCGCGAGTCCAATGCGAGGCCGGAGCGCTGTGCGGACTCCGCCCACTGGTGTTTGAGGTGCTCGGTCGGCGCCACGACGGTTATCTGGTCGACCGTCCGGTCACGGAGCAATTCCGAAGCTACCCGCAGAGCGAAGGTGGTCTTACCTGCTCCCGGCGTTGCGACCGCCAGAAAGTCACGCGGACTGCTGGAAAGGTACTTGGTCAGTGCACGGCGCTGCCATGCACGAAGGGAACCGGTAGGGGCGCCAGGTTGGGTTCCCGCGGATTGAGCTCCGGCGGGTTCGGGCGACTTGCCGAACTCGGCTGCCACGGTCTCAGACGTCATAGGCCGCGCCTCCACTGGAATCGCACTGTTGTCTCGCGCTCCTCGAATTTTCATCAATGTCCGGCGACGAGCCTAGCCGCCGCCACCGACCAAAGCCGCACTCGAAGCGCGTACTCATGGCCGTTCTCACTCCGGCCGGCGAGGTTTCGCTTCTCTCGCATCCTGCCGACCTGCACGCGAATTGTCTCAGAAATGTGCGACACGTCGGCGCCATGGTTGGGCAACCGGGTGTGTCGTCAGGGATGCTGGAGACATCATGAGTGAAGCGCGAGGCGAGAAGTCGAGCGGAAGTGATCTGCACCACCGCAGATGGCATCCGCTACGCCGCACCGGGCAGTTGATCGGTCGAACCCTGAGCAAGGCCTGGGACGATTCCATCTTCGGAAAGGCGGCTACGGCCGCGTTCTGGCAAACGCTGTCGCTTGCTCCCCTGCTGCTCGGCCTTCTGGGAATGATCGGCTACATCGGTGGGTGGTTCGGACCCAACACCGTCGAGATCATCGAATCCAAGATCGTCACGTTCAGCGGAACGATCTTCAGCGAAAGCGTCGTCGACCAGATCATCCGCCCGACGGTGACGGACGTCCTTCAGCGCGGACGCCCGGAGATCATCTCGGTGGGCTTCCTGCTCTCCCTGTGGGCGGGATCATCGGCGATCAGTACGTTCGTCGACTCGATCGTGGAAGCACACGGGCAGCAGGATGCCCGCAATCCCATCTGGCAGCGCATCTTCGCCCTGCTGCTCTACGTGATGTTCCTGGTGATGGCGGTGTTCATCCTGCCGCTGGTAGCTCTGGGGCCGACGCTCGTCGGGCGAGCACTGCCGGCCTCCTGGTACGTGGTCGGATCGAATCTGGTCGACACGTTCTACTACCCCGCTGTCGGTCTGCTGGTGATCATCGGCCTCACGACGCTCTACAAAGTCGCTCTGCCGAAGTCGCTGCCGTGGCATCGGCTGCTCGCGGGCGCCCTTGTCGCCGGTGTGTTCTTCATGGCCGCCAGCACCGGATTGCGCTGGTACCTGGGATTCGTCACCAGCACCGGCTACACGTACGGCGCACTGGCAACGCCGATCGCGTTTCTGCTCTTCACGTTCTTCCTCGGTTTTGCCGTCGTGCTCGGCGCCGAGTTCAACGCGACGGTTCAGGAGTTCTGGCCCGCTCGTGCCACTCGGATGGAGCAGATGCGAGAGTGGCTTGCGGCTCAGAACACCGACGAAAAGACCGGTCCGGTCACCAACCTGACCTGGCACCTGGCCACCAGCCCGATCCGCATCTCGGGCGACAAAGCGGACCCGGCCACGGTCCCCTCGTACGGGCGGCCCCGCAGCAGACAAACCGAGAGCAGACAATCGGAGTCGCGCCAGAACTCGTGCGTCGACCAAGATCCCTGCGATGAACCGCACGCAGACGCGAAGAGCCCGGCGGCCGACTGCGTCGAGGCTGTCGATCCGCCGAGCTCCGGAAGTACTCCCGCTCGCCTGACCCGAGGTCAGTCGCCCTTACGGAGTCCTTCGTAAATCTTCTTGCAGTCCGGGCACACCGGTGATCCCGGCTTGGCGGACTTCGTCACGGGAAACACCTCACCGCACAGCGCGACGACATGGGTTCCCATGACGGCGCTCTCGGCGATCTTGTTCTTCTTCACGTAGTGGAAGAACTTCGGGGTGTCGTCGTCGGTCGTTTCGTCGGTGGAGACGTCGGGACGTTCCTTGGTTTGAGTGCTCACCCCTCCAATAATGCCGTCTCCGTCACAGCGGTGCGACCCACGGGTCGTGTGCAATTGTCGGCCGAGAGTGGAACAGTGGAGTCATGGCACGAAATGGCGCGTTCGGCAGGTCCGACGAGGCCGGGACTCCCGACAATCCCGTACTGATCACCGAAGCGCAGCAGTCCGTCGAAGAACAGCACAAAGCCCGAGTGCGCAAGTACATGATCATCATGTCCTTCCGGTTCCCGGCGTTGATCCTCGCGGCGATCGCGTACGGCATCTGGGCCAACGCCTGGATCTCGATGCTCATCATCGGTGCATCCATTCCGCTTCCCTGGATCGCCGTCCTGATCGCCAACGACCGACCACCGCGCACCAAGGACGAACCGAGTCGATACGACGGACGAAAGAAGACCGCAGGCGAGATCGAATCCGCGACGCACCACACCATCGAAGGCTGACAAGTTCCGCCTGCGAGAATGACAGGGTGAGAAGCGAAACGCTCCTGTCCATCACCCCTGCGCTGCGTGAGGCTCTGCTTCGCAATCGATTCGACACCGGAACCATGCTCGAGGCGTTGGGTCCCGAAGTTCACGCTGCTCTCGGTCGAAGTGAGCCGGTGCCCGTGCGCCGCGCCACCCGAGAACTCGGGGACCTGGGCGTTCTCATCAGACTGTTCCTTCTCGCCGATGACTGCCCGGCCGGCGACGTCGCCGCGGCGCTGGCTCCGCTGACAATCGCGCAGTGCGTCGACGCCGGTCTGCTCGAAGGTGAGAACTTCGACAGTGAGAATCCGCTCGTGCGGGCCGCGGTGGATCTTCGCCCCATCGACGTCGGCGACGGCGATCGTTGGGTGATCTCGGATCTCGACGGCGGAATCCGTCCCAAGAAGGCCACGGCCGATCATGTGCTGGGCGTCGGGCATGCGTCGCTGTCCTTGCTGCAGGCCACGCCCACCGCGAGGGTCGGCAGCGTGCTCGACCTCGGTACGGGATGCGGCATCCAAGCCCTGCACGCGAACACGTACGCCGATTCGGTCACCGCAACCGACATCAATCAACGCGCTGTCGACCTCACGGCAGCAACCATGGCCCTCAACGGACTGGACGTCGAACTCCTTCAAGGGTCCTGGTTCGAACCCGTCGAGGGTCGAACCTTCGACCAGGTGGTCGCCAATCCGCCGTTTGTCGTCGGCGAGGCACGCGTCCATCACACCTACCGCGATTCCGGCCTCGATCTCGACGGTGCGAGCGAATTGATGATCTCGCAATCGATCGACTACCTGAACCCCGGCGGCACGGCAGCTCTGTTGGCGTCCTGGGTGCACGTCGAAGGGCAGGACTGGCGGTCGCGGATCGCGTCATGGCTGCCGGCCCACGGCGTCGATGCCTGGGTGGTCCAGCGCGATGTCGCGGATCCGGCTCTGTACGTCGGCACGTGGCTCAAGGACGGCGGGCAGGATCCGCGAGATCCGGAAACGGCATCGAGAGCAAACGCCTGGCTGGATCACCTCGAAGAATCCGACGTCGAGGGCGTCGGCTTCGGTTTCGTGTTCCTTCGCCGCACCGACTCCCCCACCGACCTGATGGCCGAGGACCTCATGCACGGCTTCTCGGACCCGCTCGGGGCCGAGGCGCTCGCTTACTTCGACCGTCTTGCCTGGTTGCGTGAACACGACGTCCTCGAGGAACGCTTCGTCCTCGATCCGGACACGGCTCTCGAACGCGTCTACCTCCCCGGTGACGAGGGATGGCAACAAGTGGTCACGCGTGTGCACCGCGGCAACGGACCGCACTGGCAGCACGAGATCGACGAGCTCGGTGCTGCGCTGTTGGCCGGACTCCGAGCGGATGGACTGGTGGTCGACGAATTGATCGAACTTCTTGCCGCGGCGAACGGCGAAGACCCGAACCAGCTACGTGAGGCCGTCGTCACAATGATGGTCTCGCTGGTTCGACACGGGTTGGTGCTTCCCGTCACGAACTGAGTTCCCGGTGAGTTGCAGATTTTTGTGTTCTCAGCAACTTCTCAGGACGACTGGGAAATAACTGCAGGTCACGGCGATTTAGCGGAAATCGGCACGGGAACTTTCCCGGAACTCTCACACGTTGAACTGTGTGAGAGACCGCCGATAGGGAGGCAAGTCATGACAAGCCCCAGCACCACTACTCGCATTCGTCCGAGCGCCGCAGATCTGGACGCCCAGAGCCCGGCCGCAGACCTGGTCCGCGTCTACCTGAACGGGATCGGTCGTACTGCACTGCTGACAGCAGCAGACGAGGTCGAACTGGCGAAGCGAATCGAAGCGGGGCTGTACGCCAGCCACGTCCTTGCCACGGGAAAGCGCCTGACAGTCGCCAAGAAGAGGGATCTCGCAACGATCGTTCGCGAGGGACAGTCGGCACGTAGCCACCTCCTGGAAGCGAACCTGCGACTCGTCGTGTCGCTGGCCAAGCGCTACACCGGCCGCGGCATGCCGCTCCTCGATCTGATTCAAGAAGGCAACCTCGGACTCATCCGTGCAATGGAGAAGTTCGACTACGCCAAGGGCTTCAAGTTCTCGACGTACGCCACCTGGTGGATCCGTCAGGCGATCACCCGCGGAATGGCTGATCAGAGCCGCACCATCCGGCTCCCAGTCCACCTCGTGGAGCAGGTCAACAAGCTCGCCCGCATCAAGCGCGAACTGCACCAGCAGCTCGGGCGAGAAGCCACGGACGACGAGTTGGCCGAAGAGTCGGGCATCCCGGCGCACAAGATTGCCGACCTGCTCGACCACAGCCGCGACCCGGTAAGCCTGGACATGCCTGTGGGCAACGACGAAGAAGCGCCCTTGGGCGATTTCATCGAAGATTCCGAGGCGACCTCGGCCGAGAACGCCGTCATCGCCGGTCTGCTGCACAGCGATGTGCGCAGCGTGCTCGGGACGCTCGACGAGCGGGAGCAGCAGGTCATCCGACTTCGCTACGGTCTCGACGACGGCCAGCCCCGCACCCTCGATCAGATCGGCAAGCTCTTCGGCCTCTCGCGTGAGCGGGTTCGTCAGATCGAGCGTGAGGTCATGGGCAAGCTCCGCGTCGGCGATCGCGCCGAGAAACTGCGGTCCTACGCGAGCTGATCAAACAACACAGCACGTGCGTCAGCGCGCCACACCACTCGCGCTGACGCACCGCACAAAGCACCGGCCACCGCTACTTCCCTCCCCCTCGGGAATGTGCGGTGGCGGGTGTTGTTCGCTGTGTCTACCGCAGCCGCCTGGGCCCCAGGTCGATTGCGCTCGGCTCAGGTCCGATTCGGACACGTGAATCGGTGATCTCCGCGCCGGTAGCCGAAGCGAGTACCGGCTCACAGGCCAGTTCGCGGACTTCGGGAATGTCGTCGGCCAGCGCCGAGATGCGCTGGACCAGATCAACCAACGCACCCTTGTTGACCGGAACGGCGTTGCGGTATCCGGAGAGAAGCGGCGCGGCCTTGGGCGCGTCGATCAATTCCGTAGCAGCGTCCTCGGTGAGAGGCAGTACGCGATAGGCACGGTCACCGAGGAGATCGGAGATCACACCGGCAAGCCCGAACGAGATCAGCGAACCGAACGACGGGTCGTCTTGGACACCAACCACACATCCGATGCCCTTGGTTGCCATTTTCTGCACGTGCAGCAGCGGTTCACCCGACGCTGCCGCAAGATCTCGGTAAGCGAGGCGCACCGATTCCGGTCCACTCAGATCCAGCCTGACACCGCCCAGATCCGGTCGGTGTCGCCACATTTCGCCGGTTGCCTTGACCGCGACCGGGTAGCCGACAGCATCCGCTGCCTCCACAGCTTCGTCTTCGCTCAGGACCGAACGGAATTCGACGACGGCGACCCCGTAACACTCGAGCAGCGCCGCCGCTTCCACATCTGAAAGCCAACGGCCAGGAGAGTTTTCAAGCCAATCTGCCACCATCTTCTGGGCTCGCTCGGAGTCGATACCCACGGGGCGAACCACCTTCGACGCAGGCTTGCTGCGCCACTCCGCATATCGCCAAGCCCTCGCCAACGCCAGGGCGGCACGCTCCGGCCCCGGGTAGGACGGCACCGAACCGCGGGTCGGGTTACCGACTTCGTCACGAACCGCCAGGACGTCCGGCACACCCTCAGCTGCGAGGAACGTGGTGAGAATCGGCTTGTCCGAGTCTGCGACGGCGTCCTTGAGTGCTTTCGCGAACGGCTCGACCGGAATGGCGACCGGGGGAACGAAGACGGCGATGACGGCATCGACGTCGAACGACGCCAAAGCGTCGCGCACGGCAGTGGCGAACAGTTCCGGACTCGCCTGGGCGCCGAGGTCGACCGGGTCGCTGACCTGCAGACCTTCACTGCGGGCCGCGTCCGCAGCAAGGACACCGAGCGCGGTCGAGTTGCCGATGACCGCAAGCCGGGGGCCGGCGGGCAACGGTTGGTATCCGAAGAGCAAGGCGCAGTCGAACAATTGTGAAATGGACCCGACCTGAATGACGCCCGCCTGTTCGAAGAGGGCGCGGACGATCGAATCGTCGATCTCGACTCCGGTGGCGGCGAGCACCGGCGGAACCGCGTGCCGACCGCTCTTCACTGCGACGATCGGCTTCTTCCGCGCAACTCGACGCGCGATGCGAGAGAACTTCCGTGGGTTGCCGAAGCTCTCCAGATAGAGAAGGACCACTTCGGTGGACTGGTCGGAATCCCAGTACTGCAGAAGGTCGTTACCCGAGACGTCCGCACGGTTACCGGCGGAAACGAAGGCGGACAATCCGATTCGGCTGCGAGCGGCTTCGTCGAGAATGGCGATACCGAGCGCGCCGGACTGACAGAAGAAGCCGACGTTGCCTGCCACCGGCAAGACCGGCGCGAGCGTCGCATTCAACGAAATCGCCGGGTCGTTGTTCGCGACACCCAGCGCATTCGGGCCGATGAGGCGCATACCGTGAGCGCGCGCTGCATGGACCAGTTTGCGTTCGGACGAGCGCCCGTCCGGACCACTCTCACTGAAGCCCGACGAGACGACCACCAGCGCTTTGACGCCCTTGTCGAGGCAGTCGTCGAGTACCGAATTGATCGATTCTGCAGGTACAGCCACGACGGCGAGATCGACGTCGTCGGGGATGTCACGAACCGTCGGATATGCCCGAACGCCGTGTACCGAACGATGCTCCGCGTTGACGGGATAGACCGGTCCGGTGAATCCGCCGCGCAGCAGGTTGGTCAACACCGCGTTACCCACTTTGGCCGGGTCCGCTGATGCGCCGATCACCGCCACCGATCGCGGGCTGAGCACGTTTCCCATGCTGCGGGCCTCAGCTGCCCGCTCACGCGAATTGCGTACTGAAACAAGCGCTTCCGTCGGGTCGATCGCGAATTCGAGTCTCAGCACGCCACCGTCGAAAGAGCGGCTCACCTGATACCCCGCCTCACGGAACACCGTCACCATGTTGCGGTTCTCGGAGAGGACCTCGGCGACGAACATCGTCAGACCGTTCTCGGCCGCTGCCGCTGCCAGGTACTCGAGCAGGATCGGGCCGAGGCCGCGCCCCTGGTGTGCGTCGGCGACGACGAAGGCGACCTCGGCAGACTTTCCGTCACCGACGTCGAGCAGTCGCTCGTATCGACCCACCGCGATGATCTCGTCGCCGAGCATCATCACGAACGCCACACGGTTGTGGTGGTCGACCGTCGTGAAGTTCTTGACGTCGCGCGCCGACATCGTGGGGTACGGGCCGAAGTAGCGCAGATACCGGGTGCGCTCGGAGAGTTTGCCGTGGAATTCGACGAGCTTGTCCGCGTCTTCGGGAACGATGGGTCGCAACGCCACCGCTCCGCCGTCGGAGGCGAGAACATCGACTACCCAGGAATGGGGATAGGTGTGAGCGGGGTCGGTCTTCGGCGCCTGGCCGCTCGCCTCGCCGCCTGCAGCTTCGGTATCGGACTGTTCAGTCACGGGGATCCTCCGGGTCGAGTCCGAGTAGCGGGAACGAAGCGCGACGTGTCGCGATGATCGCCGAGTCGATACGGGTGAGTGCACGGTCCACCGAGGCGACACCTGTCTCCGGTGTACCACCCGGGCCGTCCCACGGCGTGTAGGCGACATCGCCGCCGTCCCCCATGGTCGGCGGGAGGTCGACGCTCGGCGCTCGCAGCTTCGTCGATTCCTTCCAGTCTTCCGGGACAGCGGTGTCGACGTCGATCTCGCGATCGAGCGCTGCAGCGATCAAGTGAGTCCATGCCCTCGGCACGACGCGCACCAGTCCGTATCCCCCGCCTCCGACTGCCAGCCACCGCCCCTCGGAGTAGCGGTCGGCGAGGTCACGCATCGCCAAAAACGCGGCGCGCTGACCGTCGACGGTGAGGGCGAGATCCGCGAGCGGGTCCTCGCGGTGCGAGTCGACTCCGCACTGGCTGATGATGATCTGCGGGCGGAAGGCTGCAATGGCTCCCGGGACGACGGCGTGAAATGCACGCAGCCACAACGCGTCGACGGTTCCGGGCAGCACCGGGATGTTCACCGCCGTACCTTCGGCGGCCCCGTCGCCGACCTCGCTCGACCATCCGGTGTTCGGCCACAAGGTTGCCGGGTGCTGATGCAGCGAGACCGTGAGCACCCGCGGGTCCCCGAGGAACGCATGTTGCACTCCGTCGCCGTGGTGAGCGTCGACGTCGATGTAGGCGATGCGGTCGTAGCCGTTGTCGAGCAGCCACGAAATCGCAACCGCCGCATCGTTGTAGACGCAGAATCCAGAGGCCCAATCCGCCATCGCGTGGTGCATGCCGCCGCCGATGCTGACCGCGCGCCTCGTACGTCCCGAAGCGATTTCCTGCGCTGCGGCCAGCGAGCCGCCGGCGAGGATCGCACTGGCTTCGTGCATGTGCGGGAAGACCGGGTTGTCCTCGGTACCGAGCCCGTGGGGAACATCCTGGCCGCTCACACCGTTGTTCGCAGAGTTACCCGCGTCTTTGACCGCTGCAAGATATGCCGGTGTGTGGATTCTGAGGAGGTCGGCATCGGACGCGGCACTCGGTTCGAGAAATTCGATGCCCTCGAGAAGTCCGAGGCTTCGCGAGAGTGCCATCGTGAGATCGAGGCGAGTGGGATTCATCGGGTGATCGGCGCTCCACCGATAGCTCAGGTACTCCGGACTCCACACCACGACTCGATTCGCTCGAGACGCCGCGGGGTCCCCGTCAGATCTGATCGACGCGGTCATGGGATCACGCTACTTCCTTCTCGTTTCGTGCTGCACACCACACTCGTGGCCCGCTTCGGAGACCGAGATCGAGTGACACGAATCCAATTCGGACACGCGCTGGACTCGCCGCGGTGGAGGCGGCACCGGAACCACGAACTGAACGGTAGAATGATCAACTGACGAAGGGGTTGAGTGTGAAGGATCTAGTCGACACCACGGAGATGTATCTCCGGACGATCTACGACTTGGAAGAAGAGGGCGTAGTCCCACTCCGGGCGCGGATCGCCGAACGGCTCGAACAGAGCGGACCCACCGTCAGCCAGACTGTTGCGCGTATGGAGCGTGACGGCTTGCTGATGGTCGCCGGCGATCGACATCTGGAACTCACCGACAAGGGTCGCGATCTCGCGATCTCTGTCATGCGTAAGCACCGGTTGGCAGAGCGCCTGCTGGTGGACGTCATCGGTCTCAAATGGGAAGACGTACATGCCGAGGCATGCCGTTGGGAGCACGTGATGAGCGAGGAGGTCGAGCGTCGGCTCGTCGTCGTTCTGAACAACCCCACGACGTCGCCCTACGGCAACCCGATTCCGGGCTTGGACCAGTTGGGACTCGACGGCCCGGTTGCCACCACCGAAACATTGGTGCGCCTGACCGATATTCCGCACGGCGCACAGACAGCTGTGGTCGTTCGGCGACTGGCCGAGCACGTGCAGTCCGATCCCGAGGTGATCGCGCAGCTGCGTGACGCCGGCGTCGTTCCCGACGCCAGGGTGACGGTCGAAACCCGTCCGGGCTCGGTGACGATCATCGTGCCGGGTCACAGCGGGTTCGACCTGTCCGAGGAAATGGCTCACGCCGTTCAGGTCAAGCAGGTCTGAGGAAGTAGATGAAACTCCTGGTCACCGGCGGCGCCGGTTACGTCGGCAGTGTGTGCAGCACTGTGTTGCTCGAGCGTGGACACGAGGTTGTCGTCATCGACGACCTCTCCACCGGAAATGCCGACGCGGTGCCTGCCGGTGCCGAGTTCATCGAAGGAGACGTGGGAGCGCTTGCTGCCGACGTCCTCGGCAGTGCGGGTTCACCGGTTTTCGACGGTGTGCTTCACTTCGCGGCGCAGTCGCTGGTCGGCGAATCGGTGCTGCACCCCGAAAAGTACTGGCGCGGAAACGTCGTCACGACCATCGAATTGCTCGAGGCGATCCGTGTCTCCGGTACTCCGCGCCTCGTGTTCTCGTCCACCGCCGCAACGTACGGCGAACCGGAGCAGTCCCCGATCGTGGAGACCGCTCCGACCCGCCCCACCAATCCGTACGGCGCGACCAAGCTCGCGATCGATCATGCGATCACCTCGTACTCGATCGCCCACGGCCTCGGTGCGACGAGCTTGCGCTACTTCAACGTCGCGGGCGCGTACAAGTCCGCCGGTGAGAACCGGGTGATCGAAACCCACCTGATTCCGCTCGTCCTTCAGGTCGCACTCGAGCAGCGGGACAAGATCTCGGTCTTCGGAACCGACTGGCCCACGCCGGACGGAACCGCGGTACGCGACTACATCCACGTGCTGGACCTCGCCGAAGCACATCTACTGGCGCTCGAATCCTCGGTTTCCGGCGAGCACCGCATCTACAACCTCGGAAGCGGTGCCGGCTTCAGCGTGCGCGAGGTGATCGCCGCCTGTGCGCGGGTCACCGGCCTGCCGATCAACGTCGAGGACGCGTCACGACGGCTGGGTGATCCGGCAGTACTGATCGCATCGAGCGACAAGGCGATTGCCGAGCTCGGTTGGACGCCCACGCGTACCGATCTCGACGTCATCGTCGCCGACGCATGGCAGTTCCTCCAGGATCTGGGCGACCGCTCACACGCTGCTCGCTAGCTTCCATTCGGCAGTGCCGGCGGCAAGCCGGTGATTCCGAGCGATTCCCCGATGGACAATCCGACGGCCGCGAGGTCACGGATTCCGTCGGGGCGCATACCGGATTGCAGCGATAGATCCAGCAATCCCGCCAAGGTGTGTTCCGAATCGGCCGACAGCGCGGCCGACAGCGCAACACCTGCCAGAGGTCCGTCGCCACGCACGTATGCAAAGAAGCCGAGAAGTGTTGCCGGCCAAGCTCGTTCGGGCAACGGGACTTCATGGGTGAGCACGAGCCACAATTGCTCAGCATGTGCCGCAACGGACGTGATCGCCAATCCCAGCACCACGTCGCGCACGCGTACGTCCGTCAATGCGACCACCAGATCGGCGCATTCCTGCGGGTCAGGGCGGTGAGCGCCTGCCTCGACACGGCGGACATGTTCCAACACCAGATCGATCCGGCGCTGAACTGCGGTTTCACCGCTCGGTCCCCCTCTGTGCGCGCTCGACTCTCGTCGGCTCGCGATCAGTCGGGCAATCGTGTCGTGATTGCGAGCGGCGCCGTGTACCCACCGGACCAGTTCCTCACGCGAACGGCGAATGACCCTCCCGCCCAACACCTGTGCTGCCGCAACCGACGAAGATGCCGGGTCTGGCAGGGTGCCGCGGTGAATCGAACGCATGACGCTCGTCCACGGCTGGCCAGATTCTATTGCGGCCGTGCACAATACGTCGGCCAGCTCGACGCAGGTTCCGCCGAGCATGTCTTCGAATACCTCGGCCAGCTCGATGGTTTCATCGATCAGAGTTTCAGCTGCCGAGCAATCGGTGATCACCACGAGAACGACCGCACGCGCGCCTTCCCCGTCACAGACGGCGGCGAACTGGCGCAGCGCCGCGCTCATCTGCCTCGCGGGCTTTCCCCTGACACCGGGAAAGTAGTCGTGCCGCATCACTGGTCCGAGCGTCGAGGCGGAGGCGCCCATCAGAGACAGCGCAACCACAGAGTTGGACGGGTGGAAGCCCAGGAGTGCGGGTATTGCCGCGATCAATTCGCCTGGATCGGAGACGCGTTCGACGCATCCGAGAAGGGCGGCAAGGTCGTCGTCGGAGAATTCGAATTCTCCCGGAAGAGGTGATGTCGTCATGCACACACCGTCGCTGATCACCCTGACCCGGCCGTCTGCTCGACCAGGGAAAACAGCTGCGTCCAACTCGTCTGTGGATTACCGCATTTGTTGGGGACCAAGTACCGCGCCGCACCGAGCAGCTCCGCTACTTGTCGTACCTTTGTGCTGCGAAATCACTTGCCTGCTTTGACCTTCTGCACGGCTGCAGTGAACGCTTGATCCAGCGGTGCCGTCGAGGGCGTCGCAGAACCGAACGTCATCAGTGTTGTCGCCACCCGTACGTCGCCGACCTGCGCGATCAAGGTCAGCATCGTCTGATCACCGGCTGTGGCCTTGGGGGACACGACAGTGCGGCGAAGTGACATCGTCTTGTCGGCATCGATCGGCGACGGCGGAAGAATTTCCGTCGTCACTGCCGTAGTGATGCCGTTCGCAGTGACAGTCATGGACGGGCACTGCCGAGTTTGCGCTTCCAACTCGTCCAGTGGTGCATCGACCTTCGTGAGTTCAACCGAAATCGTTGCCCTCGTCGCGTTGTCGGTCCCGACCGCCATCACGGTCCCGTTCGGACCGTAATCCTGTTCCGGTGGCTCACATTCGGACGGATCGACGGTGGCACCGCGCGGGACGCCGACTAGATCCGGTGCTGCCATCGGAACGGCCTGCGGGGGCAGCACAACAGCGCCGAAGGGCTCGGGGAATTCCTCGGGAGTCAGCAGCAGTTCGGACAGCGGTGCCGCCGTTTTCGGAGAGGTAGATTTCGGCGTCGAGGATTTGGGTGCAGCCGTCGTACTCGGCGCCGCCGTGCCGCTGTCGGTCGCACCGGCAGTCGCCGGCGCGGAGTCCGGAACGGGTGCTCCTTGGACCGACCCGGAGCAGCCCGCGAGTAGTGCAACGGCGGCCACCGCAGCAAGTGAGCATGCGGCCACTCGCCTGGACGATCGTGGACACACCCGCATGTAAGCCTCCGCACTCGACCGATCCCGACAATCGACCAATCCATTTCGGACAAATCAGCCGTGCCGACCTTGTGTTCCACTCTGCCATGTCCGAAGCCGCGCACCCGACATCTAGCGAACGCCCAGGCCAAGTGTCGAAAGATACCGCTCAGCTTCGCTCTCGGCGAACGCCCGTCTCGTCGGATCGGGAATGATCGGTCACCGACTCGGTGTTCTTACCGATGAACGTCTGATCCAGTGCTGTCGGGCACCTGACTCCGATGCTGTCGAGCGTGCGCCGATAGTGGACACTTGAGATCAAGACCGAAGAGCGAAGGGGACTGCGATGGACGAACAGTCGAGGATGTACGAGCTGGAATTTCCGGCGCCCCAGTTGGCGGCTGCCGACGGCCAGGGACCGATCCTGATTCACGGACTCGAGGGTTACTCCGACGCCGGTCACGCCGTGAAGTTGGCGACGACGCATCTGCGCGAAAGCCTCGAGACCGAACTTGTCGCGTCGTTTGCTGTCGACGAGCTGATCGACTACCGCTCGCGTCGACCGACGATGACGTTCAAGGCCGATCATTTCTCCGATTACGACGCTCCGGCGCTCAATCTGTACGCACTGCGCGATACGGCCGGCACGCCGTTCCTGCTGCTCGCGGGGATGGAACCGGACCTCAAGTGGGAGCGGTTCACCACAGCCGTTCGTCTGTTGTCCGAACAGTTGGGAGTGCGTCGAACCATCGGGCTCAACGCGATTCCGATGGCAATCCCGCACACCCGACCGCTGGGTGTGACAGCACATTCGACCAACAAGGACCTGATCCAGGACCATCAGCGTTGGTCAGGTGAACTGCAGGTTCCCGGCAGCGCATCATCACTGCTCGAGCTTCGTATGTCTCAGCACGGGCACGAAGCGATGGGCTTTTCGGTGCATGTCCCCCACTACCTCGCGCAAACGGACTACCCCGGCGCCGCAGAAACTTTGCTCGAAAACGTTTCCGAGGTTTCGGATCTCGAGTTGCCCTTGGTTGCACTGGGTGAGGCCGCGGCGCGCGTTCGGGAACAGGTTAACGAGCACATAGCCGGGAACGAAGAAGTTCAGACTGTAGTCCACGCTTTGGAGCGTCAATACGACACTTTTGTCGCCGCTCAGGAACAACAGTCGTCCCTTCTGGCCGGCGAGGCCGACCTTCCCAGCGGTGACGAGATCGGCGCAGAGTTCGAAAAGTTCCTGGCCGAACAGGCAGGAAATGACGACTTCGGCTCAGCTGGAGACCTCGATCGAGGCGACGACTGACGAAAATGTGACGGGCAGGGCGCATAATTCGACATTGTGCGCATTCCGCAACCCCTCCGTTACCTGGGCTGTTGTTCAGGACACATCCGTCGGATAGCCTCAAACTCTGTGTGATTTTCGTTGACGGCTCAACAACTGGAGCAGACAGTCAACGTGGTCACACGCCGAGCCAGGAGGCGACATGAGCAGACCACGGAACCGTCAGCTCCGACCGGTCCCCGACGAGGAACCGCGGATGATGTTCCGGACGATTCACGGCTACCGACGCGCATTTCGGATAGCCGGCGAGGGTCCGGCAGTACTACTCCTGCACGGAATCGGCGACAACTCGTCGACGTGGACCGAGATCATTCCCCACCTCGCCAAGAAGTACACAGTCATCGCACCTGACCTGTTGGGTCACGGCCGTTCCGACAAGCCACGCGCGGATTACTCGGTAGCCGCGTACGCCAACGGCATGCGGGATCTTCTGTCGACGCTCGGCATCGAGCACGTCACCGTCATCGGGCACTCGCTCGGCGGCGGCGTAGCGATGCAGTTCTCCTACCAATTCCCACACATGGTGGATCGCCTCGTGCTGGTCTCGGCCGGTGGCGTCACCAAGGACGTCCATCCGCTACTGCGCCTCATGTCCGTTCCGGTGGTCAACGAGGTGGTAAAGCTGCTCCGGATACCTGGTGCAATGCCGCTCGTCCGGATGGCCGGGAACCTTGCCGGAGTAGTTCACGGTTCAAATCTGCGTCCCGGCACCATGTTGCACGACACACCGGACCTGATTCGCGTGCTCGCTGATCTCCCCGACCCCACTGCCTACGAGGCCTACCTTCGTACGCTGCGGGCCGTCGTGGACTGGCGCGGACAGGTGGTCACGATGCTCGACCGCTGTTATCTGACCGAGAATCTGCCGGTTCAACTGATCTGGGGCGACGACGACTCCGTCATTCCCGTCTCCCACGCTCATCTCGCGCACGCGGCGATGCCGAACTCACGCCTCGAAGTCTTCCGCGGCTCGGGCCACTTCCCGTTCCGCGACGATCCGATGCGTTTCCTGCAGATCGTCGAAGATTTTCTTTCCAGCACCGCACCACTCGTCTTCGACGAGGCTCGCTGGCGCCACATGCTGATCTCCGGGGTCGGCGAGAACACCATCACCGGAACGTCGTCCACCCGCATGGCGGTGCTCGACGCCATGGGCTCGGACGAGCGAAGCGCAACCTGATCCACGGTTGCGGCTAGCCTGTACGAGTGCTGCTGACGGAACTTCTCCCCGACAACGCGGATCCTGATTCCGTTTTCGACGCCTTCTCTTCGTGGACCATCGAACGAGGTTTGACGCTCTACCCGGCCCAAGAAGAGGCCGTCATGGAGTTGGTCTCGGGTGCAAACGTGATCCTTGCGACGCCGACCGGGTCAGGCAAATCGATGGTGGCGATCGGCGCGCATTTCTATGCGATGTCGCTCGGCAAGCGCACGTACTACACAGCGCCGATCAAGGCCTTGGTGAGCGAGAAGTTCTTTGCACTGTGTGAGGTCTTCGGTGCCGAGAACGTCGGCATGATGACCGGCGACGCCGCCGTGAACTCGTCGGCGCCGATCATTTGTGCGACGGCCGAAATCGTCGCGAATCTTGCACTGCGCGAGGGCCCGAACTCCGATATCGGCCAGGTCGTGATGGACGAGTTCCACTTCTACTCCGAACCCGATCGAGGTTGGGCGTGGCAGGTTCCGCTCATCGAGTTGCCGCACGCCCAGTTCCTGTTGATGTCGGCAACTCTCGGTGAGGTCGACTTCTTCTCCGAAGATCTGACGCGGCGTACCGGGAAACCCACCACCGTCGTCTCCGGCACAGAACGCCCCGTGCCTTTGATGTTCTCCTACGCGACCACGCCGGTCGGCGAAACCATCGAAGATCTGGTGACCACCAACCAGTCCCCCGTCTACATCGTGCATTTCACGCAGGCCGCCGCGCTCGAACGCGCCCAGGCACTGACGAGCGTCAACTTCTGTTCCAAAGAAGAGAAGGAAGCGATCGCCGAGGCGCTGGGTGGTTTCCGCTTCACCACCGGGTTCGGAAAAACACTCTCCCGCCTGGTCCGGCACGGCATCGGCGTTCACCATGCGGGCATGCTGCCCAAGTACCGACGGCTCATCGAAGTTCTCGCACAGGACGGGCTTCTCAAGGTGATCTGCGGTACCGACACCCTCGGCGTCGGCATCAACGTCCCGATCCGCACGGTGCTGCTCACGGGTCTGGCCAAGTACGACGGCGTCCGCACTCGGCATCTGAAAGCCCGCGAGTTCCATCAGATCGCCGGCCGCGCGGGTCGTGCAGGCTACGACACGATGGGCACCGTCGTCGTCCAGGCACCGGAACACGAAGTAGAGAATCTGCGGGCAGTCGCCAAGGCCGGCGACGATCCGAAGAAGATCAAGAAGATTCAACGCAAGAAGGCTCCCGAGGGGTTTGTGTCCTGGAGCGAAGCGACGTTCGATCGCTTGGTCGCCGCCTCGCCCGAGCCGTTGGTGTCGCGATTCTCGGTCAGCAACTCGATGCTGCTCAATGTCATTGCCCGCCCGGGTAACTGCTTCGACGCGATGCGGCACCTGTTGGAGGACAACCACGAATCGCGTCCGGCGCAGCGCAAGCACATCCTCAAAGCGATCTCGCTGTATCGCGGATTGCTCAGCGCCGGCATCGTGGAACGCCTCGACGAACCCGACGAGTACGGCCGCATGGCTCGGTTGACGATGGACCTGCAACGCGACTTCGCCTTGAACCAGCCACTCTCACCGTTCGCCTTGGCGGCATTCGAACTTCTCGACGTCGAATCCGACAGTTACGCACTCGATGTCGTCTCGATCATCGAGTCGACGCTCGACGATCCGCGTCAGGTTCTGATGGCGCAGCAGCACTTCGCTCGTGGCGAAGCGGTGGCACAGATGAAGGCCGACGGCATCGAGTACGAGGAGCGCATGGAACTCCTCGAAGAGGTTACGTGGCCGAAACCGTTGTCGGACTTGCTGTTCCCGGCTTTCGAAATGTACCGGGGTGGCCACCCGTGGATCACCGAGTTCGCCCTCTCCCCCAAGTCCGTGGTGCGCGACATGATCGAACGCGCCATGACGTTTGCCGAGTTGATCAGCCATTACGGACTCACCCGGTCCGAGGGCCTCGTCCTGCGCTACCTCGCCGACGCCTACCGCGCGCTGCGACAGACCGTCCCGACGGAAGCGCGCACCGAGGAACTCGAAGACATCATCGAGTGGTTGGGTGAGCTGATCCGTCAGGTCGACTCGAGCCTGCTCGACGAATGGGAGTCACTCACCGACCCCGGAGCCGAGGCAGACACGGAAGAGGTTGCGTTCGGCGCCGACATTCCCCGTCCCATCTCGGCGAACCCGCGCGCATTCCGCGTCATGGTGCGCAATGCGATGTTCCGACGCATCGACCTCGCGTCGCGTCGGCAGTGGAATGAGCTGGAAAGCCTCGAGGACGGTATCGACGCCGCCGAGTGGGAGGAGCAACTACTCCCGTACTTCGAGGAGTACGCAACAATCGGAACCGGGCCATCGGCGCGCGGGCCGGCGCTCTTCCAGGTCACCGAAGAGGGTGAGTTCTGGCGGGTGCGGCAGGTGCTCGAGGATCCGGAGGGCGATCACGGATGGGCACTGCTTGCAGTCGTCGACATCCCGGAATCGGATGCCGCGGGTGAAATCGTGTTCGACGAGCTGAGCGTCGTAGAAGGCTAGCGCCTGTGCGCCTTTCTGGTAGTCGGCGCTACCAAAAAGGCGCACAGGGGGCGTCAGCCCCTTCGAGCCTTCCGCGGCTGGTTGCGGCGAGCAGCGCGCTTTTCCTTGATGCGAACGTTCTCGGCCCGCACCTCGGCCTGAACAGCGCGTTCCTTTTCGAGCCATTCGGGCTTCTCTTCGAGGAGTGCGGCGATCTGATCCGTGGTGAGTGCTTCTTCGACGCCGCCGCGGGCCAGCCCGGCGATCGATACGCCCAGCTTGGCGGCGATGACCGGGCGAGGGTGCGGTCCGGTGCGTCGCAGCTCCAGCAGCCACTCCGGCGGATCGGTCTGCAGAGCGGTCAGCTCGTCACGAGTCACGTCGCCTTCCTGGAACTGCGCAGGTGTTGCTTCCAGGTACACACCCAGCTTCTTGGCAGCCGTCGTCGGCTTCATCGTCTGGGGAGTTTTGTTCGACGTCATGCAACAAGAGTAACCAGCCGATACGGGTGCTTTTACCAAGGCGGTAGCCTTGCCTGGTGACAGACGCGGATAGTCAGGCAATTTTTCGACTCGCGTACGCCCCGGGGGTGACGCCCACCAAGTGGGTCCGGGTGTGGCACGAGCGGCTCCCCGAGGTGCGTCTGGAACTTGTTCAGTTCCCGGTTCTCGAACTCGAAGCTGCACTTCGCGCCGGTGAAGCAGATGCAGGGTTGGTTCGACTGCCGATCGACCGGACCGGCATCAGCGCCATCTCGCTGTACGCGGAAACCCCGGTGGTGGTGGTACCGAAAGATCACGTATTCACTACTGTCGATCAGATTTCCGTCGACGATCTGGCCGACGAGATAGTGCTCGATCCTCTCGACGACAGACTCGACTGGCCGACCCGTCCCGGAAAGACCGCCGCCGAGCGACCCGCGACCATCGCCGACGCCATCGAGTTGGTGGCCGCCGGCGTCGGAGTTGTCGTGGTTCCCCATTCGCTGGCGCGGTTCCACCATCGCAAGGACCTGACCTTCCGTCCGGTGGACGGTGCGCCCGAGGCTCCTGTGGCTTTGGCATGGATGGAGTCCAAGACCACAGATCTGGTCGAGGAACTGATCGGCATCGTGCGGGGCCGAACGGCACAGAGTTCCCGCGGACGGAACGGCGAGCCGGCCGAGAAGATCAAGGGCTCCGTCAAGGCCAAGATCGCGGCCCGCGAGCGTCGCGCAGAAGCTGCCAAGAACGGGCAGAAAGCTAAGGGCGCCGGCACCGCGAAGAACATATCCGGACGCAACGCCGGTTCCGGTAAGGCCAAGGCGGGCGGCAAATCAGGCAGCGGGAAGTCCGGTGGGACCAAGAGTTCGGGTGGCCGGTTCTCCGGAAAGCAGAAGGGCCGCTAGGGCTTCAACTGGCAACTCGGAGGATCGCTGCCGGACAACGCTGAACTGATCAGGCGCGACAGACTCGGGCTGTGGTCTCGCGAATTGGCGCATCGTCGAACTCCGTCGAGCATGATGAGAGTATGACTCCCGCGAGTTCTTCAGCCCTCGACGAATTGGTAGCGGCACTCCCCGAGGGAGCCGTCCTGCTGGATCCGGATGTGACCGCGGGCTACCGCCAGGACTGGGCCGCCGATCCGACCGCCGGCCACCCCGCTGCCGTGGTTCGCGCTACGTGCACCGAAGACATCCAAACCGTGATGCGATGGGCAACCGCCCACCGCGTTCCGGTGGTTCCCAGAGGTGCCGGCTCGGGCCTTTCCGGTGGATCCAGCGCCGTCGACGGTTGCATCGTGGTCAGCACCGAGCGAATGCGACAGATCACGATCGACCCGGTCGCCCGTGTGGCGGTTACTCAGCCCGGCTTGATGAATGCGGAGGTCAAGAAAGCCGCCGCAGAGCACGGACTCTGGTACCCACCTGACCCGTCGTCCTTCGAGATCTGTTCCATCGGCGGCAATGCAGCCACCAACGCCGGCGGACTCTGCTGCGTCAAGTACGGAGTTACCACCGACTACGTTCTCGGACTCCGGGTCGTGCTGGCGGACGGTACAGCTGTCAGCCTCGGAGGTCCCCTTCTCAAGGACGTCGCCGGACTCTCACTCACCAAACTGTTCGTGGGCAGCGAGGGCACTCTCGGCATCATCACGGAAATCACGTTGCGTTTGATTCCCGCGCAGCCGCCCGCATCAACCGTCGTCGCGTCGTTCGACTCGGTACAAGAAGCTGCCGACGCGGTCTTGACGATCACCAGCAACATGCGTCCGGCGATGCTCGAGTTCATGGATCACGCCAGTATCAATGCTGTCGAGGATTCGGTACGCATGGGTCTGAACCGCAAGGCTCACGCACTACTGCTCGCGCAGTCCGACGCACCCGGCGCGGCAGGCGTGCTGGAAATCGAGACGATTGTTCAGGCGTGCGAAAACAACGGAGCCACCGAAGTATTCGCCACCGATGACCAGGCCGAAGGTGACGCTTTTGCGGCGGCACGGCGAGCGGTGTTCCCGGCCGTGCTCGCGATGGGAAGTCTGCTTCTCGAAGACGTGGGCGTTCCCATGCGCGCACTCCCCCAGCTGGTAACCGGGGTCGAAGCCATCGCCGACGACCTCGACGTCCTGATCTGCACGGTGGCGCACGCCGGAGACGGAAACACACACCCGCTCATCGTCTTCGACCCCGCAGACCCGGACATGTCCGAACGCGCACAGATCGCATTCGGACGGGTGATGGATCTCGCCATCGCGCTCGGCGGCACGATCACCGGCGAACACGGGGTGGGTCGACTCAAGCGCGACTGGCTGCCGTCACAGTTGGGGGAAGACGTCATGGCCCTCAATCGCAAGGTCAAGGATGCGCTCGACCCGCTGGGGATTCTCAATCCCGGAGCCGTCATTGCCGTGAAAGAAGGCTCTCTCGACTAGCTTTCACGTCGACGTCGAACGAGTCACGTCATCGAGGAACCGTCGGGCTGACCGAACGGACCAGCTCGGCCAGCTGACGGAATCCTTCTGCTCGGCCACTCGACGAGCGGAACACGACGCCGATCGTGCGACCTGGAGCCGGCGAAGCGAAACGCGCCGTCGACAAGTCCCCGCGTCGAACCTCCACGGCAACAGCCGATTCCGGGACCAAAGTCACCCCGAGTCCCCCGGCCACACATTGCACGACTGTTGCGAGAGAGGTAGCCCGCGTGTCGCCGGCAAGCGGATGGGCGTCTACCGAACGGCACAGATCCAACGTCTGGTCGCGCAGGCAGTGGCCGTCGTCGAGCAAGAGCAACGGCAGCGCGTCGAGCACGTCCGCTGTGAGATCGACACGTCCGGCCAAGGAATGATCGTTCGGCACGACCATCACAAAATCCTCTTCGTACACAGGAACTTCCACCAGGCCAGGTGTTCCGGCAGGAAGCGCCAACACCGCGACGTCGAGCGCTCCCGATCGCAGGGCATCAAGCAAGCGCGCCGTTTGATCCTCGACTATTTGCGGCGCCAACGACGGCAGCTTCTCGCGCAGCTCCGGCAACAACCCCGGAAGAATGTAGGGCGCAACGGTCGGGATCAACCCGATGCGTAGCGGTCCGGTCAGAGAGTCGCCGGAGCCGGCCGCGCTCGCGACGAAACCGTCGGCAGCCTCGAGGATTTGCTTGGCCTGACCGAGCAAGCGCTGTCCGTCCGCGGTCACGAGCACGCGCCGGGTACTGCGTTCGATCAGTCTGACTCCCAGCCCCGCCTCTAGAGCTGCCAGCGCCTGCGACAGTGTGGGTTGGCTCACACCGGAACGCGCTGCGGCAGTACCGAAATGCCGATACTCGGCGACTGACACGAAGGCACGCAGCTGTGACAAGGAAGGTTGATAAGTCTGATCAGACATGCCTATCAGTGTAGTGCCACCCATCACCTTTACCTTTTGAACGGTTTGATGCAGAATGGACTCATACCAAAAAGCGCCGGTCACAACCTCGACACTCCAGTCGAAACCGTCCGACCCGCTGACGGTGACAAACCCTCTCGATCCAGCACGTTCGGCCGTCACAGTCCGAACAGCCGGATCGTGTGCGCAAGAAATTCCTGTTCACGAGACACGTAGGAGAATGAGACACATGGCTCTGCTCACAATCGGCGACCAGTTCCCCGCTTACAACCTCACGGCTGTCATCGGCGGCGACCTGTCCAAGGTCGATGCCCAGCAGCCCGATGACTACTTCACCACCGTCACCAGTGACGACTACGCAGGCAAGTGGCGCATCGTCTTCTTCTGGCCCAAGGACTTCACCTTCGTGTGCCCCACCGAGATTGCTGCATTCGGCAAGCTCAACGAAGAGTTCGCAGACCGTGACGCTCAGGTTCTCGGCGCTTCCGTCGACAACGAGTTCGTGCACTTCCAGTGGCGTGCACAGCACGAAGAGCTCAAGACCCTCCCCTTCCCGATGCTCTCGGACCTCAAGCGCGAGCTTGCCGAGGCCACCGGCGTCCTCAACGCCGACGGCGTTGCAGACCGCGCGACGTTCATCGTCGACCCCAACAACGAGATCCAGTTCGTCTCCGTCACAGCCGGTTCCGTCGGCCGTAACGTCGACGAGGTTCTCCGCGTCCTCGACGCTCTCCAGAGCGACGAGCTGTGCGCATGCAACTGGAAGAAGGGCGACCCGACCATCAACGCCGGCGAGCTCCTGACTGCGAGCGTCTGAGTATGAGCGTCGAGAACCTCAAGAACTCGCTTCCCGAGTACGCGAAGGACCTCAAGCTCAACCTGAGTTCCATTGCGCGCACGACGGTCCTGAACGAGCAGCAGTTGTGGGGAACGCTCCTCGCAACGGCCGCAGCCACCAAGTCTGCGTCCACGCTCAAGGAGATTGCTTCCGAGGCTGCCGACAACCTGTCGGCAGAGGCATACAACGCCGCTCTCGGCGCAGCGTCGATCATGGGCATGAACAACGTCTTCTACCGCACCAAGGGCTACCTCGACGGTAAGTACGACGACCTTCGTGCCGGCCTGCGGATGAACATCATCGGCAACCCGGGCGTCGACAAGGCCGACTTCGAATTGTGGTCGCTTGCAGTGTCCGCGATCAACGGCTGCAACCACTGCCTCGAAGCTCACGAGAACACCCTCCGCCAGGAAGGTGTCGACCGCGAGGTCATCTTCGAAGCGATCCGCGCCGGTTCCATCGTCGCGGGCGTCGCACAGGCTGTCGAAGCCAACGAGATCCTCTCTGCCGCACAGGTCTGATCACTCGGACCTGAGTGCAGTTCGACGAGCCCTCCCCACCGTGAAGGTGGGGAGGGCTTTTCGCGCGCTAGGGTGGACCGATGGGTATCGAGGTGAGTGTGGTCCGGGTCTTCACGGACGAGAACGGCAAGCACGGGAATCCGCTGGGAATCGTCGACGCGTCCACGGTTGCAGAATCGGATCGACAAGCCGTCGCGAAGGAACTCGACTACAGCGAGACCATCTTCATCGACGTTCCGGATGACGGCGCCTCGCGTGCGCGGGTCCAGATCTTCACTCCGGCAGCAGAACTCCCCTTCGCCGGACACCCGACCGTCGGTGCCACGTGGTGGCTGGGCGAACAGGGCCGTCGCGTGAGCGCCCTCGACGTTCCTGCCGGCAGTGTCGACGTCCGCCAATCCGGCGCTTTGACGTGGGTACGCGCGCGTGCCGAATGGGCACCGGAATTCGCGATCTATCCGATGGACACGGTGGACGACGTCATCGACGCAGATCCGTCCGACTACGAGGCGGATCATTCGTATCTGTGGGCATGGCAGGACAAGCTCGAAGCTGCCATCCGCGCACGCATGTTCGCACCGGTGATGGGAATCGCCGAGGACGAGGCGACCGGATCTGCAGCGCTGCGCATCACGGACCGATTGAGGAAATCATTGCTCATCACCCAGGGACGCGGATCGGTCCTTCACACGACCTTCTCTCCGGAAGGTTGGCTCGAAGTCGGCGGCCGCGTCGTCGCCGAGCCGTCACGAACCTTGTGAGTACCCGGCGGGATTGCGTCCGGCCTCGAGGTCACGTGCACTCAGTGATACCGAGATCTCGTCACCGAGCGCAACTCCCGGCGCGAGGGGCAACTGATCTCCACTCCAGAACTTGCCCGGGTCGAACCAGTTGACACGACGATTACCGACGAGCAGACCCATCGCTTCATAGGTCTTGGCAACCACTTCGGCGCAGTAGGCGCTCTCGACGGCTACTGCCGATACGTCGGACTTCTTGCGCAGCTTCGGGATTCGGCCGCCGAACCAGCGCGAAGCAAGCTTGGCCGTCGACGGGAAAGGCGTACCGTCCAGCCGCGCGATCGTCTCGAGCAGAGCGTCTTCCTGCTCCCGGGTGATCTCGTGGTCGAGCTGGCGCAACCATCCACGCTGCCCGTACTTGGCGCCCCAAACCTGAACGGCCGATCGCAGATCGTGCAGTTGGACACCACGCTGGAAGCGTCCGGTCCACATGTCCTGCAGCGAGTGACCGAGTTCCGCATGCCACATCAGCGGCGGGAGGTCGTCGATCACGACCGACATTCCGACGTGGTTGACCGGGCTGTTGGTCAGCGTCTGGATGGCCCGGTCCGCCGTCGACTCTCCGCGGAAGATCCAGATGTCGCCCGTGCGGGTCGCCGCGGCGGCCTCGTCGAGACTCACCTGCGAAAGCAATCGTCGGTCCATGCCTCTAGCGTAGAGGGATGAAACTTCCTACTCCTCTGCGCGCCTCGCACGTTTGGAAACTGGTCGGCCTCGCCGGCGCGATGGGCGTTGCCGCCACCGGGGTCCTCGTTGCGCGCGGCGAACGCCAGCGTCGGGCCTACTCTCCGGACGAGATTCGCTCGGTACTGCACGAGCGGTACACCCAGGCCTACGCCAAGCAGTCGGAACAAGAGGTTCTGGAACTGGAACCTGCACCCAACGCTGTGCGGCGCCGAATCGAGAAACTCTTCCGGCGCCGCAACTGAACTCATCCGAGAGCTGCGAGGATTCCTGCTGCCATCTCCGCGACCTGATCATCGGTCATGACAAACGTCGGCGAAATCTGCATCGCACCCTGACCCGCGGCGCGACCCGAAATACCGTGCTCACGAAGCGTCTTCACGAACGGCAACGCCTCCGCCGGATCAGCCAACTGCACCGCGGCGACCGCACCGAGCCCACTGCGAACCTCCGCCACCCGCGGATGCTCGGCCAGCGGTTGCAGATGCGTATGCAACGATGCCTCCAGACGCTTCGACTCCGCGAGCAGATTCTCACGCTCGAGAATGTCGAGGTTCGCCATCGCCGCAGCAGCAGCACCGGCATGACCGCCGTAGGTGTACCCATGGCGCCACCACGAACCGGCATAGAACGGCTCCGCCACCCGCGGCGCGATGAACACCGCACCCATCGGCACGTAACCCGACGTCAAACCCTTTGCCGTGGTCATCATGTCGGGCTGCAAATCGAAACGAGTGGACGCGAACCACTCACCACCGATCCGGCCGAAACCGGTCACGACCTCGTCGACGACAAAGAGGATGTCGTGCTCGCGGCAGATGTCACGCACCTCGGCCAGGTACCCCTCCGGCGGAAGATACACCCCACCCGCACCGATGATCGGCTCCGCGAAGAACGCCGCGATCTTGTTCGCACCGATCTTCTCGATCAACTCGAGCAGGCTCTTCGCATCATCCCAGCCGACGGTCGCCGCATCCGCCATCAGCTCGCCGTACCCCTCACGGTTCACCGGAATACCAGCGAGAGCCGTTCCCGCAACGTGCATTCCGTGATACGCCTTCTGACGACCGACGATAATCGCCTTCTCCGGCTGCCCCACCTCGTGCCAGTACCGACGAGCAAGCTTCGCCGCAGTGTCCACCGAATCCGAACCACCCGAAGTGAAGAAGATCTTGCTCCCGGCAACCGGCGCGATCGTCGCCAACCGCTCCGCCAACACCTGCGTGGTCTCGGGAACAAAATCACCGAAATTCGAGAAATGAGCGATCTTCGACAACTGAGCCGCCACCGC
The DNA here is from genome assembly GCF_001445685.1 of Rhodococcus sp. KB6. Taxonomy (NCBI): domain Bacteria; kingdom Bacillati; phylum Actinomycetota; class Actinomycetes; order Mycobacteriales; family Nocardiaceae; genus Rhodococcus; species Rhodococcus sp. KB6. The sequence continues at coordinate 431,529 of NZ_LNAK01000134.1, read as the reverse complement.
ATCCGCGATCTCGGTGCGCCCGTGCCCGACATTGGTGAACCACAGGCCCGCCGTCGCATCCAGATACCGCGTGCCCTCGCGGTCCCAGATGTACGCGCCCTCACCGCGAGAGACGACAAACGCGCCGTTCTTCTCCACAGCGCCCATGTCCGCGAACCCGTGCCACAATGCCGAAGCCATCATTGTCCCCTTCGAATACAAACGATGCTGGTGTGCAAACGATGTGCTGCGACTATATCGACACCAGGAATCCGCGCACGACGGCGCTCGCCCGGCACCGGCTTTCACGGGCGCACCCGTAATCTGTCGACCATGACTTTTGCCGACAATCTCGCCGCACTGCCCGCCATCGATCATCTGGCCGCCATCGAGGTACTCGACGCCGACGGAAACGTCATCGACACCGTGGAGAACAAGCCCGGAAAGTCCGGCTCGGTCAAGGTGTACAACCATCTCGCTCAGGTCTACGGCGCGCTGACACCCGAAGCCGCCTCGGCAGGATTGACGATCTTCGCCGAGCACACCGAGGACGCGCGGGCGAACCCCGGTAAGCATCCGAACGTGGACCGCCTCGAGCAGGTGCTCGCCTCCGGCAATCCCCTAGGACTTCGCAGCGTTCCGTCCGCGTAGCCCGGCTCCCAGCCGTCCGACGGCATTGACTGCCAACGCCATCAGGGCCATCGCGATGCCCAGTACGACGAATCCGATGAACAGGGCCAGATAGCCCTGGTGGCGAGGATCCATGAACGGATACGGATACCAGTCGACGATCGGCCCTCGAATCAACGTGTACACCGCGTAGATCACCGGAAACAGCAGCCACTGCAGTGAGCGGGCTTCGGAGATCCTGTGCCTCGAAGCGAAGAACACCCAGTCGAGAAGCATGACCAGGGGAAGAATCCGATGCAGTGCCGAGTTGATCCAGGCATCGTTCAAATTGACGTCGATATCGGCCAGGAGCACGGCGTAGATGATCCCGGTGATCACCATGTACAGCGTCACCGCCCCGCGGATCGACTGCCACGCCTGCGATTGTGGATCTCGAATTGCACCGACCAGCAACACGATCACCGCAAGAATGTTGCTCTCGATGGTGAAGTAGCTCAGATAGTTCGACAGAGACAGCTCAGCCGCGTCACGGATCGGGATCCACAGCAAAGCGGCAAGTCCGAACACAGCAAACAACAGTCTCAGGGCTCGCACGGCGATCGGCGTCGACAAGACAGGCACCGATGACTCATTTGCGGTATTTGTCGTCACTGGTCGATATTTGCACATCAGCACGATCTGCGAGCGGTAGTTGTGAACGCGTTCGATAGGCTGTCATCAGCATGTCTACAACACCACCGGCCCCGCTCTCCCCCAAGCGGAGTGACCTGAAGAGCGCGCTGGCGCAGGTCTCACTCCGCGACGAGAGTCGACTCCGTCGCAAACTCGACCGTGCCCGCACACCAGACGCTTTGGTGGCGCTGGCCGAGGAAATCGAAACGGCCCGCACGCGGTTGGCCGCACGCTCCGCCAATGTTCCCGCAGTCTCGTATCCGGAAGCTCTGCCCGTCAGTCAGCGCAAGGACGACATCGCGACCGCGATCTCGGAAAATCAGGTTGTCATCGTCGCCGGCGAGACCGGCTCGGGTAAGACAACCCAGATCCCGAAGATCTGTCTCGAACTCGGACGTGGCGTCCGCGGTCTGATCGGACACACACAGCCGCGCCGGTTGGCAGCACGCACCGTTGCCGAACGTATCGCCGAAGAACTCGACACCGAACTCGGCGACGCCGTCGGATACACCGTGCGGTTCACCGACCAGGTCTCGGACCGCACCTACGTCAAGCTCATGACCGACGGCATTCTCCTGGCCGAAATTCAGCGCGACCGTATGCTCCGACGCTACGACACGCTGATCATCGACGAAGCGCACGAACGCAGCCTCAACATCGACTTCATCCTCGGTTACCTGGCTCAGCTGCTCCCCCGCCGACCCGATCTCAAGGTCATCATCACGTCGGCGACCATCGATCCCGAGCGCTTCGCCAAGCACTTCGCTGTCGACGGTAAGCCCGCGCCGATCGTCGAGGTATCCGGGCGAACATTCCCTGTCGAAATGCGTTACCGGCCACTGACCGTCGAATCCGGCGACATCACCTTCGACCGCGATCCCGTCGACGCGGTCTGCGAGGCGGTCGACGAGCTGAGCGCGGAGGGCGAAGGCGACATCTTGGTCTTCCTCTCCGGCGAACGCGAGATTCGCGACACCGCAGATGCTTTACGCGATCGGCGTCTTCGCAACACCGAAATCGTCCCGCTGTACGCGCGGCTGTCTGCTGCCGAGCAACACAAAGTGTTCTCGCCGCACACCGGCCGACGCGTCGTCCTTGCCACCAACGTGGCCGAGACCTCGCTGACCGTTCCCGGCATTCGGTACGTCGTCGATCCGGGAACCGCGCGCATTTCGCGATATTCGGTGCGCACCAAGGTTCAGCGGTTGCCGATCGAGCCCATTTCGCAGGCGTCAGCTCGTCAGCGTTCCGGGCGTTGCGGCCGCGTCGCCGAAGGAATCTGCATCCGCCTGTATTCCGAGGAGGACTTCGAGTCACGGCCGGCATTCACCGAACCGGAGATCCTGCGAACCAACCTCGCATCCGTGATCTTGCAGATGACGGCCCTCGGCCTGGGCGACATCGCGGCATTCCCCTTCGTCGAACCGCCGGACCAGCGCGCCGTGAAGGACGGAATCGGACTCCTCGAGGAACTCGGCGCCATCGCGCGAGGTTCCGAGGCCAGCCACCCCGAACTGACGCCGGTCGGCCGCGAGCTGGCCCAGATTCCGGTGGATCCGCGGATGGCACGGATGCTGGTGGAAGCCAAGAACAACGGTTGCCTTCACGAAACCCTTGTCATCGTCGCGGCGTTGTCCATCCAGGACGTTCGCGAGCGGCCCGCCGAGTTCCAGCAAGCCGCCGACGAAAAGCACGCCCGCTTCAACGTCGAGAACTCCGACTTCCTGGCCTACCTGAAACTGTGGGACTACTTACGCGAACAACGTAACGATCTGTCCTCCAACCAGTTTCGCAAGATGTGCCGGAACGAGTTCCTGCACTGGCTCCGCATCCGCGAATGGCAGGATCTGCACGGGCAACTCCGGCAGATCACCCGCGGTCTCGGCTGGACAGTGGGAGAGACACCGGCAAGCGAGAACGCGATCCATCAGTCGCTCCTTGCCGGGTTGCTCTCGCATATCGGGCTACGCGAGGGCGAGAAGCGGGACTACCTCGGCGCCAGAGGCAGCCACTTCGCGATCTTCCCCGGATCGGGACTGTTCAAGAAGCCACCACGCTGGGTCATGGCCGCCGAACTCGTGGAAACGTCGAGGCTGTGGGCGCGCATGTCCGCGCGTATCGAACCCGAGTGGGCTGAAAAGCTCGCCCCGCACCTGGTGAAACGGACCTATTCCGAACCGCACTGGTCCTCCAAGCGCGGCTCGGCGATGGCATACGAGCGGGTCACTCTCTACGGAGTTCCTCTGGTAACCGGCCGCGCAGTGACGTACTCACGAATCGATCCCGAGGCCTCTCGCGATCTCTTCATCCGCCATGCGCTCGTGCAGGGCGAATGGCAGACGAACCACAAGTTCTTCCACGAAAACCGTGCACTCCTCGACAACGTCGAAGAACTCGAGAACCGCGCGCGCCGACGCGACATCCTCGTCGACGACGAAACTCTCTACGAGTTCTACGACGAACGTATCGGCCAGGAAGCCGTATCCGCCAAGCATTTCGACCAGTGGTGGAAGACCGAGCGGCGCAAGAATCCGAGTCTGCTGACTTTCACACCGGAAACGGTGGTCAACTCCGACGCAGCTGCAGTACTGGGCGGCGAGTACCCGGACGCCTGGCGCCAAGGCGACATGCAGTTTCCACTCACTTACCAATTCGAGCCGGGAAAGGACGATGACGGCGTCAGCGCGCACATCCCGGTCGGCCTGCTCGCGCAACTTCAGCCGGTCGGCTTCGACTGGTTGGTCCCCGGTATGCGCGTCGATCTCGTTACCGCTCTGATCAAGACGTTGCCCAAGAACATTCGACGCGCTGTCGTTCCGGCTCCGGATTTTGCCGCCGCAGCATTGGCAGCAGTCAAACCTCGATCCGAGCCGTTGATGACCGCGATGGCCCGCGAACTCTCGCACTTGGGCGGGATCCAGATCGACGCCAAGGACTTCGATCCCGCCGCGCTGCCCGACCATCTTCGGATGACATTTGTCGTCGAGGACGAATCGGGCAAGGTGCTCGCGAAGGGTAAGGATCTGGCGCAGCTACGACGCACGCTCGCCCCGCGCGTGCAGAAGGAAGTGGCCAAGGCGGCAACCGGAACCGAACGGGCAGCGGCAACCGTCTGGACATCCGAAACGCTGGGCGCATTGGAACAGACCATCACTCGCTCCATCGGCGGACAGCAGGTGACCGGCTACCCAGCTCTGGTGCCGGAGAACGGCGGAGTTGCCGTTCGTGTCCTGAGTACGCCGGCCGCGCAGGCGCAGGCGATGAGGGAAGGTACGCGGGCGCTTCTCCTCGCGGCCGTTCCCACCCAACTCAAGGCAGTGACCGCCGGCTTGTCGAACACTCAGCGTCTGGCTCTCGGCCAGAATCCGGACGGCGGCTTGGAGGCCCTCGTCGAAGATTGCCGGGTGGCAGCTGCCAACGAAGTGATTGCGGCCCACGGTGGACCGGTACGCACGCCTGAAGCGTTCGATGCCCTGGTGAAGATCGCACGCTCCGAACTGGCCGGACGCGTTTCCGCGATCCTGCGCATGATTGTTCCGATCCTCGAACAAGCACACCGACTGAGCGTCGTGCTGGACCGCTCGCGCGGCGAGGCAGCCGACGACGTCCGAGAACAGTTGACCTCACTGCTGTTTCCGGGATTTGTCGCCGAACTGGGATCGGCCCGCCTACGCGATTTACCGCGGTATCTTGCCGCAGCAAAATTCCGTCTCGAAGCTCTGCCCGCAAGTGCACAACGAGATCAGCAGGCTATGGATGTCCTCGACCGGGTGTACGCAGCGTACGACCGGTTGTTGAGTTCGCTTCCCGAAGAGCGTCGCACTGCTCGAGATGTCGACGCGATCAGTTGGATGATCGAGGAACTGCGCGTGAGCCTGTTTGCGCAGTCCCTCGGTACACCCACACCGATTTCCGAAAAGCGAGTCCTGAAAGCTATCGAAGCGATCAAGCGTTGATGTTCGGCGAGAATTGCGCGATCAGTAGATTGTCTGAATGTTGACGTTGGTGAGGAAACCGCCAAAGGTGGCAACAGTGTTGGCGAACCCGAGGGTTACCAGGCTGTTCACGACTCCGAGAACTGCAACTAAGTTCATAACGCCTCCGTGAAGATCCGAGATGCGGACGAACGTACCTGGTAGACACTAAGCGAATAACGTGCCCGATTTGTTAGATTGTTCGCTTTGTGTTCTCAGCGTTACCTAAGACCGCTCTGTGCTCTCAGCGTTATCTGAGGCGAAGGCCTCAGTCGACGGAAACGGTCTCGGCGCCGGGAGCCTTCTCGGCGGCACGGGTCTCTGCATGCTCGCGCATGTCGGTGATCTCACGTTCGAAATCCGCAGCCGAGCTGAAGGACTTGTACACCGATGCGAATCGCAGGTAGGCGACTTCGTCGAGATTTCGAAGCGGATCGAGGATCGCGAGCCCTACCTCGTTACTGGGAATTTCGGCAGAACCCGAAGCTCGAACGGCATCTTCGACCTGCTGGGCGAGCAAATTCAGCGAATCGTTGTCCACTTGGCGGCCCTGGCATGCGCGACGCACACCTTTGACAACCTTTTCTCGGCTGAAAGGCTCCGTGACGCCGCTGCGCTTCACGACCGAGAGAACTGCCGTCTCGACCGTGGTGAATCGGCGGCCACACTCGGGGCACGAACGGCGCCGCCTGATCGCCTGGCCCTCGTCGGCCTCGCGCGAATCGACCACTCGGGAATCAGGGTGCCGGCAGAACGGGCAATGCATCGGGGTTCCTTCGTTGTCGCCGAAATGGCCGCAACTCAGATTCGCTACCGACTGCAAATCCTCCGACGATTTACAGAGCAGATCCACGTACTCAACGCGACCACCCGAGGTGGTGGGACTGTCAAGTGGACAGCTTACTCGCTGTGGACGGACTACTCTCACGCTCGGTACGCCCCCGCCTGGTACGGGGTAGGTCAGCGCCCCGAGGCCGGCACGATCAGCGTTTGTCCCACTGACAGTCCGGAACTCGACATCGCATTGAGATCCATGATCTGCTCGATCACCGAACCGACAGCCTGGCCAGGTGCAACCTTGGCAGCAATATCACTGAGGGATTCACCCGCGGCAACGCGAACCACTTCGGTCGCGCCGTTTGTCGCAGCTACGTCACCACTCGACAAAGCGCCGATCCCCACCAACGCCAACACTGCGAATGCGGTGAATACGGCGCCCAGGAAAACCGTCTTCCAACTGACATCCTCGGCGGCCACTTCATGTTCGACCCGTGACACACCGACCCTGTTTCGGTGCGCGAAACTTCCTCCGTACGGGCGTGACGAATCGTGCTCGCTGTCCCACCGGCGAGGAGATTCGCGCAATGAACGCGAACCTGAAACCGCGCCCACCGCCGGAACCCGGCGAACGACGGCCGCCTGCGGTTCGTTGTCGACATCCCTGGCCACGCCATGCATTTCGGGCGCTCCGCGCCGTTCGAAGGACACAGCGTCTGCATCGGGCCCATAGAACGAGGGGTGGTACTTCAGTGCCGACGTACCGTCGAAACCAAACGCGTCGAAACCAATCGCGTCGTCGAAAACCCTGTTGCTTTTCAGTGCTGCGTTACCCATCGTGACCTCCGCTGGTCGACACCGATCGATGTGTTCGATCATGCGTTCGATGGAACGCATGTTCGAATTTCTACCACGCCTGGCCGACAATGTCTCTACTTGGAGCGACACGAATCGAACAGATGTTTGAAACCGCGAGCAAATCCGGCTAGATTCGTGTCAGACCACACAGCGGGAATTGCGAAAGCCTCCGTGTTTGTCGACAGCTCGAATGTTGGCAGGAGGCACCGACAGGTTTCTGCGCGACTTGCACCAGGCACTTTTGCAGGCAGTTTTCAAACACGACTTGTTCAGACACGACTTCTTCAGACACGACTTCTTCAGACACGGAGGCAACAGGCCATGAAGGACGATCGCTCCAGCACAGCCGCGGAGGCAGGAGCTTCTGCAGTTCCGTCTCCGTCGAGCGAGACGCTCACCGAGCGTCAGCGGCGCGTTCTCGAAGTGATCCGCGATTCGGTGACGGAGCGCGGGTATCCGCCGAGCATTCGCGAAATCGGGGATGCGGTGGGGCTTACCTCCACGTCGTCGGTCGCGCATCAACTGCGAACGTTGGAGCGCAAGGGCTTCCTTCGACGCGATCCCAATCGCCCTCGTGCAGTCGATGTTCGGGGTCTCGACGAGGTTGCGGCCGATACCGCCATCGCGTCGGTGTCGAAGCATTCCGGCGAGTACAACAGTGCCGACCCGCTGCCAGAGCCGGCGTTCGTCCCCATCCTGGGCCGCATCGCTGCCGGCGGACCGATCCTCGCCGAGGAAGCTGTGGAGGATGTGTTTCCACTCCCCCGCGAGCTCGTCGGCCAAGGTTCGCTCTTCATGCTCAAGGTTGTCGGTGAGTCGATGATCGATGCGGCGATCTGCGATGGCGACTGGGTTGTCGTCCGTCAGCAGAACGTCGCCGAGAACGGTGACATCGTGGCCGCCATGATCGACGGCGAAGCCACCGTGAAGACGTTCAAGCGTACGAAGAAGGAGGTGTGGCTGATGCCGCACAACGACCTCTTCGAGCCGATTCCCGGCAACAACGCCGTCATCTTGGGCAAGGTTGTCACGGTCATGCGGAAGATCTGAGTTCGCTCGCACCCTCGATCACAAAACTCTGGGCCCCGGCATCAGCCGGGGCCCAGAGTCTTTTCGTGACGATCAGCGGTCCATCACCCGAATCAGAGATTCAGCGAACGTCCGATGATCTCCTTCATGATCTCGGTTGTGCCACCGTAGATGGTCTGCACACGAGAGTCCATGTACGCCTTGGCAACCGGGTATTCCTTCATGTAGCCGTAGCCTCCGTGCAGCTGGAGGCAGCGGTCGATGAGCTTGACCTGAGCTTCGGTGGTCCACCACTTTGCCATCGCAGCTTCCTGCACGGTCAGCTTCTCGGCATTGAGCTGCTCGATGAACTTGTCCACCAGGATGCGCACTGCCGTGGTCTCCGTTGCCAATTCGGCCAGTACGAATCGGGTGTTCTGGAAGCTGCCGATCGACTTGCCGAATGCCTTGCGGTCACGGCAGTACTGGATCGTGCTCTCGAGAACCGATTCCATTGCGGCGGCAGCAACGACGGCGATCGAGAGTCGTTCCTGGGGAAGGTTCTTCATCAAGTAGAAGAAGCCCATTCCCTCTTCGCCCAGCAGGTTGGCAGCGGGAACGCGTACGTCGGTGAAGCTGAGTTCGGCGGTGTCCTGAGCCTTCATGCCGATCTTGTCGAGATTGCGTCCTCGCTCGAAGCCGGGCATGTCCCGCTCGACCACGAGGAGGCTGAAGCCCTGAGCACCCTTGTCCGGGTCGGTGCACGCGACAACGATGATGATGTCGGCGTTGATTCCGTTGGTGATGAAGGTCTTCGAACCGTTGAGTACCCAGTGGTCCCCGTCGCGAACTGCTTTCGTCTTGATGCCCTGCAGGTCGCTACCGGTACCCGGTTCGGTCATCGCGATCGCCGAGATCAGCTCACCCGACGCGAATCCGGGTAGCCAACGCTGCTTCTGCTCCTCGTTGGTCAACTCCAGGAGGTACGGCGCCACCACGTCGTTGTGCAGCGTGAAGCCGATACCACTGAAGCCACCCTTGGTGGTTTCCTCGGTGATGATCGCGTTGTAGCGGAAATCCTTGACACCGCCGCCGCCGAATTCCTCAGGTACCGCGGTTCCCAGGAATCCCTGCTTTCCGGCCTCGACCCAGACGTCACGATCGACGATGTTCTGCTCTTCCCACTTCTCGTGGTTCGGTGCCACGTGCTGTGCCAAGAACTTCTGGTAAGACTCCCGGAAGAGTTCATGTTCCGGTTCGAACAGGGTGCGCTCCACGCCGACTCCTTGCAATTCGATATACGGCACTTCAGTGATGTACCCGGTGGGGATGATGTACCCGGTCGGGATGTTTTCGCTGAGACTGGGCACGCCGAAGTTCGCGGGCCCACGTCACTGCCTCCGACGGTAGAACCTGTTGCGATACCCGTCGATGACCCGAACGATCACGATTCGTGACTGTAGCGGTTATCTGTTACTCGAAGTACGGAATTTGGCGAGGTATCGCATGATCGGGTAGGCGACCAGGATGCCGATCGACCCCCAAGCGATGCCGCCCAGCTCGACCGAACCAATGGTCAGCGTCAGGTTCCCGATGCCGGCAACCAGTGCGGCAGCGGCGACGGTCAGGTTGACCGGATCGGTGAAGTCCACCTTCGCTTCCATCCAGATGCGCACACCGAGAATGCCGATGAGTCCATAGAGAACCATCGTCGCACCGCCGATGACGCCGTTCGGAACCGTGAAGACCAGTGCACCGAATTTGGGCGAAAATGCCAGGATCACGGCGGTGGCGGCCGCTACCCAGTACGCCGCGGTCGAGTACACACGCGTCGCTGCCATGACCCCGATGTTCTCGGCATACGTGGTGGTTCCGGATCCGCCGCCGGCGCCCGCCAAGGTCGTGGCGAGACCGTCTGCAAACAGCGCATTGCCGGCCAGGTCATCGAGGGACTTACCCGTCATGGCGGACACCGCCTTGACATGTCCGACGTTCTCGGCGACCAGAACGATCACCACGGGCAGCGCGAGCACGATCACCGACCAGTCGAACGACGGTCCGTGCAGACTCGGCAGCCCGAACCAGTCGGCTTCGCGCAGAGCGGACACTCGTTCACTGTCGAGACCACCGATGACCGCGGCGAAGACCCAGCCGATCACGACGCCGACCAGAATGCCCAACCGGCCGAGCAGCCCGGGACCGACGACCGTGACCAGCAGGATCGAAACGAGCGTGACCGTGGCGATCAGCGGCTGCGATTCGAAGGAACCGACCGCCGTCGGAGCGAGGTTGAGACCGATCAGCGCGACGACGGCACCTGTCACTACCGGCGGCATGACGGCGTCGATGACCCGGCTGCCGATCAGACGTACGGCGACGCCGATCAACATCAACACGATGCCGACGGCCATGACGGCACCGAGCTGCGCGGCCGGGCCTGACCCTGCTGACGCTGTCAGCGGCGCGATGAACGCGAAGGACGAACCGAGATAGCTGGGGATCCGGCCCCGGGTGATGAGCAGGAACAGTGCCGTGCCGATACCCGAGAACAACAGCGTCGTCGTGACGGGAAAGCCGGTGATGGTCGGAACGAGCAGTGTCGCTCCGAACATCGCGATGACGTGCTGCATCCCGATCCCGATGGTGCGCGGCCAACTCAGTCGTTCATCCGGCGCCACGACGGCGCCGTCGGCGATCCGCTTGCCGTCTCCGTGGACAGTCCAGCCGATTCCGCCGGTCCCGGTCATTGTTTCTCGTTCGATCACAGGTCGAAATACTAGAGGTCAGGCGCTCGGTCTCCGACCGAGACCAACGAAACCAGATCAGCTGATTGCGTCAGCCGCCGCTTTGCGCGCTGCCACGGGATCACCGGTTGCCAGCACGGCCGCCGCAGCCGCCTCACATTGCGCCATGGTGACTGACCCGACCTTCGCTCCCACACCCGCTACCGATGCCGCAGCGCACGACAGCGAGGAAACGCCGAGACCGGCAAGTACGCAGGCCAACAGTGGATCGGCGGCCGCCTCACCGCAGACGCCGACACGCTTGCCTGCCGCCTGACCGGCCTGGGCCGTACGTGCGACAAGGGCGAGCACCGCGGGCTGCCATGGATCGGTCAGGTCGGCGAGTTCGGAGGACATCCGATCAGCGGCCATCGTGTACTGAGCGAGGTCGTTGGTACCGATCGAGAGGAATTCGACGTGTTCGAGAATCTGGTCGGCCAACAGCGCCGCCGCCGGGATCTCCACCATCACACCGGGAACAAGATCGCGTGCCCGCACCGCATCGGCAAAACGTTTCGCCTCGGCCGGGGTGGCGATCATCGGTGCCATGACCCACGGCGACGAGTTGGTCGACGCCGCGGCTGCCGCGATCGCGTCGAGCTGGCGGTCGAGAATTCCCATGTCCTGCCAGGCGATTCGGACCCCACGAACGCCGAGTGCCGGATTCGCTTCCTCTTGATGGTTGGCGAATTTGAGCGGCTTGTCCGAACCCGCGTCCAACGTGCGAATGATGACCTTCTTGCCTGCGAAGGCCTCGAGAACTTCGGCGTAGATCGCCGCCTGCTCGTCTACGGTCGGTTCGGTCTCACGGCCGAGGAAGCAGAGTTCGGTCCGGAAGAGCCCGATGCCTCCCGCTGCGGTCAGCGCCGCGGCCCGAGCGCCGGCGCCGTCTTGAACGTTGGCGAGGACGTCTACCGGCCGGCCGTCCGACGTCCGGCCTGGTCCGGTCCACGTACTGACGCGTTCGCGATCGATCCGGGATTGTTCGACCAGTTCGCGCGCCTGCTCGGGATCGGGCTCCGCGATCACGTCGCCGGTGGTTCCGTCGATCAGAATCGGTGTTCCGGCCGCGATGGATTCCAATTCCTTCGCGGCCACGATGCACGGGATGCCCAACTGCCTCGCGATGATTGCCGTGTGGCTGGTCGGGCCGCCGAAGATGGTCACGAGTCCGATGATCTTGGTTGCATCGAGGCCCGCGGTGTCCGCAGGAGCCAGATCGTCCGCGCACAGCACCGACGGCGTCTCGGGCATCGGAACTCCGGGTTCGGGCAATCCGGAGAGTTCGGCGATCACGCGGTCGCGGATGTCCTCGAGGTCGGTGACGCGCTCGGCCATCACACCGCCGACCTTGGTGAACAGCACCACGAACTGCTCCGTCGCCGCGATCGCAGCCTGCACCGGGGGCACTCCGCCGGTGATCGACTTCTTGGCCGCCCCGATCCAGCCACGATCAGCTGCCATCGCCGCATTGGCCTGCAAGACCTCTGCGGCCGCGCCTGTGGCTTCGGCAGCCCGTCCGAGAAGGCGGTTCTCGACAGCCTTCGCTGCTGCGACGAAGGCGTCTGCAGCGGACTCTCGATCGGCCTCGTCGAGGGCCGGTGCTTCGGTGACGAGTTCTGGTCGGCTGGACGGCCAGATAGCCGGGCCGTAGGCAATTCCGGGCACGACGGGGGTGCCGTGCACGGTGATTCGGTTGAGCTGTTCGGTCATCTGTCCTCCTTGAGCGATGGGCCCGGTGCCACACCGGATCACCTCGAGCGCGTAAAGCCCTCACCTTCGTTGTGACGAAGATTACTCCCAAGTCTTGACATGTCAACACACTCGGGCGTAAAACAACATACAGCAACATTCACTGTGATCCACAACGCACCGTCGGATCACATTTCGGAATCGGAGAGCACGTGTACGCGGAAGAACGCCAACAAGCGATCGGCACCATGGTGTCGCAGCGCGGACGCATGTCCGTGGCGGCGCTGTCGGAGACCTTCGGTGTGACCACCGAGACCGTGCGTCGCGATCTGGCCTTCCTCGAGCGGATCGGACAGATCAGGCGTGTACACGGCGGCGCCGTTCCGACCGGATCCCTCCACGTGACCGAACCGGGCATGGCGGAACGCGATCAGACCCGCGCGCAACAGAAGGACCGGATCGCCCGCTGCGCGGTCACCTATCTCCCTCCTACCGGCGGCAGCGTCATCTTCGACGCGGGCACGACCACGGGCCGCATGATCCCCGAACTTCCGACCGAGAACGACTTCACGGCCGTGACCAATTCCGTGCCGATCGGCGCACGACTGGCATCGATGAACTCGATTTCCCTGATCCTGCTCGGCGGACGAGTACGCGGGGTGACGCAAGCCGCGGTCGGCGAGGACGCTCTGCGCCTGCTGAGCACGTTGCGGGTCGACGTCGCCTTCGTCGGAACCAACGCGATCAGCGTCGGGCACGGACTCTCCACCCCGGACAGCGAAGAGGCCGCCGTCAAACGAGCGATGGTCAAGGCCGCCAATCACGTTGTCGTGGTGGCCGATTCCAGCAAAGTCGGCCGCGAGCACTTGATCAGCTTCGCACCACTCGACAGCATCGACGTCCTCATCACCGACGAAGAGATCAGTCCCACAGACACATCCGAGTTCCACGACCACGGAATCGAGGTGGTGATCGCATGATCGTCACACTGACAGCCAACCCGAGTATCGATCGGACAGTACAACTCGAGCAACGGCTCGAACGAGGCTCCGTCCTACGTGCCCACTCCAGTCGCAGCGACCCCGGCGGCAAGGGGGTCAACGTGGCGCGTGTTCTCGCCGCAGCCGACCTCGACGTGCTCGCCGTTCTACCGGGAAACGGTGGTGACCCTCTGCTCTCGGCGCTCGCAACCGGTGGGATTCCCCACATCGGCGTCGCCACAACGGGTCCGGCTCGCACCAACATCACCATCGCGGAACCGGACGGGACCACGACGAAGATCAACGAACCGGGCGCAACGCTGTCCTGTTCGACGCTCGACGCCCTGGCACAGGAGTTGATCGTCCGCGCCGATACCGCACTGTGGTTCGCGCTGTCCGGCTCACTGCCTCCCGGCGTTCCGCTGGGGTGGTACGGCGAACTTGTCGCGGCGCTGCGCGATCACCCGTGCAAGGTGGCGGTCGACACCTCGGACGCCCCGCTGACGGCACTCGCCGAAGGCTTCCCCGGCTCGGCACCCGACCTGCTCAAACCCAACGGCGAGGAACTCGCGCAACTGACCGGCGTCGACGGCCACGTCCTCGAACGTGCTGCCGAGAACGGTGATCCCGGGCCTGCGATCACGGCGGCACAGCGATTGGTCGATCGCGGCGTCGGCAGTGTGCTCGCCACACTCGGCGCAGCCGGTGCCGTCCTCGTCACGGCCGACGGCGCGTGGATCGCCACCGCTCCCCCGATTGTCGCAGTCAGTACCGTCGGCGCAGGCGATTCGTCGCTGGCCGGCTACATCCTCGCCGAAGCGGGCGGCGGCTCGGAATCCGAGCGGCTACGTCACGCGGTCGCCTACGGAAGCGCCGCTGCCTCCCTTCCCGGCACAACCCTTCCCACACCCGAACAGATCGATCTGGCAGCGGTTTCGGTATCTGCAGCAGATGCCGCCTCTCCCATCCCCGTCCCCACCGAACTCGCCTGACGCCCTAAGGAACCTGACATGTCCGATACCACCGCAGCCGGCAGTTCCGGCCCGGAGATCATCAGTCCCGAACTGATCTCACTCGACACCGACCTGGGTTCGACCAAGGAAGATGTCATTCGTTCTCTCGCAGCGCGATTGACTGCAGCGGGGCGGGCGAGCGACGCCGCGGGACTGGTCGATGCCGCACTCGCTCGCGAAGCGCAGTCCGCGACCGGACTGCCCGGCGGAATCGCAATTCCCCACTGCCGCGCCGAGGCTGTCTCGTCCGCGTCCCTGGGGTTTGCTCGCCTCGATCCGAAGGTCGACTTCGGTGCACCCGACGGCCCCGCCGATCTGGTCTTCCTGATCGCGGCACCCGAAGGCGCCGGGGCCGAGCACATGAAGCTGCTCTCCTCCTTGGCCCGAGCACTCGTCAGGCCCGCGTTCGTCACGTCACTTCGTGAAGCGTCGACGCCGGACGAGATCGTGAGACTGGTCGACGAGGTACTCAATCCCGCACCGAAGGATCCTGCAGCAAATGCTGCGGCAGCGACACCCCCGGCACCTGTTTCCACCGGGAAACACGCTACCGAGGAGGCCCCGGCACCAGCGCCCGCGGAGCGTCACATCGTCGCGGTCACCGCCTGCCCGACCGGAATCGCTCACACCTACATGGCGGCGGACTCACTCGTCGCCGCGGGTGAACGCGCCGGCGTCAAGGTGCACGTCGAAACGCAAGGTTCAAGCGGAAGCACCCCCCTTGACCCTTCGGTGATCGCGGGAGCCGCCGCGGTCATCTTCGCCACCGACGTCGGCGTGAAGGGCCGCGAACGATTCGCCGGTAAGCCCGTCGTCGCTTCCGGTGTGAAGCGGGCAATCAACGAGCCGGACAAGATGCTCGCAGAAGCGTTGCGCGCCTCCGAGAATCCCGCCGCCGCCACCGTTGACGGCACCGCCGCAGCGGCCGCGGATTCCGATGCCGGTTCCGTAGGGTTCGGCACCCACCTCCGTCAGGTCCTCCTGACCGGTGTCAGCTACATGATCCCGTTCGTCGCGGCCGGCGGTCTGCTGATCGCACTCGGCTTCCTGCTCGGCGGATACGAGATCTCCGGTCCGGCCAAGGACATCGTTCTCAACAACTCGATCACCAACCTTCCCGACGGTGGTCTGGCCACCTATCTCGGCGCAGTGCTGTTCCAGATCGGTTCGTTGGCATTCAGCTTCCTGGTGCCCGCGTTGGCCGGCTACATCGCCTTCGCCATCGCCGACCGGCCTGGCATCGCTCCCGGCTTCACAGCCGGCGCGGTCGCCGTGTTCGTCGGTGCCGGTTTCATCGGCGGCTTGGTCGGTGGTCTCATCGCCGGTGTCGTCGCGCTCTACATCGGCCGGATCGCCGTCCCGCAGTGGCTGCGAGGCCTGATGCCGGTGGTAATCATCCCGCTGTTCGCGACGCTGGTCGTCGGAGCACTGATGTTCATCGTCCTCGGGCGTCCGCTCGCCGCGATCACCTCCGGTCTCACCGACTGGCTCAACGGACTGTCCGGCAGCTCGGCCATCTTCCTCGGCATCATTCTCGGCCTGATGATGTGCTTCGACCTCGGTGGACCGGTCAACAAGGCGGCTTACGCCTTCGCCGTCGCCGGACTCAACGTCAACGACCCGGCCACTTTGCGCATCATGGCGGCTGTCATGGCTGCCGGTATGGTTCCGCCGCTTGCCATGGCACTTGCCTCGACGGTGCTGCGTCCCAAGCTCTTCAGCGAAGCCGAACGGGAGAACGGAAAGGCTGCCTGGTTGCTGGGTTCGGCATTCATCTCCGAGGGCGCGATTCCGTTCGCCGCTGCCGACCCGCTTCGCGTGATCCCCTCGATGATGGCGGGCGGCGCGGTCACCGGCGCGCTGATCATGGCTTTCGACGTCACTCTCAGCGCCCCGCACGGCGGCATCTTCGTCTTCTTCGCAGTCGGCGGAATCGGCTGGTTCCTGGTCTCGCTCGCCGCGGGAACCGTGGTAGCTGCGCTCGCCGTCGTCGGAGCCAAGGAGTTCTTCCGCAAGGGGCCGTCCGATGCCGAACTCGACCCCGAAATCGTGCCCGCTGCGGCATGATCGACAGCAGGCAACACTGCAGTCACCACCCGAGTCACCAGATCTGCCCGAACACCCCATAACGTCCGCAACGACAGTTCTACAACGAGGAGATCCCATGCCCAGCAAGACAGTTGCCGTCGGTTCCGCAGTCGGCCTCCACGCCCGCCCCGCCGCTCTCATCGCCGAAGCAGTCGGAGCCTCCGGCGCCACGGTCACCCTCGCAGTCGCCGACGGCGAACCCGTGGATGCAGGTTCGGCACTGATGATCATGACGCTCGGAGCCGCCAAGGACACCGAAGTAACCATCGAGTCCGACGACGCCGACGCACTCGCCAAGGTCGCCGAGCTGGTAGCCGCTGATCTCGACGCCTGACCTGATGTCAGTCGGTGCTGTGTAGCGGGCCGGACACTCTCACGGAGTCAGTGCGAGTGTCCGGCCCAGCCAGTCCATTTCGAGTTCCAGAGCAGTGCCCCACACATCACCCGAGTGTCCGCCGGGAAGGGTGTAGTAGTCCACGTTCATGTCGGCGGCGCGTGCAGCCTCGAACATGATCTCCTGCTGAGGGCGGTAGATGTCGTCGTCCTCACCCGCGACAAATACACCAGACAACTGCGGATACCGATTCTGCGCCATCAGGTCTCGGGCGTTGACCGCGTCGAAAGCGTCTTCGTCGCCGTCGAACATCGCAGCCACAGTGTCCTCGTGGTCACCGGTCGACGGTTCGTCCTGGCCGGAGAAGTCCAGGAACGACGGGTATCGGTCCGGGAAGTTCACGGCCATTTCGATCGCGCATGTCCCGCCGTAGGAGAACCCACCGATAGCCCATTGCGCAGCGTCCGGATTCACTTGAAGGTTCGATTCGATCCAGTTCGGGACGTCCTGGTCCAGATACGTCGCGACGTTGCCGAGCGCAGAATCCATGCAGCCGGGGTTGGCGTCGTAGTCCCCCAACGCGTCGGGCACCACCACGACGGGAGCAAGCCCGGAATGCCTCGACGCATAGGCGTCGACGGTGGTCGCGAGCCGGCCACTGTCCAGCCAGTCGCTGGGGCTGCCGGGCTCACCCGCCACCAACACCAGTACGGGCAACTCGGCACGCGGATCGGCAAGATAGGCCGGCGGGAGATACAGCGTCGCAGGCCTCGCGTCGAATCCCGAAACGTTTCCTGGAATCGCCGCTTCCGTCACGACACCGTTGCTCGGCATCCGCACCGGAACCTGCCAATGAGTTTCGGTGGGCAGTCCCCGTTGAACCCAAGGTTCGGCCCCGGGGAGCGAATCGAAGGCAACGTTCTCGACCGACCCGACCGGCCAGTGCCCGACCAGTGAGCCGAGTGTGGGATAGGTGCCGGTCTGCGCGTTGACCTGACCTACCGCGACGATCGCGGCCAGCCCGGCGAATGCCGTCACCGAAAGGCCACGCGCAAGCCCTGGGCGCCGAAGGAGAACGAGTGCGGCGCCGATGACTCCGAACATCGCCAGCGCTATCCAGACAAAATTCGACGCCGGTAGCTGCGCGGGCAGCGGCCGAAAGCTGAGCCACACGAACATCGCACCGGTGGCTGATCCGAGCACTGACAGACCTAGCGCGACCAACGCGGCCCGACGCGGCAACCACCGAAGCAGAAGCAACGTGCCGACGCCGACGATGACGGAACCCACGAGCAGCGCTGCGGTGATGTGTCCGTGCTCGAGTGACATACGCGAGAGCCGCGTCAGGAGTTGATGCCCGTGCATTCGTTCCAGTATCCACATCTACCGTCGGTCTGCGAATTCGTGGAATTATTTGGGAATCAGCGGCGTCGTCGAAATCTCACGAACGCCGCGCCCCCGATCGCACATCCTGCCGCGACCAACCCGGCCCACACGAATGTCCACGGATCGACCCCGACACCGACCGAACCGTCAGACGAGTCAGCCGTCGCTTCTGTCGCGTCCACGAGCGCTCGCATCACGTACACCGGCGGCAACGCTCCGCCGGCAGATTCAGAACCGATCAGAACATCGCCCGCATCGTTGAATGCCACCGCCTCACCCTGAGGCTCCTTCGGGAGCGGGATCCGCAGCGGTTCGGTACCGGTGAGCGTCGCGCCGATTCCGCCGTCCACGACTTCGTACAGGTACAGGTCGGAGTAACTCCGAAGTGCGATCGCCGAACCGTCCGACGACACCGCTCCCCCGGTGAACATCACCGACACGGGCTTCTCCGGTCCGAGGGACACGGCTCCGACGCGCTCGAGCGGCGTCGGGCCGGGCTGCGCCAAGTCACTCAGTTTCTGATCCCCGACCGGTGTGTAGACACTGCTTTCGCCGAACAATTCCTTGGTCACGACAAAAACGTGGCCGTCGGGGTCGAGCAGTATCGACTCGGTGTCGTGCGCACCGTCCGGGTACGTGAGGCGGTGCAACGTACCGTCACCGGAATCGAGGTCCATCGTGATGAACGCCACTGTTTCGCGGGTCCGGAGGTTGTCACCGGTGTCCGACAGAACGAGCGTTCGCCCACTCACCGCAAGATCTTCGACGTCGTAAGGATCTATCGGGACCGGAATCTGTTTCTGGACAACACAGTTCAGGTCCATTTCGAATACGAAGTCGTCACTGCCGCCGTCGCCCATCGCGTAGATCCGATCGTCGACGACGACCATCCCCGACAACTCCTGGAGCGCAGGATCGGTAGGCGTACAGAGTGGGGCGAACTCGCTCGGTTCGAACGACGACGCCTGTGCGAGCGCTCCGGGAAGCAGTGCGGTTGCCGTAGTCGCAGCAATCACCGCGACCACGGCCCCGAAACTACGCACTAGGTGCGTAGTCGACCAATGCCGAGGCCAACATCTGTGGCACGCGTGCGTGCACCCGCGTTCCCGCCTCTTCGTGAGTCGATTCCAAAATCGTTCCGTCCGAGTGGATTCGAGCCATCAAGTCACCGCGCGTGTACGGCACCAGCACGTCGACCTCGACCTCCGGCCGAACCAGCACCTCGCTGAGATGTGCTCTTAGTTCGGCGATTCCCTCACCCGTCCGCGCCGAGACGAACACGGCACCAGGCAACAGACCACGTAGTTGCGTCAACGTAACTGGATCTGCCGCGTCGATCTTGTTGACCACGATCAACTCCGGCGGAGCCTTCGAATCCGTCTCGCGCAGAACATCGGTGACGACTTCCCGAACAGCCTTGATCTGTTCTGTCGGCAACGGATCCGAACCGTCGACGACGTGCAGCAGCAGATCCGCGTCGGTTACTTCCTCGAGAGTCGAGCGGAATGCCTCGACCAACTGAGTCGGCAGGTGTCGCACGAAGCCGACCGTGTCGGTGAGTACGTACTCGCGGCCGTCGTCGAGTGCTGCGCGGCGAGTGGTCGGGTCCAAGGTGGCGAACAACGCGTTCTCCACGAGCACACCCGATCCGGTGAGCGAATTGAGCAGACTCGATTTGCCCGCGTTGGTGTATCCGACGATGGCGATCGACGGGATGTCGCTCTGCAGTCGACGTGTGCGCTTGGTGTCGCGAGCGGCCTTCATGCCCTTGATCTCGCGGCGTAGTTTTGCCATGCGCTCACGAATACGACGGCGGTCCGTCTCGATTTTCGTTTCACCGGGACCACGCAGGCCCACACCGCCGTTACTGCCGGCACGGCCACCGGCCTGGCGCGACATCGACTCGCCCCAACCACGCAGACGCGGGAGCATGTACTCCATCTGAGCAAAAGCGACCTGCGCCTTACCCTCACGCGAAGTGGCGTGCTGAGCAAAGATGTCGAGAATGAGAGCTGTCCGGTCGATGACCTTGACCTTGACGATCTTCTCCAGCGCCGTGAGCTGCGCCGGCGTCAGCTCACCGTCGCAGACGACGGTGTCGGCGCCGGTCGCCAGGACTACTTCGCGCAGTTCCTGCGCCTTGCCGGAACCGATGTAGGTGGCAGCGTCGGGTTTGTCGCGACGCTGAACCAGTCCTTCGAGGACCTCGGAGCCGGCCGTCTCGGCAAGTGCGGCCAACTCGGTCATGCTCGCCTCGGCCTGCTCGGCAGTTCCCTGCGTCCAGACGCCGACCAGGACAACTCTTTCGAGTCGAAGCTGGCGGTACTCGACTTCGGTGACGTCCTCGAGCTCGGTCGACAGACCGGCCACGCGGCGCAGGGCGCCGCGATCTGCGAGTTGCATCTCACCGGTCGACGGGTTGCTCGATGCGGACGCTGCCGTGTATTCGGCTTGCGCGTACTCGGACTGCTCGTGAGCGGTGGACTCTTCGTTTTCATGTGTGTTCGTCATACAAGATCTATGGTCCCACGAAACCTGGCCACGGTGCATCCGTATTTCCTGCAGGCGTATTTCCCGCGGGCGATATCACACGAGCGATTGCCACCAGGCATCGCTGATCGTCCCGTTCGCCACCAGAACCGAGGGCCCCCGCAACGACCCTTTGCCGCCTTCGACGGTGACCTGCACCTCGCCACCGAGCACGCGCACCAGTACCGAGCCTTCATCGCGGCCGTCGTACCTCAGCGCCGCGGCCGCAGCTGCGACCGTTCCGGTTCCGCAGGAACGAGTCTCGCCCACACCGCGCTCGTGGACGCGCATGTGAACCCCACCGTCGTGGATCGGAGTCACGATCTCGATGTTGACGCCGTGCGGGAAGAACCCGGGATCGAAGCCCGGCGAAACACTCAAATCGAGCGAACTCAACACTTCTGGCGTCACGTGCTCGTCGACACACGCCAAATGCGGATTACCGACGTCGATCCCGACACCGGCGAAGACGCGGCCGTCGATTGTTGCCGAACTGGTGCCGAGGTCCTTGATCGGGCCCATCGCCACGGTCACGTCACCATGCGTGGCGTCGTAGCCGTGCACCACGACCGGACGCGCTCCGGCGCGGCTGCCGACCACGAACTCGTCCTTGCTCTCCAAGCCCGAGGCCTTGAGATAGTGGGCGAATACGCGAACGCCGTTTCCGCACATCTCGGCGATGGAGCCGTCGCTGTTGCGGTAGTCCATGAACCAGTCTTCGGCAGCGACGCCGTCGGGCAGCGCACCGAGCACGCCCGCGTCCGCAAGTGCGCCTGCCCGGGCGACACGAAGGATGCCGTCGGCGCCGAGGCCACGCTGACGATCACACAACGCTGAAACTCGCGTCGGCTCGAGATCGATCCGAACGTCGAGGTCAGGGAGAACAACGAAGTCGTTCTGCGTGCCGTGGCCCTTACTGAAATCCATGGTCGCCATCCTATCCGGACCTACCGAGCGATTTACGCAGGTGACGCGGTGACCACCACGTTCTGTTCGTAGGTGAAGCCGGACGGCAACGAGGGATCCGGCACCGTCGCGCCCCCGCAGGTCACCAGGACAAGCCTGGGCGCACCGGATTCGGAGAAGAACTCCGCAGGCAAAGCCACCTTTTCGTACAACTTCAGGCTCGCTGCGTGATAGGTGAACATCGTTCCGGTGTCGTCACTGACATAGATCGGTGTTCCAGGCTTCATCTGGTGCAGCGCCCACAAGGCGCCGTGCGTGCGGTCACCGTCGTCGACGTGGCCGGCAACAAGATTGGTGCCCTCCGAAGATCCGAACTGCACACCGTTGGTGAAATGCGAAACCTTGTCAGGATGCGGAAGGATCATTCCGCGGTTGGCGCCGAACCCACTGGTCACGATGTCGGCTCGCACATCGAGATCGGGAATCGCGAGCGTGTTCGGCGGCAGATCCGTTGGCGCAGGCGCCCAACTCGCCCCTGGATCGGTTGGAGCTCCCACGTCGAAGGGTGCTTCGGGAACAGGTGCGCTGATGGGCTTCCCGGCCGCACTCACCGCAAAATAGACGAGCACCCCGCCGACCGCGAGAAATGTGACGAGCAGTAGGAGAAGCGGCAGCCGACCCGCGCGTCGGCCTCTCGGTCGCGCGTGTGTCCCGGTCTGCGCCATGTTCGTTGTCCTCCAGTCCGTCGATCGCGAAACGAATGGATCGCGAAAGAGCTAACTGTAAGATAGCTGATCCGCTCGATCGTGTTACAGACCGCGATCTGCGAGCGCCGCGAAGGCGGAGTCGGGCAGCTCCGGATCGGCACCGTCGAGCCAGTGCACGCGTGCGTCACGACGGAACCATGATCGTTGTCGGCGAACATAGCGCCGTGTCCCGATGAACGTCCGTTCGAGTGCTTCGGCCAGATCGTATTCACCGTCGAAATGTGCGAGCACCTGTGCGTAGCCGATGGCTCGCGGCGCGGTGACGCCATCACGCAATCCTTGCTCGACGAGCACGGCAACTTCGTCGACAAGTCCGTCTGAAAACATCAGCTCTGTTCGCAACCGAATCCGGGCGTCGAGTTCTTCCGTATCCCGATCCACGCCGAGAATGCGGGTTCCCCATCGAGGGTCACCGATCTGCGGCGCCGAGGCCGCGAACGGCAGACCTGTCAGCTCGACGACCTCGAGCGCCCGAACCATCCGCCGACCGTCCGTCGGCAGTATCGACGCCGCTGCTACCGGATCAGCAGCAACAAGCGCCGTATGCACCGCACCGACCCCTCCTTCGGCGAGCACCGCCTCCCACTTCGCACGAACCTCGGGATCGGTTGCCGGAAAGGACCATTCGTCGAGCAAAGACTGGACGTACATCATGGATCCGCCGACGATCACCGGAACCTTGCCCGCCGCGATCAGATCCTCGGCGATCGCGATCGCGTCGCTTTGATAACGCGCGACGGTGGCGGTCTCCTTCACATCGAGAACGTCGAGCAGGTGATGCGGAATCCCACGGCGCTCGGCCGGTGTCAGTTTGGCGGTCCCGATATCCATGCCGCGATAGAGCTGCATCGCGTCGATGTTGATGATTTCACCGCCGAATTCTTCGGCCAGTGCCAACGCGAGATCGGACTTTCCCGACGCTGTCGGACCGACAACTGCGATCGGGCGAAGTTCTTCAGGGACGTTCACGGCCGCCACGTCCCGACGTGGTAACCGACGCCGAACGGCGCATCGCTGTAGTCGACCGTCGCGCGAGGATGGGCCGACCGAGACGAGCCCGTAAAGGCACCGGCCAGGACCTGCCACGCCGCGCGCCCCTGGGCTCCGACACTGCGGCAGAGCCGCGGATCGAGAGCAAGCAGCGCCTCCGGGTCACCGGCCGTCAGGGCGTCGTCGATGGCCGACTGCACACCCGCGGCGCGCTCGTCGAAGCTTCCTGGCGCCTTTGCCGTCAGCGTGGACGCACCGTCAGCAACGATCAGAAGCCCTTGCGGTCGGTTGTCGCTGTCGAGTTGCTTGCGCAGCTGCTGCCCGAATTCACGACATTCATTCGCCGACGCCTTTGCACTGACGACGTGCATGTCGACGGTTATCTCCACGTCTGTTCGGCCACGCAGCCAGCCGGCAACAAGGGCGCACAGTTCGAGAGATGGCACCGGTTCGCCTGCCGCATCCGCGTCCAGTGACGTCCGGACATCGGCGCCGAATCCAGCGAACGTACCGATTTGCCCACGTCCGACGCCCGATCGCCAGTGTTCGCCTGCTGCTTTCTCGGGTTCTGCATTCTCGGGGCCGACGCCGACGCCCACCCAGTGCACCGCCTCGTGAGCGAGCCGGCGCACAGCGGTTGTCGCTGCAGCACGCACCTGAGCGGACTCGGTCGAATCACCGGACAATTCCGGCACGAGTAACGGCGCCGAGGGGACGAGAACAGCGGAAGTCAACACAGTTGCCACGCTAGTCGACCCCGAGGTGGCGACCTCACACCCTCTTACCTGATTCAATAGTCGGAGAACGTGAGTACCGGGTTCAATGGAACCAGGAATGCGATCAGGCAGCCGTGACGCGCGGCAGAGACGAGGACCGATGACCGAGAACAGTGAACCCACCACCGGCGCCGACAGCAGTTCGGCCAGCCCGAGCCCGGCAGCACCCAAACCCGGCGCTCCCAAACCTGGTGGACCACGCCCCGGTGCGCCCCGCCCCGGAGCACCTCGCCCCGGACCAGCAGCCTCGCATGCCGTCACCGCCGCACCGGCCAGCGACCCGAGCAAGTTCGGACGCGTCGAGGAAGACGGAACCGCCTGGGTGAAGACCGCTGACGGTGAACGTCAGATCGGTTCGTGGCAGGCCGGCGACGCCACCGAGGGCCTCGCCCATTTCGGTCGTCGCTACGACGACCTCGCGACCGAGGTCTCGCTACTCGAGGCGCGACTGACGTCGGGCGCCGGAGACGCCAAGAAGACCAAGGCTGCCGCCATCGCTCTGTCCGAATCCCTCTCGACCGCTGCAGTGATCGGTGACCTCGACGCTTTGGCTCGCCGACTCGACGTGATCGTTGCCGGTTCCGACGAGGCCGCAGCGCACGCGAAGGAAGAGAAGGAACAGTCGCGCGCGGCAAGCACCGCCCGCAAGGAGGCCCTCGCAGTCGAGGCCGAGCAGATCGGCTCGGAGTCGACCCAGTGGAAGACCGCGGGTGATCGACTGCGCGAGATTCTCGACGAGTGGAAGACGATTCGCGGAATCGACCGCAAGGTCGACGACGCACTGTGGAAGCGTTACTCGAAGGCTCGTGAGTCCTTCAACCGACGACGTGGAGCCCACTTCGCCGAACTCGACCGGGATCGTGCGAGCGCCCGTTCGACGAAGGAAGAACTGGTCGAGCGCGCCGAGAAGCTGTCGACCTCCACTGAATGGGGACAGACCGCCGGGGAATTCCGCGATCTGCTCAGCGAGTGGAAGGCTGCCGGCCGCGCACCGCGCGAGGCCGACGACAACCTGTGGAAGCGCTTCAAGGGCGCTCAGGATGTGTTCTTCGCCGCGCGCAACGCTGCTGCATCCGAGCGCGATGCCGAATTCGAGCAGAACGCGGTTGCAAAAGAGGAGCTGCTCGCTGCCAATGCGAACATCGATCCGGCGCACGGACTCGAGAACGCCCGCGCAGCGCTTCGCGACCTGCAGGAGAAGTGGGACGCGATCGGCAAGGTGCCGCGCGACCGAATGCAGGAACTCGAAGCGAAGCTCCGGGCCATCGAAACCAAGGTGCGCGACGCGGTCGACGCCGAGTGGCGTCGCACCGATCCGGAAGCACTTGCCCGGGTCGCGCAGTTCAAGGAGCGGGTGAGCCAGTTCGAGGAGCAGGCCGCCAAGGCTCAGGCTGCCGGCAAGACGAAGGACGCCGAGAAGGCTCTCGCTCAGGCCAAGCAGTGGCGTGAGTGGGCCGAAGCTGCCGAAAGCGCCGTCAACGAGTAATCGACGACGAGCCGTAAAGACAACAAAAACGCCGGCTGACTCCGAAAGGAGTCAGCCGGCGTTGTCTTGTGCTTTGGACGGACGGCCTGCTGTGTCAGCCGACGTTCCATTCCTGATGCTTCTCGGCTTCGGCCGCAGCGATCCGGCGTTGCTCCTCGGCAGCGAGCTGAATGTTGGTTCGTGTCCAGACCACCTTGAGCCAATGGAACGTCAAGAACACGACGGCAAACCATCCGATGATCAGCCCGATCGACGGTCCTGCCACATTGAAACCGGCGGGAATGGTCTGACGCGACCAGACGGCCATCATGCCGAGAGCGCTCGCCACGGCACTGCCGGCGAGTGCGACCCAGGCCAGACTCCAACGCCGCGTGACCAGCGCGAGCATCGAGAATCCGATGCCGAAGATGACGACGAACCACACGAACAAGCGTGAGAACAGTGCAATCCGTTCGGTTTCCGCGTCCTGGTTGTACGCGAGCACATCCCAGCCGTTCGCAACTCCCGCATGGGGCAGGGCAAGGGTGCCGACCAGCACGAGCACCGCAACCGCGACAACCATGGCGCGCACACCCGGATCGATTTCTCCCGCGACCTTGCGTTCCGCGTCGTCGAGATCCTTGCGGTAGCCCTCGAAGGCGTCGTCGCCCGGCTGTGGTGTCGTGTTCTCGTGTTGCGAGGTCATGCGTTGCATCCCATCTGGACGGGTTGTGGGGCCGGGGCACCGATCTTCGGTAGTCCGAGACCTACGCCGATGGGCGGGGTCTTGGGTGTGATGCCCTTTTCGAACGAATCACCGGCGCGGGTCCGACGGTGCGTGAGCACTCCGTCATCTGCCACGAGGTGATGAGGGGCTCCGTGGGTGACGACGACCGTCACCACGTCACCGGGTCGGATTGTGCCGTCGAGGTTTCCCTCGGGGCGGAAATGCACCAGGCGGCCGTCTCGCGCGCGACCACTGAGACGTTGAGTCGCCGCGTTCTTCCGACCCTCCCCCGCTGCCACCAAGAGTTCGACCTCGGTGCCGACGAGCTTGCGATTTTCCTCGATGTTCACTTCTTCCTGAACGGCGAGCAATCGCATGTAGCGTTCCTGGACAACCTCTTTGGGAAGCTGATCGGCCATCTCCGCCGCCGGCGTGCCCGGGCGCTTGGAGTACTGGAAGGTGTAGGCGTTGGAGAATCGCGCCTTACGCACGACGTCCAGCGTCTCCTCGAAATCCTCTTCCGTCTCCCCCGGGAACCCGACGATGATGTCCGTGGTGATGGCGGCGTGCGGCATTGCGGCGCGCACCTTCTCGATGATCCCGAGGTACTTCGACTTGCGGTACGAGCGCTTCATCGCCTTGAGAACCTTGTCCGAACCGGACTGCAACGGCATGTGCAGTTGCGGGCAGACGTTGGGAGTGGTTGCCATAGCTTCGATGACGTCATCGGTGAACTCTGCCGGGTGCGGCGATGTGAACCTGACCCGTTCGAGGCCGTCGATGTGTCCACATGCCTTCAAGAGGGAGGCGAAGGCTCCGCGATCGCGCGGTTGCTCCGGATCGGCGAACGACACGCCGTAGGCGTTGACGTTCTGTCCCAGCAGGGTCACTTCCGAGACACCCTCGTCGACGAGTGCCTGCACCTCGGCCAGAATGTCGCCGGGACGTCGATCCACTTCCTTGCCACGCAGGGCCGGAACGATGCAGAACGTACACGTGTTGTTGCAGCCCACCGAGATGGAAACCCAACCTGCATAAGCAGATTCGCGTTTGGCTGGCAGTGTCGACGGAAACGCCTCGAGTGCGTCGAGGATTTCGACCTCGGCGCGCTGATTGTGACGCGCACGGTCGAGCAGCGCGGGAAGCGAGCCGATGTTGTGAGTGCCGAAGACGACATCGACGAACGGCGCCTTCTTGACGACGGTGTCACGATCCTTCTGCGCCAGGCACCCGCCGACCGCGATCTGCATGTCGGGGTTCGCCTCCTTGTTCGGGGCGAGCTGGCTGAGGTTGCCGTACAACTTGTTGTCCGCGTTCTCGCGGACCGCACACGTGTTGAAGACGACAAGATCAGGATCGGTTCCGGTCTCCGCCTTCGAATACCCGGCGTCCTCGAGCAGACCGGACAGTCGCTCGGAATCGTGGACGTTCATCTGACAGCCGTACGTCCGCACCTCGTAGGTGCGAACAGACTTCGCCGTCGGCTCCGGAACTGCAGTCGGCTCCGGAAGTGCAGGGGACATTTCGTCGATCAGTGACACGCTTCAGCCTAGCTCACGTCCACTACGACGTGTAATAACGCCCTGATAAACAGCCGAAACGCGACATAAACGTCGTCACAGTAAAATTTCCATTACATATGGCAAGAACCATGGCGAAATCACGGGCGTCGACGCAAACTACGCCTAAGGTTCTCGTTTATGACCCAAGCCGACGATGCGACGACGCCGACCACCTCCGGCGATTCCACATCCATGATTTCGATGACCTCGGTGAACAAACACTTCGGGGAACTTCACGTCCTGCAAGAGGTCAATCTCGAGGTACCCAAGGGCCAAGTGGTGATCGTCCTCGGTCCGTCGGGCTCCGGTAAGTCGACTCTGTGCCGCACCATCAATCGCCTCGAACCCATCGACTCCGGCACCATCGCCGTCGACGGAAAGACGCTCCCCGAGGAGGGCAAAGCACTTGCCGCACTTCGTGCCGACGTCGGGATGGTCTTTCAGTCCTTCAACCTGTTCGCACACAAGACGATCCTCGAGAACGTCATGCTCGCACCGATGAAGGTCCGCAAGGCGAAGAAGGACGAAGCCAAGAAGACGGCGCAGGCATTGCTCGAGCGCGTCGGTATCGCCAATCAGGCCGACAAGTACCCGGCGCAGCTTTCCGGCGGTCAGCAACAGCGTGTCGCGATTGCTCGCGCTCTTGCGATGCAGCCGAAGGTGATGTTGTTCGACGAGCCCACCTCCGCTCTCGACCCCGAGATGGTCAACGAGGTTCTCGACGTCATGACTTCCCTCGCCAAGGAAGGCATGACCATGCTCGTGGTCACGCACGAGATGGGATTCGCCCGCAAAGCCGGCGATCGTGTGCTGTTCATGGCTGACGGCCAGGTCGTCGAAGACACCACGCCCGAAGAGTTCTTCACCCATCCGAAGTCGGATCGGGCCAAGGACTTCCTCGGCAAGATCCTCACGCACTGATTACAGTCTCCCCTCCGACAGTCCTGTCCTCGTCCACAAGACAACTTGCTCGACTGCACCGTTCACCTCGGCTGCACCGTTCATCTCGACTGCACTGTTCGTGTGTCGACAACTGAGAGGATCTTCATGAAGATCAATCGTTCCGTCCGTTTCGGAATCGGAATCATGGCCATCGCGTTCGCTGCCACGGCCTGTGGCGGCGGCGAGGAGAACAAGTCGATCACCGAGAGCGCTTCCGACGGCACTCTCACCGTCGGCATCAAGTTCGATCAGCCCGGCCTCGGTCAGCGCAACCCTGACGGCACCTTCTCCGGCTTCGACGTCGAGGTAGCCCGTTACATCGCAAACGAACTGGGCGTAAAGCCCGAAGGCATCACCTTCAAGGAATCTCCGTCAGCCCAGCGCGAGACCCTGATCCAGAACGGCGAGGTCGACTACATCGTCGCGACATACTCGATCACCGACACGCGCAAGGAAAAGGTCAGCTTCGGCGGCCCGTACTTCATCGCAGGCCAGTCGCTGCTCGTTCGCTCCGACAACACCGACATCACCGGCCCCGATTCCCTGACCGGCGGCAAGAAGCTCTGCTCGGTGTCGGGTTCGACTCCGGCGCAGAACATCCAGGACAACTACGCCAAGGACGTCCAGCTCCAGCCGCTCGACACCTACTCCGCTTGTGTCGAGGCTCTGCGCAACGGCGCTGTCGACGCTGTCACCACCGACGACATCATCCTCGCCGGCTACGCTGCCCAGTACCCGGGCGAGCTGAAGGTCGTCGGAGAACCGTTCACGACCGAAAAGTACGGTGTCGGCCTGGCCAAGGACGATTCCGAGGGTCGCGGCAAGATCAACGATGCCATCGAGAAGATGATCTCCACCGGCGCGTGGGAAGAAGCCTTCAACAACACCGTTGGTGCTTCGGGCTACCCCATCCCGGCCCCGCCCACCGTTGATCGTTACTGACCTGCTTTTTTCACCGTCAATCTCGCTGCGGCTCCCCACTTCGGGAGCCGCAGCGCGTGACGCCACCAACGGAGATCCCGTGATCTGGGGAGACGGCAAGTGAACCTTCTGAGCAAGTACGGCGACCAGATTCTGGAAGCCTTCTGGACCACGATCCAGCTGACGTTCTTCTCCGCGATCGGCGCCGTCATCATCGGTGTCCTGATCGCGGCCATGCGCGTGTCACCGGTTCCGGTCGCCCGATTCCTGGGTACCGCGTACGTGACCGTGTTCCGCAACACCCCCCTGACACTGATTCTGCTGTTCTGTCTGTTCGGTCTGTCGCAGACGCTCGGAGTCAATCTCGCCAAGTCGGACTCACCGACGTTCTTGACAGACAACAACTTCCGACTCGCAGTACTCGGCCTCAGTGTCTATACCGCCGCGTTCGTGTGTGAGTCACTTCGATCGGGAATCAATACCGTTCCGGTCGGCCAGGCCGAAGCGGGCCGATCACTCGGTCTGTCGTTTGCACAAAATCTTCGGCTGATCGTCCTGCCTCAGGCATTTCGCGCGGTCACAGCACCGCTGGGTAGCGTGCTGATCGCACTGACCAAGAACTCGACCATCGCCGCGGTGATCGGCGTATCCGAAGCGTCAGCGCTGATGAAGAAGATGATCGAAAACGAAGCGGCGATCTTCGTCGTCGGTGGAATCTTCGCTGTCGGTTTCGTGATCCTGACACTTCCCATGGGCTTGATCTTCGGCAAGCTGAGCAAGCGATTCGAGGTTTCACGATGAGCAACCGCGCAACAGTCCTCTACGACGCGCCAGGTCCGAGAGCGCGAAATCTCTACCGATTCGCGTCCCTTGTCGTCGCTGCACTCATGGTCGCAATCGGTTACGTCATCTACCGCGCACTCGACGAAAAGGGCCAGCTGACAGCAGCGAAGTGGGATCCGTTCCT
Organism: Rhodococcus sp. KB6; assembly: GCF_001445685.1. Taxonomy (NCBI): domain Bacteria; kingdom Bacillati; phylum Actinomycetota; class Actinomycetes; order Mycobacteriales; family Nocardiaceae; genus Rhodococcus; species Rhodococcus sp. KB6. The sequence goes on along the minus strand of NZ_LNAK01000134.1, from coordinate 400,803 downwards.
CGAATCCACGTCGTGGACAACGTATCTGATACCCGGCATCCGGGGAACGCTGATCGCGGCTGCGATGTCCATCGTCTTCGCGCTCATCCTCGGTTCTGCACTGGGTATCGGCCGACTCTCCGAGCACAACATCATTCGGAAGATTTGCGGCGTCATCGTCGAATTGTTCCGAGCAGTACCGGTTCTGATTCTGATGATCTTCTCGTATCAGGTGTTCGCCGAATACGAGGTCTTCAAGTCCAAGTACCTCGCACTCGCGGCAGTCGTCGTGGGTCTGACTCTGTACAACGGTTCTGTGATCGCCGAGATCGTCCGTGCCGGAATCAACTCACTCCCACGAGGGCAAAGTGAGGCCGCCAAGGCACTTGGTATGCGCAAGACGCAGATCATGGTGACGATCCTGCTCCCCCAGGCGGTTACCGCCATGCTCCCGGCCCTGATTTCACAGATGGTCGTGGCGTTGAAGGACTCCGCCCTCGGTTACCTGATCGGATATGTCGAGCTGGTGCGTCAGGCCCAACAGCTCGGCACCTTCTACGGAAACTTCCTGCCGGCGCTCATCGTGGTCGCCGCGATCATGATCGCTCTCAACTCGGCTCTGACCTTCCTGGCAACCAAGGTGGAGAAGCGCCTGCGGTCCGGGAAGCGAAAGGGCAAGGGCCCCATCGCGGCTCCGTCCGCCGACCCAGCTGTTTCGGTTCCGGGTATGGACCTGACCAAGCCGTGAATCAGATGGAGCCGTGAGTCGAATCCAGCCGCGTTAGCGTGAATACACAACAGGGCGGGGGTACCACCGAATTTCGGTGGTACCCCCGCCCTGTTGTTCTGAATGCTGCACTTCGCTACGAGTCGGTGACCGCCGCCATCTCGGCTTTGACCACCTCGTACGACATCCCAGCTGAATATCCTTTGCGTGCCAGCATCGAGACCAGTCGACGCGTGACCTTGTCGCGATCATCGACGGGCTTGTTCTTCAGCTTCCGCCGAACCAGCTCCGCTGCTCGCTCGCGCTCGTCTTCCGGATCGATCTGTGACAACGCTTCGGAAGCGGTGTCCTGGTCGATTCCTTTGAGCCGCAACTCGACTGCAAGCGCACGCTTTCCCTTGCCCGAGTACGTGTGCCGCGAATGAACCCACTGGTTCGCGAAGTCTGCGTCGTCGATCAACCCGATTTCTTGGAGTCGATCGAGGACCTTGGCAATGATCTCGGGCTCGAAGCCGCGCCCGCTCAGCTTTGTTTCCAGCTCGGAACGACTGCGCGCCCGGTCGGTCAGGAGGCGTAGGCAAGCATCTTTGGCCTGCGCCTCCGTCCCACCCTCTGCGCGTTGCGACGGCTTCTCGGATCGTTGACGGGATCGACGCCGAGGAGCGCCGTACTCTTCACGAGCATTCTCGCCGTTGTCACCGTCGTCGAAGCTCATGACTGAACTCAGAAGTCGGCGGGAGCTTCGTCGGTTGCAGTGACGTCAGCACCGATACCGAGCTTTTCCTTGATCTTCTTCTCGATCTCGTCACGGATATCGGTGTTCTCCAGCAAGAACTTACGAGCATTTTCCTTGCCCTGACCCAACTGGTCACCTTCGTAGGTGTACCAGGAGCCGGACTTGCGGATGAACCCGTGCTCGACACCCATGTCGATGAGCGAGCCTTCCTTGCTGATGCCCTGGCCGTAGAGAATATCGAACTCGGCCTGCTTGAACGGCGGCGCGACCTTGTTCTTGACGACCTTGACGCGAGTGCGGTTACCCACTGCGTCGGTACCGTCCTTGAGAGTTTCGATACGACGGATGTCGAGGCGGACCGAAGCGTAGAACTTCAGTGCCTTACCACCGGTGGTGGTTTCGGGAGAACCGAACATCACACCGATCTTCTCGCGAAGCTGGTTGATGAAGATGACGGTGGTGCCCGAGTTGTTCATGGCACCGGTGATCTTGCGCAGCGCCTGACTCATCAGTCGAGCCTGCAAACCGACGTGGCTGTCACCCATCTCGCCTTCGATCTCGGCGCGAGGAACAAGAGCGGCCACGGAGTCGATCACGACGATGTCGAGGGCGCCTGAACGGATCAGCATGTCGGTGATTTCGAGGGCCTGCTCACCCGTATCGGGCTGCGAGACCAGGAGTGCATCGGTATCGACGCCCAGCTTGGCTGCATAGTCGGGATCGAGTGCGTGCTCCGCGTCGATGAACGCCGCGATGCCGCCGTTGGCCTGAGCATTGGCAACTGCGTGCAGTGCCACGGTGGTCTTACCCGAAGATTCCGGGCCGTAGATCTCGATGACGCGGCCACGCGGCAGTCCGCCGATACCCAGCGCGACGTCGAGCGCGATGGAACCGGTGGGAATGACGGCGATGGGCTGGCGGACACCCTCACCCAGGCGCATCACCGAACCCTTGCCGAAGTTCTTGTCGATCTGCGCCAACGCGAGGTCGAGTGCCTTGTCCCGATCAGGTGCCTGTGGTGCCATCGTGATCCCCATCCTTGTTTCAGTCTTCAGTGCCTGCCTGAGCAGACTCCGTCTCTTCAGCGCCTGCCTGAGCCGACCCTGTTGGTGTGTTGCGATCAGAGTAGATCCGGCCACCGACAGACTTTTCGATCTTGCTTTAGCGCTTGTCGATCACCGCGTTTGTAGGTCACCGCGTTTGTAGGTCACCGCGTTTGTAGGTCACCGCGTTTGTAGAACATCGAAAGTTCGCAGTTGCCAAAGGAGCGTCACCACCGAACAGGTTCAGCATAGACGAACACGTGTTCGAACAGAAGATGGGAGACGTTCGACACGCCGAAGAATCAGCGGCGGGCGGGTGGTACGTCGAACTCCACACAGAGCGCACGCCACACCTCGCGAGGCTCCCAGCCTGCTTCGACGGCCTCCGCGGCAGTCATTCCGTCGAGACTCTGGAGTACATGGTCGATCAGCATCGAGTCGCCTCGTACCTGTCCGAACTCTTCGCGCACCATTTCATGAAATTCGGTCAACCGCACAGCCGCCACCGTAGTCCACAGAGCGGTGCACCTGCATTCAGGCGCAACATGCTCACGCCGTCACACCGCCGTTGACCACCTGTCGGCACACCGCCACCGGATCGGTGACCTGCGACGCAGTCGCGGCAGCGGACATCGCAGCTTCCGCAAATCGTTTGTCGGAGAGCACCTGCAGTACGGCATCGCGAATCGAGCGGGCATCTGCGGGCCGCACGATCACCGACGTCCCTGCCCGCGCAGCGCGATTGGCCAACTCCCACTGGTCCCCACCCCCGGGAACGACGACCGTCGGCACGCCGGCCAGCAAGGCCTTCGCCAACATGCCGTGCCCGCCGCCGCACACCAACACCGACGCGTCACGCAGCATCGCGTCCTGGCGTCCGAGACCTGCACGAACCCAATCGGGATGCTCGCCTTCGGCTCCGTCGAGCATCGACGCGATCAGCCGCACACCGGCTCCGCCGAGTCCTTCGACCGTGCCCTCGAACATTCCCACTGCGCCGGTGTGCGCCGTGGAGGGCGCCACCATAACCAGCGGTTCGTCACCTGGCGGTGGATCCAGAATCACCTCGGTCGGCTCCCACAGAAGCGGTCCGACGACGTGAGCGCGCTCCGGCCAGTCGGGGCGAGGCACTTCGAGTGCCGGAAGTGTTGCGATCAGCCGCGCTTGCGGACCGGGATCCAGAGCGGGCAGTCCGACACCGACACGGGCCTGGGATCGCTGGGCCAACCCTTGCTTGATCGAACGTCCCGTCGCTGCGCGCATCAGGGTATCGCGGAGTCGACCACGAATTCCGACGCCGGGCGCGAGCCCACTGCCGATCGGCGGCAACCCCCGTGAAGGTGAGTACAGCGGGTGAGGCGAGAGTTCCACCCAGGGGATGCCAAGTCTTTCGGCGGCCAATCCGCCTCCGGCAGTGAGGATGTCGGAAACGACGAGATCCGGGGAGACGGACTTCAGGTCGGGAAGCAGTTCGGTGGAAATATAGGCGGCGCGCGAATGAATCCGAGCACCTGCATCAAGATCGTCGTCTCCCGGCCGCGGGGCCAAGCCCTTGAGCGGCTCGGCTTCCACGCCGGCTGCTCGCGCTGCCTCGACCCACCGGGTCCCCGTGTACAGGATCGGTTCGTCGCCGGCCTGGATCAACGCCAGCGACAACGCTATTGCGGGAAAAGCATGACCCGGGTCCGGCCCGGCAACAACGGCTACACGCACCGGATCAGAGTGTCACACCGAGTGAAAGGCCTGTTCCGCCGCACCCAGTGCGCGTTCGCGATCCGAAACCACCAATCCGATTCTCGTCCTGCGATCGAGGACGTCGTCGACGTCGAGGGCGCCTTCATGCGACACCGCGAAATCGAACTCGGCACCGCAGATCTCCAAGTCCGCAACCGACCGGAGACGATCGCCGCTCGCCGCGGCAACGACCTCGGCCTCGGTGCCGTATCGCGCCACCAATGACGCGGGTGCCTTGATCTTCTTCAATTCCGCCGGTGATGCAGCGCCTACCAGCGGCAACGCGCGTGTCCGACATGCCCCGGCGCTCAGCGACCCGACCTCGACCGCAGCGTCGACGGCGTCTTCGGCCATCTTGCGGTACGTCGTGAGTTTTCCGCCTACCACCGTGACCAAGCCCGAGTCCGAACGGACTACAGCGTGATTGCGCGAGAGGTCGGCCGTCGAGCCTTCACCGGTGTCCAGCAGCGGACGCAGACCCGCGAAGGTCCCCAAGACGTCCCCACGGGTCAGCGGAGCTTCCAACGCCGTGTTCACGGTGTCGAGCAGGAAGCCGATCTCGTCCTCGGACGCCGTCGGTACGTCAGGCACCGGTCCCGGCGCTGCTTCGTCGGTCAACCCGAGGTAGATCCGGCCGAGCTGGGCGGGCAGGGCGAAGACGAAACGGTTGGTCTCGCCGGGAATCGGCACGGTCAGTGCTGCCGTGGGGTTCCCCAATCGCGCTGCATCGAGCACCAGGTGCGTCCCGCGGCTGGGGCGCAGGGTGATGCTGGAGTCGACCTGATCAGCCCAGACACCGGTCGCATTGACCACGACGCGGGCACGCATCAAGAACTCGGATCCGGTCAACTCGTCGCGCAAGGTGGCCGACGTTCCGGATACGTCGTAAGCACCGACGCGCGTCAGGATTCGCGCGCCGTGCGACGCTGCGGTTCTGGCGATACCGACGACGAGGCGGGCGTCGTCGATGAGCTGCCCGTCGAACGCGGTCAAGGCGCCTCGTAGGTTTTCCCGCTTGACCGCGGGAGCCAATTCGCGCGCCCGCGCAGCGCTGACCGTCCGTGATCTGGGCAGCACCGAAGCCGGGGTTCGCGCCGACATGCGCAGAGCGTCACCAGCCAGGAAACCGGTACGCACCAGGGCCTTCCCGAGGAACGACGTTTCGGGCAACAGCGGTACGAGTTGGGGCATGGCGCGAACGAGGTGCGGCGCGGTGCGCGTCATGAGAATGCCGCGCTCGACCGCACTTTCACGCGCTATACCGACATTGCCGGAAGCCAGGTACCGAAGGCCGCCGTGTGCGAGTTTCGAACTCCAGCGGCTGGTGCCGAACGCGAGGTCGTGCTTTTCGACCAGCGCAACACTGAGCCCACGAGTCACGGCGTCGAGAGCGACACCGACACCGGTGATTCCGCCGCCGATCACCAGGACGTCGACCGAATCGCCGTTCGCCAACTGCTCGAGTTCACGAGTACGCCGTTGTGCGTTGAGCGCTGAATCGCTGCCTGCTGAATCTAGGGGGCTCACAGCTATTCTCCCGAATTCTTGACGGGTGCCAGATAAGCAGCGACCGCATATCGAAGTTGCTCGACCGACGCATCGGAGGAAAGCTCCGGCTCGAGAGTCGGCGCAGAAATGACGACGGACTGAGCCATCAGTAGAACCATCGCCGCGATCTCGTTGACGCTTCCCTCGCGAATCGAACCGTCTTGTTGGCCGGCCGCGACAACGGATGTGATCAGCTCGAGAATCGACTTCTGGCTCGCGCCGAGCCGGTCCACGATGTAGGTCGTCAGCAATTCTTGATCAGCTTGCCGAATTTTCACGAAGAGCGGATGGTCGCGAATCTGGCCGACGACGTCACCGATCGCCTCCACGAGCAACGTGCCGGCAGACCCGTTGAAGGTCACCTCGGGCAGCACCGATCGGATCTCCCGGGTGAGCAGGTCCGCGACGACAGCTCGCGTGTCCGGCCATCGCCGGTAGACCGTCGGTCGGCTCACGCCGGCGCGACGCGAGATCTCGGCAAGTGTGGTTCGCTGCATTCCGAAATCGAGGACACACGACCTTGCTGCGTCGAGAATCACGTCGTCGATCTCGCGGCTGGGGATGCGCTGACCATCTGCCTTGCGAGGGGCAAATGAGTCATCTGCGTTACGGATTACCATCGCGTGTAACACAATACCGGACAAGTCACCGGTAATCCCGTCGGGACTTGCGATTTCTCTCGCTCAGAGATCATCAGAAATAGTACAACTCGAAACCAACTGCTCGCTCGGCGTCGAAACCAGGCTTCGGTCCGCTGACCATGTCGATCTGTGCGCGCGCCTGTTCCCGGATCGGCGTGGAACTCAGCGCCGCCAGATATCGCGCATGTTCCGCGAGCGAATCCACGGCGCGATCGACCGTCGACGTCACGTCGACGCAGTGTGTGGGAGTCATCGTATTGACCGCAACCCACCGAACACCGGGCCACGGCGCCAGTCCCTGCGCCGTCAACGAGGGAAAGATCCATTCGTTTGCTGCGTCGGCAGTTGCGTCGAGAACGCTGATCCCGAGTGCACGGTGATCTGCGCTGTTCAGATAGCCGGGGCTCCAGGTGTGGGAGAAGTTCATCGTCACCACCAATTCCGGACGGTGGCGGCGAATTGCTGCGGCGAGAGTCGAGCGCAACTCCAAGCCTTCCACGAGACGACCGTCGGGCAGGCCGAGGAACTCCACCTCACCGACACCGACGATCGCGGCCGAGCGACGCTCTTCTTCCTCGCGGATCGGGCCGGACTCCTCGGGCGACAGACCGGCGATTCCGGCCTCGCCGCGCGTGGCCAGGACATATCGCACGTCTTTGCCGCGATCGGTCCACTGCGCCACTGCTGCGGCTGCGCCGTATTCGATGTCATCGGGATGCGCCACGATGACAATCGCGCGCTGCCAGTCCTCGGGGAAGTTTTCCATAGGGCAGATCTTGCCCGTCAGAACCGCGAAGCGGGCGAATTGTCGTCACTTCCCGACATCGCCTTCACCAGGAAGTAGATTCCGAAGCCGACAGCGCCGACCACCAGAACCCAGAAAAGCCCCTTGATCAGCGCACCGACCACCGCGAGTGCGACCCACACCAGTACGACGGCCAAAACGATCTTCCAAAACATGCTTACCTCCAACGTGCCGTTGAATAATCAGTCGAATCGGACAGGTGCTGCGTCGTCCGTAGAACCAGCCTGACAGGTCTGGCGTGACAAAGCAGCAGCTCAGCGGCAAGTTCAGGTAAAGATCAGGGTTCACCCCGAGACCGGCCCTCACGCAGGTCAGGTGTCCAACCCATGGGAGCTTGCTCCTGGCGTAAACTCGCGAAGTTCGATCCCGTATGCCGAAGGAGCACGTCCGCAGTGTCTACGACCCGTTTCCCCGCTCGCGATCTCGCGCATGTAGCCGTCTTCGCCGCACTCATCATCGCGCTGGGCCTACCCGGGTCGATCAACATCGGCATTTCCGGCGTGCCGATCACCCTTCAGTCCATGGGCGTCATGATGGCCGGCGCTCTACTCGGACCGCGCAAGGGTGTTCTCGCCGTCCTGACGGTCATTGCTCTGGGATTGGTCGGTCTACCGGTCCTTGCCGGCGGTCGCACCGCACTCGTGTCTCTATCGAGCCCGACAGCCGGATTCCTCATCGGTTGGATCCCGACGGCGTTTGTTATCGGATGGCTGACCGCCAAGATGCTGCCCAAGTACCGGATCATCGCGGGCATCGGCATCAACCTTCTCGGCGGCGTCGTCGTTCTCTACGCGTTCGGCATCGTTGGAATGATGGTCCGCGGACACATGAGCTTCGTTGCCGCGTGGTCGGCCAACGCCGCCTTCATCCCGCTCGACGCCGCAAAAGCAGTCGTCACCGCGTTGGTCGCGTCCCAGGTTCACCGGGCATACCCGGCACTACTGCGCGACTCGGTGATCTCGTCGAACAAGACCGTGGTGGCGAATTAATCTCCGATGAGTGAGATCGTCTTCGAGAACGTCGGACACAGCTTCGGTGAACGAACGGTCCTGCAGCAGATAGATCTGCGACTGAGCGAGCAGCGAATCGGAATCGTGGGTGCGAACGGAAGCGGCAAGTCGACGCTCGCTCGCATGATCAACGGACTGGTCGTTCCGACGGAAGGACACGTCCACGTCAACGGCTTGGACACGGCGAAGAAGGGCCGCGACGTACGCAAGCAGGTCGGATTCGTCTTCACCGATCCCAACCACCAGATCGTGATGCCGACGGTTGCCGAGGACATCGAATTCTCGCTCCGCCGTAGCGGATTGGGCAAAGCCGAGCGCGCCGCAAAGGTGGCCTCGGTGCTCGAACGCTACGGCCTCGCCGGGCACGCCGACCATCCCACCCACCAGCTTTCCGGTGGGCAGAAGCAGCTACTCGCGCTCGCGGCCATCATGGTGACAGAGCCGAACGTACTCGTCGCCGACGAGCCCACCACGCTCCTCGATCTTCGCAACTCGCGACTCATCAGCTCGGTGTTCGAGTCACTCGATCAACAACTGATCGTCGTGACCCACCAACTCGACCTCCTCGAATCATTCGAACGGGTGTTGGTTGTCGACCAAGGCCGTGTCGTCGCCGACGGCTCCCCCGCCGACTCGATCGGCCATTACCGGTCGTTGGTCTCGTGACCACTCTCGGCGTCTACCGGCCGGGCACATCGCTCCTGCACCGGATGCCGACGGGGATCAAGCTCTTCGCATTGATCGTGGCGATCCTGGCCGTCTCGATCTTCGTACGTGAGCCGTGGCAGCTGGCAGCTCCCGCGATCGTCGTCATCGCCCTGTACGTCATTGCGCGCATCCCGCCGATGACGGCGATCCGGCAGCTGCGACCCGCACTGTGGATGTTGCTGTTCATCGGCGCGTTCCAGCTGGTGGTCGCGGGGTGGCAGCGAGCGACCGTCGTGTGCGGCGTCCTGATCATCTCGATCGCCTTCGCGGCGATCATGGGTCTGACCACGCGGATCTCCGAGATGCTCGACGCGATCACCCGGTTCCTGACACCCTTGCGACGCTTCGGCGTCAATCCCGAACGGATCGCCTTGCTCCTGGCAATGACGATCCGGTGCATTCCGCTGATGTTCGAGGTCATCACACAGGTGTCCGAAGCACGCAAGGCACGAGGGCTCGGCTTCTCGCTGCGTTCCTTCGCAGTGCCGGTCATCGTCGGCACCCTGATGACCGCAGATGCGATGGGTGAAGCATTGGCAGCCCGCGGCGCCGACGACTGAGCGCCAATCAGACCAGGAACTGTCAGTTGTACTTGCGGGTGATGTCGTCCACCTCGCCGATGGCGTCGGCAAGCGCCGAAAGTCGCTCGGCGGCCGCGTGCAGCGCCGAGAGTTCTCGGTTGAATCCCACCAGAGCCGAAGGGCTGTGAGGCGCTGTCAATGCAGCTGCGGAGGTCACCAGATCCTCGTACTGATCCAACCCCGACTGCAACTCAAGAACTGCGCCGTCGATGGTGGGATCAAGAGGTTCGGTCACCTTGGGTGTAGCGGCCACGGCGCGTTCCATTGCGACGACATCCGAAGACACCGCGAACATCGCTCTCAATGCCGAATCGGCGGTAACAGTGATTTCGTCCAACTCACCGGGGTCGATGGTGTCGGCGCGCCTGAGCACACTCAAGATCTCGAACAACGAAGTCTCGGCGCCGATGAGGCGAGACATCGGGATGAACGCGCGAGACGACGACGGTGGCAAGCGCCGGCGAATCGGCGCCGACGGCGGTGGGCCGGAACTCATCGAACGGTAGCGGCCGACCGCGATGACGGCGGGAACCGCGAACAGTGCCGCTCCCCCGCCTGCCACGACCACCGACCACTCGGGGGCCGACGCAACAGCAAGGCCGGCCGTGCCGACCACTGATCCGCCGGACATGAAACCCCAACGCTGAGCGCGTCGACGTGCACGGGCACGTTTGCGCTCGAATTTGGCGCGCGGGTCCTGCCACCGCCGAGCGGCATCCGCCGCAGACAGTCCGACCTCGCGCAATGTGTCCGCGGTGCGTCCCAACGCTCCGAAGGCGCCGGATACGGAAACGGGAACGGCCGACCGGGGCTCGCGCCCAGATCGACCGTCTCGTGAAGAAAACATCAGAGCATCACTGCCGACATCGAGGATTCGGCTACTGCCCGGTCTGACCGGCAGCCGGGGGCTGCTTCTCGACGGACGGAGTCGCAGGAGTGGCTGCTGCGCCGCCGGACGGCAGTGCCTCGCCCTTCATGGAAGCACGAATCTGCTCGAGGCGACTGTGCCCTGCCATCTGGACCGAGGCCTGCTGGACCTCCATCATGCGGCCTTGAACGGAGTTCTGAGCGAGTTCGGCAGAGCCGAGTGCGTCGGCGTAACGCCGCTCGATCTTGTCGCGCACAGCATCGAGGCTGGGTGTGTTGCCGGGAGCCGACAGCGTGCTGTCCATGGACCGAAGGGACTCGCTCACGCGCTCCTGCATCTTGGCCTGCTCCAGCTGGCTGAGCAGCTTGGTGCGCTCGGCAACCTTTGCCTGCAGAGTCATCGCGTTCTGCTCGACAGCCTTCTTGGCCTGAGCGGCGGCCTGCAAGGACTGGTCGTGCAGTGCCTTCAGATCTTCGACGCCCTGCTCGGCCGTCACCAACTGGGCCGCAAAAGCTTCGGCAGCGTTGGTGTACTGGATCGCCTTGTCGTTGTCGCCGGCAGCAGCGGCCTGATCGGCGAGGTTGACGGCCTGGCGCGCGTTGGCGTTGAGCTTTTCGACCTCGTCGAGTTGACGGCTGAGCTTCATCTCGAGTTGACGCTGATTACCGATCACCGACGCAGCCTGCTGGGACAACGCCTGATGCTGGCGCTGTGCGTCCTCGATCGCCTGCTGAATCTGAACCTTTGGATCTGCCTTCTCATCGATCTTCGAATTGAAGAGCGCCATCAGGTACTTCCAGCCCTTGACGAAAGGATTAGCCATTGGTTTGATCCTGCCTCCATCTGATGCGCCGCGCCGAACGCGACCCGGAGCGCGACCGTCGCGCACCGAAACAAGGGCTGCGCCCTATCTGCTCTGACCCCACCTGCTGGAAACCGGCGGTTACGTACAAAATCTATCGGTTACGGCCGGTAGTGGCTACGCCGCCGCCAACCTTCGAGCGTTCGGTGCCGGAATCACGACGCGGGTATCGCGTGCGATTGTCGGCGAACCGGAAGCCGAGACCGAACCGGAAGCCGACACGGCGGGTTCGGCGACCTGTCGACCAGCTACCGGAGCGCTCTTCTTCGTGGCCAGGGTCTCGCTCACGTCGACCAGCACGTCGGACAGTGGGACTGCGAGCGCATCACAGATCGCCGCCAACAGTTCGCTCGATGCTTCCTTACGTCCACGTTCCACTTCGGACAGATAGCCCAAGCTCACACGCGCGCTGTTCGACACCTCACGTAGCGTGCGGCTCTGCGAAACGCGCGTACGCCGGAGACTGTCACCGATTGCCTCACGCAATAGCAGCGCCATCTCGCTCCTCCTTCATCCGTGACCTCATCGTGCATGGTCGTACGTCTTCACAATCGTCAACGTCCGAACACATCCGATTGGTTCCCGAGCCTATCGTGCCGCACGCTCTGCGACACGATCACGTAACCGCGACACGGCAGTCGCGACCGCGGTTGTCCGAATCTCCCACCGTTCGCCGCCGAGCGCGAGCGGTTCGCATTTGGTTCCGTCAGGGCCGGCGATACCGAGAAACACTGTTCCGACCGGGTGTCCGTCCTGCTCACTCGGACCGGCGACTCCGGTCAGACCGATACCCCAGTCCGCACCGCACTTCGTCCGGGCACCGAGCGCCAATGCCACCGCCGTGCTCTCGGACACGGGGCCGTCCGTTGCCAGGCGGCTTGGATCCACACCGGCCAGTGTTGCTTTCAGGTCGGTCGCGTACACGACCAGACCCCCACGCAGCACCGCGCTCGACCCTGGCACGGACGCGACCGCAGCCGTGAACAAGCCAGCCGTCAGAGATTCGGCGGCGGCGACAGTCTGCCTCGCGGCGCCAAGGGCGTCGACGAGTTCGACCACTCCGAGTGCGAGCAGCGGGTCCGTCATGACTCGACTGCGCGAACTCCGGCGCGAAGCCTGATCGCCTGCACGATGTATTCGATTCCCGTCGCCACCGTCAGCACGACGGCAGCAGCCATCAGCAATCCGCTGACGATGTCCCAACTGCTCGGCAGCGGGCACAGGTAGAACCCGATCGCGACGGCCTGCACGAGGGTTTTGAGCTTGCCGCCCTTGCCCGCCGGGATGACCGCGTGCCGCAGTACCGCGAACCGCAACAGCGTGATTCCGAGTTCTCGGGCGATGATTATTCCGGTCACCCACCACGACAGGTCACCGAGAACCGAAAGACCGATCAGCGCGGCGCCGATCAGTGCCTTGTCCGCGATCGGGTCCATGAGTTTGCCGAAATCGGTGACCAGACCGTACTTCCGAGCCAATTGGCCGTCGATCCGATCCGTGATCGCGGCGACGATGAACACGCCCATTGCCCCGAGACGCCACCACGTCGAGTGTCCGCCGTCGACGAACAGAACAACGAGAAAAACCGGAACGAGAACCATTCGGACCATCGTGAGAATGTTCGCGATGTTCAGCAACGGAACCGGGTTGTCCGCGACAGGTGTGCCGTCGGACGGGCCGACGGCGGCGCGATGGGCGTCGGTCTGATCGCGCGGGGTACTCATCGGATCGCCGCACAGGCGGTGAGCCGAACCCGGGACAAAGCCGAGCGGCGCGGGAATTGCGTGGGGCGGACAGGCACGCGACTTAGAATATCGGTAGGGCCATTGACTAATGTGCACCACATGACTTCGACCGCGCCGACCTATACCGAGAGCCAGTTGATCGTGCGTCGCGCGCGAACGTCGGACATCCCCGAAATCAAGCGTCTGATCGACATCTACGCCGGCAAGATCCTCCTCGAGAAGAATCTCGTGACGCTGTACGAGGCAGTCCAGGAGTTCTGGGTCGCCGAGCGAGGCGGCCAGGTAATCGCTTGCGGCGCACTGCATGTGCTGTGGGCGGACCTGGGTGAGATCCGCACCGTCGCAGTCGATCCGACTGCCAAAGGCCAGGGCGCAGGTTTCCACGTCGTCGACAAACTCATCGAGGTCGCCAAGGAATTGGAGTTGGAACGGTTGTTCGTTTTGACGTTCGAGACCGAGTTCTTCCACCGTCACGGATTCGCGGAGATCGACGGCACCCCCGTCACCGCCGAGGTCTATGCGGAAATGTGTCGGTCCTACGACGCCGGCGTCGCCGAGTTCCTCGATCTGAGCTATGTGAAACCCAACACACTCGGCAATACTCGCATGCTCCTGACTCTCTGAACCGTTCAGACTCTTCACACACCACCCTCTCGATCACCAGCCCCGAAAGCGGTTCACGATGTCGTTGTTCCTCGTCGAATACACCTACGCGCCCGAGAAGAACGCTCAGCGCGACGAAGTCCGTAGCGATCACCGCGCGTGGCTCGCGGATCTGGTTTCCCGCTCGATCGTCTTGTCATCCGGCCCGTTTGCAGATGGAAACGGCGCGCTGATCATCGTCGACGCCGCAGACGCCGACACCGTTTCCCTCCTCTTCACCCACGATCCGTTCGCGATCGCCGATTTGATCGAGAAGGTCCGGATCACCGAGTGGGTTCCGGTGTTGGGTCAGTTCAGCGCCTGAGGGCCCCGGCCCCGGCTTACTCCCCCGCCCGGTCGCGAGTCTTCAACAGGCTCGCGACCGTCGTCACCGCCAATACTCCGATGATCACTCCGAGTGAGAGTGCCGTGGAGATTTCCGGGACGGAGACGTGTTCACCTCCGTTGACGAACGAGAGGGTGTTCTCGTGCAACGCGTGAAGTACCAATTTCACACCGATGAACGCCAGGATTATCGAGAGCCCGTACGAGAGATAGACCAGCCGTTCGAGCAACCCACCGATCAGGAAGTACAGCTGCCGTAGACCCATCAGCGCGAAGGCGTTGGCGGTGAACACCAGATACGGTTCCTGGGTCAGACCGTAGATCGCCGGAATCGAATCGAGCGCGAAGAGCACGTCGGCAAACCCGATTGCGATGAGCGCCAACAACAACGGTGTCACGACGCGCTTGCCGTCGATCCGGGTGATCAGTTTGTCCCCGTCGTATTCCTCGGTTGTCGGCAGCACCCGCTTCACGAGTGAGATGATGCGACTGTCGCGCTTCTCCTCGGCTTCCTTCTCATGCCCGTGATCGCGGATCAGGGTGTACGCGGTGTAGATCAGGAACGCACCGAAGAGGTAGAACACCCAGCTGTACGCATTGATGGCGGCCGCACCGACTCCGATGAAGATTCCGCGCATCACCAATGCGAGGACGATGCCGATCAGCAGGACTTTCTGCTGGAACTCTCGCGGGACGGCGAACGTCGACATGATGATCACGAAGACGAACAGATTGTCGACCGAGAGCGCCTTCTCCGTGACGTAGCCGGCGAAGTACTCACCGCCGTACGTGGTGCCCCAGATCCACATCACGACGAGGCCGAAGGCGATGGCGATCGAAATGTAGACCGTCGACCAGAATGCGGACTCCCGGAAGGTCGGCGCATGCGGAGTGCGGACGTGGGCGAAGAAGTCGAAGACGAACAGGCCGAGGATCACCACGATCGTGATTCCCCAAGCCAACGGCGTCACATGCACGGGTTCCTCCGGTCGTCTGTCGACGGCTTCTCCGCCGAGGTGTCCCTACTCGTCTGCAGGTGCCTCATTCGGGTCGCCGCCGCGTATCGACCACAGCAGACCGTCGAGCTCCTCGGGCTTCATGAGCACCTCGCGTGCCTTCGAGCCCTCGCTGGGTCCGACGACGCCGCGGTTTTCCATGAGGTCCATCAGTCTGCCGGCCTTGGCGAACCCGACTCGTAGCTTGCGCTGCAACATCGACGTCGAACCGAATTGACTCGTGATGACCAATTCCACGGCCTGCAGGAGGACATCCATGTCGTCGCCGATGTCGGGGTCGACGTCCTTCTTCTCCCCTGCCTTCTGTGCGGTGACACCTTCGGTGTACTCGGGCTCGGCCTGGTTTTTCGCGAAGTCGACAACTGCCGAGATTTCCTCGTCGGTGATGAACGCGCCCTGCATACGGGTCGGCTTACCCGCGCCCATGGGCAGGAAGAGGCCGTCACCCATACCGATGAGCTTCTCGGCGCCGGGCTGATCGAGGATGACTCGCGAGTCCGTCAGTGAAGACGTCGCGAACGCCAGACGCGAGGGCACGTTGGTCTTGATCAGGCCGGTGACGACGTCGACGGACGGGCGCTGCGTTGCCAGCACCAGGTGGATACCGGCAGCACGGGCTTTCTGCGTGATGCGGACGATTGCTTCTTCGACGTCGCGCGGCGCGGTCATCATGAGGTCGGCCAACTCGTCCACGATCGCCAGGATGTAGGGGTACGGACGGTAGACGCGCTCGCTGCCCAGCGGGGCGGTGATTTCGCCGGACTTGACCTTGGAGTTGAAGTCGTCGATATGACGCACCCGGTTGGCCTGCATGTCCTGGTAGCGCTGTTCCATCTCCTCGACCAACCAGGCCAGCGCTGCCGCTGCCTTCTTCGGCTGAGTGATGATCGGCGTGATCAGGTGCGGGATACCTTCGTACGGCGTGAGCTCGACCATCTTGGGGTCGATGAGGATCATCCGTACTTCTTCGGGCGTTGCTCGGGTGAGCAACGAGACGAGCATCGAGTTCACGAAGCTCGACTTACCCGAGCCGGTCGAACCTGCCACCAGAAGGTGGGGCATCTTCGCGAGGTTCGCACTGACGAAGTCACCTTCGATGTCCTTACCCAGACCGATCACCAGCGGATGGTGATCGCGTCGGGTGCTCGGCGCGTTCAAAACGTCGGCGAGGCGGACCATTTCGCGGTCGGAGTTCGGTACCTCGATACCCACCGCGGACTTACCCGGAATGGGGGCCAGGAGGCGGACGTTGTCGGTTGCCACGGCGTACGCGATGTTGCGGGCGAGCGCGGTGATCTTCTCGACCTTCACGCCTGGGCCGAGTTCGACCTCGTAGCGCGTCACCGTCGGTCCGCGGGTGAAACCGGTAACAGCGGCATCGATCTTGAACTGTTCGAGGACTTCGCTGATCGCCTCGATCATCGCGTCGTTCGCAGAACTGCGGAGCTTGGGCGGGTCTCCCTCGATCAGCAACGTCGTCGGCGGGAGGTTGTAGTCACCGTCGGTGACCCGATCGGTGACGAAGTGTTCCTTCTCCTCCGGCTCCGGTTCGGGTTTCGGCACGGGCTTGGCGATGGGGACCGAACGCGCAGGCACCTTGGGGCGCGGTGCCGGCGTCTCCACGACGGGCGCTGCCGCAGCCGCGACGGGCTCGTCGGGTACTGCGGTGTCGTCGGCGTTCCACAGACCGAGGACTTCGGTCTTCTTGTCTCCGGATTCGAACTCGTCCGTCGGGTAGTTGTCGATCGGTGCGCGTCGGCTGGTCCGCTTGGCGGGCTTGAGCGGTGGCTCGGCGTAGGTGTCGACCGGGTAGCCGTCGGCGTCGAACAGTGAAGGATCGTAAGCAGATTCGCCGTAGTGGTGCTCGCCGTCCTCGTCGAATTCGGATCCGTAGTCGCCGTATTCGTCCGAGCGATACGAGGCACCGAAGAAGGACTGGAACTTGCTCGGCACCTCACGCAGAGTCGTTCCGGTCAGAAGGAGGATTCCGAATCCGGCGGCGATGACGAGCAGCGGCGCAGACAGCCAGACGGTGAGCCCGTTGGTGAGCGGGCCGCCCACGACGTATCCGACAAACCCTGCGCCGTTGGAGCGACCGGTGGCGTCTGTCGGTGAACCCGAGATGATGTGCCAGAGGCCGAGCGCCGGCAGACCGACCAGCAAGGATCCCATGATCAGTCGGGGCCGGATCTCAGGTTTCGGTTCGGTGCGCATCAACAGGATCGCGAGACCGACGCCGACGATGGGGAGCACGGCCGAGGCCGCGCCGAAGATCGCCCGCACGAGGGTGTCGATGCCGCCGCCGATCGGACCACCGGCCTTG
The DNA here is from genome assembly GCF_001445685.1 of Rhodococcus sp. KB6. Taxonomy (NCBI): domain Bacteria; kingdom Bacillati; phylum Actinomycetota; class Actinomycetes; order Mycobacteriales; family Nocardiaceae; genus Rhodococcus; species Rhodococcus sp. KB6. The sequence goes on along the minus strand of NZ_LNAK01000134.1, from coordinate 383,490 downwards.
AACCAGACGCCACCGGCGATGACGACGCTGAATGCGATCAGGCCGAGCGCTATTCCGTCGCGGCGGTGGCCGGCTTCGATCTCACCGACCTTACTGACGGTGCGTGTGGTGGCGCCGACGCCGCGGGCAGCCAGGGACCACCCGGCTCCGATTCCCTTGCCCACAGCGGCCAACGGGCTGGCCCGCTGAGAGGTTTTCGATACCGGGCGGCGCGCGGCCGACGACGTACCGGACGCCTTCTTGGGCGCCGGCTTGGAGCCTTTGCCCGACGCGGGGCGCCCACCAGCCCTGGCCGAAGTCGTGACATTTCGAGGAGTCGATACAGTTCGCGTGGTGCGCGAGGCACGAGGTTTTGCGGTTGCGCGCGCGCTCGGAGTAGAGGCTGACGACCTGGTCGATGCCCTGGACGTAGACGTGCTTGTACTGGATCCCCGGGCGCTCGACTTACCTGCCATGGAGTTCAGGCTAGTCTGTGCGACCCCATCTGGACCATCCGCAACACCAGCAACACTGGTGGCGAGTGCGAAACGTGATCTTCACAACCCGTCTGTCGAGCTCCGCTCCGGCAGAAGGGGGCCATCAGAAACTGCGATCGAGCGCCATCACGGATTGAACGTCGGCCAGTTCACCTTTGGCTTCGATCTTCACCTCGTTGCGACCGAAAGCGTGCAGCAGCAACTCGGCGGGTTCACCCTGCAGGACAACACTGCGAGAGCCGGCTTTGTGGACGACCGCACTCTCGCCGGACGGAAGTTCGAAAATCACCTCGACAGCGGCTTTGCGGTAACCCATCTTGCCGATCTGCCGCGCGTACTTCCACAGCTGAGCCTGCCGACCCTCCGACAACGGACGCGGCGCCCAATTCAGATGTGCGCGTCGTACATCTTCGTGGTGGACGAACATTTCCGTGCTATTCACCTGCGCGTCGAGCCAGTACATCGGCGACCACCGAGGCGGCCCACTCCGAACGTCGTCGAGGATCTCCTCCCACGGACGCGCCGCTGCGGCCTTACGCACGCTCTCGGTGTGACCGGCAAGAGGGCTCAACATGATTCCGGGAGCGGCGTCGAGACGCCGCTCCCGGACTATCAGATGTGCTGCCAGGTCACGATTGGTCCACTCCCCACACAGTGTCGGAGCATCGGGGCCGAATTCGACCATGCTGTCCACCAGGGCGAGTCGTTCGTCATGAGCGAAGGTCACCTTCGCCAAAGTACTCGAACCGGACCGGGTTCGAGCGGAAGCGACCTGCTGTGCCGAATCTACGGAACCGCGATGACCGTCGGAATGATCATCGGACGGCGGCGGTACTTGTCCGCGACCCAGCGTCCGACGACGCGGCGCACCGACTGCGCGATGCGATGAGCGTCGATGACGCCTTCGCTCGCCAACCGGGCCAGGTCCGATTCCACGAGATCCGCGGCAGCCTTGAGCGCTGTCGGATCGTCGGAGAAGCCGCGACCGGACACCTCGGGGGTGCTGACCGCACGGCCCGTCGACTCGTTGATGACGATGGTGATCGCGATGAAGCCGCCCTCACCGAGCACGAGGCGATCGGACAGCGTCGGCTCACCGACGTCGCCGACGGACAGACCGTCGACGTAGACGTGTCCGACCGGTACGCGTCCGACGATCTCGGCGAGGCCGTCCACCATGTCGACCACGACGCCGTCCTCGGCCAATACGATGCGCTCTTCCGGCACGCCGGTTGCCTTTGCCAGCGCGGCGTTGGCACGCAGGTGCCGCCATTCACCGTGGACGGGCATGGCATTGGTGGGCCGAACCGCGTTGTACAGGTAGAGCAACTCACCGGCGGACGCGTGGCCCGAGACGTGAACCTTGGCGCTCTGCTGGGTCACGACGGTGGCACCGCGCTTGGCCAAACCGTTGACCACGGCAAAAACGGAGTTCTCGTTGCCCGGGATCAGCGAAGACGCGAGAACGACCAGGTCGTTGGCGCGGATGTTGATCTGACGGTGTTCGCCGCGCGCCATACGCGAGAGCGCTGCCAACGGCTCACCTTGCGAACCCGTCGAAATGAGCACCAGGCGATCGTCGGGAAGGGTGGCGGCGGTGTCGATGTCTACGACGAGGCCGTCGGGCACCGTCAGGTAGCCCAGATCCTGGGCGATCTGCATGTTGCGGACCATCGAGCGGCCGACGAAGACGATGCGGCGGTTGTACCGAGCGGCTACGTCGACGACCTGCTGGATGCGATGCACATGGCTGGCGAAAGATGCCACGATGACGCGCTGCTTCGCCTTGCCGATGACGTTGTCGAGCACTCCCCCGATTTCGCGCTCGGGTGTGACGAATCCCGGAACTTCGGCGTTCGTCGAGTCGACGAGGAACAGGTCGACGCCCTCGTCGCCCAGGCGGGAGAATCCGGCGAGGTCGGTCAGGCGGCCGTCGAGAGGCAGCTGATCGAGCTTGATGTCACCGGTGTGCAGTACGACGCCGGCGTCGGTGCGAATCGCGATCGCGAGAGCGTCGGGAATCGAGTGGTTGACCGCGAAGTACTCGCAGTCGAACGGGCCATGGGTGGTGGTGTTTCCCTCGACGACCTCGACCAGGTTCGGACGCAGGCGATGCTCGCGGCACTTGGCGGCAACGAGAGCGAGAGTGAACTTCGCGCCGATGACCGGAATGTCCGCGCGCAGACGCAGCAAGAACGGCAGAGCACCGATGTGGTCCTCGTGTCCGTGAGTCAAGATGACGGCTTCGACGTCGTCCATACGGTCTTCGATGTAGCGGAAGTCCGGGAGGATCAGGTCGACGCCAGGCTGCTGGTCCTCGGGGAACAGCACACCGCAGTCGACGATCAGCAACTTGCCACGGTGCTCGAACACCGTCATGTTGCGACCGATTTCGCCGATGCCGCCCAGCGCGACGATGCGCAGACCCGATGCCGGCGCCTTCGGGGGTGTTCCGAGGCGACCCGTGGGATCGACGGCCGGACGGTTCTCGGGGCGCTTGTTTCCGCGCCCGTTGCCCGACTTCGATGCTGCCGGTCGGTTACCGCCGGAAGATTTGCGCGGCGACCTCTCTTCGGTCGACTTCTTGGGTGCAGCAGATTTGGTGGCAGTGGACTTGGTTGCTGCAGATTTGGTTGCTGCGGCCTTCTTGGGCGGGGCGGCTGCGGCGGGGGCCGCTTCTGCCGCCGGCGCAGCTGGTGCCTCTACCGGTGCGGCCTTTGCGGCCGTTTCGGGAGCCGGAGGCGAAGGCGGACCGGCTTGACGACTGGCACTACGACGTCGGGGGGGACGGGTCATTTACAAAACTCCTGCCGCATGCAGATCGGCGGCAAGACCGTCGATCTGCTCTTTAGTGGGTGCAACCTGCGGAAGGCGTGGTTCTCCGACATCGATTCCGATGAGTCGCAGACCCGCCTTCGAAGCGCTGACACCGCCGAGGCGGGCAACGGAACGAATCACAGGGATCAAACTGAGGTTTATCTCGCGCGCGCGGGCGATATCGCCGGACACGAACGCGGTGTGAAGGTCGCGGAGACGACCCGGAACAAGATGGCCGATGACGCTGACGAAGCCGGTGGCGCCCACAGCGAGCCACGGCAGATTCAGCGGGTCGTCGCCGGAGAAGAACTGAAGCTCGGTGGTGCCGATCAACTCTGCGCCGGCGTTGAGGTCGCCCTTGGCGTCCTTGACGGCCTTGATTCGCGGGTGCTCGGCGAGTCGGCGGATCGTCTCGGTCTCGATGGGAACGACGGAGCGGGGCGGAATGTCGTACAACATGACGGGCAGGTCGGTCGCGTTGGCGACGGCGGTGAAGTGTGCAAACAGTCCGGCCTGGGGCGGACGTGAGTAATACGGGGTGACGACGAGCAGACCGTGCGCTCCGGCGCGAGCCGCGTCACGTGCGAGTTCGACGCTGTGAGCGGTGTCGTTGCTGCCGGCGCCTGCAACGATCTTCGCGCGGTTACCGACGGCGTCGATCACTGCGCGGAGCAGGTCGAGCTTCTCGGACTCGGTGGTGGTGGGAGATTCACCGGTGGTACCGGCAAGAACGAGGCCGTCACAGCCGTTGTCGACGAGATGGGCTGCGAGGCGCACTCCCGCGTCGACGTCCAACTTCCCGTCGGCAGTGAACGGGGTCACCATCGCAACGGAAATGGTGCCGAACGGACGCTCGACAAGAGAAGCGGAATCACCGTAGGTCATGGTCAGAAGGTTACCCGGTTCAGCTCTTACTTCTGCACACGAGTCACGACTCGGCCGCAAATGCGCTGACGGCAATTTCCGATCCGTCGCTTCCGCGAAGAATCTCGTAGTCCCCGAACACATTTGGCGCGACATCACGAAGCTGACGCAGGCACTCGACCGCGACTCGCCGGATCTCGACATCCGCATGTTCGGTGGCACGCATCTCGACGAAGTGCCGCCAGGCCCGATAGTTCCCGGTCACGACCAAGCGCGTCTCGGTGGCGTTGGGCAGCACCGAGCGCGCAGCCTGCCTGGCTTGCTTGCCCCGCATCGGGGCACCGGGCACCGATTGCAGTTTCCCTTCGAGGGCAGTCAGCAGTTCCCCGTAAGCGCGACGGCTTTCGTCGGTGGCATTCAGAAACAGTGCTTCGAGCTCGGGATCACCTTCGACAGCAGGAGGCACGACGACGTTTGCATCGTTCTCACGGACGAATCGCTGCGAGAGTTGCGAGTACGAGAAGTGCCGGTGACGAATCAATTCGTGAGTGCACGAGCGCGAGATACCGGTGATGTAGAAGCTCACTGTCGCATGCTCGAGCACCGAAACGTGTCCGACCTCGAGCAGATGCCTCAGATAGCCGGCGTTGGTTGCGGTTCGCGGATTCGGCTTGGACCAACTCTGGTAGCAGGCTCGACCGGAGAACTCGACCAGCGCTTCGCCACCATCCGCGTCCGTCTCCCACGGAATGTCCTCGGGCGGGAAGAACTCGGACTTCGCCACCAACTGCACCTTCAGCGACACCGTGTTCGGCACAACCCACTCCTCGACAAGCACGAAACGACCAGCACGAAACCCGGGCGCCGTTCGCCTCAGGTGCTGGGCAACTCTATAGCGGTCGACCGCCCTCGATACCGAGTGACGTCATCAAATCCTTGACTGACGTCACTTTTGACGCCACTGTGGTGTCATGGACATTTCGGAGTACACCGCAAAGCTGCAGAACGACCTCGCCACTGCAGCCGAACTCGGCGACGATCACACGCGCCGGATTGCGGCGTCGTTGTCCGCCGCCATCGAACCCTCGGTCCGCCTGGTCTTGTTGGCCGCGGCGACGGAACTGGCCAAGGAGATCGGGGCGAAGCTGGGCGACCGAGAGGTCAAGGTCAATCTCGACGGAAGCGAATTACTGGTCGACGTCGTTCGCCCGCCGAACTCGACAGGCGGCGAAGGTGCAAACGAGAAGGCAGACGACGAGAAGAAGGACTCAACCTACTCGTTCGACGACGTCAGCGGTGATATCAGCCGGGTGACGTTGAGGATGATGGAACAGATCAAAGCCCGCGCCGAGGAGGCCGCCAATCAGAACGGAGTCTCCCTCAACTCGTGGGTTTCACAAGCCGTCCAGGGCGCATTGCGGGACCAGATGCGCAAGAACGGCATGGACTAGCTCGACGCCAACCCGATCACCGAATGATCTAATTGCGCAACTGCAGTAATCACGAACCGTTGCCGCAAGGCGAGAAGGAGCACGTTCATGGCCGTTTCGGGCGTCAAGGAATTCGAGATCAAGGCTGATCCGGAAACGGTGATGAAGGCCGTAGCAGCCGTCGATCGGCTGCCGGAGTGGTCGTCTGCACACAAGAAGATCACCATCGAGAGCACCCACGACGACGGTCGCCCCCATCGCGTTCGCATGGCCGTGTCCATTCTGGGAATCAACGACGAGCAGGTAGTCGACTACACCTTCGAGGGCGACGAGAAGGTGACCTGGACCCTCGTGGAGAGCGGTCAGCAGAACCAGCAGGACGGCTCGTACGTCTTGACTCCCACCGACGGTGGAACCAAAGTCACCTTCGAACTGACCATCGATCCCAAGATCCCGCTGCCGGGCTTCCTGGTGAAGAAGGCACAGAAGACGGCGCTGGAAACAGCGAGCAAGGGCCTGACGAAGTTCGTCGAAAACTTCTGAGCGCACACGCAATTCAGGCGGCCCTTACTTCCGGCGTTCATCGCCGGGTAGGGGCCGTTTGCCGTGAAGCCGAGCTGTGTTTTCGCGGAAGTCCCTGCCGATGTTGAAGATTCGCCGGTAGCCGGGGACCGCCCGGAGTAACGTCGGCCGCGTGTCCGCCGAGACCGCAGAGCCCAACTCCATGGCACCCGTGCGCATCCTCGTCTACAGCGACGACGCACACACGCGCGAGCAAGTTCGGCTCGCTCTCGGAGAGCGCCCACATCCGTCGATGCCCACCATCGACTACATCGAGGTCGCGACGGCACCGATCGTCGTAGCCAAGCTCGATGCCGGCGGAATCGACCTCGCCATTCTCGACGGCGAGGCGAGTCCGGCGGGCGGCATGGGCGTCGCGAAACAACTCAAGGACGAGATCGCCGACTGTCCACCGATCCTCGTACTGACCGGTCGACCCGACGATGCGTGGCTGGCGTCGTGGTCGAGAGCGGAAGCCTCAGTGCCGCAGCCGATAGATCCGATCGAACTTGCTTCCACCGTCATCGCGCTTCTGCGTCGACAACTGAGCCGGTGAGCACCCGTTGCAGCGGTGATTCGTTGCGGCGCCGACTACTTCGGACTTTCGAGAGCGAAACTCCGCACCCCGAAAACGAACCCAATGTCGGAGGCCTCCCCTAGTGTGGGTGTCGCAGGTCACATAAGTATCGAATTGCTGGCAGTATCGAAATCGAACGGCACCTTCGGGCTGGGCGGACATCCGCACAGCGGAGAGGAGTTCGGGTGACATGAACGCTTACATCCCCATTCTCGTCCTCGGGGTCATCGCGATGGCCTTCGCTGTGGTGTCGGTTGTTCTCGCGTCCGTGGTCGGCCCGAAGCGGTACAACAGGGCGAAACTCGAAGCCTACGAATGCGGAATCGAACCGGCACCCCGTACCGCCGGTGGCGGGCGGTTTCCCGTCAAGTTCTATCTGACGGCAATGCTGTTCATCATCTTCGACATCGAGATCGTTTTCCTCTACCCGTGGGCGGTGCATTTCGATTCGCTCGGCTTGTTCGGCCTCGCGGCGATGGGCCTTTTCATAGTCAACGTCTCGGTGGCATACGCATACGAATGGCGACGAGGCGGTCTCGGTTGGGACTAGGCCAGCGGACACAGGTACAGCACACATACGTCAGACAAAACCGGTCACACCGCAGCAGTTGCGACTGAAAAGAGTCGGATATGGGTCTCGAAGAAAAGCTCCCCAGCGGATTTCTACTGACCACTGTCGAGGGCCTGGCAGGGTATGCCCGCAAAGGATCACTGTGGCCTGCCACCTTCGGGCTCGCGTGCTGCGCGATCGAGATGATGGCAACCACGTCAGGTCGCTTCGACCTGGCGCGGTTCGGCATGGAGGCATTCCGCGCGTCGCCGCGACAGGCAGACCTTCTGATCGTGGCCGGGCGGGTCAGTCAAAAGATGGGGCCGGTACTTCGTCAGGTCTACGACCAGATGGCCGAGCCGAAATGGGTTCTGGCCATGGGTGTGTGTGCGTCGTCCGGCGGTATGTTCAACAACTACGCAGTGGTACAGGGCGTCGACCACATCGTGCCGGTCGACATCTACTTGCCCGGCTGTCCGCCGCGGCCGGAGATGCTCCTGAACGCGATCATCGAACTGCACCGAAAGATCCAGGAGATGCCCCTCGGCGTGAACCGCGAAGAGGCACGCGCGGCAGCCGAGCGCGCCGCACTGGCATCCACCCCCACCATCGACATGAAGGGGCTTCTGCGATGACCGCGGGCAACAACGGATCGAGGGGGATGTTCGGGGTCCGCGGCAGTGGTGACACCTCGGGCTACAGCCGGCTCGCCCCGCCGATCTCAGTAGAGGACAAGGCCTCTCGACCGTTCGGTGGATACTTCGACGAAGTTGCGGACTCCTTGGATGCCGCATTGCGCAGCGCGGGCAGCACTTTCACCGATGCAATCGAGCGGGTAGTGATCTTTCGAGACGAGATGACGCTGCATGTCGAACGGTCTCACCTCCCGCAGGTCGCGCGCAGACTGCGCGACGAATCGGAACTTCGCTTCGAACTTTGCCTGGGTGTCGATGGAGTCCACTATCCGCAGGACACCGGTCGCGAGCTCCACGCCGCATATCCATTTGCTTCGATCACGCACAACCGCCGGATCAGACTGGAAGTGTCCGTGCCGGACTCCGATCCACATATTCCGTCCATCGTCGGGATATACCCCACCAACGATTGGCACGAGCGTGAGACCTACGACTTCTTCGGGATCGTCTTCGACGGTCACCCGGCCCTGACCCGTATCGAGATGCCCGACGACTGGAAGGGCCACCCACAGCGCAAGGACTATCCGCTCGGCGGTATCCCGGTCGAGTACAAGGGCGCCCAGACTCCTCCACCCGACGAGCGTAGGTCGTACAACTGATGAACGAGACGACAGGAAGCAACTCCGGTGCCACGACGGAAACCGTCGTCACAGCATCGGGTCAGGACTGGGACGACATCGTCACCGCGGCCGCTCGCCAGCGAACCGGCGAGGCCGAACGGATCGTGGTCAACATGGGCCCGCAGCATCCGTCCACTCACGGCGTCCTGCGCCTCATTCTCGAAATCGAGGGTGAGACAGTCGTGGAAGCTCGGTGTGGAATCGGCTACCTGCACACCGGAATCGAAAAGAATCTCGAATACCGGAACTGGACGCAGGGCGTCACTTTCGTTACTCGAATGGACTACCTCTCACCGTTCTTCAACGAAACCGCGTACTGCCTCGGAGTCGAAAAACTTCTCGACATCACCGACGACATTCCCGAGCGAGCCACCGTCATTCGCGTGATGATGATGGAGCTCAATCGAATCTCGTCGCACCTTGTCGCCCTGGCAACCGGTGGAATGGAACTGGGCGCCGTGACGGCGATGCTGTTCGGATTCCGCGAACGCGAATTGATTCTGGACGTGTTCGAGACGATCACCGGACTGCGGATGAATCACGCCTACATCAGGCCTGGTGGTCTCGCTCAGGATCTACCCGACGGGTCGGTCGCGAAGGTACGAGAACTGTTGAAGGTCCTACCGAAACGGTTGCGTGACGTCGAACTGATGCTCAGCGACAACTCCATCTGGAAAGCCCGCACCCAGGGAATCGGATATCTCGATCTCACCGGCTGCATGGCGCTCGGCGTGACGGGGCCGGTCCTACGCGCCACGGGACTCCCCCACGATCAGCGTCGAGCGCAGCCCTACTGCGGCTACGAGAACTACGAGTTCGACGTCGTGACGCACGACGGATCCGATTGCTACGGAAGGTACGTCATCCGTGTCGAGGAGATGAAGGAGTCCCTCAAGATCGTCGAGCAGTGCCTCGACAAACTGCAACCGGGGCCGGTCATGGTGGACGACAAGAAGATCGCCTGGCCTGCCGATCTCGCTGTCGGACCGGATGGCCTCGGCAATTCGCAGAAGCACATCGCCAAGATCATGGAGTCGTCCATGGAGGGTCTGATTCACCATTTCAAACTGGTCACCGAAGGAATCCGCGTGCCGCCCGGCCAGGTGTACGTCGCCGTCGAGTCCCCGCGTGGCGAGTTGGGTGTGCACATGGTCAGCGACGGGGGAACCCGGCCGTACCGCGTCCATTTCCGGGATCCGTCATTCACCAACCTTCAAGCGGTAGCGGCGATGTGCGAGGGAGGCATGGTGTCCGACGTGATCGCCTCGGTTGCCAGTATCGATCCCGTCATGGGCGGAGTGGACCGATGACCGGCCCGAACGGCTCGTCACGGGTGTTCATCGAACTCGGGCCGCGCCCGGACGAGCCCACGCAACTGGTACGCCCTGGCGCACGATCGAGTTATCCGCCTGACGTACTCGCCCGACTCGACGCCGATGCCGAAACCGTCATCGCTCGTTACCGTGAGCCTGACGCCGCGGCGACCACCAGTCGATCAGCCCTCCTGCCGCTCCTTCATCTCGTGCAGTCCGAGGACGGGTACATCACCCCGGCCGGGATCGATTTCTGCAGTGCCAAGCTGGGTTTGACCGGCGCCGAGGTTGCCGCCGTTTCCACCTTCTACTCGATGTATCGCCGTGGTCCGACGGGTGAGTATCTGGTCGGAGTCTGCACCAACACGCTGTGCGCGATCATGGGCGGAGACGACATCCTCGCAGCACTCGAAGAGCATCTCGGGTCAGCAGGCTCCAGAGACGAAGGCGGACACTCCATCTCGACGTCCGACGGCAAGATCACCCTCGAACACATCGAGTGCAATGCGGCGTGCGACTACGCCCCCGTCATGATGATCAACTGGGAGTTCTTCGACAACCAGACTCCGGAATCGGCGCGCTCACTCGTCGATGCGCTCCGCGCCGGAGAGCGCGTGACACCCAGTCGCGGTGCCACACTGTGTTCGTTCCGACAGACCGCACGCACCTTGGCCGGGTTCCCGGATACGCGAATCGAAGCAGCCGAAGCACAAACAATCGGCGGGGCAACTCTTGCCGGACTGCGTATCAGCCGATCTCACGACGACAACCCACCCGGCTCGGCCTCAGCAGCCGACGCTACCGGCGAAGGGAAGTGACATGACACTCGCCCCCGTCCTGAGTCGCTACTGGGATCAACCGAACTCGTGGACTCTCGACAGCTACCTTCGTCACGACGGCTACCAAGCCCTACGCAAAGCGCTAGCCATGTCCCCCGACGCCGTGATCGAAACGGTCAAGGACGCGGGCCTTCGTGGGCGCGGTGGCGCCGGTTTCCCGACGGGCCTCAAGTGGAGTTTCATCCCACAGAGCACCGAAGACAAGCCAGGAGACGGCAAGCCCCACTATCTCGTCGTCAATGCCGACGAGTCCGAACCGGGCACATGCAAGGACATGCCGTTGATGATGGCGACCCCACACACGTTGGTCGAGGGAGTCATCATCGCGGCGTATGCAATTCGAGCGGCCAAGGCGTTCATCTACGTCCGGGGCGAGGTGGTCCCGGTCCTGCGACGTCTGCAGACCGCCGTGGCCGAGGCCTATGCGGCCGGATACCTGGGCCGCAACATCCTCGGTTCGGGATTCGACTTGGATCTCGTCGTGCACGCCGGAGCAGGCGCGTACATCTGTGGTGAGGAGACAGCCCTCCTCGATTCGTTGGAGGGACGACGCGGTCAGCCTCGACTGCGGCCGCCATTCCCCGCCGTCGCCGGCCTCTACGCCTGCCCGACCGTCGTCAACAACGTCGAGTCCATCGCGAGTGTGCCGTCGATCGTCCTGGGCGGCCCGGAGTGGTTCCGGTCGATGGGAAGCGAGAAGTCGCCGGGGTTCACGTTGTACTCGCTCTCTGGTCATGTCACCACTCCCGGCCAGTACGAGGCGCCGCTCGGCATCACGTTGCGAGAACTTCTCGATTACGCGGGCGGCGTTCGCACCGGGCACACCCTCAAGTTCTGGACTCCCGGCGGATCCTCGACTCCGATCTTCACCGACGAACATCTCGATGTCCCACTCGACTACGAGGGTGTCGGCGCGGCGGGATCGATGCTCGGCACCAAGGCACTGCAGATATTCGACGACACAACCTGCATCGTGCGCGCGGTGCTGCGGTGGACCGAGTTCTACGCCCACGAATCTTGCGGTAAATGCACGCCGTGCCGCGAAGGCACGTACTGGCTGGTGCAGATCCTGCGGCGACTCGAAGGCGGAACAGGTACTGAAGCTGATCTCACCAAACTTCTCGACATCTCGGACACCATCCTCGGAAAATCCTTCTGCGCGTTGGGCGACGGAGCGACCAGCCCGATCATGTCCTCCCTGAAGTACTTCCGCGAGGAATACGTAGCGCATTTCGACAGCAACGGATGCCCGTTCGATCCTCGCCGATCCGTTCTCGCGACAGGAGCGTTCGTCTCATGACTGCAGCCGACGCTACCAAGAACGACGCCACCAAGACCGACACGGCACCGCCCACTGATCTGGTCGCCCTCACCATCGACGGCCGGGAACTCCAGGTACCCAAGGGCACGTTGATCATTCGCGCTGCAGAGATGATCGGCACACAGATTCCGCGGTTCTGCGATCATCCTCTTCTGGACCCGGTCGGGGCGTGCCGACAGTGCATCGTGGAGGTCGAAGGTCAACGCAAGCCGGTGGCGTCCTGCACGACACCGGTTGCGGACGGAATGGTCGTCACCACACAGCTCACGTCACCGGTGGCGGAGAAGGCGCAGCGCGGGGTGATGGAACTCCTGCTCATCAACCACCCTCTGGACTGCCCCGTGTGTGACAAGGGCGGCGAGTGTCCGCTTCAAAACCAGGCGATGTCGACCGGTCGCACCGAATCCCGGTTCGGTGAGGAGAAAAGGACCTACCCCAAGCCCATCCCACTCTCGTCCGAAATCCTGCTCGACCGCGAGCGTTGCGTCCTCTGCGCCAGATGCACACGGTTTTCGGGCCAGATCGCCGGCGACCCGTTCATCGATCTCCTCGAGCGCGGCGCGCTTCAACAGGTCGGGATCTACGCCAACGAGCCCTTCGAGTCCTACTTCTCGGGCAACACCATCCAGGTGTGCCCGGTCGGCGCGCTTACCAGTACGGCATACCGATTCCGGGCGCGACCGTTCGATCTGGTGTCCAGCCCCAGCGTGTGTGAACACTGCGCCGACGGATGTGCTCAGCGCACGGACCACCGTCGCGGAAAGGTTCTCCGCCGTCTCGCCGGGGACGACCCCGCAGTCAACGAGGAATGGAACTGCGACAAGGGCCGTTTCGCATTCACGTACACGACCCAAGGTGATCGGATCACCACTCCCCTGATCCGCAACGCTGACGGCGAATTGATTCCGGCGTCGTGGCCCATGGCACTCGACCTCGTTGCGCGATCCTTCGCGCAGGCCCGCGGTGACGCAGGCGTACTCGTCGGCGGACGCTCTACCTTGGAGGACGCCTACGCCTACGGCAAGTTCGCGCGAGTTGCTTTCGCTACCAACAACATCGACTTCCGAATCCGTGCTCATTCTGCCGAAGAGGCAGGTTTCCTCTCAGCACACGTCGCCGGCAGCACACTCGAAGAGTCGGTAACGTACCAGGACCTCGAGTCGGCCCCGGCCGCATTGCTGGTAGCTCTCGAGCCCGAGGAGGAGTCACCGATCATCTTCCTGCGGCTACGCAAGGCCGCACTTTTCGGCAAGACGACGGTGCTCTCCAGCGCGCCATTCGCTACGCGCGGCCTGCAGAAGATGGGCGGCTCTTTGCTTCGGACCGTACCCGGAAGTGAAGCAGCTCTGATGGATTCGTTGTCTCACCCCAGCAGTGAGGAGGGCCAGCTCCTCCGGCAGCCCGGTGCAGTGATCCTGTTGGGCGAACGACTCAGTGAGGTGGCGGGCGGCTTCGCCGCGGCGGTACGTCTCGCCGAAGCGACAGGATCTTGTTTGGCTTGGGTCCCACGCCGCGCTGGTGATCGCGGCGCCGTCGAGGCGGGCGCACTACCGGGATTGCTTCCCGGCGGACGCCCCGTTGCGGACCCGGCAGCACGTCAGGAGGTGGAATCAGTGTGGGGGGCCTCCATCCCGGCATCCGACGGGCGCGACGCCGCGAGTCTGCTGGATCCGGGGCAGACGACTGCTGCCCTTCTTGTCGGCGGCGTCGAATTGAGTGATCTCCCGAACCCGGCGAAGGCAAGGGCCGCGATCGAAGCAGCAGGTTTCGTGGTGAGTTTGGAGATCCGTCACAGCGGAGTCACCGAACTCGCCGACGTCGTCTTCCCGGTGGCACCGGTCGCCGAGAAGCCCGGAACCTTCCTCGATTGGGAAGGCCGCGAGCGCGTGTTCGACACTGCGTTGAGAACGACAGGAGTGATGCCGGATCAGCGCGTTCTCCACGCGATCGCAGCCGAGATGGGCATCGATCTGGGCCTACCCGACGCAGATTCCGCACGCTCGGAGATACACCGCCTCGGCGCTTGGTCCGGATCGCGCCCCACCTCGCCTCAGGTCCCGTCAGGCACCATGCCCACACCGGCACTGGGCGAGGCAGTGTTGTCGAGTTGGCGAATGCTGCTCGACAACGGCCGATTGCAAGACGGCGAGCCCAACCTGGCGGGTACGGCACGGCTCCCACTCGTACGTTTGTCTGCCGAGACCGCTGCCGAGATCGGCGCCGACAACGGCGATCACGTTGCGGTGTCGACTGAATCCGGTTCCATCACATTACCGTTGGAGATCACCGAACTCCCGCCTCGAACAGTCTGGCTCCCGCTCAATTCACCGGGTAGCACGATCTACGAAACGCTCTGCGTTACCGCGGGTTCCGTGGTGAAGATTGCGAAGGCGGGAGCGCAATGACCACCCACGAGTACGGGACCCTGTCAGCTCCGGTCGACCTGTCGGCGTTCGGGCACGACCCGTGGTGGTTGGTGATCGGCAAGGCTCTCGCCATTTTCGTGTTCCTTGTACTCACACCGCTGGTGGCAATTTACGCGGAACGAAAGGTCATGGCACGCATGCAGATGCGTGTCGGACCGAACCGCGTCGGCCCCCGTGGAATGCTCCAGAGTCTCGCTGACGGAATCAAGCTCGCCCTCAAGGAGGGCATCACACCGACCGGCGCCGACAAACCGATTTATCTCCTCGCGCCCGTCATCGCAGTCGTGCCCGCGTTCATGGCCTTTGCCGTCATCCCGTTCGGTCCGCAGGTGTCGATCTTCGGAACCCTTTCACCCCTGCAACTGACCGATCTTCCGGTCGGAGTTCTCTACATCCTCGCCGTGACTTCAATCGGTGTGTACGGGATCGTGCTTGCCGGCTGGTCGTCCGGATCGACGTATCCACTATTGGGCGCACTTCGATCGACCGCGCAGGTCATCTCCTACGAGGTAGCAATGGGGCTGTCCTTCGCCGCCGTCTTCCTCTACGCCGGAACGATGTCCACGTCCGGAATCGTCAGTGCCCAACAAGGTGCCTGGTACGTCTTTCTCCTCCTGCCGTCCTTCCTGATCTACGTGACAGCCATGGTCGGCGAAACCAACAGGGCTCCCTTCGACCTTCCCGAGGCCGAGGGTGAACTGGTGGGTGGGTTCCACACCGAGTACTCCTCACTCAAGTTCGCGATGTTCATGCTGGCCGAGTACGTGAACATGGTGACGGTGTCCGCTCTGGCCACGACACTGTTCCTGGGTGGGTGGCACGCACCGTTCCCGTTCAACCTGTGGGACGGCGCCAATTCCGGTTGGTGGCCCGTGCTGTGGTTTGTTGCCAAGGTGTGGGGCTTCCTCTTCGTCTTCATCTGGCTGCGCAGTACCCTTCCGCGGTTGCGCTACGACCAGTTCATGAATCTCGGATGGAAGATTCTCATCCCCGCTGCCTTGGTGTGGGTGATGGTGATCGCGACTGTTCGTGCCTTCCGCAACGAGGGTTACAACACCTGGGTCGTACTTCTTTGCGTCGCACTGGTTCTCGGAGCTGCGCTCCTGATCGTGTTGGCCGGGACTTACCGCAGCCGACGCCGAACCGCCGCGTTGGTGCCCGATTCGGGGACCCGGCCTTTCCATGCGATGTCGGGCGGCTTCCCGGTTCCACCCCTACCTGGTCAAACGCTGCCGCCCCGAAAACTACCGGGTCAGAACGTGCCACCGCCGCGGCGGACAGATGTTTCCGACACATCGGAGGACTCCCATGCCTGATTTCCTCGGACCTATCGCGGGTTTCGGAGTGACGCTCTCGACAATGTTCAAGAAACCCGAGACCGAGTTCTATCCGGAGGAGAAGCGGCCCACCGCGCCCGGATACCACGGTCGCCATCAACTCAACCGGTATGCGGACGGACTCGAGAAGTGCATCGGTTGCGAACTGTGTGCCTGGGCCTGCCCCGCCGACGCGATCTATGTCGAGGGTGCTGACAACACCGAAGAAGAACGGTTCTCCCCCGGCGAGCGTTACGGGCGGGTGTATCAGATCAACTACCTGCGGTGCATCGGCTGTGGCCTCTGCGTCGAGGCTTGCCCCACTCGGGCTCTCACCATGACCAACGAGTACGAGATGACCGACGACAACCGAGCCGGGTTGATCTACGAGAAGGACCGCCTTCTCGCGCCCCTGAAACCCGACATGGCAGCGCCACCACACACGCTGCGTCCCGGCACAACTCAGGACGACTACTACCGCGGCGACATCACAGCAGCTCCCGAACAGGCAGTACCCGAGCAAGAGCCGAACCCGGAGACCGAGAAATGATCGCGGCGGTCACGACCACGATCCTGGCTGAGGGAACGATGACATCGACCTCCACCGGCGAGGCGGTGCAGTTCTGGATCCTCGGAACCCTTGCGGTGATCAGCGCTTTGGGCGTGGTCGCCGCCCCCAAGGCCGTCTACTCTGCACTCTTCCTTGCAATGACGATGATCATCCTGGCCGTCTTCTACATCGTGCAGGGCGCACTGTTCCTGGGTGTCGTCCAGATCGTCGTCTATACCGGCGCAGTGATGATGTTGTTCCTGTTCGTCCTGATGCTGGTCGGCGTGGATTCTTCGGACTCCTTGGTCGAAACGCTACGGGGACAACGCGTCAGCGCGATCGTGATCGGCGTCGGATTCGGGCTACTCCTTATCGGCGGCCTCGGAAATGCGTCGATCTCGGGGTTCACCGGATTCACCGGACTCGAGCAGGGCAACATCGACGCTCTCGCCGATCTCATCTTCATCCGCTACGTCTGGGCCTTCGAACTGACCGGCGCACTGCTGATCACGGCGACACTTGGCGCAATGATGCTCGCGCATCGGGAGAAGATCGGAGCCACACTCAGCCAACGCGAACTCTCGCAGCAACGATTCGCGTACCTGGGCAGCGATGAGAGCAATCCCGACAAGGGCTCGGCCACTCCCCTCCCCAGTCCCGGCGTGTACGCACGTCACAACGCAGTAGACATGCCGGCGTTGTTGCCCGACGGAACGTTCTCGACCCTCTCCGTCAGCAGCGCCCTCACTCCGCGATCCCCGGATCCCGATACCGGCGAGGAAACGCAGCGATGAATCCAGAGAACTATCTGTATCTGTCGGTCCTGTTGTTCACCATCGGGGCTGCGGGAGTCCTCCTGCGACGCAACGCCATCGTGGTGTTCATGTGTATCGAATTGATGCTCAACGCCGCGAACCTGGCATTCGTGACCTTCGCGCGCATGCACGGCAATCTGGACGGGCAGATCTTCGCCTTCTTCACGATGGTGGTAGCTGCGGCCGAAGTAGTCGTCGGCTTGGCAATCATCATGATCATCTTCCGATCTCGGCGTTCTGTATCCGTCGACGACGCAGACCTGCTGAAGTACTGACATGTCAGGAGGAATCACGTCCGCCATCTGGTTGCTCCCCGCCCTGCCCCTGTGCGGCGCCGCTGTCCTGTTGCTGGCGGGTCGTCGCACGAACGCGTGGGGCCACCTGTTCGCCTGCGTCATGACACTCGCGTCGTTTGTCGTCGCAGTGGTGTTTTTCATCGCCATGCTCGGCCGCGACACCGCCGACCGCACCGTCACCGAGCACCTGTTCAGTTGGGTCCCGGTCGACAGTCTTCAGGTCGAGTTCGGACTGCAGCTTGATCAACTGTCGATGTGTTTCGTCCTGCTCATCACCGGTGTAGGTTCGCTGATCCACATCTACGCGGTCGGCTACATGGCGCACGACCCCGAGCGTCGTAAGTTCTTCGCCTACCTCAATCTCTTCCTCGCTGCGATGCTGCTCCTCGTGCTCGCCGACAACTTCCTCGGGCTCTACGTCGGCTGGGAAGGCGTCGGTTTGGCGTCGTACCTGCTGATCGGTTTCTGGCAGCACAAGCCGTCGGCGGCGACCGCTGCCAAGAAGGCTTTTGTCGTCAATCGGGTGGGCGACATCGGATTGATGATCGCGATGATGTTGATGTTCAGCACGTTCGGCTCGCTCTCGTTCAGCAGCGTCTTCGCCGACGCGTCTGGTGCAAGCGAAGGTGTCCTGACGGCGATCGGCCTGATGCTCCTCCTCGCTGCATGCGCGAAGTCGGCGCAGGTGCCACTGCAGTCGTGGCTCGGCGACGCGATGGAGGGCCCCACCCCCGTCTCGGCTCTGATTCACGCGGCCACGATGGTCACGGCCGGCGTCTATCTGATCGTGCGCGCCAATCCGATCTTCGATCTCGCACCCGACGCTCAACTCGTGGTTGTCATCGTCGGTGCCGTGACGCTGCTGTTCGGTGCGATCATCGGCTGCGCGAAGGACGACATCAAGAAAGCGCTCGCCGCGTCGACCATGAGTCAGATCGGATACATGGTCCTGGCGGCGGGCCTCGGACCAGCTGGATACGCCTTCGCAATCCTTCATCTGATCACCCACGGATTCTTCAAGGCGGGCCTGTTCCTCGGCGCGGGTTCGGTGATGCACGCGATGAACGACGAAACCGACATGCGGCGCTACGGCGGACTTCGAGCGTTCATGCCACTGACTTTTGTCACGTTCGGGCTCGGATACCTTGCCATCATCGGTGTTCCGCCGTTTGCCGGGTTCTTCTCCAAGGACAAGATCATCGAGGTTGCGATCGGCGAGGGTGGCGTCAAGGGTGTTGTGCTGGGCATCGTCACCCTGTTGGGTGCGGCCCTCACTGCCTTCTACATGAGCCGCGTGATGCTGATGACCTTCTTCGGGAAGGCCCGCTGGGAGAACCAGAAACCTCACGAATCTCCGGCAGTGATGACGTCTCCGATGATCATCCTGGCGGTGGGGTCCGTCGGCGCCGGGATGCTCCTGACCATCGGGTCCAGCTTGCAGAACTGGCTCGAACCGGTTGTCGGCTCACATCACGTCGAACCGCCGATACCCGCATGGTCGATCACCGCGCTGGCGCTGCTCGCAGTTGCCGCCGGCGTCGCGATTGCGTATCGCGAGTACGCCACCCGGGAGATTCCACTTGTGGCACCGACTCCGGTTTCACCGTTGACCGGTGCGGCTCGCCGCGATCTGTACGGTGACGCCTTCAACGAGACGGTGTTCATGAAGCCTGGACAACAACTCACCAAGTCGTTGGAAGTGTTCGACACCAAGGGAATAGGCGGCGTCGTGGGCAGCTTTGCGGTGGTCGTCACCGGGCTGTCCGCGCTCACGCGGAAGCTACAGACCGGGTTTGTTCGCTCGTACGCGCTGGTGATGTTTGTCGGAGCAACACTCGTGGTCGCGACAATGATGGCGGTGACACTGTGGTGATCGAAGCGGCGGTGAGCGACTCTGTGACCAATACCGGCTTCCCTGCGCTGACGGTGCTCTGGTTGCTTCCGCTCATCGGAGCGGGTGTAGTCCTCGCTCTGCCGGCACGGTCGTACCAATTTGCGAAGTCTCTCGCATTGGCTGTGTCCGTGGCAGTCCTGGTGGTCGCCGCCGTTCTCGGAGTTGCGTTCGACCGCGGCGGCGAACAATTTCAATTTGTCGAAAGCCACAGCTGGATACCGGCTTTCGGTACCAGCTACACACTCGGACTCGACGGGATCGCACTCGTTCTGGTTCTTCTCACCGCCGTGCTGGTGCCGTTACTCCTGATCGCGGGCTGGAATGACGTCCCGGCAGACCCGGCATCACCCAAGAGAATGCCGCACACCTATTTCGCGCTGATCCTTGTTGTCGAGTCCATGGTGATGATTTCGTTCAGCGCCTTGGACATTCTCTTGTTCTACATTTTCTTCGAGGCCATGCTGATACCGATGTATTTCCTCATCGGCGGGTTCGGCGGAGTGGGCAGATCTCGCGCAGCCGTGAAGTTTCTGCTCTACAATCTCCTCGGCGGCCTGGTCATGCTCACTGCGGTCATCGGCCTGTATGTGGTCACCACGCGCGACGAGAGTCCCTTCGCCAGCGGCACTTTCGACTTCCGGGCGATCGCCTCAGCGGCAAACAGCGGTGAACTCGGTGTGGGACCCGGGGTGCTCAACGCCTTGTTCCTCGGATTCATGTTCGCGTTCGCGGTGAAAGCACCGCTCTGGCCGCTGCACAGTTGGTTGCCGGACTCCGCGGTGGAATCGACTCCGTCGACAGCAGTGTTGATGATGGCGGTCGTGGACAAGGTGGGCACGTTCGCGATGATTCGCTACTGCCTGCAACTGTTCCCGGAGTCGTCGTCGACCTTTGCACCGTGGATCATCACGCTCGCCGTTATCGGGATCGTCTACGGCGCAATACTGGCGATCGCGCAAACAGACGTCATGAGACTGATCGCCTACACGTCGATTTCGCACTTCGGCTTCATCATTCTCGGAATCTTCGCGATGACCAGCCAGAGCCAGGCGGGTTCCGCGCTGTACATGGTCAATCACGGAGTCTCCACTGCGGCTCTGTTCTTGATTGCGGGATTCCTCGTCTCGCAGCGAGGTACTCGATCGATCGCGGCGTACGGCGGCGTCCAGAAAGTTGCACCCGTACTTGCCGGCACATTCCTCGTTGCGGGGCTGGCAACGCTGTCGCTGCCGGGTCTCGCGCCGTTCATCAGTGAGTTCCTGGTGCTGATCGGGACGTACTCGCGATACCACGTGGCCGCTATCGCGGCGACTGCCGCGCTTGTCCTGTCCGCGATCTACATACTCTGGCTCTACCAGCGCATGATGGGCGGACCTGTGAAGGAAGGGCAGGGAACGATCCGCGACCTCGCTCGACGCGAACTCGTGGTGGTCGCCCCTCTGATCGCACTCCTGTTGCTTCTCGGCATCTACCCCAAGCCTGCCTTGGACGTCATCACTCCTGCAGTGAGCCATACGGTCGTCGACGAGGCTCCGACCCCGCTCGTCGCCGACCACGAAGGAGGTGCCCACAAATGAGTTCCTTCAACGACGTGACCATCCTCGGCTCAGCCGGCACGGCGTCACCCAGTGTCGAATACAGCTTGCTCTCGCCAATGTTGATCGTGTTCGGTGTTGCGGTTGTGGGCGTACTCATCGAGGCGTTTGCACCCCGGCGCATTCGATACCCCGTGCAACTCGTCCTCGGTGTCGGAGGTTTGGCGGCCGCGTTCGTGGCAGTGCTTCTACTCGCCGGCACGCGGTCGACGGCGATGATGGGTTCTGTAGCGGTCGACGGTCCGACCCTTTTCCTGCAGGCCACGATCCTTCTCGTGTCGATCCCCGCAGTACTGCTGATCGCCGAGCGAGGCTCGGGCAACACCGCCGAGGTGATCGCGCAACACGACGCGCTCGGCGGTTTCACCCCTCAAGCGTCGAGCGTCCCCGGAAGTGTTGCGGAACAAGAAGCGGTCAAGGTCGGTATCGCCCAGACCGAGGTCTTTCCGCTCACCCTCTTCGCTGTCGGCGGCATGCTCCTCTTTCCCGCGTCCAACGATCTGCTGACGATGTTCGTTGCGCTCGAAGTGTTCTCACTGCCTCTGTATCTCCTGTGTGGTCTGGCACGCCGACGTCGCCTGCTCTCCCAGGAAGCTGCGCTCAAGTACTTTCTGCTCGGGGCATTTTCGTCGGCGTTCTTCGTTTTCGGAATCGCATTGCTGTACGGCTATGCCGGGACGGTCACGCTCTCCGGTATCGCCGACGCAGCACGCAGCGGGTCGGGTACCGATGCCTTCCTGTGGCTCGGGACAGCACTCGTGGCCGTGGGATTACTGTTCAAAGTCGGTGCCGTGCCGTTCCATTCGTGGATTCCCGATGTCTATCAAGGGGCGCCGACGCCGATCACCAGTTTTATGGCTACCGCGACCAAGATCGCCGCATTCGGTGCCATCCTTCGTGTCTTCTATGTGGCTCTGCCCAACGAGTACGTGAACTGGCGTCCACTGATGTGGGCAGTCGCGATTCTCACGATGGTTGTCGGATCGATCGTCGCTGTTACGCAAACCGATATGAAGCGGATGCTCGCGTATTCGGCCATCGCGCACACCGGATTCATTCTGACCGCTGTGGTTGCGGATTCGGATGCCGGCCTGGCCTCGGCGATGTTCTACCTTCTAGCCTACGGATTCAGCACCGTGGGCGCGTTCGCCGTCGTGAGTCTGGTTCGGGACGCAGACGGTGAGGTCGCGACGCTCTCGCGCTGGGCCGGGGTGGGCCGGCGCTCACCATTGGTCGGAGTTGTCTTTGCACTGTTCCTGCTGGCTTTCGCCGGGATCCCGTTGACCAGTGGGTTCATCGGAAAGTTCGCGGTGTTCAGCGCGGCAGCCGAGGGCGGGGCCGCACCTCTCGTGATCGTCGGCGTCCTGTGCAGCGCGATCGCCGCGTACTTCTACGTGCGAGTGATCGTGTTGATGTTCTTCACCGAATCGGCCGCAGACGCTCCGACCGTCGTGGTGCCGAGTGCACTGACCAGCAGTGTGATCGGCCTCGGCGCCGGTGTCACGCTCATCCTCGGCATACTCCCCCAGCCGGCGCTCGACCTCGCCGAGCGTGCAGCGGACTTCCTACACTGAGCCGATGGGTGAATCTGATTGCGACGCCGGACTGCCGAGCACCATCCGGTCGCCATGGTTTGTCGGGTTTTCAGCGGTAGCGATTGTCCATCTGATCCTCAATGCCGCTGATGCTGCGCCCTGGGACGGGATCACCAAGGTCATGCTCGCGCCGATTCTGGCTGCCTGGGTTGTCGCCCGACGCGGACCTCGAGTTGTGGCTGCGGCACTGATTGCCTGTGCTTTCGGAGACCTGTTCCTGATCTGGGACTCCACGTTTGTCATCGGCATGGCAGCCTTCGCGATCGGTCACCTCTGCTTCATCCGATTCTTTCTCTCACACGGCGCTCTTCGGGAGATACGAAGGCGGCCATGGTTTCTGTGCGCTTACACCATCGCTGGAATCGCTCTTGTGTCGTACACCTGGCCCGGTCTCGAACCTGAACTTCGAATTGCCGTCCCCGTGTACGCCGCAATCCTGGTGGGAACCGCATCAACCGCACTGACGTACAACTCGATCACCGGTATCGGCGGCGCGCTGTTCCTCACCTCTGACGCCCTCATCCTGCTCGGCCAGGCGAACAAGTGGCAGCCCGCCGCTGCGGGCATCTGGATCATGACGCTGTACATCCTCGCTCTGTTGCTTCTGACAGTGGGAGTTCTCGGCCGGAGTAACACGCCAAACCGTCCATTAGCTCAGAGGCTGTAAGGATCAGCAACCAGCCGGACATCTCTTCATATGACCCCGAAATCCGAGGAACAACCGCCGCCGAGCGGCGAAGAGCGGTTCACCGCCCTGTGGGACGCCTACGCCGGTCGGGTGTTCGCGTATACCTGTCGCCACGTTGATCATCACAGCGCGCAGGAGGTTGTCTCCGAGACGTTCCTCGTTGCCTGGCGACGCTTGGACGAAGTGCCCGACCAGGCACTGCCGTGGCTGTTGGTGGTGGCTCGTAACACCGTGAACAACAACCGTCGCAGCGTTCGGCGCCTTGACGCGCTCACCGAGAAGATGGGACGCATCGAGCAGATTGCGGCATCGACGCCGGGCGCCGACGTCACTGTCACCGAACGCACGGAACTGCTCGAAGCACTGGCAACACTCACCGTCACCGAACGTGAAGCCCTGCTCCTGACTGCCTGGGACGGGTTGACCGCCACCGAAGCCGCGCGGGTCGCTGGGTGTTCGGTTCCGGCCATGCATGTTCGTCTCTTTCGCGCTCGGCGTCGATTGCGCGCCGGGTTGACTTCAGAATCCGACACCGTAATCCCGATGAACACCGCCCGACCTTGCGCTGCCGCCGAACACGGGAGTACCCCATGACCAAAGATCCGCTCACCACGCTCGAGAAGCTGCGGCCGAGCGATACGGTTTCCGCCGAACTCTGGCCCGAGAACGTCCAAGATGCCGCACGCACCCGAATCATGGCTACCGAAAACAACATTGGGGCAACCAAAGCTCCACGCCGTCGCGTCGGTGCCATCGTTCTCGTCGCGGCGATCTGCGCAGCAGTGGTGGTGGGCTGCGCCGCTGCCACGGGGATGATGCCGAAAGCGTTCACCGACATGTACTCGGGTTGGCAGACGATGCCGGGAACCAACGGCGGAATAGATCCGTCCACCGCCGAGCGGGTCGGGTCCATTCCCGGACCTGACGGAACCTTGTTCAGCGTCTTTGTCGCCCACGGCGCTAATGGCTGGAGGTGCGTCGCCCCGGTTTTCGAGGCGTCAGCCGACATCGACAAGGTTGGTCCGTCGAAATTCATCGGCCTCGGACACGGCTGCAGATCAATTGACTTGTACGGCGCAGATTCATTCGGGGGCGGCGCCGGGTACGAGGCCGGTCCGCACGAGGCGACCTACGACGCAGGAGCGGGAGGTGCTGTCCGAGCCGAACTTCACACCGCAGACGGCCAGATCTATCCGACAATTCTTGCCGAAGACCGCTTCTACGGATGGATTCCCCTGTCGCTCACGTCCCCTCGTCCAACCCTCGTCGGATATGCCGCAGACGGGACGGTCGTCGGCACCCGGTGAGCTGTCGGTACCCTCGAAAGATGACTGCACACGCCCCGAACGAGCGCATCCCCAGCCAGTGGGAAGAGATCACTGCAGCCGACTCGACGCATTCCACACGATATGTCGAGCGTTTCCGTTCCATGAGAGCGGACGGCAAGGACATTGTCGGGGAAGCACGTTTGATCGACGCGATGCTCGGACGCGGTGGCCGGGTTCTCGATGCAGGGTGCGGGCCTGGCCGACTCGGCGGTTATCTGCACGACGTCGGGCATGTGGTTGTCGGAGTCGATGTCGACCCGGTTCTCATCGCTGCCGCAGAAGAAGACCACCCCGGACCGACGTGGCTTGTCGGCGATCTCGCCGAACTCGATCTGCCGGCCCGCGGTGTCGAGGCGGATTTCGACGTCATCGTGTCGGCAGGCAATGTGGTGGCGTTTCTCGCGCCGTCCACCAGGCAAGCAGTATTGTCAGGATTTGCTCGTCATCTCGCTCCGAGCGGCCGAGTAGTCATCGGATTCGGTGCCGGCCGTGGCTACGAGTTCCCCGAGTTTCTCGCCGACGCGACCGCGAGTGGCCTCGAGGCTGATCTGCTGCTCTCCACGTGGGATCTTCGCCCGTTCAAGGAGGATTCCGAATTCCTGGTCGCGGTGTTCTCCCGCGCCTGACCCGGCACTTCCCCCGCAGTCCCTGCGATCCGTCACCCGGCGATCAACTCACCCTGATCACAATGGTGGCGACTGTTGTTCACTACGAACATAATTGGATCAATGCGGGTGTGGCCGAGCGGCAAGGCAGCGGTCTGCAAAACCGTCCACGCAGGTTCGACTCCTGCCATCCGCTCCCCTTGCGAACCAGCGACTCATGTCGCAACCCCCACCTAGGAATGACATTCGGTGCACGCAGCCTGCATCGCTCCGCTCCGTCTCCGCGCACATGGCTCCGGACAGTTACCCTCGATCGATGCACCCTCTCCCCGAGACAGGACAGTTACCTCCCGGACCGATGGCTTTGCAAGTGGAACACCTCTGCATGGCGTTCGGCGCGAAAGTTGCTGTGAACGACCTTTCTCTTGCGGTGCCCTCAAGTTCGTTGTTCGGTCTGGTTGGCCCGAATGGTGCGGGAAAAACGACCACATTGTCGATGGCTGTCGGATTGCTTCGCCCGCACTACGGTCGCAGCCTGGTGTACGGCTACGACGTGTGGAACGACCCTGTGGCAGCGAAGAGTCTGCTCGGCGTTCTACCCGACGGTCTGGCGCTACCCGCCCAGTTCACCGGTCATGAACTACTCACCTATTTCGGGCGACTGCGCGGTATGCCAGAGGACGTCATCGCGTCACGACGCGACGAACTGTTGGCCGCGCTCGATCTCGCCGATGCAGGTGGAACGGTCATCGCCGATTATTCAGCGGGCATGACGAAGAAAATCGGGTTGGCCTCGGCCTTGTTGCACGGCCCTCGCTTACTGGTACTGGATGAGCCGTTCGAAGCTGTCGACCCCATTTCTTCGGCCGGAATTCGGAGCATTCTGCTCTCGTTCGTCCACTCAGGTGGCTCGGTCATTCTTTCCAGTCACGTGATGGCCCTTGTCGAACAACTGTGTACTCACATCGGAGTCATCGCAGACGGTCGCGTCGTGGCTTCAGGAACGGTCGACGAGGTGCGCGCAGGCAACACTCTCGACGAGGCATTCGTTCGCCTGGTCGGTAGCCGCAGTCCCAGTCCCGACGGACTGTCATGGATGCGCGCATGACCACCACCAGCTTTTCACCGACACACTGGAACCCGTCGGTCTCTGTGTGGCGCACTGTTCTCCGCATGCGCATGACCCTCTACAAACGTCAGTTCACCGGTGGAAGAGCTGTAATCAAGGTCATTGCAGCGTTGTTCGGGGTTCTGGGGGCAGCGCTACTGTGCCTACGAGCTTCGGGAAAGAACGGTGTTTCTCCCGATCTCGTCAGCGGCACAACCAGTCTCGCACTTTCGGCTATCGGCGTGATGTGGATCTTGATGCCGATCATGTCTGGTCTGTCAGATGACAATCTTCACCCCAGACATTTCCAGCTACTCCCCCTGGAACCCGTCCGACTCGCCAGAGCACTGTTCTCGACGTCGCTGGTCGGTATGACCGTGCCGATTACCGCGTTGGCTGCAGCAGCGATTCCAATTTATGCCGCTACACACCACCCTGCCGCACTGCCATTGGCCATTATCGCTTGGCCCGCAACGGTCCTGCTCATTGTCGGCACCTCACGGGTCGCGATGCTGGCGATGTCGCAGCTCCTGCGGAGTCGTCGCAGCCGCGAACTGGGACTGTTGGCATTCGGCACGTTCTTCGGCGGACTGTATCTGCTGCAATTTCCGCTGCAGAGTCGCCTCGGCACGGTCGTGGACGGCGACGTCACGTGGCCGCTCACGGTCGCGCATTCGATCCCGTTCGCGTGGGGAATCACCAGTGTCGACGCAGCAGCAGGAGGCGCCTGGCTCCTCGCCGCCGGAGCAGTCCTCGCCCTGGTGCTGGTCGATCTCGCACTGCTGTGGTCATGGCAACGCCTGGTCGTTCGCTACTTCAACGGGAAGGTCGCAGAATCAGCGGGCGCCACTTCCGTGCAATTGAAGAACCAGGGCCGCGACATTCGAACCGGTTGGCGCGCATCCCGACTGGGCACCGTCATCTCTCGCGAGCTTTCGCTCTGGCACGGAGACATGCGCCGACGAACACAACTGCTCTCCGTTGCCATCATGACCTTGGTCTCCGGCTTCGGACCGCTGATCTCGTCATCGATCCCCTTCTCCGCCGCATGGGGTGCCTGGTTCCTGATCTACCTGGCAATGGCAGCCGGATCGAATCTGTACGGATTCGACGGCGCATCGATCTGGCATCTGGTGATGATCCCCGAAGCCGCTGCCGCTGACGTCCGGGGCCGACAAATCGCGTGGGCGATCGTGACGACACCCTTCGTGGTCGTCGCAACAGCTGCTGTACGGATCTTCGGGGACCTCGGGACCGACCGACTGGCCGTGCCGCTCGCCGTCGGCATTTCGATGATGGGAGTCGGTGCAGGACTGGCAGTAGCGATATCCGCCAAAGCCCCCTACCCGGTCCCGGAGATGAAGAAGTCG
Source organism: Rhodococcus sp. KB6 (assembly GCF_001445685.1). Lineage (NCBI taxonomy): Bacteria > Bacillati > Actinomycetota > Actinomycetes > Mycobacteriales > Nocardiaceae > Rhodococcus > Rhodococcus sp. KB6. The sequence goes on along the minus strand of NZ_LNAK01000134.1, from coordinate 355,841 downwards.
TTCTCCCTCAACACCCGTGGATCCTTCAATGGCTCGTCCTTCGGACTGATCATCCTCGCCATCGTCATCTTCGCCGCGACAACGGCGCCCGGCGTGCTACTAGGAGCGCTGCTACCGAACCCGGTGAACTATTTCGCCATCCCTGTCGCTGTTGCGATTGGTGCACTTGGTGCTTGGATCGGAGGCCGCGTCGCGATCACCCGTATGCAACGCGAGCCGGATCGGATTCTGTTCGCGGTCACCACCGCATGATCGTTGCCCAGATAGTCCGAGAATTTCTGGGCGTCAGCGCAGTAGCCGCAACTTGCACCAAAAAACTCAGTCTGGGCAATCGGATTATCAGGGAGCCAGGTAGCGCAGCTCAACGGGTTCGGTCCTCGCATATCGCCGCCGGGCTTTCGTGACATAGCTTCCGCTCGAGCCGAACCATTGCCCTGGAAACATCGCACCACCAAGATGTTTGGCATGCCCCCGGAGCACTACGGTTCCGTACGTGTCGCCGAACGTCCCGGCCGATGCGGGAACTGCGCGCACCCCGCCCCTTCGCTGGAGCGCGGCTGGATCGAGCGCTGCCTCAGGTTCGCACCGCAGCCCGCTCGGTGTGCAGAAATCCTGGTGATGGACCACTACACCGGAGCGATGGAATTCTGCCGGTGCCGACATCCGTTCCACGGGTCCTGATCGCGCCGGATCCTCGAGATCCGCTGTCGAGCCGAGTCCCTCGGCGCCCCGGCTCAACAGCGAAATCACACCTGAATCAGCTCAGCGAGCTCAGCAGCGGCTCGAGAAGCTTGTAGAGCTCGAAGATTCCGATGATCGTTGAAATAGAACCCATGATGATCCTCCGTGATTCGTGAACTTTCTGTGACGTCGCGTCACAGGCAGAAAGCTAACAAACCCGGCATTCAAACGGGGACCTTGGATGTGTCCGGCAGATGAACTCCCTGCTCGGAGAAGCATTTTGGTGACCAGCGTCATGCTCATCGAGAAATGAGCCCCATCGTCACATCGCCTGACACCAACCGACGGTAGCAGCAAAAGTCTGCCCGTTGCGATCTGGCGATACATGGCACCATTTCCACCCCATCCGACTCTTGCTTTGTGCGCTGAATCCGATTACATTTCTCCACAATAACGGTACGCGTAACGAAATAGCGGGACGGTCTACTTCACAGCCCGATATATCCAGTGCCACAACCCTTCCGGGCTCTTGGAGGGGCGGCGTTTCGTCGCGTCCATAAGCTCCTCACTCCCCGATCGAAAGAGAGCACGATGACCACAGAGAGCGTCTCCGGCAATCAGCCGCGACCGGTAGCAACTATCGCAAGCCTGACCCTGCTGATCGCTGCCGTGGCCGCGCTCGAAAGCATCATCGTCCCCGCACTCCCCCTGATACAGAGAGACTTCGGAGTGACGGCCGACGTCGGAGCGCTCGCATCCGTCGCTCTGACGTTGAGCACTGTCCTCGTCACGCCGATGGCCGGGCGAATAGCCGACGTGTACGGCGCCCGCCCCACCTTGCTCGCGATCACGACAATCGTTGTCCTGGGCGGCAGCGTGTCCGCTCTCGCAACGATCTTCCCGCTGTTCGTCCTCGGCCAATTTCTCCAGGGATTCGGGCTCGGGTTGCTTCCCGTGAGCTTCGTGGTCCTACGACGCACTTTATCCTCGGACCGACTGAAGACGGCCACGGGTTTGCTCGGGGCTGTTGTAGTGGCCGGCGGCGCTCTGGGAGTCGTATTGTCCGGGCCCGTCGCGGAAAACGTCTCACGCACCGCGATGTATGCAGTTCCGACCGCGTTCGTTTTGCTCGGCGCAATTGCTTTTGCCGTGAGCACACCACGAGATCACATGTCGAACGTCGGCGGCCGACTCGATTGGCCGGGAGCGGGCGGATTGGCTCTTGGATTGTTGACGCTGACGGCGTGGCTGGCGAGCGCATCGAGCAACGGGTGGGGCGCACCGACGTCGATGCTGCTGCTTCTCGCTTCCGCTGCCGTGTTCGCGATCTGGGCCAGGTATCAGAGCCGGACAACCGAGCCGATGGTCGACCTGACGATGATGCGGCATCGTTCGATGTGGAGCGCCGTGGTCGTCGGCGTGGTTTTCGGGTTCACCTACGGCGCTGTTGTCTATCTACTTCCGCAACAACTCGCCGTGCCGGCAGAGAGCGGATTCGGCCGCGGTGCGTCGACCAGCGCCATCGGCTTCCTGCTGTGCGTCGGCTACGGCGCAGCGGTCATCGCGTCGGTGATCTCCGGAAAGCTCGCACAACGGGTCGGCACGAAAGCCATTGCGGTAGCGGGAGTTGCCTTCCTCGGCCTGAGCGGCGCCGTCGGGGTCTTTGCAACAACGATGTGGCAGATCGTTGTGGTGCTGATCCTTGCGGGTACCGGCGTTGCCGCCGCGTCGACGGCAGTGTTCGTCATCTCCGCCGACAGCGCACCGGCAGACCGCGTAGGTGTCACGACGGCAATAGTCACGATCGCCAGATCGCTGGGTTCTGCTGTGGGAACCCAAATTGCCGCCGGGATCATCGCGAGCGCGACTTCATCCGGCGGCCTTCCCCAGCACTCGGCATTCGCCACAGCTTTCGGAGTGGCGGCAATCGTTGCGATTGTCGGACTCGTTGTCGCGGTGACGATGCCGAAACCGGCATCAACCGATGTTCAGTGGTCGTCGTCGTCCTCGTCGAAGTCTGCGACTCCGCGCTTCCAGTAGCCCGTGATCAGGTGGTCGCCCGAACTCAGGCCGAGTTCGTCGCGCACGAATCTGCGAATCGGCTTGAGACTGGTGGCCTCACCGGAGATCCAGGCGTAGACACGCTCGCCCTCGGGCACGGTGACCGTCCGTACTGCCTGCTCGAGCAGATCCGAGTGACCGGCTGGGACGTCACCGCGGTGCAGCCATCGCACCTCGACGCCTTCCGGAACAGTGAGTTCGATTTCCTGTGAAGGGTCGGTGATCTCGACGAACACCCACCCGGCGGCAGCAGCGGGCATCATCTCGAGCCAACGAGCAATGGCAGGAAGGGCGGTGATGTCACCGGCCAGCAGATAGCGGTCGTACGTCCACGGAACCACGACGCCACCGGGCGGACCTGCCACGTGCACCCGAGTGCCGACGGTCGCCGCCTGAGCCCAATCAGAGGCGTACCCACCTTCGTGGAGCGCGAAGTCGAGGTCCAGCTCCCCCGCCTCGGCGTCGTATCGACGGACGGTGTACTCACGCGAGATCGGCAATGGACGAGGCCACTTCAGGCTGAATCCGTCGCGTTCGGGTAGACGTAAAGTTCCGTCTGCATCCGGGTAGACCAGGCGAACATGCTCGTCGGGAGCGTGCGATTCGAAGCCCGCCAACTCCGGTCCACCCAAGGTCAGACGCAACAGTCCGGTCCCGACCATTTCGCTGCGAACAACTTCGAGTTCGCGAATGCCGATGGGGTACGGCACTTTTGCGCCGGTGGTTCCCGCCAGAACTTCGGCGATGGTCGCGAGGTGGTCTCCTCGGTTCATGAACTACCTTCCTTTTCCGGCGGAGCATTCCCCACCGGCACAGTGTTTTCGGAGAGATCGACTTCGTTGATCTCCGAAGTTACCCGGCGCACCGAACCCAATGCTGCCAGGAGCACCAGGCCCAGTGTCACACCGGCGAGCCCCAAGACCAGTAGCGCGGCGCCAGGCTCGAGCCACTGCCCGAGGAACCCGGCTGCCATCGAACCGATCGCCGTACCCGTGACGGCTTGCACCATCCACAGACTGGACACGCGTCCGCGCAATTCGTCCGGCGTGTTCTGTTGAAGGACTGCAAATCTCAGAATGTCGTTGAGTGCGCGGCCGAGGCCGAATCCGGCCAGGCCCAGGAACGCGACAATCGCTGCTCCCGACGCACCCAGTACCACCAGGCCGAGAGGCATCAGCGCAACAGAGATCAACATCGCGGCGCCGTTGCGGTGGACTCGTCCGGTCCAACCGCTGGTGAGGGAACCGACCACAGCGCCGACAGCGGGGGCGCCGTAGAGCAGACCGAGCATGGTGGGTCCGCCGCCGAGGACCTGGTCGACGAAGGCAGGCAGCAACACCATCGGCCCGCTGACGAACATGACCAACAGACCGCTGATCAGGATGCCGCGAATGACTGTGTGCGTGCCGGCGAATTTCACGCCGGTCACCAGCGCGCGCATCGGGCTTTCGTGATTCGTGCCCGGTGCAGGAGAAGGGCCGATGGCTTGGAACAACGTGACAGTTGCTGCGGTGGCCACCGCAGCAACAAAGTATGTCGCGGGAATGCCGCCGGAGGCGATGATCACGCCGGCGATTGCCGGCGAGATCATCGTCCCGATGTCGGTGGTCAGCGCTACCAAAGCGCCGGCCGCAGCCATCTTGTTGCGCGGCAACAACGTCGGCATCAAAGCCATCAAGGCCGAGCTGCTGACACCGCCGGCCAAGCCGTCGACAGCTGCCGCGACGTAGATGACCCACATCGACGGGTGTGGCAAGAGCGCGTTGCACCCGAGAATGACAAAGCCGAGACCCGCAGCACTGCGGGCCAACTGGATGGTGCGTCGCCGATCGTAACGGTCAGCGAGCACGCCGCCGAACAGGCTGCCGAAGAACATGGCGATGGCCATCGCCGTGGACACTCCGGCAACCTGCAAGGTCGAGCCGGTGAGCTGGTACGTCTGCGCGGGGACGGCTACGACGAGCAGTCCGATCCCGAGCAGCGAGATCAATCGCGCGGAAAAGGCGTACCTGAAGGGACGGCTGGTCCGCAAGGGTGAAACATCGATCACCAGCCCAGCGAATCGAGTCATGCGAAGGTCTGGCCGATCAGGTCGAGGGTAGCCATTGCGCCGTCGTAGTCAGGACGGTAGCTGCTGGCGGGGAGCTCGAACGTCGTGCCTGCCTTGAAGGACGGCAACTGCGAGTAAAGCGGATCGGTGGCAAGTTCGGCCATCGGGCGACCGGACACCGGAATCACAAAGGCGACAGGAGCATCGGCGACCTGCGAGAGCAGTTCCGGGCTGACCTCGAACGAGTCACCCGAGCCGAAGAGCTGCGGGTTGCCGGCCTTGGCCATGACGTCGTCGGCCTTGAAACCGAGCTCGGCGAGCATCGCGGGCAGCGCGGCCGTCGGCGGAACGAGGTACGGCTTGTTGCTCGAGACCGAGAGGAAGTAGACGACGTTGCCCTCGGGAACCTTGATCTTGCCCTTGACCTCTTTGACCTTGTCCTCGTATGCGCTCATCAGCGCCGGAACCTGGTCGGAACGGCCCGCCGCGTCGGCGACGATTTCGAGCTGCTTGTCCCACGCGGCGACCGTCTTGGGGACCAAGACGGTGGGTGCGATAGCAGTGAGCTGATCGTAGAGTTCCTCGGACTGAACAGAGGTGATTCCCTGGCCACCGCCGATGATCAGGTCGGGCTCAGCCGCCGCGACGGCTTCGATGTTGAGCTGCTCGCCGGCCGGCAATTCCTTGGTGCCCTGCGCCTTTGCGGCGTCCGCCCAAGCCGGCGGGAATCCACCGTCGAGGTTCGTGACACCGAGGACGCGGGTATCGGTGGCAACCACCGGTGCGTCCAGGGCGTACAGGTATCCGGCGAGACCGCCGCTCAGAACCACGATGCGCTCCGCCGACGCGGGCACGGTGACCGAGCCCTTCTCGGTCTCGATCACACGGGTCGTGGGCTCTGCAGCCTTGGTCGGTTCGTCGTTCGAATCGCTACTGCAACCGATCATCGCCACGAGTGCGACGATCAGCAACCCTGCGATGGCGACGAATCGTCGCCAACTCCGTATCGCGAGGGGCGGTGTGGACTTCATCATTGAGCTCCCATTGTGTTTCAACTGTGTGGTTTTCGAACTATGTGGCCGTGCGTTTCGACAAATGGCTGTCGAGCAGCGGGGCGATCGCCGCCCACCCGGCTGGGGTCACCAATCCGGCGTGGTCGTACGGCAGATGGTGTACTGCCATGTCCCGGTCCCCGCGGACTCTGCGCCAGCGATCGGCCAGCAGCTGTCCGGACGCCTCGGCGTCGGCGGTGATCAGAGTAACCGGTCCGTCGTAGGTTGTGTCGGTCGAACTGGCCACGAGCAAACGAGTGGCATCAAAACCCGCCCGAACAGCGTCGACCAGTCCCGGTGCCTGAGTGAGGATCTCGGGTGGCAGGGCGGCGGCCAGATCTCGGTCGTCGGAATCGTCGCGACCGTGATCGTCACGATCTCCCAGTGGATGAGTATCGATCAGACCGGCGAACTCCACCGTCTCGCCGATATCGACCAGCTGAGCCGCCATCGCGGCAACGACGTTGCCACCGAACGAGTAGCCGAGCAGGTGGTACGGCCCGCTCGGTTGCACGCCGCGAATCGTGTCGACGTACATCGCTGCCAGTTGGTCCACGTTCGTCGGTTCGAGTGGCTCACCGGCAACTGTGGGCAGTTGCAGGCCGAACAGTGGACGGTCGGCATCGAGAACACCGGTCAAAGGCGCAAAGGGCCAAGCGAATCCACCGGCCGGATGCACGCAGAACAGTGGCTCTCCGCTGCCTTCGGCTCGCAGTGTCAGGAGGCGATCGCGACTCAGATCGATTTCGGACGCCGACTCGTCAAGGTGTGCTGCGAGCTCGGCGACTGTCGGACGGGCCATCAGCGTTGCCACACCGACGCTCACCGACAGGTCGTGCTCCATCTCCCCCACCAGTCGCATTGCTCGAAGCGAGTCGCCGCCGAGATCGAAGAAACTCTCTTCGGGATCGACTGCCTCGACGCCGAGTACCCGCGCAAAGACCTGGCACAGTTGCCTTTCCATCTCGGTTCGCGGTGCTCGGGCCGCTACACGGGCGGGGGGTGCCGGCAACGCACCGCGGTCCAGTTTTCCGTTGGGCGTCAGCGGAATCGAATCCACGACGACGATGTCCGACGGAACCAGGTGTGCCGGTACGCGTTCCCGCAACGCAGCTCGCAGATCGGTTGAATCGGCACCGGGTTCTTCGATGACGTAGCCGACCAGTCGCGGCGGCGCACCGCCTTCGCTACGGACTGACGCTGCCGCTCGCAACACTCCTGGCAACGACGCCAGCGCGGATTCGACTTCACCCAATTCGATCCGAATGCCTCGGATCTTGACCTGATGGTCTGCGCGACCCAGATATTCGAGTTCGCCGTCGCGGCGACGCAGTACAACGTCACCCGTGCGGTACATGCGCTTGCCGACGGAGTAGGGATCAGCAACGAACACAGCGGAGGTCAACGCGGTCCGGTGAAGGTAACCCATCGCCGTTCCGTCTCCGGACATGTACAGCTCGCCCGCCGCTCCGATCGGTACCTCCCGCAGACCCGAATCGAATACCCGCGCAGACGCGTTCAGAATCGGACGACCCAAGCAGGGTGTCTCGCTCCCCTGAACCGGGGATCCCATCGCGTTGATCGTGAACTCCGTCGGCCCGTAAAGGTCGTACCCGTCGACACCGTCCTGATCGCGCAATCGCGACCACAACTCGGCAGGTACAGCTTCTCCGCCGAGCATCACCAACACCGGCGTCCGCTCACCGTCGAGGAGACCGGCGGCCATCAGTTCCCGTGCATACGAGGGGGTTACATTCACGACGTCGATACCGACTTCGCGGTAATGCTTCACCAGAGACGCGGGGTCCAGTCGCGCCTGCTCGTCGATCACGTGAACTTCGTGCCCCGCGAGCAACCAGAACAGTTCCTCCCACGACATGTCGAACGAGAACGAGACTGTATGCGCGATGCGCAGACGTCGGCCACCCACACTGTTTTCGGTCGGAGTGAATATCTCGGCCTTGTGATTGTGATACATCGTCGTCAACCCGCGGTGACCCACCACGACGCCCTTGGGTTTTCCGGTACTGCCCGAGGTGTAGATGACGTAGGCAGGCTGGTCCGGTGAGGTCGGCCCGCAGACCGCAGCCTCGTCGACAACTGGTGCCGAAGACTGCCCGTCGAGTACCCCGGCCACATCCGGGTCGTCGAGGACCAGACATGGCTGTCCATCGGGAACAACGAGGTCACGCGTCTGAGTCGTGGTGACTACCAGCGCCGCATCGCTGTCGAGGATGAGTTCGCGCAGGCGTGCCGGCGGGTGAGCCAGATCCAAGGGAAGGTAGGCCGCTCCGGTTCTCATGACGGCGAAGATTGCGACGACGTGATCGGCAGTACGCGGAAGCGCGAGCGCGACAACACGGGTCGGTCCCCCGCCTGGTACCGACTGCCCCAGCGCCGAAGCGAGTATCCGTGCCAGTCTGTCCACCCGAGAGTTCATCTCGGCTGCGCTCAGTGTGACGTCTCCGAAGACCAGCGCCGTCTCGTCCGGAGTTGCCGCTGCCCTTTCGCGCAGTAGTGCGTCCACGCTACCGCCGGCCTGGTCCGGCCGTGGCATCACGACGTGCTCCGAAGCGAATTCCGCGGGGGTGCGCGAAAGCGGAACCGCCGTGTCCGCCACCGTGGCGGTATCGGAATTCGCCATCACTTCGAGAATCGTGATGGTGCGGGACAGGATGTCCTGAGCCACGTCGTGCGGAATCAGGTCAGGACGGTTTTCGAGTGTGAGCGCCATCGCCGCGTCCCCGACACCCGGATCCACGTCGAGCGTGAGCGCATAGTGGGTGCCGTCCACTGCGTCGAACCCGACGATTCCACTGCGCCCGAACGTGTCTCGACGTGCCTGTTCGTCACGAGGCGTGTTGCGGAAGACGTAGAGCGTGTCGAACAGTGTTGCGAACCCAGCGCTTCGCTGCACGTCGCCGAGCCCGAGCTGGTGATGCCCCAGCAGCGAACCTTGTTCACGGAACAGGCGTCCGAGCAACGCCGAGATCTCCTCGCCGGGCCGGGCCCGGACACGCACGGGAATGGTGTTGAGCGCCAATCCCACCATGCGGTCGGCGCCCTCGACCTCGGGTGAACGTCCCGAAACCGTCGATCCGAAGACCACGTCGTCACGGCCCGTCACGGCGCGCAATGCCAGACCCCACGCCGCAGAGACGACGGTGGACAGCGTCACTCCGCTACGTCTGGCCAACTCGCGTACGTGCTCGGTGATCTTCTGTTCGAGCTGAACCCGGGTGAACACCGGCAACGGAGCGCGTCCGGCTGATCCCGTACCACCCACGAGTGTGGGTTGCTCGAGATCCGCGAGGTAGTCCTTCCAGGACGAGATGGCGTCCGTGCGATCCGCTTCGGCGATCCATCGCAGGTGATCACGGAAGTCCGCAGGCTTGTCGAGCGCGCCGTCGAGTCCAACCGGGTCCGTGCCGTGTGTGCGAGCAAACTCGTAGAGCGCAAACAACTCCGCGTACATCAAGGTCTGCGACCAACCGTCGGTGAGCAGGTGGTGCTGAGTGAAGACGAGGTGCGCTCCCCCACCTGGCAACCAGACCAGCACCATTCGAATGAGTGGCGGCGCACTCAAGTCGAACAGCCTGCCGAAGTCGGCCTCGTCGACGGCGCGGACCTCGATATCCAAGTCCTCGGGTGCGACTGCGCTCAGATCGATCTCACGGAAAGGCATTTCGGCTTCCCTGGGCACGAACTGCACCGGAGCGTCGAACCCGGCGTGTGTGAAGCCGGCCCGCAAGTTCGGATAGCGTCGCAAGAGCGCATCCCCTGCTGCGCGGAGTGAGCGAACGTCGACGGCGGCATCGGCGGAGAACTCGAATCGCGGCTGCATGTGATAGACATCCGTGCCGCCGGCGCCGTCGAGAACCGACTGGAAGTACATGCCTTCCTGCAAGGGACCGAGTGGTAGTACGTCCTGCCAGCCCGGGCTCAGCGACTCGAGCCGCGCCCGACGATCCGCATCGACGGCCACGAGCGGACTCGGCACGCGATCCGGCGCGGTGTCGGGCAATGCCTTCCGGTCCACCTTCCCGTTGAGGGTGAGTGGTAGTGCCTCGAGCACCGTGATGGTCTGCGGCACCATGTGTTCGGGTAGGAGCTGCGCAATCTCCTTGCGCACCAGTACCGAATCGAGTGTGGTTGCACCTTCGGGAACCACATACCCGTGCAAACTTCCGGTACCCGCCGCATCGACGCGAACGGTGGCTGCCGCGCGGAACACACCTGCCACCGATCCGAGCGCGCCTTCGACTTCGCCGAGCTCGATGCGGAAACCGCGAACCTTCACCTGATCGTCCGCACGACGAAGGAAGTGCAAAACCCCTCGCCGGCGTCGGACCAGATCGCCGGTGCGGTAGAGGCGTGCCCCCGGCAGAGAAGGATCGGCGACGAACCGAGCGACGGTCAGATCGGGGCGGTTCAGGTATCCGCGTACCACCTGCGCACCGCCCAGATACAGCTCGCCCGCAACGCCTTCCGGAACCTCACGCAGGTCCTCGTCGAGGATTCGCACGTGCACATCGGTCCAGGGCTGACCGATCGTGACTCGGTCGCCGGTCGTGATCACCGAAGATGTCGCCCACACCGTGGCCTCGGTGGGTCCATAGACATTCCGGACCGAAGCAGCGTTGGCCACCAGATCGTCGGCCAGATCCTGCGGGAGGGCTTCCCCTCCCACCAGGGCTCGCACCATCGCGAGTCCGACTGCGTTCTCGTGTTCGGTGACCACTCGCCACAGCGCCGGCGTTGCCTGCATCACTGTCGCATCGCTTGCGATGATCAACGCCGACAACGCATCCGGATCGCGAACCGTCCTGCGGTCTGCGATCACGACAGTCGCGCCCGCCGCGAGCGGGCACAGCAACTCCAGTGCCGCGATGTCGAACGACACCGTTGTCACCGCGACGATGCGATCGCCCGGCCTGATCCAGCAATCCTCGAGTACCGTGTCCGCGAAGGCTGCGAGGTTGCCCGTCGAGACCATCACGCCCTTGGGGCGACCCGTCGAACCGGAGGTGTGGATCATGTAGGCGAGGTGATCACCCGCCGCGGGCGGCGGAGGAAGCACGACACCCGAGTTGGTGAACTCACCGTCCACGAAGACACACGTGGCGACCGTCAACGGAAGTTGCCCGGCGCTGTCGATACTGGTCAGGACACACACCGGAGCCGCGTCCTCGATCATGAACTCGAGCCGCTCAGTCGGGTAATCGACGTCGAGTGGCAGGTACGCAGCGCCGATGCGCAGTACCGCGAGCAGTCCGGCCACCAGATCCGCATTTCGATCCAGCGCGACGGCGACTACCTTCTCGGGTCCGGCGCCGACCGCGAGAAGTTCGCGGGCCAGCTCGTCGACGCGCGCCGACAGTTCCCCGTAGGTAATTCCGACCTCGCCGGAGATCACCGCGATGTCGTCGGGGTGGCGGCTGACGTGTCGAGCGAACAACTGCGAGATCCCCGACGGCGGCGTCGCGCGTCGGCCCGGGTCGCGATCCGGCTTGTTTTCCGCCAGTCGCAGATCCGCGACGACAGTGCTGATTTCGTGACCGAGGACCGCGATCACACCGTCGAGCAATGCGTCCGCAGTCGCGGCGTCGAACAGCCCGGCATCAACCGTCAATCGAAGTTCTGTTGCGGTTCGGACGAATTCGAGGTCGACGCTCTTTCCGGGCGAGTGACCGACACGGGCAGCGAACAGGCTGCTCGTCGGACGCCCGAGTAGATCGGCGATTCGGTCGAGGCTGACATCGGAATGCGCAAGTGCCTCGGAGACAGCGTTTTCGACTCGCCGAACGACATCGGCAATTCTCGGCCGACCGGACAGGTCGACCCGAATCAGGGTGTCAGTCCCTTCCGAGACCAGTCCGACCGCAAGGTCCCGACCACCGCCGAAGCTGTTCAGCGTCGCCGCCACGGCGGCCAACAGCACCGCGTCGAATCCTGGTTCGTCACCGAACCGGGCATCGCGTAGCTGACGGAGGTAGGTGTGCGGGCGGTACTCTTCGCCGCGCGGGCGGTCATACGGAAGGTCCGTTTCGAGGGGCAGGTCCGCGAGCGTGCGAACCCAGTACCGCTCGTGATCAGGATTTCCCGCCACCGCCGGGGCGCGGAACGTCGCCACGGTCACGACGGGTCGATCGACGCCAACGACCGAATCCGGCGAGAACTTCGTCCGATCGACGCGTGCGGCCACGGCAAGACCGAGGGGGGTCGGGGTGTCGAAGACATCCGAGACGACGACGCGAATTCCCAGCTTGCGCAGGCTTCCCACCAACCGCATCGCAGTGAGCGAGTGACCGCCGAGAGTGAAGAAATTGTCGCCCGGATCGACGTCGGGAATCTCCAACACCGTTGCGACACAGGCGCACACTGCATCAACGACCGCGGGATCGACATCGATCGCAGGTTCGGACGCGGCCACCTTTTTCGTGACAGCGACATTTTTCGCGGCAGACACCGCATCGGCAACGGACGCTGCCTGTCGGACTACCGTGAGCACCGCGGATGCGGGAGCTGTCGGCTCGGTCAGCAACCCACGCAGGATCTCCGCGAGCCGTGTGACCATTCGCTCCGCCGTGGCGTCGGAGACAACTGCCGGATCGTGGTACAGAACCAGATCCAGACCGGTGCTCGGCGGCGCCATCAACGTCATCGGATAGTGCGTGACTCCGCGGTTGGTGAATCCCTCGACCCGCAGTGTGTGCGATGCAGGCTGTCCTGCACCGGAGTTCGGGAAGTTCTCGAACACCAGGAGCGTGTCGAACAGTTGCCCGATTCCGGCGATGCGTTCGATCTCGGCCAAACTGGTGTGTTCGACGTCCACGATGTCGAATTGGGCGTTCTGGAGATCGACGAACTGATCGAGCAAAGGCCGGTCCGCGACGATGTCGAGGCGGGCCGGAATCGTGTTGCTGAACAACCCGACCATTCCCTCCACCCCCGAGAGTTCGGCAGGTCGGCCGGACACCGTGGCCCCGAACACGACGTCCCACTGTCCTGTCGCTTCGGCGAGCGCTGCTGCCCACGCACCCTGAACCAGGGTGTTGACCGTCAGCGCTCGCGCACGGCCGAGTTCGATCAGCGCTTCGGCGTCCGATGTCGCGAGAGGAACCTCGAGCGCGACGGGCACACTTCGCGGCGCTCCGGCATCGGCAACGAGAGTCGGCGCGGTGAGCCCACGCAAACGCTCGCTCCACGCTGCGCGGGCAGAGTCCTGATCACGGCCGGCGATCCATGCCAAGTAGTCGCGATACGGCGTCGGCGCAGGGAGGCGGCTGTCGCCGTCGTGGTAGACGTTCATCAGCTCGCGCAGGACGATCGGAGTCGACCAACCGTCGGTGAGCAGGTGGTGCGCGTTGAGGACCAAACGGTGCACCCCGCCGGGCAGCCGAACCAGTAGTGCACGCAGCAGAGGCGGTGTATTGACGTCGAAGACATGCTTGGCGGCCTCGTCCTCGAGCTGATCTGCAGAGCGGAATGCAGTGTCAGCTGGAACGGAGGTCAGATCGACCGAACGCCACTCGACTTTTGCGCCGCGCGGAATGATCTGAACGGGCCGTTCGAACTGCTCGTAGTGAAAAGCTGCGCGAAGGTTCGGGTGCCTGTCGATCACGGTCTCGAACGCGTCGGCCAACTTCGCCTCGTCCAGTGGCCCGGAGAGGTCGAAGCGTGCAGTGAGCGTGTAGACGTCTGCGACTCCGTCACGGACCGCATGGAACAGGAGACCTTCTTGTAGCGGCGAGAGCGGAAGGACGTCGGCAAGCGGTCCGTGGACGGCTTCGAGTTCGTTGATCCCTGCCTGATCGACCACCGCGCCCTGGCCGAAGATCGTCGCCGAGCAATCGGAAGGCGTCAAACCACCCTCGAAGAGCGCGGCATGCGCGGTCAGGGCAGCGAGCGCACGTTCCCAATGCTCTTGCAGCTCGACGATCGTCGCGCCGTCGAGCACTGAACCCGCCGCAGTCCATTCGACTGCCAGCGTCGTCGAGTCGTCCTCTCGGACAAATGCGTTGAGCGCCAGCACTTCCGACATAACCTTCGTCGCCGGCTCGATGACCGCGAATGGATCCTGCTCCGGCAATCGCCATCCGGTTCCGGGCAAGGACGGGAAGCGGCCCAGATAGTTGAGCAGCAGTTCGGGTGTAGCGCACGCGGAAAGGTCAGGTGCGGTGTCGGGATCCAGATGCCGCAGAACTCCATAGCCGACTCCGCCTCCGGGTACGGCGCGTTTTGCCTCCTTCACCGCACGAAGGAGATGCCCCGCAGCTGCTCCGCCGCTCAGTGCGTCGGCAAGATCGTCTGCGGTGAGCAGTGCATCGGTGGGAACCCGGACGGGGAACTCACTGGTGAACCACCCGATGGTTCCGGCGAAGTCGGTGTCGCTGGTGAGCGCGTCGCGGCCATGACCTTCGACGGTAACTGTCTGCGCGGGCAGCCCGATGAGGCCGCGGCCGTGCTGCCATGAGCGCAAGGCAAGCATCAAACCCGAGAGAAGCACTTCGTCGGCCTTGGCTCGATACGCCGCCGGAAGCGTGGTCAACAGCGCGTCGGTGACGGCCGGGGGCGCAATGGTTGTCGTGCGAGAGGCGGTTGCGGTCACGTCGATCTTCGGGTCGAGACGACGACTGCCGATCGGCTCGTCGTCCGCCTGTACCGACGCGGACTTCCAGTACTCGAGCTCTGACGCCCTGCTGCCAGAGGCCCCGAATTCCGCGAGCAACCCTGCGTATCGACGCCACGAACTTCCGCCTGCAGCCAACCGGGCCGACCTACGCTCGCGCGCTGCATCGGTAGCTTCGTGGAGGTCTGGAAGCAGAATTCGCCAGGACACACCGTCGACGATCAAATGGTGAGCCACGACGATCAATTGGTCGGGTCGACCGGCCTCGGTATTGACCAGTACGACTCGCAGGAGTTCACCGGCGCGTGGGTCGAGACTCGCCGCCGACGCCTCCGCGAGCTCTCTGATCCGGGACGGCTCGGAGGTGTCGGACACCTCGCGAACGAGTCCCTCGCTGCGCACTGCACCGGCGTCCCGGACGATCAATTCGGCAGTGCCGCTGTCGTTGTCACGGCGCAGGAGCAGGCGTAGAGCGTCATGGTGATCGAGGATCGTCTGCACGCCGGACTGCAGGTCACCCAGTGAAAGGCTGTCGTCGATGCGCACTGCGGTCCATTGCGCGTAGCCCGCGATTGCCTCGTCTGTCGGATTCTTGTCGATCAGTGCTCGAACGATCGGCGGGGCGATCACGGTGCCGGTCGCCACGTCCGCAACCGAGGCTACGGCGTCGGCGTCATCGGCAATCTCACGCGCCGCAGCGGCGATGGTTCCCAGATCTCGCTGTGCCAGTAGTTCTTTGGGAGCAACGATCAGACCACGCACCCGCAGTCGACTGCTGACACTGATTGCCGTGATGCTGTCACCACCGAGGCCGAAGAAATCCTCGTCCACGCCGACGCGTTCGCGGCCGAGCACCTCGGCCACCACGTCACAGAGGATTTCCTCGTGTGGTGTGGATGCAGCGCGACCTTCCGATTCGGCAGCCGGGGCAGGTAGTGCCGCACGATCGAGCTTTCCGTTCACCGTGACGGGCAGTTCGTCCAGAACGACGATTGCGGCGGGAACGAGATGATCCGGTACGCGACCGGCGAGGTCACGGCGCAATTCTTCCTGCGGCGGAAGCGTCGCGCCGGCGGCGGCTACAACGTAGCCGACGAGGCTGGGCCGTCCCCCATCCGTACGGATCAGCGCGGCAGCGGCGCCGATTCCGGGTACCGATCCGAGAACAGCCTCGACCTCGCTCAACTCGACTCGATGTCCGCGAATCTTCACCTGCTTGTCGCTGCGACCGATGAAGTCGTAGCCCCGCCCCGGCACCCACCGCGCCACGTCCCCGGCGCGGTACATCAGATCTCCCGGAGCCCCGAAAGGATCTGCGACAAAACGCTCGGAGGTCGCGCCGGCGCGGCCGAGGTAGCCCCTGGCCAATTGCGGTCCGGCCAGGTAGAGCTCACCTCGTTCACCGTCGGCGACCGGCTCGAGCGCGCTGTCGAGCAGGTACGCACGGGTACCCGCGAGGGGGTACCCGATACGCGGTCCGGCACCTTCGACCGTGGTCGCGATCGCGTCGACCGTCGTTTCGGTGGGGCCGTACAGGTTTCGAGCCGGAACACCGGATTCGATGATCGCGTCCCACAGTGCGGGCGGTGCCGCCTCGCCACCCACGACGAGGAGCTGCAACCGATGCGTACGCAGCAACCCGTTGTCCACCATCGCTGCCGCCATCGACGGCGTCGTGTCGACCACGTCGACGCGATCTCGCTCGAACGCCGCGACCAGAGCAACCGCGTCCTTCTGCAGTTCCTCGTCGTATACGTGCACACGATGACCACACAGCAGCCACAACAGTTGATCGAGAGACGCATCGAAGGCGAACGACGCTGTGTGCGCGGTGTGCAGTTGGCGGTTCCCGACGCGCTCGGCGGTGTCCCGGTAGATGGTGGCGCGATGGTGGTGAAGCAGGTGCGCCAATCCACCGCCTCTGACCAGCACACCCTTGGGCTTGCCTGTCGATCCCGAGGTGTAGATGACATACGCCAGGTGATCACCATGCCGTGCTGTCGCCAGTTCACCGAGTTCGAGTGGAAGCTCGGAATTAGCACGGAGTTCTTCGCGGACTGCGTCGGAATCGATGACGAGGGGGTCGGGCCGAAAACCTCCGACGAGTTGCTCGGCCAGAGTGGAAGTGGTGATCACGACCTTCGGCTGCGCATCGTCGATCAGATCTCGCAACCGCTCGGCCGGGTGCTGCGGATCCAGGGCCACGTACGCTGCGCCCGCGTTCAATGTCGCGAGCAGAGCCACCACCATCTCGGAAGTACGCGGAAGCGCAAGTCCGACAATGTCGTCCGGGCCGACATCGCGGGCCCGAAGCAACCGGGCGAGCTTGTGGACGCGGCCACCGAGTTCTTCGCCTGTCACTGTTTCGTCACCGCACACGAGGACTGTGTCATCCGCGTGCTCGACGACGATGCGGTCGAACACGTCGGGAACGAGTTCGACCGAGCCGGGCAGCGGTGCAGTTTCGCGGCCGGCGAGAATCCGCGCGGCTTCGGCCGCAGGCATCATCTCCACCTGACCGACGGCAGGATCTCCCTCCCCGACCATCGCGTTGACGATGCTGACGAAACCGGCGAGGCGACGCTGAACCGATTCCCGAGTATTGGTACGCGCGTCCACTTCGAATCCGAGTAGAACTTCGCCGTCCGCAATGGGCGTCACCGTCAAACCCAGGTCCTCCGGCGGTCCCCCGGCGACGTTACGCAGTACACCCACAGCGCCGGCGAAATCGAGGGCGAAGTCGAAAGCCTTGAGATTGATTCCGATCCCGTGAAGCAGTGCGCCGGTGCCGGCGACGCCCAGGTCCCGAGCAAGATTCTCACCGCGGTAGCGCTGGTGTGCGCGCAGGCTTTTCATCGTGGCGGCCACCTGCTTGCTCAGGTCACCGAGTCGATCGTGGCTGCGAATCGTCAACCGGAGAGGCAGAACGTTGACTGCCATGGCCGGCGTCTTGAGTGCCGTGCGGCCTACGCGCGCCATGAGTGGCATCGCGATGACAACATCCGTCTCGCCGAGCAGTCGGTGGAGAAACGCGCCGTAGCAGGCGATCAGTGCCTCGGCCCACGTTGTTCCCGTCGCGTCTGCCACCTCTTTGAGGCAGCTGAGGGCGTCGGCGGTAATGACCTCGCGAACCTGGATCGTTCGTTCCGCCGGACCGGTGACCTGCTGGCCGCGTCCGTCCAACGCGGGCAACGGCGTCAGGACATCACGCCAGTAGTCACGATCTTCCGCGAACTGCTCGCCAGCCCGGTACGCCTCGTCCTCGCTGACCAGATCTGTCATAGAACCGAATCGCGTTGGCGCGACCTCGGTTCCCTTCTTCGCGGCCGTGTAGTGCGCGGCGACTCGGCGCGAAATCATTGCTGCGCTGTATCCGTCGACGATCAGGTGGTGATAGAGCTGAATGCACCAGATCTCGCGATCGGAGAGCCTGATCAGCGAGTAGGTGTACAGCGGACGCTCCACCATCAGGCGGCAGTACTCGGACGCCCGGCTGCGCTCGGCGTCGACCAGTGCGTGCGCCACGGCTACGGGATCGCGCTCGTCACGGACGTCGGTGATCGGGATGATGCCAACCGGCTCGTCGGAGATGTACTGACGCGGGCCGTCCGCCGTCTCGATCATCCGCAGCCGCATGGTTTCGGCTTCACCGATCGTCGCCGTGATGGCGGCTGTCAGCAGTTCGGTGTCGATCGGTTCGTCGCCCGAGATTTCGAGCACCTCACCGACGAGGTAGCTCCGAGATTCGGGATCAAGCCTCTGTGCGTTCCAAATCCCGAGTTGAGCTCCTGTGAGAGCAAACGTAGCTTCGCTCGCCGCTCCGGAGTTCGAACCTGGAAGAACGCTCACACTGATCCCCTCGTCTGTGGACACACGTCACCCAAGGGTGACCTAACGTCGTTTTGGGTAGCCTAAACTAAATGTCAATGAATCGGGGAATCCGCCTCGCCGGTGACCCGAGAACCGACGGCTCCCGACGCGTCAATCAGAGGACACGCGCTTCTACAACCGCTTGCGGGACAGTCTCTTTCGTGAATCGAAACGAGAAAGTGAAGGCTAGTCCATCAGCGTTGCCGCGACGGTTCCGCCCAGTTCATAACAACCATCGCGGACAGATTTGTCCACGCTCACAGTCACTTCGAGCGGATCCGCCACCGCGACCAATCCGAGCCCGGTGGCGAGTTTGCGCACCGAGGACACTGCACCGGCAGTGTCGTTGTTACCGTGAACCCACAGGCCGTACGGTCGATCCGAAACCGCGCCGAGGCATTGGTAGTACGTGGTGTCGAAGAAGTATTTCAGCGCGCCCGACATGTAACCGAAATTGGCGGTGGTTCCGAAAAGATAGCCGTCAGCAGCGAGGACGTCGGGCACCGTCGCCGCCAACGCCGGCATCACCTTCACCTCGACGCCCTCGATCTCGGGATCGCGAGCCCCGGCCAGGACTGCATCCAACAATTCGTGGGTTGTCGGCGAGGGCGAGTGGTGAACCACCAACAGAGTCTTCACACATCTGACAATACGGCGACGGGTGGCGCACCCGTCGCCGTTCACGCCTACGCCGAAACGGTTTCCGCGCTCATCGCCTTGACCAGGTCGTCGGTTCGGGTGACCGAGGCGCAGCGCCCGGCCGCGTACTCGAGCGCACCGACATGCTCGTCCAGGGAGAAGTCGGCTACCGCGTCGCCCACGAAGAAGATCTGCACGTCTTGCATGAACCCGTCCAAAGCGGTAGTCAGGCAACCGATGTGGGCATAGATTCCGGTGATGATCAGCTGGTCACGCCCACTCTCGCGCAGCCGCTCACGCAGATCCGTCTTGATGAAGGCGCTGTAGCGCCATTTTGTGAGCATCACGTCGTCCGAATGCGGAGCCAACTCGGCGATCACGTCGGTGTGAGCGGGATCTGCCTTCAGACCCGGTCCCCAGAAATCCGACAGCAACGCACGCTCCTCGGGATCCTGATCACCGGGTTGCGCGGTGTAGACGATCGGGATTCCGGCAGCTCGCGCCGACGAACGAAGCCGGTCGATGTTCGGAACCACGGTTTGGAGCGGGTCGACGCTTCGGTCGTACGCGTTCACGAAATATTCCTGCATGTCGTGCAGAAGCAACACCGCTCGGGAAGGATCGAGAGTCCAGTCGACCCGATTTTGCGGAAACTCGGTGGGCATCTCGTATCGCACTGCTGTGGGTAGCGCCATGATGAATCTCCTCGAAAATGTGGGGGTGGGAACCGATCAACTCGACAGAGTCTGTGCGGCAATCGATTCGCTGAGAACACGGCGCAAGGCCGCCTTGCTGGTCTTTCCGACGCCGGTGACGGGGAACTCGGTCACGAACTCCACTCGATCCGGAACCTTGTACGCCGCAACGCCTCGGCCTCGTATGTATCGCTTGATCTCGCCGACGGTCGGGGCATCTCCGGAAATCACCAGAACAGCACAGGTTCGTTCGCCCAGGTACTCGTCGGGAACGGCGACGACGGCCGCATCGTGGACAGCCGGATGCGAGAGCAGGTGGTTCTCGATCTCCTCGGCCGCAACCTTCTCACCGCCGCGGTTGATCTGGTCTTTTGCGCGCCCCTCGACTATCAGATGTCCTGAATCGGTGACGCTGACCAGATCGCCGGTGCGATAGAAACCTTCGGCGTCGAAGACCTCGGCATTGTGCGCATCCGCCCGGTAATAGCCGCGGATCGTGTACGGACCCCGAGTCAGTAAGTGCCCCGTGGTTCCGGGCGCGACGAGCGCGCCTTCGTCGTCGACCACACGAACCTCGTCGTCGGGTGAAATGGGCCGGCCCTGAGTGCTGACGATCAATTCTTGCGTGTCGTCGAGGCGGGTGTAGTTGACCAGCCCCTCGGCCATCCCGAACACCTGCTGGAGGGTGCAGCCCAACTCCGTGGGTACGCGTGCAGCGGCTTCGGCGCTGAACTTCGCTCCGCCGACGCCGAGAACCCGCAAGCTCGACAGATCGTGATCTGCCTTACTGGGGGCGGCCATCCAGGCCAACGCGATCGGTGGAACCAAGGAAGCGTGCGTGACTCGCTCTGATTCGATCAGACCGAAAGCTGTGGAGGGCATGGTGTCCGGCGCCAGAACCACGGAGCCGCCCGCGTGGAGAACGCCCAGGATGCCCGGCGAACTCATCGGAAAATTATGCGCTGCAGGAAGAACCACCAACATGCGCGTCGAGTCGTCGACGCCACAGATCGGGTTGGACGCTCGCACCGAGTAGAGGTAGTCGGCGTGCGTTCGCGGAATCAGCTTCGGAACACCGGTCGTGCCACCGGAAAGCTGAAGAAAGGCGACCGACAACGGATCGACGTCGGCAAGAACGGGAACCTCGTATCCGCGCAGCGAATCGAAACCGACAAACTCTTCGGGGTCACCGGCCACGATCACAACAGGCGGAGTCTCGAGGCCTTCGTTCACCTCACGCGCCAGCGCGCGGTAGTCGAACCCGCCATGACGGTCGGCGACGATATAGGCAGCGACATCAGCGAACTGGCAGAAGTATCCGATTTCGGTTCGGCGATGCGCCGGCAACCCGAATACCGGCAGGGCGCCGAGCTTCAACACACCGAACAATGCTTCGACGTATTCCACGATGTTCGGCAGCTGCAGAAGCACCCGGTCACCGGCGCGAACACCCAAGCCGGACAGGCCTCCGGCCACGGCCGAGCTGCGACGATCGAGGTCGGAATACGTCAGCCGTGTCTGTGTGCCAAAGGCATCGCTGCCGACCACCGCTTCGTTGTCGGGATGCCGTGCGGCCGCGGCCGTGACGAATCCGGCCAGCGTCTCGTCAGTCCAATAGCCTCGTTCCCGATAATACGTCACCAAATCGGGTGGATACTGTGCGACGGGTGCCAAGGGCTCGCGAGCGATCCTCGAGGTCATGCAAGTGACTCCTGTTCGAAAGTACTGTCAGCAAATACGTCTCACGCTTTGAGCGTCGCTCCACCGTCGACGTACAGCGCCTGCATGGTGATGTGGGCCGCCCGGTCGGACAGCAGGAAGTGCACCGAGTCCGCGATATCGTCTGCGGTGGCCAGTTTTCCGAGCGGAATACCCAGGCGATAGCTCGCCAGATTGCCTTCGATGACCGCGTCGGCACCCGAATCGTCGGAAGGGTCCGACCACAGTGACCGCTGCATCGCTGTGTCGGTGGATCCCGGAGCGACCACGTTGACACGAATGCCGTCAGTAGCCAGCTCCAGTCCAGCGGTTCGAACCAACATGGTGGCAGCAGCTTTGGACGAACCGTAAGCACCCATCCCGATACGTGGGACACCGGCCGCGTTCGACGAGACGACCACGATCGCCCCGGCCCGACGGCGACGCATTTCCAGTCCCACGCTTTGCAGCACGTTCAGCAATCCGAAGACGTTGACGCCGAATATCTTCCGCCACTGGTCCGGATCGGAGTCCAGCACCGATCCGGTGTCGAGAATTCCGGCGACGTGCGCGAGCGCGTCGATCCGGCCGAACGTGTCCATCGTCGAGGCCACTGCAGCGTCGACTGCCTGCCGATCGGTCACGTCCACGACGTGACTCTCGATATCGGCGCCTTCGACGATTGTTTCTGCCAATTCCGCAGTTACCCGCTTCAATTCGACGTCGTCGCGATCGAGCAACGCCAGCGAATACCCGTCGCGCGCAAGCGTACGGGCCACTGCGGCGCCGATCCCCGCCGCAGCACCGGTGACCACGGCGATTCGGCGCTCGCTCACTGCGGGCACAGGACCTGAACCCAGGCATTGATCGTGGGCTCTTCTGCCAACTCCGCGAAGTCGGCATCCGCGCCCGCTCCCCGCCACCGTTCGACGAGCGTCATCAAGCGAACCGAGTCAAGGCCTTCGTCACCCAGGTCCGCGTCGTCGCCGAGTTGTTCTGCCCTCATCGACAGAACCTCGGCGACGTCGCGCACGATCTGGTCACGGTCCACGGTGTTGCTCATCGGTCTCCTCGAGTAGTGGTCGACGCGCTCAGATCGAGCCAACCCAACCTCGTGTCGACCCCGTCCGCACGCCTTGACTTTAGGCCAGCCTAACCATAACGGTACGGAAGTACACAACCCGGACGCTCGCAACACAAATTCACCCAAACTAAGGCTAGCCTCAACATAACAAGCAATCTGTCGAACTGGAAGGGTGTCCATGTCAGCACTCGCCGAAGTCTCCGAATTCCCGTTGCGCAACAACCGGACTGACGATGAAACGGACTCCGTTTTCCTGCTCTCACGTAGGCAAACGTCGATCCGCACTTCGGGAGTAGTCGAAGAATTCGACTCGGCCTTCGACGCTGCCGAAGCCCTCAAGACCGGGCGCATCGACTCGGTCGTCGGCGCCCTGCCGTTCTCCCCGGAGACGCCGTCCGCGCTCACCGCGCCACTGAGTTTCACACGAGTCCGCGGTGATCTATATCACTCGAACATCCCGTCATTACCCACTTCGCGGGTAGCCGGATTCGAACCCAGCCCGCAGATCCACACCGACAGGGTCCGCGGAGCCATCGAACGACTTCGAGCAGGCGAACTCGACAAAGTTGTCCTCGCACGCTCCCTGACCATCGAGGCCGAGTCCACGATCTTCCCCGCCGCTCTGGCCGAGAAACTGATTGCACTCGATCACGCGCACAACGGTTTCTGCGTCGACCTGTCCCCCGCCGGAGGAAAGTACCGCGGGCGTTCGCTGGTCGGTTCGACGCCCGAGGTTCTGATCGAAAGGCGAGGCGGCGTCGTCACCTGCCACCCGCTGGCGGGCTCGATTGCACGCCATCCGAATTCGGATCAGGACGAGGCGAATGCCGAGCAACTCCGCGCGTCGACCAAAGATCTGGCCGAACACGCGTTTGTCGTCGACTCCATCAGCGCGATACTCGGACCACTGTGCACGTCCTTCAATGCACCCAGCGCACCGGAAATCCTTCGGACACCGCAACTGTGGCATCTCGGGACCAAGATCGAAGGTGTCCTGATCGACCCGAGCCTGACCTCGCTCGAACTCGCAATGGCGCTGCATCCGACTCCCGCTGTCTGCGGCACACCGACGGTCGCCGCACGCGAGCACATCACCGCAACCGAAGCCGATCGTGGGTTCTATGCCGGTGCCGTGGGCTGGTGCGACCGGACTGGAGACGGCGAGTGGATGGTAGCTATTCGTTGCGCCGAGATCGCAGCAGACGGCCTCTCGGCGCGGGCCTACGCCGGCGGCGGCATCGTCGCTACTTCCGACCCGGAAATCGAATTGAGAGAGACCAGTACAAAATTCCGCACGCTACTCAGTGCGTTCGACCTCGCTGAACATCATCTCTGACAGGGCGTCACTTCTTCGAGGTGTTCAGGGCAATCGCGGCGTGAACGAGTGCCTTGAACGCCTTTTCGTCGACGGCTTGGCCCTCGTGGAAATCGATCGCCCGTCGCGTATTGCCCTCGAGGCTGGAGTTGAAGAGTCCTGAAGCGTCGTCGAGTGATGCGCCTTTGGCAAAGGTCACCTTCACTGCGCTCTTGTAAGTCTCACCGGTACAGATCATTCCGGCGTGGTACCACACGGGAACACCTCGCCACTTCCATTCCTCCACCACATCCGGATCCACTTCTTTGATCAGAGTTCGTATCCGGGCGAGCATCTCGCCCCGCCAGTCTCCGAGTTCCTCGATTCGCTTGTCGATCAACCGAGACGGGGAATCTGCGCCTTGCTTGTCGGACTCACTCTTCGCCATCGCTTCGTCACTTCCTGCTCGTCGCCGCCGATCTCCGGTGAGTCGAGTATCCCCTCCTGCACGCGGATTCACTCGGTGAATCACTGACGCATCACGGCGTCTCGGCAGATGCGATTTCTTGCAGTTTCGGTCAAAGTGAGACGGACGTCCAGTATTCTCTGGGTACTAAGTCCCGATTCTTCGGCCTGGAGGACTGCATCGTGATCTGGAATCGACCGCTCACCCACTCAGTCGCTTGGGCTGCCGGATCGGTTGTTCTCGCCGCCGCGATTGTCGGCGTTCACACCGTTCCTGCGGCGGCGCAACAGGCCCGCGTCTTCGACGTACTGTGCACACCCACCGATGCAGGCCTTTCCGAGCTGTCCGGACTCACCGTCACCGCGGCCGGGATGTACGCAATCGGCGACAGCGGCTCCGACGATCGGGTCGCCGAACTCGATTCGAACTGCCACGTGCAGCGCTGGATCAGCGTGGGCACCCCTCGTGTCGACGTCGAGGATCTGTCGTCGACTCCCGACGGCCATCTGTGGCTGGCAGACATCGGCGACAACAACGCGGTACGAACGTCGGTCGGGCTGATCGAACTCGATCCGGCTTCAGGTGCGGCGACCTCCTACCCCCTGGTCTATCCCGACGGCGCGCACGACGCCGAGACACTACTGATCCAGAGCGACGGGGTTCCCGTCATCGTCACCAAGGACTACCTAGGTGCAAGCGTGGTCTACACAACCGCTGAGCGACAGCAGGTTCAGGATCTGAGTACGGGCTCGCCGACCATGTTGGCCAAAGTAGGTCAGCTCAGATTTACTCCCACCCTCACACCCGGTGGGCCCGTTCCCCACGCCGGAACGATGGCTGTCACCGGCGGCGCCGTGAGCAAGGACGGCACGGTGGTAGCGCTCCGCACGTATACCGACGCTTACCTGTACGCAGCTCCCGACGGCGATATCGTGAAAGCGTTGAACACCAACCCGATTCGCGTCCCCCTTCCCGACGAGCCACAAGGTGAGGCGATCGCGTTCGACGCTGCCGGTGATCTGATCAGTGGCTCCGAGGCATACCGAGGGCCATTACCACCAATCCGAATTCTTCGCGGCGCCAGCGACATCGCACTGTCGGGCGGAGCGAGCGGCTCTCTCGGGTCGTAGTCGATTCGCGTCCCCGGGAAAGCGGACAGGCGCCGCTATCATGGCCGAGTGAACAAACAACTTCGAGCGACAGTGGTGGTCTCGGCAGTTCTCGCACTGGCTTCGTGTGCGAATTCCCTCGAAGGATCACCGCGCCCGGATGCGTTTGTTCCGAGCATCGACAACCCGGATCCGTCCGAAGCCATCGACGGAGTTGTCACGGTCGACTACCCAGCAGCCCAACACGTACGCCCGAACGAACGCGTGGCGTACACATATTCACCGCCCTTCGGAGGCCGTCATGACTCGGTCTGGGCAAACTGCACCGGAGTTGTTTATCCACAAGCGATTCGGACCGAGAATGCGGTCCATTCTCTCGAGCACGGGGCCGTGTGGATCACGTACAACCCCGACCTCGTCTCGAGCGAGGATCAGGCTCGCTTGGCACAGCGAGTCGAGGGCATGAGCTACACGTTGATGTCGCCGTATCCGACCCTGGATTCGCCGATCTCGCTGCAGTCGTGGGGCCGTCAGCTCAAGCTCGACAACGCCGCGGACGCGCGCATCGATCAGTTCGTCTCGGCTCTGCGCGTCAACCCGAACACGTATCCCGAAGTGGGCGCGACCTGTTCGGTGCCGGTGACGAGCTTCGACCCGAACAACCCGCCGCCATTCGACCCCACCACTCCGGATCCGTCATCTCCCACAACCGTTCCGGAGCGGTAGCGTCTCAGCAGGCCCCGCTTCGCGGCGTAGACACCTACTTGCCTCGTGAACGGCGTTCCAGTTCGACTGCCCGTCGCATGGTTTCCCGAGCCCGGCTTCGGTCACCGGCATAGTCGTAGGCGCGAGCGAGTCGGAAGTTCTGCTTCCAGTTGTCCGGGTCTGCTTCCCAGTCGACCTTGATCTGGGCGAACAACTCGTCGGCGGCCGCTCGCTCGATCCGGCCCGAAGGCAATTTCGGAAGCGCAGACGCATCGACAGCGAGGCCCTCGTCGTGAATCTGCTGCGCGAGGCGCTGGTGCGTGAAGCCGGCACGGAGCGTGGCGATGACGAGCCACAGCCCCAGGAACGGCAGGATCAGCACGCCGATCCCGAGACCGATCGCGGCGCCGCCACCGTCCTGGATGAGCTGGATTCCGCGCTGGCCGAGCAGCACGAAGTACACCGCGAGCGCGATGCAAATCGCGACGATCAGTGCGACGGTGCGGGTGGTCTTGTTCATAGATCGAGAAAGGAATCGATACCGACCGTCAGACCCGGACGCGAGCCGATCTGGCGGACACCGAGCAGAACGCCCGGCGCGAACGAATTCCGGTCGATCGAGTCGTGGCGAATGGTCAGTGTCTCGCCCTGAGTTCCGAGAATCACTTCCTGATGCGCGACCAGTCCGGCCATCCGCACGGAGTGAACCCGGACGCCGTCGACGTCGGCTCCGCGCGCACCCTCGAGCTCGGTCGTGGTGGCGTCAGGGCTGCGTCCGACGCCTGCTTCCGCGCGAGCCTCGGCGATCATGGCGGCCGTTCGGTATGCGGTGCCCGAGGGAGCATCTGCCTTGTTGGGGTGATGGAGTTCGATGACCTCGACGGAATCGAAGAAGCGCGCCGCGGCAGCCGAGAAGCGCATCAACAGCACAGCACCGATGGCGAAGTTCGGGGCGATCAGAACACCCGTTGCCGGCTGGGCGTCGAGCCAGGACTGAACAGTCGCAAGCCTGGACTCGTCGAAACCGGTGGTGCCGATCACTGCATGAATTCCGTTGGCCACGAGGAATTCCAGATTTCCCATGACGACGTCGGGGTGCGTGAAATCGACCACTACCTGAGTGCGGGTGTCGACAAACGTCTCGATGCGATCACCGGTGTCGACCTGAGCGACGAGTTCCAGATCGGGAGCAGCTTCCACTGCCTCGCAGATCGCTCGACCGACCTTGCCCTTGGCTCCCAGAACCCCGACCCTGATGGGTGCTGCACTCACGTCTTCCACGCTCCGTCCGATGCATTGTTTGAGGTGAAGCCTACGCAATCACCCCGATGCGCTCACCATCAGTCGGGCGGGAGTTATGTCACCACTGGCACACTGGACGTAGTGAGCAACCGTCCGCAAGTCCGCGAAACCGGCAACCTTCGACCACTCGAGTTGGCAACGGGTGCCGTCATGGCCGGATTCACGGTCGCGTTGTCCGTCATTGCCACGGTCATCCCCATGGCCAGCGCCCTCAACCTCGTGGCCGCCGTTCCGATGGGAATTGTTGCCCAGCGCTTCCGAGTCCGCGCCGTGACGACGGCCGGTATCTCGGCCACGGCAGTCGCCTTTGTCGCGGCGGGTTCGGGATCTGCGGCGGCGGTCGCATTGAGCGCTCTCCTCGGCGGAATCATCGGTACGGTCAAGCGGCGCGGTCTCGGCTTCGTCTCCGCATTGCTGTCGTCATTGGTCATCGGGCCCGCGCTGGCGTTGTTCTCCATAGTCCTGTTGCTTGTTCTCGCTCCGCTGCGCACCTTGTTGTTGACCTCGCTCGAGAACACCGCGTTGGGCGTGGCCGAGATCTTGAAGCGTGCCCCCACACTGGTCGGCGCAGCCGAATGGATCGAGAACAGCATCGGCTCGATCATCGACTACTGGTGGTTGTGGATCGGCGTGTCCATCATCTCCGGAATCGTCCTCAGTACCGTCGTCTCCTATTTCGTCCTCGGCGCCGTCCTCGACCGATTGGCTGCACTCCCTTCGGCCGACCCGCTCCAGACAGCACCCGACGACCGTCCGATCGATCCTCTGCCGGTCACTTTCGATCACGTGGGCTTCACCTATCCGGGTGCAACGACACCGGCCCTCGTCGACGTCAACTTCACCGTGCGACGAGGAGAGTTCGTCACCGTCGTCGGCCACAACGGCTCGGGCAAGTCCACACTCACCCGGTTGCTCGCCGGTCGCGCGCCGACTGTCGGGACGCTGACGAGACCCGGGTCCGCCGGTCTCGGCCGACACGGCGGAACCGCCGTCGTCCTCCAACGACCCGAAAGCCAGATCCTCGGAACCCGCGTCGCGGACGACGTCGTCTGGGGGCTCCCCCCCGAGTCGCATCCCGACGTCGATGCACTGCTGGCCGAGGTGGGACTCGCGGGCATGGGTATGCGTGAGACCTCCGGACTGTCCGGTGGCGAGATGCAACGTCTGGCTGTTGCAGCCGCGCTGGCGCGGCGCCCCGCTCTGCTGATCGCGGACGAAGCCACCGCGATGGTCGATCAGGCCGGCCGGGAGGAATTGGTCTCGCTCCTTGCCGAACTTCCGCGACGCCACCCGATGGCCGTGGTACTGGTCACCCATCACCACGCCGACACCCGCAACGCAGATCGGGTGATTCAACTACAACGCGGACGGCAGATCGATCACCAACCCGGTTGGATGACGTCGACGTTCGGGGGTCCGCCGTCTGCGCCGTGGCCGGTCAGCACTCGAGCTGTCCTCCAACTCACCGATGTCACCCACACGTACAACGACCGGACTCCGTGGTCGCGGCGCGCACTGTCGGACGTAAATCTCACAATCGGCGACGGCGACGGGCTGCTGGTTCTGGGCGGCAACGGTTCCGGTAAATCGACTCTGGCCTGGATCATGGCGGGCTTGATCGCACCGAGCAAGGGAACCGCAGTCTTCGACGGCAAACCCGTCTCACGCCAACTCGGCACCGTCGGTCTCACGTTCCAGCATTCGCGACTGCAGCTGCAACGCCGAACCGTCGCCGAAGACATCGAGGCCGCCGGAGGTCCGGAGATCGGATCGGTGCAAGTCTCGTGGGCGCTCGACGCCGTCGGACTCGACCGTCACATCGCCGGCCGCAGCATCGACGAGTTGAGCGGCGGACAGATGCGACGCGTCGTCCTGGCCGGTCTCCTCGTGCGCCAACCGCGGGTACTCATCCTCGACGAACCGTTGGCCGGTCTCGATCCACCCGGTCGACACGAAATCCTGAACGTACTCAGGTGGATTCGTCGGAACGGAACCGCAGTAGTCGTCATCTCCCACGATGTCGACGGCATGGACGCCGTGTGCAGCAGAACAATTCGACTGTCGGAGGGTCGCATCCTCGACCCTGCCGCCAGCAGCGCCT
Organism: Rhodococcus sp. KB6; assembly: GCF_001445685.1. Classification (NCBI taxonomy): domain Bacteria; kingdom Bacillati; phylum Actinomycetota; class Actinomycetes; order Mycobacteriales; family Nocardiaceae; genus Rhodococcus; species Rhodococcus sp. KB6. Next base: position 326,402 of record NZ_LNAK01000134.1, on the reverse strand, counting down.
TGGAAGGATCGACGACGTGACAACACTTCTGCGCGAAGTCCCGACTTCATCGCCGATCCACCGATTGTGGGCCGGAACGAAGATCGTTGCCGTCGTTCTCGTCAGCATCGTGGTCGTGACCGCTCCGTCCTGGCCGGCGATCGGCGTCGTACTCGGATTGTTGTTGCTGACCGCGGTGATCGGACGCATCCCCCCGACTGCAGTTCCGCGACCTCCGTGGTGGTTGTGGGCGCTGATCCTGCTCGGCGCGTTGATCAATCTTCCGATCGGCCTCGACGCAGTCTTCATCTACCTGCAAGCTGTGACGTTCGGTCTTGTATTGCTCTGCGTCTCACTGATGTTGGCATGGACCACGTCGATGAGCGATGTGGCGCCGGCACTGGCAACGCTCGGTAGACCGCTGCGATTCCTCAAGATCCCGGTCGACGAGTGGGCGATCGCGACGGCCCTCTGCATTCGTTCACTTCCGCTCTTGATCGACGAGATGCTCACCCTGGTGGCGGCGCGACGACTACGCCCGAAAGCTGTGGTGAACAGCGCTGCCGACAATTCGATAGTCGATCTGATCACCACGACCATGTCGGTGGCAATTCGGCGCTCTGCCGAGATGGGTGAAGCGATCTCCGCTCGCGGGGGCACCGGTTTGATCGCGGCGTACCCCAAGCGCCCTCAGCTCGCCGACCTGTTCGCGCTGATCGTCGTCATCGCCGCGTGCGTCAGCGCGGTTGTTTTGACTCTGGTTCTGCGCTGATCGGATCACCGCTGACAGAATTTCCCTGGGCGATGATCGCAGAACCCATCCAGCGCCGTAGGTATCGCCGCAGTTCCTCGTCGCTCCGCTTCGGGTCGCCGGGCGCGAGGAAAAACGACTGCATCGTCCGCAGGACGTATTCGACCAGTTCCTGAAGTGATGCGTCGTCGTATCCGAAACGCACCCAGTCCACGTCGAAGCGGGTGATCATCGCCATTCCGAAGGCCTGCGCCTCCTGAGAGGTCAGACCTTCGGGATGAAGACTCGAATTCGTGCTGGTGAGCAGAATGCCGAGATGCGGCGTTCGGTGGACCTGGGTCAGGGTGTAGACGACACCCTCGGTCATCGCCTCGACGGGATCTTCGATGCCGCTCACGTGTGTGGTGAGCCGATCGAGGTAGCCGTCGACCGACGCGATTGCAGCTGCCCGCATCAGAGCGTCAGCGCTGGGGAAGTATCGATACACGGTCTGCCGGATCACGCCCAGTGACTCGGCGACGTCGCCGATGCTGATTTCCGAACTCGTCCGTCCGATCAACTCGACCGCGGCCTCGACAATGCGACGAGACGCATCTTCGTCACTGTCCGGTGGATTGCCGCCCCACCCACGCCTTCGTGCCACTGCCCACTTCCTCGCTCGAACGAGGCTCGAACCATGTCTTTGCGCTCGAAGTCCAAGAGCCACAGGCTAACACAGGCAGGTTTTGCATCTGCGCCCCTCGAATTCACTCCCCTCGCCGAAGTGAACATACAACTGCACACCAATATGTATGATTACCGCCACACGTGGCTTCGAGTGCCAGAGCGGCCACCTGACCAGCCCCTCCGAAAGACGAGGTTCGACAAGTGACCAACCTTCAACCCCGAAAAATGGACTTCGGATTCGAGGATCAGGACGTTCCCTTCCTGTGGAACCCGGAGAATCCGGCCTGGTCGAGCATGTCCAACGCGGTCTCGTTCCTGGCCATCGGTTTCGAGAAGATGATCGTGAAGATGATCATGCAGACCAAGTCGCGGATCAGCGATCCTGAAGTGGCCGAGGAAGCCGTGGCGTTCATGCGTCAGGAAGGCCATCACTCGACCGCGCACCGCCAGCATGTGAAGGCTCTGATCAGGCGCTACCCCGGACTACAGAACACGCTCGACGCTGTGATCGGTGAATTCGATCTACTGACCGAGGCGACCTCGCTGAACTACCGGCTTGCATACACCGCGGACCTGGAGGCGACCTTCACTCCGGTGTTCAAGCTGATGCTCGACAACGAGGCGACCTTGTTCCGCCCGGGAGACGACCGCGTCGCGTCGCTGTTCATCTGGCACTTCGTCGAGGAGGTCGAGCATCGCAGCTCGGCTCTGATCATCTTCAATTCCGTAGTCGGAAGCGAGCTTTACCGGATGCGGATGGCACCGTCGATCTTCGCGCACGTGATGAAGGTGATTCGTATCGCCTGCGCAGGCTTCAACCAGCACGTTCCGCTCTCCGAGCGGCAAGTCGACTCACTGTCGATGTTCGCCACCCACCGCACCAAGCAGAAGATTCTGACGTCGTTCGCTCCGTATCTGACCAAGGGCACGATGCCTCGCGCCTTCGATCACCTTCAACTCGGAGAACAACTCGTTGCACTCGGCGGTGTCTTCCGCAGCCAGATGCCCAATCACAACCCGGACCACGAGAAACTCCCCGCACTCGCCGACCAGTGGTTCAAGCGTTACGACGACGGCTACGACTGCACACGCTGGTACACCGCCGAATCTCAGGCACAAGCCGAGTCGATCACGTCAGGGGCCAACTGATGGCAGAACACTGCTCCCCCACGTTTTCCCAGCTCGCAACAGAACTCGGTTTCTCCTGTCAGGAAGCAGGTGGACTCGTCGAGTTCCGTAACCCGGCGGCGCTGGAGAACTGGACCCTGCCCGTCCTCGAATGGACCATCATCGTCGGCTCGGTGCTCGCACTGGTCCTGGCGATCGTGCGGTTGCGCCGCAACGGCGACCCCACCAATCTGGTTCTCTGGTTCGGCGCCACCGCCTACCTGTTCATCATCGAGCCTCCGCTGTACTTCCCGGCGGCGTTCGGCATCGAAGAACAAGTGGACACGATGTTCGCGCACAACGTGTTCACCGTCGACTTCATGTGGGGTCGACTGCCGCTGTACATCGTTGCCATCTATCCACTGATGGCGACGTTGGCCTTCGAAATAGTCAGAATGCTCGGCGTTTTCCGCAGATACGGTCCACTACTGGGCGCTGTCTGCGTCGGCTTCGTCCACCATGCGTTCTACGAAATCTTCGACCACCTGGGGCCCCAGTTGCGGTGGTGGGAGTGGTCGACGTCGAACCCGATCAACCAACCCATGTTCAACGCGGTTCCACTTCCCAGCGTGGTCGTCTTCGCCGCGCTGTGGCCGATGTCGTTGGCATTCTGCGTCCAGTACTTCGTCGGACGGCACGTCGATGCCGGCAAGCACTTCTCCGGACTTCAATTGGTATGGCGCACCATCGTGATCGGCCTGCTGGCCTCGCTGGGTACGTTCATTCTCCCGCTCCCGGCGACGGTCTTCGGTATGGGAAGCGACACTGTCCGCGGGTTCCTCTACGCCGCTGAACTTGCAGTCCTCACAGTGGTCGCGATCGTGGTTCTCGTCCGCCAATGGACGCACCTGCGCTCGGCAGAATCGAACACTCCTGCACACACCAACAGGTTCGTGCAGATCTACAGCGTGGTGTACCTGGTTGTCATGGCCGTCCTGTGGGCGAGTGCGCTTCCCGACTTCTTCGACGCGGTCGACGGTTCCACCAGCGCTGGAGATCCCATCGGGAACCTCTGGTACACAGTGGCGTGCTTCGTCATCGCAATCCTGTGCGTGAGCGCAACTTTCACCATTCCGAAGCGGAACTCCGGGACGGCCGACGCCGAGCTCCTCGGGGCAAACTCAGCGACTCCGGCTACCTAGGCGACCGGGACGAGACCGCTCGGGTCTCGTCCCGGTTTCTCGGTTTCACGGGACGCGGTGAGTCCACTCTTCGGTTCTGAACTTCGTGTCCACCAGCTTGCGCGCCTGCTCCAACTCCGAGTCCGTGTAATCGCTGTCGTGGGTGTCGTATTGACCTCGAAAGTGCTGCGCAAACGACTCCAGGATTGCTGCACGCGTCATTCCGGTCTGCGAACGCAGCGGATCGACGCGCTTGGCCGCACTCTTGGTTCCCTTGTCCGACATCTTCTCTCGTCCGATTCGCAACACCTGCGTCATCTTCTCAGCGTCGATGTCGTAGGCCATGGTCACGTGATGGAGCACAGTGCCGGACGCGAATCGCTTCTGAGCGGCGCCGGCGATCTTGCCCTTGTCCGAGGCGATATCGTTGAGCGGCACATACCGAGCGTTGATACCGACCTCGGCAAGCGCTCCCATGACCCACTGATCGAGAAACGCGTAGGACTGCTCGAAACTCAAACCCTCGACCAATGACGCCGGTACTGCCAACGAGTACGTGATGCAGTTGCCCGGTTCCATGAACATCGCGCCGCCACCGGAGATTCGGCGCACCACCCCGATGCCGTACCGCGCAGCCGCCTCGGAGTCGACCTCGTTACGCACGGACTGGAACGATCCGATCACGACCAAGGGCGAGTCCCAGTCCCAGAAACGCAATGTCGGCGGACGCTCACCCGATGCGACCTCACGCGCGATGACCTCGTCCAGCGCGACGTGCATCGCGGGATCGAGAACCACCGGCGGGATGAGGTCGAAGGTGTGATCCGCCCAGCTCGTGGCGTGGCCGAGTGCGCGCCGGATCGCGATGCCGACCGACTGCGGCGTGAAGCCGATCATCGAGACGGACTCGTCGAGCGCAGTGGAGATGGCATGCGCCAACTGTTCTGCATCCGAGTCGGCGGGCATTCCGCGCAACGCCGCGTTGATGTCGTCGAGCGCGCTGTCGGGCTCGAGGAAGAAGTCCCCCGAGACTGCGACTTCGGACAGCCGACCGTCCGCCACCTCGACGTCGACCGCGACCAGTTTTCCACCAGGAACCTTGTACTCTCCACGCATCCGTCCAGCCTATCCCTGCGGGATTCTCTGCGGTGAGCGCCGTCGAAGATCACACCCCGCGCGCAGTGCGCATCTGTTCGGAAGGCAGGGCGATCAAGTAACCACACCTGTAAGTCGCTGCGGGGCTGCACAATCGCGCGGACGGGACCGCACGTGTCGACCCCTGGCAATTTGGCCGAGCAACGGCCCTGCTTCTGCCGACAGGCGAGATGATCTCTGTGGTGGGAGGATTGCCGCAACGAGCCAACTCCCTGGCGAGCCACAACGGAGGTAGACATGAAGGTCCCGGCGTTCCACTCGACGGTTCCTTCGGATCTCGACGTCTATCACGACAACGAAAGCTGCATTTTGGCCGCGCGCATCGCAGTGTCCCATCGTGCCCACGGAGTCGACGGCCGACCGTGGTGCACTGCGTGTGCGTCTTTGGACTGACGAGCGACCACCAGCTCACTCACACCCACGTCGCCGATTCGGGGGCAACCCCGTTGGCCCGAGCATTCGCATCGATGACAGCGCGGAGCCACACTGTCAGACCGGTCTCGACCTGCTCGTAGAACGCGGTGAATCCCGGATCGGCCACGTACATCCGTCCCAGACACACCTGCATCGAATGTGTGCAGTCGAAGTAAACCCCGATCGACGCTCGGTGCCGTTCTGCCAGCAAATTCGCCTCGCCGCTTCCCGGTTCGACACCGGATCGGCAGGCCAGCGCCAGATCTTCGTTGAGCGTCTCGACGCAGTCGGCGATCTTCTGCCAATCCTCAGTGGTCCTACCCACCGACCGTTCCGCGTGCTGCGCCCACTGCGCACTGTCACCCCAACGCTCGTGCGCCTCAGGTCCCCATGACGGCTGCCAGTGTCGGCCGAAGATCGAGACCTGCTCGTGTGCCGGCAACAGCACACCCGACTTCCTGGCATCGATGATGCGATCCAAGGACTCGCCCAGTTCCTCCAAGTCGGCTATCCGTTGCCGCAACTCGGCGCGCTGCCCACGCAGCGTCTCGTCCACGTGGGCTGCGGGCGCATCGAGCAATATCCCGATCTCGTCGAGCGACAAACCCACGTCACGGTAGACAAGCACCCGGCCGATGCGACCGAGGTCCGCGTCGGTGTACAGCCGGTAGCCCCCGTCACTGCGCCCGGACGGACGCACCAAACCGATTGCGTCCCAATGATGGAGGGTACGTACGGTTATGCCTAGTCGTGATGCGGCAGCACCGACAGTGAGAGCACTGTCTGCCTCGTCTCCGAAGAGTTGGTCCGTCACGTGATCCAGTCTGACAGACGCGGTTCGGGAGGCCACAGCGTCAGACCTCGGTTCAGTCGTCGGGTCCGTCAATTCCCATCCCTCGCAGATGCTCGGCCTCGGCACTGTTCGGGTCGTACGGACGAGCGGCCGTCATGATCACGCGCGCGTTCTCCGGTGTCACAATCTCCAACTCCAGTGAATTCCACGGCTTCAGATGTGGACCGCTGGTGCATCCGGGCCGCAATTCCTCACACGCCTGTGCTATCTGGTCTATCTGACTCAGCACACACGCAAAGCTCACACTGACGGACGGTGGTGAATCTGCACATTCGCCGGGCACGAGCAGAACGTCTTGAAATGCCCAGCGTCGCAGGTGCGTCAGTCGATCCGGTACCGAAAAGAGGTCGAAGAAACCGAGCCCACGGATCCAGAAGTCGGCAGATTCGGCCAGATCCGATGTCGGAACCGACACGAACATGGGCATTCCGTAGAGACCTCGGAACTGTTCCGGAGGCACGGCGTCTATAGCGGGGACAGGGACGGGGCTGATGTCGAATGCTGGGTAAGTATCGGTCATGAAGCCATCGTGAGCCCTCACGCTACGTCAGGGTCAAATCGTGTGAAATCCGATCGAACCAGATTGCGCGATCACACCGAGCGTGCGAATGCGCCGTCGTCTGCGAATACCCGTTGGGCAAAGCGTTCGCCGATGAGACGGTGCGTCGCAGCGTCCGGATGGAGCTGATCGGGAAGCGGCAACTCTTCGTTCTCGGCCGCACCATAGAGATCGCACCCGTCGACGTAATGCAGATTGGGATCATCCGCCGATCGCTGGGTTACGATGCGCGCCAACTCTTCCCGAATAGAGCGCAGCGTCAGCTTTCCGGCTGCGCGCTCGGCGGGATCGCCGGTAGCAACGAATCGCATTTCGCCTCTGGCAAGCGCGTCGAAATCGAATGCACCAGGTCCAGGCGTGTCTTCGTGAATCGGGCAATAGACAGGCGAGACGACCAGCAGTGGAGCCACTGGATGACCGTCGCGGACCGTGTCGAGGAAGCCGTGCATTGCCGACGTGAAGGCCCGCAGGCGCATCACGTCGGAGTTGACCAGATTGATGCCCATCTTGATGCTGATGAGGTCGGCAGGAGTGTCTCGCATAGCGCGGGCGACGTACTGGTCCAGCAGAGCGCTGCCGCTGAACCCGAGGTTGATCAGATCCACGCCGCCGAGGGAGGCTGCGAGAGCAGGCCAAGTGCGGGAGGGACTTTCAGCGCCGGAGCCTTGACTGATCGAGCTTCCGTGATGGAGCCACACATCGCGCTTCGTGCCGACTGCGAGTTCGAGCGGGGCGTCGGTTCGCAATGCGACAAGTTCGGTGGTTTCGTTGTGCGGCAACCAGATCTCGACGGTCTTGGATCGCGCGGGCAAGTCCGCGAAGCGGATGGTGCTGACGGGTCCGGATTGTCTCTGAGCGGTACCGGTCGCCATGTCGATCGTCACCGTGTTGCCACCCTCAGCGATTGCGTGCCCGGTTGGTTCGCCGTCGACGATCAGGTCGTACACCCCTTGCGGCCTCGGCGGGGCACCGATGTAGATCATTTTCGTGGGCAGAGTGTCGAGTTCGATGGCCGTAGCGCTGGTTCGGAACACCAGCCGCACTCCGGACGGTTGTGATTGCGCCATTGCCATCTGCCCGTCAGCGAATTGCGTGCGAGCTCTGGCAGGCAGACGGTGTGTCAGCACACCGCGTTCGGTCCGCTCGAGCTCGAGGGCTCCGCGCACGATGTCCTCGGAAATTGCGGTAGTAATCCAGCTGCTCTGGCTGTTCATCTCATTCACCTGTAGATAAGTTGCGAAGGTTTTAACTACAGCACACAGTAATTTGCCTATACTATTTAGGCAAGCGGTTTCACTTCTCGACGAACAGGACCAACGGACATGCCTCGCGCAGGACTGACACCCGAACGCCTCGCCGTGGCGGGCGCCGAATTGGCCGACGAGGTGGGCTTCGAGCAGGTGACCGTATCGGCGGTCGCCAGAGCGTTCGACGTCAAGGTCGCAAGCCTGTACTCGCACGTGAAAAGTTCGAACGACCTCAAAACCAGAATCGCGCTGCTTGCCTTGGAAGAGATGGCCGACCAGGCTGCTGACGCCGTGGCCGGTCGGTCCGGCCGCGACGCCTTGACCGCCTTCGCGAACGTGTACCGCAACTACGCGAGGTCACACCCTGGTCGGTACGCCGCGTCACAGATGCGCCTCACCCCGGAGGCCGCGGCCGCGAGCGCGGGTTTCAGACACTCGCAGATGATGCGATCGATTCTGCGCGGGTACAACCTCACCGATCTCGATCAGACCCACGCAGTTCGGTTGCTCGGCAGCGTTTTTCATGGGTACGCCAGCCTCGAGCTGGGTGGATCGTTCAGCCACAGTGCACCGGACAGCGCCGAAAGCTGGGCAAGAATCCTCGAGGCTCTCGATTCGATGCTGACCAATTGGCCAGCGTCGAGTCCATGACCAGTCGTGATTCTTGCGCGCCAAGTTCTTGCGCCACTTGGTGATCGCACACGGCCAAGAAACCTCGGGCCCACCCCAGGAGCGGCGCCACACAATCGCGCGCTCCCGCAACCACAGGTCGCACTGGGACAGAAGAAGGTCCGAGTAGGCAAGAAGCCGGGCGTGGAGCTCCGCTTAGAGGAGAAGCTTGGCGCGCAGAGAGTCGACAGTGCCCTGGTCGACGCCGAGGCCCTCCCGTACGTAAGTATCCATACCGCCGTAGAGCCGGTCCACCTGTGCATACGCCGCATCGAGCCACGACAGGTCCACCGCGTCGTCCCGGCCCAGGTACGTGTTCGACGCCATGAAATCGGCACTGATGAACTCACGCGGGACACCCAGAATGGTCAGCAGGATCGCGGTACCCCAGCCGGTGCGGTCCTTCCCTGCACTGCAGTGGTAGACGGTTGCGCCGTCGGAGTTGTTCGCGATCGCAGTCAGCAGGTCACGGAAGGCGACATCGGAACCACGGTAGTTGACCATGAACGGGTAGCCGATGCTCTGGCCGATGTTCGAGGTTCCCTTGACTGCGCCGTCGATCAACGCGCGACCGAGGGTCAGGGGAACGAACTCGTGGAACGCGATGCCGTGTTCGATACTGACGACGTCGGCGACCTGGTAGGTGACCCCGGCGGGGATCCGATCGGGATCCTCCGCACGTTCGGAGGCGTTGCGCAGGTCGACGTCGAGGGTCAGGTTCGCGGCGGTGAGTTTTGCCAGATCAGTCTCATTGAGCGAGCTGAGCTTGTTGGAACGGAACACCAGGCCTGTCCGGACGGTCCTGCCGTCGGTAGTCCGATACCCGCCGATGTCGCGGAAGTTCCGCGCCTCGTCGAGCCTGATCTCGGCCGCGGACGGCGGTGGGATCTCCGGCAGCGGCGGTTGCTCCCCGGACGATCCGAACTGACTCGAACCCAATTGCAGGTCGCCGCTCGAGGCGGAGGCGAGTGTGGGGCCTGTCAGGGCCGCACCCATGGCGACCAGCGCAGCGAGGGCGATTCCGAAAGGGCGCGCCCCTCGGCGGCGCGTGTAGACAGTTGTCACCTTCATCCTCTCATTCGCTGTGCGGGATACCCCGCGCCCCGCAAACTCCCGTGCGAGATTACAAGGGTGGCACGCTCCTCGTCCCGACTTTGCTCCAGAAACCGGACATGTGTTCAGGTGCCCGGCCAGCCGCCATCCGGCAGGAAGAAACTCTTGCCCGTCACTGCGTCGCCATCGACCACGCCGGGCCCGTTCGAACGACAGACCGCGGCCGCGCCCGTGCTTGTCACTCCGACTCGCCGTCGAGACATTGCCCAAGCCAGGCACCCATATCCGACGCAGCGCGGCGGGCAACAGGCGTTGGATGGTTTGTAAATCCATGCGGGACATCAGGATAGAGACGCAAGTCGACGTCGTTTCCGGCCGCCGACAGTCGCGCCACCATGGCAAGGTTCTCTGCCAGGACCACGTCTTCTGATCCAACGACAACGAGGGTCGGCGGCAGGCCGCTGAGGTCGCCGAATGTCGGAGAAATATCCGGGAGAGTGCGATCATCGACATGGCCGACGTAGGCTTCGATGAAGTATTCGTCGCTGATGGTGCGGCCCGCGGGAGTCTGGGCACTGACGTCGTACGTACCCGCTTCCAGCACCGCACCCGAAAATGCCTTGGCCAGACCTCGATCACGAAGGCGCAGCAACGTCGTCGTCACCAAGGTTGCTCCCGCCGACATGCCACCGATGGCGAGCCTGGTCGTCCCGAACCGTTCGGCAGCGACCTCAAGCAGCCACAAGGCGACTTCCTCACAATCGTCCGGCGCTGCCGGCCAAGGGAATTCCGGTGCAAGCCGGTAATCGACGGTAACCACTACCACCCCGACCTCGTCGGCAAGTCTCATGCTTCGGGCGTCAGCGCTGGCCGCTGAACTCATGTAGAAACCCCCACCCGGAAGATACAGATAGACCCCGTTGACATCGCCGTCTTTCGGAGTGACTACGCGCACCGAAACGGATCGGCCCTCGATGTCGAGTGCGTGTTCAACAGCCCGGCTCGCCGTGGGATCAACCACCCTGGATGCTCGCACCACAAGCAGTTCCTGCAGGGAACTCGGACCGACACCGGCAGGCCGCGACGCATAGAACGCTCGCGTACTCGCCAAATCGTCACGAGGCATTTGTTCGATCAGATCAGTCAATGCAAGCTTCACCAGGGCTCCCTCGGGTCGAGACTTGTCGACAATGATGACACCTCCAGCAGGAGCACGTGTCCGACGTGTTCTCGGCAACGCGGGGCCGTGACAGGTATGAGCAAACCGCGCCGGAAAGAGGTCTTCTCACGCTAGCCTCGACTCGGAATTGGACGTTTGTCTAGAAAGGTCGATGGATGCGTGCGCTGTTGCTTGCCACCCTCGCAATCCTGGTCCTCCAGATTGCAACTCCGGCGGCGAACGCTGCACCACCGGATCCGGGCTGGACTCTCCCCCAACTGACCGTCGCAGATCGAACGATCAAGGACGTCGACGGACGAACGGTGTTGCTCCGCGGCGTGAACGCCAACGGTCTCAATGACTACGCAACGAACGGCACCGGTCTACCCACCGTTACGCCGCTGGGAAGAACGGACTTCGCGCAGATGGCAGCGCTGGGCTTCAACGTCGTCCGACTCAACGTCGCGTGGTCCCTCCTGGAACCGATCCGCGGTGCATTCGACACTGCGTACGTCGACCGCGTTCGAGTAGCGGTCGAGGATGCAAAAGACCACGGCATCTACACCGTTCTCGACATGCATCAGGATGCATGGGGCCCGTACGTCGGCACCCCGAGCGACCAGTCGTGCCCGTCATTCATGCGGCCGGGAGTCGGCTGGGACGGCGCACCCGAGTGGGCAACCCTGACCGGCGGATGGACAACCTGCAACATCGGTGGACTCAGGGAAGCCGCACCCGCGATCGCCCATGCCTTCCAGGCGTTCTACGACGACGAGCAAGGAATCCAGAGTCGCCTCGTCGCGACGTGGGCGCGGTTGGCTGCCGAGTTCAAAGACGAACCAGCTGTAGCCGGATACGACCTGTTGAACGAACCGAACCCCGGCCTGCGCGATCCATTCACGGCAGCTGATCAGATCGGGCAGTTCTACAAGCGGGCCACCGACGCCATCAGACAGGCCGAAGCAGGAGGATTTCCACACCTCGTGTTCTTCGAGCCCAGCGCGATCTGGTCGGCTTTCGGCCTCGACGCGCTGCCTTCACGCCATTACCTGACCGATCCCCTGGTGGTCTTCTCGCCCCATCTCTACAGCGAATCGATAACGGTCAGTAGCGAATTTCCCGGAATCGAAGACGGATTCAAGATCGCCGACCTCGCTGCCGCCTGGTACGACGCACCGTTGTGGACAGGTGAATGGGGTTGGTTCGGCGACGCCGACGAGCAGAGAGCAGACGTCGACCGCTTCGTCGATGCCACCGACAGGTACCGGATGGGCGGCGCGTGGTGGTCGTGGACACAAGCGTGCGGTGACCCCCACCCGGTTCGCGACGGCAATACCCACCAGCCGCAGGGAAATCTGAATCGCATCGACTGCCCGTCCGGTGAATCACTCGGGCTCGTAGAGGGATTCGCCGCGCCACTCTCGCGAGCGTATCCGCGGGCAGCGCCCGGCTCGCTGACGGAGGTATCGCGTGACGGGTTTGACGGGAGCGGCACCGGACGGGTCGAGGCCTGGTACCCCGGCACCGACCGGCCACAGCTCGAGACCACGAATCTCTCCGACGTCCGACTGTCCCCGATCGAGGGCGGATGGCAACTGATCGGTCACGCCGACGGCGACTACGCGGTCAAGCGCGCCTGATCGAACGATCATCCGGGAATCGCGCGTTCACACCACGCGAAAGAGCGGGTATCAGAAGATTCCGCCAATTCCCTTGCCGATCAGAACAACTCCGACGACCAAGATCAACACACTCATCACCGTGGTGTTGTTGTCCTCGAGCCAGACTTTGAGATAGGCCAATGGCTTTCGCAGGCGATCAGCAGCCACCAGGTATCCGATGACCGGGATCGCGACAGTTGAACTGGCGATGACCGTGAATACGAGAATCGAGGTGATCGCTCCGCTGGTCGCCAACGACGCCGAGCCGATCGACACTCCGGCCGCGATGCACATGAGCAGGTTCTTCGGGTTGATCGCGGCGAGCGCGAATCCAAGGCCCAATCCCTTGACCGCGGTCATCTCGTCGACGGCTTGCATCCACTTCGGTGTTTCGTGCTCGCCGCTGCGCCCCCGCCACTGCTTGACCCCGACGGCCAACAGGAGGACACCGAGAGCTAGTTTGATCCACGAAACCGTGGCGGACGGTCCGTCGTCTGACGTGCTGACGGCACTGGACAAGATGACGAAAAGAACTGTAGCGATGAAGATTCCGAGTAACCAGCCCACCGCGAACCCGGCGCTGGTGCTACCCGCTCGCTTGGAGAGCAACATCAAGATAGTGGCGATGACGGCCACCGGCGACACGGCGACACCGACGGCCAATGGGAGAAGTTCTCCGACAACGGAACCCATGTCAAAACTCATTTCTGATTGCAGCAAGCAGGATAGGCGGTAGGCGAGAAAAGGCGCCCCTGTCCGCCACGGCGGACAACAGAGCACAGCTGATACCGCTGCGCGACAATGCTGACACTGCGAGCGCCTGCGTAGTTGATGCCTCATTCGAAAGGGATGAGTGCCTGAACCGCAGGCCTCGATTCCCCACCGAAGATCGCGAAAAGACTTGGCTAACGGTGTGTCGGCTGCGCTCGCAGCAGAGCGCAGCCGACATCATCGAGGAGGATCACCAGACACAATCTCGAGTAGTGACCTCACGCGTAAAGACGGGTTACTTCGCGCAGCCACTGCCCTCGAACGCGAGCTTGGACGTATATTGCCCGTCCGGCAAATACTCTCCCATCACGGCCTTCTCGTCGCCGGGCGTCTTGGTATCGTGTGCAGCGTGGCTGAAGTCCTTGGCCGGCAGCATGTTCCGCATGATCAAGAGGGAATCGTCGGGATGCCCTGCGCCGTCACCGGCCGGCGAGAGCGAAAGCCATGACACCCCACATTCCTTCGTAGCGTTTGCGGGTCGGTCTTCAGGGAGCGACGCGACAATCGTGTAGCGACCATCCGCATCAGTGGCCATCTGCTCGTCGAACAGACACGTCGCTACCTTCGTCGTTGCCAGCGATTCATTGCTGCACATCGACCAGAACCGCATGTCGACCGCGCTGTCGAGATTCTTTGCGCCGCCTGTAGTCTTCGGAGTCCTCGGCAACTCTCCCCGAAGTACTAGAACTTCGCCGAACCCACGGTTGACTTCGGCTGTGACGTAGCTGTTGTCGATGTTGGAGTACTGCCCGCCCACCCGCTGGGGTGTGCCATCGCATTTGCCGAGATAGGTACAGCCGAGCGTGAACTCGGCGCTGTAGTACGCCCGCCAGACTGGTGCCTGCTCGGAAGGGAATGTCGCAGGCTTGCCCGGTTGGTCACGCAATGCCTTGTACGTGTCTAACGGCAGCGAAGCCGGCTTCAAGATTCCGTTGTCCGCACCGACCGCTGAACACAGATCCTGCCCCCGCAGCACTTGACCACCGGGAAGGTGCAGCTCTGGCTCAGGCAGTCCAACGCCGCCGGTGAGATCACGCCCGTTGTCCGGCAGGTAGATGCGATAAAGCAGGCTTATCCGGTCCTGACCTGGCACACCGGCATACAAGGTGTTGGGTTTCGGCTCAACAGGCGAGGCCTCGTTGAGGACGGAAGCCGTGTACGACCTGGCACTTTCGTTCGATCGATCGGCACCGGGAAGATAGGTGTTGCGCGAACCTGCGTCGGGAGCTGTCGAAATGTCATTGAGGACGGCGGTCGGCATCGCGGTTGCCGCGTTGTACGAGTTCAACGACTGATAGCGCGCATGCGCATACTGCCCTCGGATAACCAACTCGGCGTTCTCGGGGATTGTGAACTGCGCAGCCCAGTAAATCGCCGCAGTGTCAGGAAAGGCGTAGTTGAGCTGTGGGTCCGCGCGCTCGGGATTGATCGGCACGGACCAGAAGCAGGTCGACACCGGATGCTCGACGTCCGGTCCGCCGGATCCGAAATCGACAGAACCAGATTCGGATCCGCTAGCCGAACCGGTTCCTGATCCGGATCCGCTCGACGAACCGAAATCGACAGATCCGACCGCCGGCGCGGCAACCGCGGACCCAGCCCCGGCAAATACAGTGATCGCGCTCAGCGCCACCGCAGCTACGAGTGTTCTTGATGAATGCATCGCGCTCCTTGTTAGATAGCTGACAAACAGTGATAGAACGATCTAGAGCGAGTACTCCCGGTCCAACGACGAGAGACCGTCACGAGGTCCGCACTCCGCACTACTACTTGGTGGGTTGAAAGTCGTTCGTCAGAGCGCCGCGAATCGCGTCGGTGTCCGACTGAGACCAGTTGTCGGGGTGCAGGATCCGCGCCCACATGTCCGCCGCCTCGGCACCGTAGTTGTGCCCGTGACCTGGCGGAACGTCCGCCGAGAAGACCATGTCGAGTGTCACCTGCCAGAATGTCACGAACGGTATCCACGTCATTCCCGGATCGACATCACGGCCGAGAGGCTCGGCAAGCCAGTCCGGCTTGTTCAGAAGCAGGTCGAAAGACCACCAGACAATTGGGTCGCTGGCGTGCTGCCAGTACATGACGCGTGAGTCGTTCCACGGCGCATCCAGTTCGAGATCCTCCGGATAGGCAGCGAAACGAATCGACTGCCCGTCGTCGATCACCGGCACGGCTTCCCGTGAGCCGGAGTCACGACTGCTGGTGATCTCCTGCCATTGAGCGGTGAAGTTCGGAGTCCCCGACCACAACGCCCCATCCACCCGCGTCGCCATGTCCTGTGCTCCCGCGAACGCGGCCTGCCCCCCGTACGATCCGAGGCTCTCGCCGAAAACGACAAGCTTGGGGCGCTTGTCGAGCGGCAGATCGATCCACTTCGCATAGACAGAGTTGAACAGCGCCCGGCCTGCGGCCATCGGGGTTTCGCGATCGGCGATGAATGCCAAAGGGCTGGGAAGGAACGAGTACTGCATCGCCGCGATGGCGGTGTCGCCGCCCTGGACGTATTCGAAAGCGGACGCCACGTCGTCGTTCACCCAGCCGCGGCCGGTGGTGGTCACTACTGCCAGGACGGCACGGTCGAAGCCGCCGGTGCGCTCGAGTTCGTTGACGACCCGCTGCGCGACACCGTCGACGGAATCCGACGACTCACGGCCGGCGTACACGCGGATGGGTTGCTTCGCGTCCCGGCCGGTCAGCGCGGAAATCTGCACCGCAGACGGCCCGCTACCCATGAAAGTGCGACCCTCCTTGCCCAGCGAATCCCATGCCTCGGCAGACATGGGTGAACCACTGCGTTCGGCGATCAGAGGCTGGTCGATACCATCGGGCGTGTCGTTGTCCGCGCCGGAGAAACTCCAGTTCGCAAAAGCGATGAGCCCGTTGTAGAGGGCACCGTTGACGACGAAGATCGCCAACGCGAAGACGACGACCAAGCTCGCGACTTTCGCTGCTTCCTTGGGAACAAACCGCAGAGCAACGGCAGCGAGCCCTCTGGTGAGATACCGCAGACCACGACCCACCTCCAACAAGGTCAACCACACCACCAGCGAAATCAGCAGCACCAGAAGATAGTTCGCCCGGTTCACGCGAGGCGCCTCGACCAGATCACGGACGATCTGCTGCCACCACGAACCCAAGATCAGAAACAGAGGCACCAATATCACTGCCAGTACGGCGAGTACGGCCCAACCGATCCGCTTGGTCCGGTCCGACCATCTCGGTTCGACTCCGCATTTGCGGATCATCCACGCCACGCTCACACCGATGCCGTACCCGGTGGCGACGGAAATACCGGTTGCCACGCCCTGCAGGTACCACGCGCGCGGTAAGAGGGACGGGCTCATCGAGAGGACGAAAAACACCAGACCGAACGACAACCCGACCGAGTGCAGCGTTTTGCCGTAGCGCCGCACACCTTCCCACACACGTTTCATGCCCGAATCGTAAGTGCGCCAGAAAGATGAAATGCGCCTCTCATCCCTTTCGAATGAGGCGCGAACTACGTCGGTGGAAAGTGCTCGCTATTCCGCGTCATGCACCGAAAAGCTTCGGCCCAACGGCAATCACGGGCGAACACCGGTGGTGCCTTGACAGATTTCGCACACGCGATTCCGCGTACACTGTGTGGGGTCAATCCACTCAGGACGTACAAATTCGGCGCGATTCTCATGGCGGCAAAACGAGGAAACCTACCGATCGAACTGAGCAGTTTCGTCGGTCGTCGGTCCGAGGCCAAAGAAGTCCGACGCCTGCTGTCGGACTACCGGCTTGTGACCCTTACGGGCCTGGGTGGGGTCGGCAAAACCCGCTTGGCGCTCCGTGCCGCCGATGATTCCTCCCGTGCGTTCCCCGGGGGCGTCTGGTTCGTCGACTTCAGCGAACTGCGGGAGCCGGCACTTCTCGATCAGACGATTCTTGCCGCACTCGGAGTACAAGACCGATCTACGCGGTCACCGCGATCGGTACTGATCGGCCGTCTCGTCGACGAACGTGTCCTGCTTGTTCTGGACAATTGCGAACACCTCATCGGCTGGGTTGCCGACACCGCCGCCGAACTTCTCCGGTGCTGTGCCCGATTGGCACTTCTGGCGACCAGCCGAGAACCGCTCGACATTCCCGGCGAGATGGTATTACGGGTGCCGCCTCTGCGATTTCCCACCGAGGCGCCGTCGCCAACCGACACCCGTGATGGTGATGCGATGATGCTGTTCGAGCAGCGGGCACGTTCCTCCGTGACGGACTTCCGCATCACCAGCGAGAACAGCGCGGCTGTGGAGAAGATCGTCCGCCGGTTGGAAGGACTACCACTGCCGATCGAGTTGGCGGCTGCCCGACTGAGGGCGATGTCGGTCGATCAGATCCTGCAAAAACTCGACGACCGCTTCCAACTGCTGACGCGGGGCAGCCGGAACGCTCCAGCGCGTCAACAAACGCTTGCACAGAGTATCGACTGGAGCTTCGCTCTGTGTACGCCGCCGGAGAAGTCGTTGTGGGCGAACTCGAGCGTATTTGCGGGTAGCTTCGATCTCGGGTCCGTCGAAGGAATTCTCGCCGACGAAGCACAGAACGACGACTTGGGCGATCTCGTGATGTCCCTTGTCGACAAGTCGATCCTCATCCGTGAACAAAACGGCTCTTACGTCCGCTACCGCCTACTCGAGACTCTTCGCGACTACGGGCGTGAACTGGTGTCAGTCGACGAGTGGGTCTCGCTGCAGCGCAGGCACAGTGAGTGGTTCAGGCAACTCGTCTTCCGCGCCGGAGTCGACTGGACGGGGCCGCACCAAATCGATTGGATGACGCGGATCGACCGCGACTTACCCAACGTGCGCACCGCGTTGGAATTCGGTCTGACCGAACCCGACTCGGTCGAAGCCACATTGCGTACCGCAAGTGCCTTGCATGATTACTGGCTTGCACGTGGTCGATTCAACGAAGGTCGCTACTGGTTGGGTCGCGCCCTGGCCGAGGTGCCCGAACTGACCGAGGGCACTCTCGATGAGGCGGTAGTCGAGGCCGCCGCGACAGGCGCACTGCTGGCAGCCCTCCAACGAGATATCGCTTCGGCGACAAGCATTGCCGAAGAGGCTCGGCGACAGGCCGAGATGCAGCGGAACGACGACGGACGCATACTGGCGCGGTACACGCTCGGATTCGTCGCGGTCGCCGACGGCGATCTCGTGCGCGGCGCCGAGTACCTGGAGCAGGCTGTCGCAGCATTCCGGGCAAACGACGACATCGCCCGTCTGGTACCCGCGCTCTACTGGTTCGCCTTCGTCGTCGACGCACTCGGCGAAACCGACCGGGCTGCAAGTATTTACGAGGAGGAGTTGGCCCTCACCGAATCGCGCGGCGAAATCTTGTGGCGGTCGATGACGATGTCGGACTACGGATCCGCCCTGTGGCGTCATGGCAACCACGCTCGCGGTATCGAGCTACTCGAAGATTCTCTCCGATTGCTGCGAGGGCTGGGTAACCAGTTCGGATGTGCATGGTGCCTCGAGGAAATCGCGTGGACGCTTGTCGACCGGGACACAAAGCTGGCAGCCACACTGATGGGAGCTGCCGACACGCTGTTCACCGCCACGGGCAGCCCGATGGACACCTTCAGGAGCATGGTCCCGTACCACGAAAACAGCGTGACCGAGGCTCGTAACCGGATCGGAGACAGGGTGTTTCAAACAGCATTCGCTCATGGACGAGCTCTGACTCTCGACGACGCAGCGGCCCGCGCGCTGAGAGAGCAACCGCCCGGTGGATCACCGAAATCGGCGGCCGACGAAGTGCTGACTCCGCGGGAGCAGCAGGTGGCCGAACTCGTCGCACAGGGCCTGACCAACCGAGCAATCGCGGACAAGCTGGTCATTTCTCAGCGCACTGTCGACGGCCACGTCGATCACATACTGAACAAACTGGGGTACGGCTCGCGCACCAGGATTGCGGCCTGGGTGCTCCAGCGCACAAACGACTTCCGCAACCCTTCGACCTCGTGACGGTCCGTGTCTCCGATCGATCGCGGCGCGGCGGGTAACCCGGCCGAATCCTGTCGCAAGAATCCGACTGTCGAAAGTTTTCTCAGCCTTCGTGATCAGCGAGAGTCCAGTGTCCCGCACCGCGCAGTTCGAGTTGTCGATTGTGAAAAACGTCGAGGGTGCTGCGATGCCCGACGCTGACAATGATGCTGTCGGGCAGTTCACGGCGAAGGATGTCGTAGAGCGTGTACTCGAGGCCTTCGTCGATTCCGGATGTCGCCTCGTCGAGAAATGCGGTTCGCGGTCGGATCAGGAGGACTCGGGCGAACGCCAACCGTTGTTGTTCGCCCGGCGACAGAATTCGAGTCCAATCAGCCGGCTCGTCGAGCCGACCGATCAAATGTGCGAGATGCACCTCGGCGAGCGCATCGTGGAGCCTGCGGTCGTCGAAGTTCGAGCGCCCGGTGTTCGGCTGACCTGAGGGCAACTGGTCCGGATATGCCAAACCCGCGCGCAGAGAACCCAATGGTAGGTATGGCCGTTGTGAGAGGAACAGGACGTCTCCGACCGGGGTGGTCACGGAACCGTTTGTGTACGGCCACAACTGCGCGATGCTGCGGAGCAGCGTGGTTTTGCCGCTACCCGACGGACCCTTCACCAGCAGTGCATCGCCGGGCCCCAGTGACATGTCGAGTTCGGAGATCAACGCCTCACCAACCGGCGTGCGCACGTCGAGTCCCCGAACAACCAAATGACTGCCAGCGGAGAACGCGTCGAGCACGGGAAGTGCGCGGGCACGTCGATTGGCATCGGCGAGCCCGGTCAAACGGATCAGTGTGGCCCGGAAACTTGCAAAATCGGCATAAGACTCTCGAAAGAACGACAACGAATTGTGCACCTGGCCGAATGCTTGAGCAGTTTGCATCACGTCGCCGAAAGTGATCTGCCCGCTGAACAATCGAGATCCCTGGACCAGAAACGGAAACACCACCGCTGTCTGATCCACTGCCAGATTGAAGCCACTGAACTTGAGCGTCCGGAAGACGATCGCCCACATATTGCGGATCACTGCAGCAAAACGTAGTCCGAGCGTGCGTCGTTCGACGTTCTCTCCGCGATAGAAGGCGATGCTTTCGCCGTACTCCCGTAGTCGAACCAACGCGTACCGGAAGCTGGCGCCGAGTTTCTCGTTCAAGAAGTTCAGCATGATCAAAGGCCGGCCGATCCAGAATGCGAGTGCCGTGGTCACCAACACGTAGATGTAGACGAAAAAGATCATCGCTCGCGGAATCTCGGCACCGAAAACAGTCAAGGGACCGGACAGATCCCACAGGATCTTGGTGAAGCTGACGATCGAGACCATTGCGGCGACGGCGCCCATGGACAACGTGCGGGACGACGTCGCGAATGCGGTGATGTCTGCCTGAATACGTTGGTCCGGATTGTCGACCGGGTTCTCCAGGAAGTTTCCGCGATAGTACGCGCGGCCGTCGAGCCAATCGTCGGTCAATGTGTCATTGAGCCAACTGCGCCAATTGATATCGAGTGTTTGGCCTACCAGGTAGACGACGAGTGAGCTAGCGACGTGGACTGCGGCCAATATCGCGAACACTCGCAGGTAGTGCCAGAAAGCGGTTTCGTCGAGGTTCTGAATGGCGTCGTAGAAATCCTTGTACCAGTACGAGAACAACACCGTCACGCGGACACCGAATATCGTGAGCAGCAGCAGTAACGCGAGAATCGACAGCGGAATGACGGTGCGCCGGGGATCGAAGTAGGGCCAAGCCATTCGCCGAAACTGGTTGCCCCAGACGGTATACCGAGCAAGCAGCAGCGCGGTGACGACGAGAACCGCTACCGTGATCGCATATGCCTCTGCCAACCACAGTGCGCTGTCCGGTACCGCGCTACCCCAATTCACCGTAGCCTCCGTCCTGGAGGGGAACTGACGATCACATATCGGTCGACAGCATTCGGTTCGCGATCCGCAATCCCGAGTCTTCCGCGGCATCCAATGCACGTGATTGCTCTGCCGTTATCCTGTCGCACACCCAATCCCAGTGCATCGTCACCACAGCGCCGGGGACGGGCATCGCCGCAAGCGCGTTGCCCTCGACCCTCCACCGCACTCTCTGCGTTGCCGGTCGGCCGCGTGCGAGTTGCTCACCGTCGAACTCGAGCGGGGACGAAACCACCAATGCATGCTCCTCGCCGACGTCCTCGACCACTCCCCATCTGATCCGGCAGTTCTGGAGGACGGACAGTGGGACCGCACCGCGCTTCCGAAGAAGCTTGACCCACGGATACACCAGAAATACGTGAAAACTGTGGTGCGCGAGCGCGCGGTCCCGACCCCCGAGGACGGGGAGGAACCCGGTGTTCTCGCGTTCACCGAATGCCCCCCTCAAGTGCTGTAACAACTTCCCCGAATCGAGAGAGTCGAGGAGATCACCTCCCACCCAATAGGCTTCGATCACTCGCGAATCCAGGGGGTCGTCGATGCCCGCTCCTACAGCCAATGCCTCGAGGTACGGCCACGCACCGTCGAATTGACGAGCGTGATCACGGTCGCCGCTGCCCGAGTTGCCGCTGGCCAGACGAAGCAGCACTGAAGGATCGTCGGGTCCGCAGTAACCCAACTCGTTCGGCGGATACGCGTAGCGGGCAAACAACGCCGGCCCGTTCATACCGACGGCAGTCATCAGCAGATCCGAGGAAGTTGTTCACCTGCCGGCAAATCCACTACCCGATTGCCTCCCAATGCCGTACGCGCCACCACCATTGTGCGATGTTCGGCCACGCACTCCCCGATCACGGCGGCTCCCACACTCAGTGGATTGCCGTGCATCGCTTCCAGAACCAGGGCGGCATCTTCGCGTGGAACGAAAGCGATCAACTTGCCCTCGTTTGCGACGTACAACGGATCCAAGCCGAGTAGCCCACAGGCGTCGCGCACGTCAGCGGGAATCGGCAGATCTCGCTCCACCAGCGCAACCCCGATGTTCGACGCCTGAGCGATCTCGTTGAGGGTCGCGGCGACTCCGCCCCGCGTAGGGTCGCGCAGGACGTGGATGTCGACACCGGTGGCAATCATGTCGGCCACCACGCCGTTCAGGGCCGCACAATCACTGCGCACTTCGGTCCCGAATTCGAGACCTTCGCGACAACTCATCACTGCCACGCCGTGAACGCCGATGTCGCCGCTGACGATCACGACGTCACCCACTTGTGCGCGAGTGGGGCTGATGTCCACCCCGTCTGCGACAATCCCGATTCCTGCGGTGTTGATGAAGACTCCGTCGCCGTGACCGGCATCGACGACCTTGGTATCACCTGTCACCAGCCGAACGCCGGCAACGTGCGCGGCCTCACCGAGCGCCTTCGCGATTCCCGCGATGTCGGTCAGTGCCGTCCCTTCTTCCAGGATGAATGCCGTCGACATCACCAATGGCTGCGCTCCAGTCATCGCCAGGTCGTTCACCGTTCCGTTGACAGCGAGATCGCCGATAGTTCCGCCGGGAAACACCATGGGTTTGACGACATACGAGTCGGTCGAGAACGCGAGCCGCACCCCGCCGACGTCGAATACGGCCGAGTCACCGAGTTCTGCATCGGCAGCGCTTCCGAACGAGGGCAGGAACAGGTGCTCGATGAGCTCGGCGGACATCGCTCCTCCACCACCGTGCCCCATGACGATGTTCGGCGAATCACGCAGCGGCAGTGGGCAGACCCACGCCGACAAGTCCACGACAGCGGTCTCCTCAGCCGGCATGACCCGCCTCCTGAAGTTCCAGGCGCCGGTACAGGTAGTACGCGGCGCACGCCCCCTCGGACGACACCATCGTGGCACCGAGCGGATTCCGCGGAGTGCATTCCTTCCCGAAGGCACTGCACTCGTGTGGCTTGATCAAACCTTGCAACACTTCTCCGGAACGGCAGACGCTCGACTCGTCAGTGTGGATATCGGTCACCGAAAAACGCTCTTCGGCATCAAAATACGCATACTTCGGTGCCAGCTGCCAACCGCTGTCCGGGATCGATCCGATGCCGCGCCACGTCCGGTCCGACACGGCGAACACATCCTCGAGCATCGCTTTCGCTGCGGTGTTGCCCTGCGCGGTGACGGCACGGGCGTAGGCATTTTCGACCTCGTATCGACCCGATTCCAACTGCAGCACCGTCTTTCGGATGCCCTCCAGCAGATCCAGCGGCTCGAATCCGGTGACGACGATCGGGACCTTGTACTTCTCGGCCAGCGCCGGGTACTCCGACGTTCCCATCACACTGCACACATGCCCGGCCGCCAGAAATGCCTGCACGCGGCACTCTGGCGAATCCATGATCGCGGCCATCGCCGGCGGGACCAGAACGTGCGAAACGAGTAGCGAGAAGTTCTCGATACCCAGGCGATTGGCCTGATAGACGGTCATGGCGTTGGCCGGCGCGGTGGTCTCGAATCCGATCCCGAAGAACACCACTTGCCGGCCCGGATTCTCCTTGGCAATAGTCAGTGCATCCAACGGTGAGTACACCACCCGCACGTCACCGCCGGCGCTCTTGATGCGGAACAGATCCGACGAACTCCCCGGAACTCGCAACATGTCCCCGAAGGAGCAGAAAATGACATCGGGTCTTGCCGCGATTTCGAGAGCTTTGTCGATGATCTCGAGCGGGGTGACACAGACCGGGCATCCGGGTCCGTGGATCATCTCGATCTGTTGGGGAAGTAATTGATCGATGCCGTGTCTGATGATCGAATGTGTCTGACCACCACACACTTCCATGATCGCCCATCGCCGTGTGGCCAGCGCACGGATCTGATCCAGCAGTTTGCCGGCCAGTTCCGGATCGGAGAACTCGTCCAGATATTTCATGATTCCGTCTCCTTCGGTTCGATCCCCGCGGCCCGGGCAGCCCTTTCGAACCCGTCACCGAATTCCTCTTCCAGTACGCCGAGGTGCTCGAATTCCGCCAGCGTGCTGCGAGCGGATTCCTCGTCGAGTCGCTGGATGGCAAATCCGACGTGCACCACGACGTACTCGCCGACTTGGGCGCCCGGAATGTACTCGAGACACACTTCTTTTCGGACGCCACCGAAGTTCACCACCGACATCGTCGTTCCGTCGCGTTCCTCCAGGGACTCGATACGTCCCGGTACGGCTAGGCACATGACACAACTCCTGACCTCATGACGAACTCCCCACCAGCACTTGGCCGTAGGCGAGACCGCCGTCGTTCGGCGGCAACTCCAGTCCTGTCAACGGCGTGAATCCAGCGTCTGAGAGCAGAGCACACGCCCGAACGAGCAGTAGAGGGTTCTGAAAGACACCTCCGGTGAGTACTACCTCGTCCACTCCCGCCAGTTCCCGGCCACGAATTGCCCACTCGAGCACCAGGTGCGCTACGGATTCGTGGAAACGGGCGCCGATCACTTCAGCGGGCAACTTCTCCCGGAGATCGCGGACAACAGCCCGAATGACCGACCGCGGATCTGCTGTCCACGAATCGTCGTCCGACTGCGTCCAATCGAAGGTGTACCGCGAACCGGCGCTGTCGACTCCCCTCGACACCCCCTCCAACTCGATGGCAGCCTGCGCTTCGTAGTCGACCCTCTGACGGACCCCGGTCAGCGAGGAGACTGCGTCGAACAACCGCCCCATGCTCGAGGTGTCCACGCACCCGAAACCGGTTTCCATCTGGTGAAGTAGGACCGACTGCTCTCGGGGCGGACAGGCTGCCACGGGCGCGAGGTCGGATTCCCAGTCCAACCCGGCATGCCACAGGTGGGCGAGCGCCATTCGGTACGGCCGTTCCACTCCGGCATCGCCACCGGGCAGCAGTACGTATCCCAGATGCGCGAGACGGCGATAACCCTTGTACGTCGCCAGCAGTAGTTCCCCTCCCCACACTGCGCCGTCCGCCCCGTAGCCGGTGCCGTCGAACGCTATTCCGAGAACTGGTTCGCTCCCGTCCCGGCCGTTCTCCCCCATCACGGAAGCCACATGTGCGTGGTGATGCCCGACGATGCGCACCGGTCGGTCACCACTACGACTGCGAGCCCACGAGGACGAGCGATACCGAGGATGCTCGTCACAGGCGATCTGGTGCGGCACCACCCCCGTGATCGATTCGAAGTGACTCTCCGACGCAGCAAAACTGTCGATGACAGCGAGGTCGCCCATGTCTCCGATGTGCTGACTCGGCCACACATATCCGTCCTCGGCAAGACAGAAGGTGTTCTTCAGGTCGGCCCCGACCGCCAAGGTAGGCGGTACGTCGAACGGCGCGGTGACGGGCAGCGGAGCATATCCGCGCGAGCGACGAAGCAACTGTCTTCCACTGCCGACTATTCGCATCACCGAGTCGTCACACGGCATCAAGATCGGACGGTTGTGGGTCAATACCCCGTCGGCCAGGTCACCCAATCGTTCGAGATCGTTGTCGGAGTACAGAATCGGCTCACCGCCGATGTTCGCCGATGTCATGACCAACACCGCTGGGCCCGCCTCTTCTCCGGCCAAACCCAGAAGAAGATGCTGAATCGGGTTGTAGGCCAGCATGATTCCGATATCCGGAATGCCGGGGGCAATCAAGGGGGAAAGCGCGTATCCAGACGCTTTGGCAACCAGCACAATCGGGCGCTCGCGCGAGGACATGGCATCAGCCTCGGCATCACCGACCACACCCAACTCTCTGGCTTCTGGCACATCGCGCACCATCACCGCCAACGGCTTGCTTGCTCGATGCTTGCGTTCACGCAACTCGTGAACCGCGCGGTCGTCGCGGGCATCACAAGCCAGGTGAAATCCTCCGATTCCCTTGACAGCAAGAATCTTCCCGTCTCGCAGTAGGGATCGGGCTCGTAGCAGTGCACCCTCACCGGTCACGGCGGGCGCGTCCCCTTCCACGAACGATAGCGTTGGACCGCACTGCGGGCAGGCAATCGGTTGCGCATGAAACCGGCGGTCGGCGGGATCCACGTACTCCGCCGCACAGTTCGCGCACAACGGGAATCGCTTCATCGTCGTAGCGGCCCGGTCGTAGGGCAGCGATTCGATGATCGTGAATCGCGGACCGCAGTTGGTGCAGGTGATGAATGGATGACGATATCGCCGATCGCTCGGATCAGTCAGTTCCCGGAGGCAGTCGTCGCAGATCCCGACATCCGCCGGCGCCAAGGTTCGCCCGACCGACCCCGCATCCGTCTCGACTATGCGAAACCCCTCACGACCAACCGGCCGCGAGTCCTCGCGCTCCACCGACTCCACCCGTGCCAGCGGTGGGGGGCGGTTTCGCACCCGAGCGACAAATGCATCGATTGTCTCTCCGTCGCCTTCGACGTCGATCACGACACCGAGAGCAGAATTTCCCACCGAACCCGACAGTCCCAGTTCGGTGGCGGTCGCATGGACGAACGGCCGGAAGCCCACCCCCTGGACTACGCCACGAACGATGACACGGCAGGCGATCTTCATGTCCCGACCTCGCCGTTACCAGTATCGGAGTCGACTACCTCACCGTCGTGGCCACCACGGCCCATCAGTTCGAGGCCGGCCCGAGCATGGCGAGCTCCCTGCTCGTCGACCTTCTCGACTGCAAAGCCCATGTGGATCACCACCCAGTCACCTGCCGTGACGGTGCCTTCGTCGAGCATTCCGATGTTGACCTTGCGTGGTGCCCCCTCCACGTCGACGAGAGCGAGTTGACCTCCGTATCCGTCCAGTAGTTCGCGTACCCGTCCCGGAATCCCCAGACACATGACTCACACCTCCGGCCCCAGTGTGGTGGCATCACAGTCCACGTCGATGGACCGGACGAGTGCCAGCACCGCAGAAGCGGCTTGCCTTACCGAATCACGCATCTCCGCACTCAATCCGATTCCGTCGCCGATCGATTTCGCATGTGCCCCCACCACGAACGTCCGCGGGAGTGTTCCGCCGAGGGCCTGCAGGCTGGCAAACACCGAACTCGGATGCATCGAGTGCGCGTCGAAACCTCCTTGCGGGCCTTCACTTTCGGGGTCCACTTCGATGATCGCGAGCTTGCCCGGGACTCCGGTCGCCGGTAAGGCATCGATCAGGACCAGGGCGTCCCACGACTCCAACAAGTCGTACGCCAGATGCACGCCCCGAATCCCGTAGTCGACCAGGTGAGCTCCCGATGGGAGATTCTCATGCTGCAGCGCCCGAACAACTTCGGGGCCGAATCCGTCGTCTTCGAGAAATATGTTTCCGACACCTGCAATCAGCACGCGCACAGCGCTTTACATCTTTCGCATTCGCAGATAGCGCTGGATGTCCGGCATCGACACCACCAGGACGATCGCGGCTGCGATCGCGGTGGCGCCGAGAAGTGCCGTCGACAGCAATCCCATGCTCCTCATGGCGAGTTCTCCTCTCGATAGCTGTGAAGTTCGATAGCTGTGAGTACGTCACGCGCTGTCGCGCGGCATCGGCTCTATCTCGTCCGGCGCGAAGTACAGGTAGCGGCCGTACCAGTTGTGCAGATCGGCGGCCGGATCGTCCAACAGTGTCACCCCAACATGAATGTCGCCGTCCACGTCTTCATGAATGGTGGCGACGTGGGCGATCCGGCCGTCGAAGAACAGGTCCTGAGCATCAGCGCGGCGTGAGGGGTGGAGCCGAACTGTACTTCCACCAGAGACACGGACGCCGTTGATCAGAACTGCGTCGGTGCGTGGTTGGACACTGGTGTCGGCTTCCGGGGTCCACCAGTCCACACCGTCAGGCACCTCGGGTATCAGATCAGAACCGGCGTGCGGATTTCGCAGCACACCGTGCAGGCCGGCTAGATCGTCGTCCGTCAATCGCTCACATCGGTCGATGATGTCGGCAGCTCTGGAGTCGGTAGCTCGCGCCCGCGCCTTTTCCTCGTCGGTCATGGCAAGGATTCTCAGGGTGAGAATTTCGTCGATCTCGGTCGAGTCGAAGAGAGATCCCTCGCTCTGCGGCGCAATCTCGGGAAAGTCGTACAGGATGATCGGTGACACCAGAACGGTGGGAGATGTGCCAGGGTGAGTGGGGTCCTCGGTCCCCGCAAGCACCGGATAACAGCGATTTTGCCGCAACTGCTCCGAGTGATCTGCTTCTTCGAACAACGACAGGAACCTCGAGCCTGTGCAGTTCACAATGACGTGAGTCCCCAGCATCGATTGCGCGGTGGCCGTGCCCTTGTCCCGTGCGTCGACGCTCGTGGCGTTCATGATCGTCACGGAAATCACCGTGCGTCCGTCCCCGGCGGAGGCGCTCACTGCCAAGAGGCCATTCACCGGAAGCCGTGTCCGAACGATCCGTCCGACCACCCTGCCCCGAGAGCCCGACAAAGTCTCTCCTTCGACAACTCCGGCCGCACAGAAGGTTTCTTCGACGCCGGCCTCGAGTTCGTCCAGACCCCACGGACCCAACACGATCTCGGACTCGGTGGCTTCGTCCCACGAGATCGACTCCCGCTCGCCGACTACCAACCGATCGACCGGGATCCACGCCCCGCCGGCGCCGAGTCGTTCAACCGTCCGCGACTGGTGGTGCAGAAATCTCACAGTCGCAGAAACCTCGACGCCGTTCCGCTCGAATTCGCCGAGCAGACATTGCGCGGACATCGACGGTTCCTCGCCGACTCCGACCTCGGCGGCGCCGGGCGGTCCGAGAACCCCGAACTGCCAACGGGATTGATTCTTCGCCGAGCCGGCCCGGTAGGGATAGAGAAGATATCCCTCGTACAGGACGGCGTCGGCCACGGCCCGAACGTCGTGATCCATCCCCGTTCGAGTCATCGCGGCACCTGGCTCGCCGTCAGCAACTGCCGCACGGCTGAATCGAGGTCCGTGAGGCCGTGCGCTGCCTTGAACCGCACGAGATCGGCAATCGTCTCATGGTCGAGGCGTACCCAACCAGACGCCGGATAATGCGCAGCCATCAGCTGTTTCCACACGTCGACCGGCAATTCGTAGGCAGCAGATCTGTCCCACGGGATCTGCTGCACGGAGAAACCACGCGGTCCGTCGGTGAATACCGTGCCGCTCAGTAGAACCACGATCGGAATCGTTCCGTCTCCGAGTGCGTGCATGTACTTCGACGCCGTCACCGAGAAGTCGTACGTACACGCCATGGGCAAGGCCGCGACCGTTGTTCCGGTGAATCCTTGAACGACCGTGGAACATTCCATCCACAGGAAGGTGCGCAGCGTACTCGACCAACGCTCCCGCGGACCGAAGAGATCGCGCAGACCTTCGCCTTCGGCGTCGGAGTACGGTCGGCGGTGTGGTTCGATTCGTACCTGCGCGCGCAGAGCCACCGCACGGACGGTCGTGCCGGTGGATTCCGACATTCTCAATCTCACCGTCAGATTCGGCGTAACCGCGTACGGTTCCACCTCCATGTTGTCGATCGAGAAGTCGAGAACAGTCATGCCGACCTGCTTCGCGCCTCGACGCGCCCGAAGAACTCGTCCACTGCGCGTGCGGCATCCTGGCCACCGTCGAATCCGCGCCACACGGTGCGCAATCGTCCCACCAGTTCGTAACAGGCGTCGATGGGAACAACGAAGCATCTCGGCGATTGTCCTGACGTGGGCACCGACACGATCAACGCCTCGACGTCGGCCCGCATCTGCGCGAGCCCCGGATTCTCCTCGAGCACAGTCTCGAACGAGTCGATGGGCAACTCGGATTCGGTAGCTCCGGCCGGTCCCGGATAGAGGACTATGTACTTGTCGAGGAGTGAGTTGCGGAAGAAGAATGCCAGGCCGACGGGGATTTCCAGAGACTCCCACCGGCCAGGGCCGAGGTCGAAGTCCGGAAACTCGAGGTACCGATCGGGAACCGCTTTGTATCGAAGGTCCGCGTCGACCGGTGCAAAGAGTAGATAGCAGGGTCGGCACACGCACATCAGGCTCCGGACCTGTACGTCCACGACGTGCTGGTGTTCGTCGCCTATGCCCGCCGCACACATCTCACACCTCGGTCCGGTCGGAACGACACGCGACGAGGCGATTCGTGTGAGCACCTCTCCCACAGTGACTTTCATGACCGGGCTGCGTTCACGGCTAGGTCACCGGTATCACAGAATCGTCAGCAAGCGCGACCGAGAGCACTCCGTCGCGAATCAGCACCGGCACAGGCGCCAGGTGCTCGGAGCCGGTGCCCACCCGCGCTCCCGCCCCGTACACACTGAAGTGGGCAGAGCACGTCGGACAGGTGAGGACAGCGGCGTCTCGGGCAGGACGGCCCATCATGCGTTCGAGCACAGCCCGCGCCATCGAGTGCTCACACACCGGGCAACGGTCGCGATACGCGTACAGATCGTCACCGGAGCGGCAGACCAACAGATCGGTGCCCGACACGCGGAAGCCCGCGACCTCTCCCACCTCGACTTCGGCGAATTCGGGGACCTCCACCCAGTGCGTACCTCCCCCGTCGGCGTGAACGTGCGAGAACAGGGACTCGACCGAAATCACACCCGACTTCAGCTCGTGCGAATCCGGTGTTTCGACGTCGATTCCGGTGGTCTCGGGTGCCGCCGCCTGCACCGCGTCCTGGACCGCGGTTTCGAGGGTCACCGAGGACGAAGGGCAACTGTTACAGCTTCCGAGAAGCCGTAGTCGCACTACGCCGTCCGCCACCTCGATCAGTTCGACGTCGCCTCCGTGCGAACCGAGGTACGGACGCACGCTGTCGAGCGCAGTGCGGACGCGGGTCTCCACGTCGTGCGGGTGAAGTCCGTGCACCAGTAGCAGGCTGGACACCAGATCGTCGCGAACCATCGCATCCATCGTGGCCGGATCTGCCAGAGCGACGGTGCGTTCGAGTGCTGCGCCGTACAACTGCACGACTTCACGCACCAGTTGCTCGGCGCGATCTCTCGCCACCGGGCCTGCGCCGGCATTGGCCTGCAACAACGTCTCGATGCGCTCACCTGCTCCGCGCCAGTAGTCGGCCGATTGCTCCATCGATCACTCCCCGGTCACGGACTGCGTCGGAGAGTGCAACTTCTCCAGAGTCTTGCCACCGCCGAGATACATGTGAACACCACACGGCAGGCAGGGATCGAAACTACGCACGGTCCGCATGATGTCGATGCCCTTGAAGTGGTCTCGATCGTTCTCCTCGAAGATCGGCTGACCCTGCACGGCATCCTCGTACGGACCGGGGGTTCCGTAGCTGTCGCGCGGGCTCGCATTCCACGGTGTCGGTGGGTACGGGTGATAGTTCGCGATTTTTCCGTCACGAATCACCATGTGATGTGAGAGAACTCCGCGGACGGCTTCGGTGAATCCGCAACCGATACCCTCGTCCGGGACCTCGAACGACTCCCACGTCTTGGTCCGGCCGGCCCGGATCTCGACAAGCGCCTTCTCAGCGAAATGAAGGGCAGCCGCGGCTGCGTATGCCTGGAAATACGTTCGCGCGCGGTTTCTTTCGAGGGTATTGCTGCCATGTTCGGGAATCTTCCACTCGAGCGAGACAGGAGCCTTCAGTGCTGTTTTCGGAAGATTGATCTTCACACTGTGTCCGGTCGACTCCAGGTATCCGATGTCGACCAGGCCGGCCAGAGCGGTGCTCCACAGGCGAGCCAATGCTCCCCCGCCCGTATCCAGAGCAAGGTTGTCTTTTCCGTCGAACCATCGCGGTGACATGACCCAGCTGTACTTGTCCTCGAGGTTCCGCTTCTGCGGGTGAGGGTTGGTGTGCTGATTCCACGGGTGCCTGCGATCGACCGGGTTACCCAGCGGATCGGTTTTGACGAACATCTCCTGATCACTCCAGTCCTCGTAATACGAGGAGCCCAGCATGATTCGGATACCGAGGTTGATGTCCACCAGATCCGTGGTGACCAACTTTCCGTCGACAACCACACCGGGAGTGACAAACATCTTCCGGCCCCAGTCGGTCATGTCCTTGTAGGAGAAATTGCAGTACTCGGGGTCTTGGAACGATCCCCAACAACCCAGCAGGGTCCGCCGCAGGCCAACCTTTTCGTAACCAGGCATCGCCTGGTAGAAGAAGTCGAACAGGTCGTCGTGCATCGGCACGACCTTCTTCATGAATTCGACGTACCGCATCAGCCGCGACATGTAGTCCGTCATCAGTTCGATCGTCGCGACGGTGCCGACGCCGCCGGGATAGAGCGTCGACGGGTGAACGTGCCTGCCCTCCATCAAGCAGAACATTTCGCGAGTCGAACGCGAGACTTGCAACGCTTCGCGATAGAACTCACCCGTGAACGGATTGAGAGTCCGCATGATGTCCGCGATCGTGCGATACCCGTGCTGCTCCTCGTGCGGGCAGCGCGTGTTCTCTGCCTGCGCCAGCACACCGGGATTCGTCTCGGAGACCATCTTCTCGCAGTAGTCGACGGCGACAAGATTCTCTTGAAAGATGTTGTGGTCGAACATGTACTCGGCGGCCTCGCCGAGATTGACGATCCACTCGCCCAGATGCGGCGGCTTGACGCCGTACGCCATGTTCTGTGCGTAGCACGAGCATGTGGCGTGATTGTCACCGCAGATGCCGCAGATACGACTGGTGATGAAATGCGCGTCGCGCGGGTCCTTCCCCTTCATGAACAGGGAATACCCGCGAAAGATCGACGACGTGCTGTGGCACTCCACCACTTCGCGATTGGCGAAGTCGATCTTGGTGTAGATGCCCAGACTGCCGACGATTCGGGTGATGGGGTCCCACGCCATCTCGACAAGACCGTCGCGGTCTGCAGTCGAGGTGGGTTCGGGAACGATGGCCGTCATTGCAGTGCCTCCCAGAGACGTTGCTCACGAACTGATTTGAATGTATCCGGTCGGTCACCACGTACGCGTTGCACCGGTGAGTAATTTCGACCCGCGCTCGCGCCAGTGCGGTTCCTTGTCCAACGTGTGACCGGTGATCCGGCGCAGACTGTGAATCACGGACCCGTACATTCCCACCGCATTGGTGGAGAGTTTGCCGCCAGGTGGTTCATCCATGAACGGCATGAACTTGTCGGGGAACCCCGGCATCGTGCACCCGATACAGATCCCGCCGACGTTGGGACACCCGCCGACTCCGTTGATCCAACCACGTTTGGGGACATTGCATTTCACGACCGGTCCCCAACATCCGAGTTTGACGATGCACTTCGGTGACCCGTACTCCGTCGCGAACTCACCCTGCTCGTAGTACCCACCACGGTCACAGCCCTCGTGAACGGTGGCACCGAAAAGCCACTGCGGGCGCAGGGATTCGTCCAAGGGAATCATCGGCGCCTGGTCAGTGGCCATGTACAGAAGATAAGTCAGGGTCTCGGAGAGGTTGTCCGGCTGAATGGGACACCCGGGAACGCAGACGATCGGGATGCCCGCCTTCGATTTCCAGGTCCACCCGAGATAGTCCGGCACACCCATCGCACCGGTCGGATTGCCGGCCATCGCATGTATGCCGCCGTAGGTCGCGCACGTACCGACCGCAACTACCGCAGTGGCTTTCGGTGCCAGCTTGTCGAGCCATTCGCTCGTGGTGACCGGTTGGCCGGTTTCGCGATTGTTCCCGAAGCCGCACCAATACCCCTCGTCGTGAAGTTTCTCGTTCGGTATCGATCCTTCGACGACAAGAACAAAGGGTTCCAGTTCTCCGCGGTCGGCTTTCCAAAACCACTCCAGGAAATCGTCAGCGCCACCCTGCGGTCCGCATTCGAAGTCGATGAGCGGCCAATGAACCGCTACCTGAGGCAGGCCGGGCAACGCGCCGAGCGCGATCTCCTCGATACTGGGTTGTGTGGCTGCAGTGAGCGCCACCGAATCTCCGTCGCAACTGAGACCGGCATTGATCCACAGCACGTGGATCAGAGTTTCTTCCGCTTTGGCCGCTGCGCTTGCGGGGGTAGCTGCGCTTTCGGAGGCAGGTTCCGCCGTGGTGCCAGCAGTCGATTTTTGTGTGTCCATGTCAGCCGCTTTCACGGGTGCACTTGCGCCTGATTCTCGGCGCCGCCACCGGCCTGACACGCTATGGCCTCAAGACTCTGTGGCCTCGAATTGCCGCGGCACCGAAACGCTGACGCCACCGGAGTCGAACCTCGGCCCACTTGCGTGGCACCCACTCATTTCATTAACTACCCGAGCAGATCAGTTGTCAACGGCCACCGGAGAAATCGCCGAACGACTACCGATCCACTCGTACCACTCGTCCATGCCCTCACCTGTCGTGGCAGACAAAACAACAACGCGCACAGCAGGATTGAGTATTCTCGCCTGCTCGACGCAGGCATCGACGTCGAACTCGACGTACGGGAGCAAGTCGATCTTGTTGATCACCACGAGGTCCGCGACAGCGAAGATGTGTGGGTACTTTTTCGGCTTGTCTGCCCCCTCCGGCGTCGAAATTAGGACAACCTTGCCTTCCTCGCCGAGGTCGAAGAGCGCGGGGCACACCAGGTTTCCGACGTTTTCGATCAGAAGCAGCGATTCTTCAGCGGGATCCAAGGCGCGCAGTGCGCGGTCGATCATCGCGGCATCGAGGTGACATCCGGCCCCGGTATTCACCTGCACCACCGACGCGCCGGTATCTCGGATCCGCTCGGCGTCGAGCCGGGTTTCCTGGTCACCTTCGATCACGGCTATCGGTCGCTGACATCCGAGCTCCCGGATAGTTCGCGCCAGCAATGTCGTCTTCCCCGCGCCGGGGGAACTCATGATGTTGAGCGCCGTGATTCGGCGGTTCCGCATCCACTGACGATTGTGAACCGCAATGCCGTCGTTCTTGGCGAGCACCTGCTGCTCGAGAATCACGGTGTGGTCGGGGTGGCCGCGCTCATGGTCATGCTCGTGACCGTGCCCATGACCGTGCCCATGATCGTCGTGTTCCTGCTCGTGTTCTCCGTCTGCGACTACCGACACCCGAGGTCCTGTGGTGTCCCCGCACCCACACGTCGCGCACATGCTCAGCTCACTTCCATCGACAGGATCCGTAACTCTCGGCCGGCAAGCACCTCGACATCAGCACTGCCGCATTCACACAGCAAGAACATGTCGGGCGGCGAGAACATCACGCCGCAGCTTTTGCATCGCGCGCTGGTTGCAATCTCATCGATGTGCAAGCTGGCACCTTCGGCGTGAGTACCCGCGGTGACGACGTCGAAGCAGAACAGCAGAGAGTGTGGAACCACCGCGCAGAGTTGCCCTACTTCAAGCCGCACGCTCGATACTCGTCGCTCGCCGGCACGCTCACACACGGCTTCGACCACACTCTGCGCAATGGACAGCTCGTGCACGGTGAAACCCACGATTCGTGATCCGGAAACCTCCCTTCCACGATAAGCACCAACGGTCGCTGTGCGTAACCCGTACACGAAAACAGGCTGCGATCCGCAACTAATTGCGGATCGCAGCCTGTGACAGCGTTATTCGTGTGACGAACGCCGGCGAGAAGGATTACGGGTTCGGAACCGGCACCTTCGTCGTCGTGGTCGTCGACGTCACTGTCGTAGTCGGGGGCGCCGTCGTTGCATCCGTTCCCGCTACCGGTGTGGTCGGAACTGTCGACGTCGGCGTCACTGCCGCCGAACCCGTCGGAGTGGCAACCGCTCCCGATGTGACCGACGCCGATCCTGCCGCAGGCACCTGTGACGTGGTTGCGGGCGCTCCAGCAGATCCCGTGGAGCCAGTGGTCCCGGCCGGTGCCTGACCGGTTCCGGTGCCTTCAGCCACCGCGGCGTCGCCCTCAGCATTGCCGTCAGCCATGTAGGCATCGACAGCAGCACTGATCTGTTCCGGGGTCGGCTTCGCAGTTGTGTCGACGGGCTTTCCTTCCTTCGCCTGCTGGGCGAGGTAGGTGAGCCAGGCCGCTGCGTACTCAGCTGAAGTCAACGGCTTGCCGTTGGCCGCATCCGCATCTCGCCAGTAATCGAAGTGGTGTCCGACGTCTGGAGCGAGTGTCTGCTGGTAGGGGTCGCTCAAGATCACGGGAATCGTGTTCTGGTTGGTAGCAATCAGACCGACGATCTCCTTGAAAAGCTTCTGCGGCAGATATGCCAGCGGAGACACCTTGTCGGTGGACACCGTCTCGCCCTCGGCTACCGGCGCCGGCGCGGGTGTTTTTCCGGGCTTGTACTCCGGATCCGAGACCTTGAGCATCACCTGAAGGAATGTCTCGTCACTCTGCATCCAGTTGGGATTGGACGAAATGTCTGCGAACGCCTCGAAGACGATCTGGCCGAACACCACCGCGACGTCCTGACCGGTGGCCGGGTTCAGACCCTGCGCTTCGAGTTGGTCGATGTTCAACTGCCGACCGACATTTGCCGCCAAGATCAACAGAGAGATGTTGCTGGGAGCCGAGCAGGTGAAGTCACCGTCCGAGCAGAAGGACGCGACCTTGCCGTTCAGCTTGCCGAAACCTCCGGCAGTGCCGGGGAGTACACCTTCGCCAGGTGTCGCGGAGGTGCCGTTCTGGTACTTCGTATTGAAGTTATCCGGGTTCGTGAACGGATTCTTGGCACCGAGGAACGTACCGTCGCCCGCTTCACGGCCTGCATCCGCCAGCATGACCACACCGACAACCTTGTCCGGGTCGACCCCGAACTCGTTGTTCTCCTGCGTACCGATGTCCATCGCGACGCAACGCACCACATCGGCGCCTTCGCTGTACCCGACGATCGAGAACTGAGTCTTCGGGCATTCCTTGGCGATGGCACTCATCACGGACTGCGTATTTGCAGCGCCGGCAGCGACGGCATCCTCGTAGGACGCCATGTTGGCCGGGTACGCGATGTACACAGCCGCGTACGAGCCGGGCTTGTTCGCGTTGACGGAGCCTGCCGGGTTGATCACCTGGTCGACGCGTTCACTCTTGTAGTCACCGGACAGGGCGGCCGGCAGCGGCTTCCCGTCGGCTCCCAGCAACATCTTCACCGTCGAAGCGTCCGGTGTGTCGTGTCGACCGGCAACCGCGATGCTGACCATGTCGTGACACTCGGTGACCGACGACGTCAATTGTGTCTCGATCGTGCGTGACTCCGGAGAGTCCACAGCGACCGCAACCGCGACCAGTGCGGCCACGCCGAGCGCTGCGGGCGCTACTGCACCCGCCAGTATTCGATGTCGCGAAAAGAACCCACGAACCGGCATATCTTCTCCCCAATCAGCTTTTGGAAAACGTACGACCGACCCCCGGGGCGTCACGCAACGTCATTCGAGTAGTCGTCCAGTACGAGAGGAGCGTTACAACGGGTAACGATTTTCCGTGGCGACTCGGGAGGGAATCGGGAGCGCAAACGCCTCATTTCCGCTGCATAACACCGACGTGCACCTACTCCGCGTCGAAGATAATGACCTGTCGGATTGCTTTTCCGTCGGCGAGTTCGTCCATACCCGAATTGATGTCGGCCAATTCGATTCGCGAGGAAATGAGCTTCTCGACCGGCAGCTTCCCGTCGCGCCACAACTGCGCGTAGATCGGGATGTCGCGGGACGGGACCGCAGATCCCAGGTAGCTGCCGATAATGGTCCGCGCTTCGGCGACCAGTCCGAGAGGTGAGATCGACGAGCGCGCGTCAGGCGCCGGCAACCCGACCGTGACGGTCGTGCCACCCGCTGCCGTCGCAGCCACCGCTGTCTCGAAGGCCCGAGAATTTCCCGCGGCCTCGACGACGATGTCTGCGCGAACGCCACTCTCGGACAGGCCGGACGGTGTGAAGACCTCGGTCGCGCCCAGTTCCAGCGCCTGAGCCAGCTTGGACTCCAGTGCGTCGACGCCGATGACGTTCTCGACCCCGAGTGCCCTCGCCGTCAGGATTGCGGCCATCCCGACGCCACCCAAGCCGACCACCATCACGGTGTCTGCCGGGCGAGGCTTCGCCGCGTTGAGGAGCGCTCCCCCACCGGTCAACACCGCGCAACCGAGTACGGCTGCAATTTCGGCCGGGATGTCGTCGTCGACGGGAACAACCGACTTGGCGTTGACCACAGCATGCGTCGCGAAACCCGAAACACCGAGATGATGTTTGACGTTCTCGCCGGAGCGCCGCAGTCGTTGCGCGCCACCGAGCAAACTGCCGTCGTTGTTGGCAGCGCTACCCACCGTGCAAGGCATCCGGCCGTCAGTGGCGCATCCCGCACATTCACCGCACCGTGGAAGAAAAGTCATCACGACGCGGGTGCCCACCGACAACGAATCAACTCCGTCGCCGAGTTCGATGATTCGACCTGCCGCCTCATGGCCCAACAACATCGGCACGGGTCGTACCCGATTCCCGTCGACCACGGAGAGGTCGGAGTGACAAAGCCCGGCAGCTTCGATCTTGACCAGGATCTCACCCGGGCCCGGGGATTCGAGGTCGAGTTCCGAAATCGAAATCGGAGTCGACTCTGCGAAGGGACGCTTCCGGCCGATCTCTTCGAGCACTGCACCACGGATCTTCAACTGCACACCCCGATTTCGATAGTTCGAACTACTTGCCCACGATCCCGCGTACCGACGCGGGGAGGTCACGAACCCGCTTGTACGGACCCACGACGGCGGCTGCAAACGGCCTCGTCAAGAGCACCTGCGCCACCTCGAGCACCTCTTCGGAGGTGACTGCGTCGATGGTCGCGAGCGTCTGCGCAACACTGCGATGGTTGCCGTAGTTCAGTTCACTGCGACCGATACGGTTCATGCGTGAGCCTGAATCTTCCAGTGCCAGAACCAATCCGCCGCGCAGCGATCCCTTGGCGCGGGCGATCTCGGCATCGGTGATTCCGTCCGTCGCCACGTTCGCGAGTACCTCGCGGATCACCGTGGCAACCTCCCCGAGGTTCTCCGGCTGGCAACCTGCATACACGGAGAACGCTCCGGTGTCCGCGAAGGTGTCGACGCCCGAATAGACGGAGTACGCAAGCCCGCGCTTCTCCCGAATCTCTTGGAACAGACGAGAACTCAGCCCACCGCCCACTGCGGCGTTGAGCACCGACAGCGCCCAGCGATGGCCCTCGTGCCGGCCGAACGCGCGTACCCCGAGCGCAAGGTGGACCTGCTCGCTGTCGCGGTGGGTCAAGCTCAATTCAGGCATCGTTCGCAACCGCAGAGTGCCTTCGCGCCGCGGCGCCGGCTTGACCCCGCGCTCGAGATGTCCGGCAAATGCACGGCGAGCGAGCGTCACAACCTGCTTGTGGTCGACGTTTCCCGCTACGGCCAGCACCATCCGCTGCGGTGTGTAACGCCGAACATGGAAGGAATGCAACTGATTGCGCGACATCGACTCGATCGATTCGACGCTACCGATGATCGGACGGCCGACAGGATGATCGCCGAACAACGCGGTCAGGAACGCGTCGCCGAGCAAGTCTTCCGGATCGTCGTCACGCATCGCGATCTCTTCGAGCACTACTTGCCGCTCGACGTCGACGTCCGCGGTTCTGCAACGCCCTCGCAGCACGACGTCGGCGACAAGGTCAACCGCCATCGGAAGGTCGTCGTCGATCACGTGCGCGTAGAAACAGGTGTGTTCC
Organism: Rhodococcus sp. KB6; assembly: GCF_001445685.1. NCBI lineage: Bacteria > Bacillati > Actinomycetota > Actinomycetes > Mycobacteriales > Nocardiaceae > Rhodococcus > Rhodococcus sp. KB6. Next base: position 286,733 of record NZ_LNAK01000134.1, on the reverse strand, counting down.
TTCGACGTGAATGCATTGAGTTCGCCGCCCACACCATCCATGACCTGCGCGATGTCCAACGCCGTCCGTGACGGCGTCGACTTGAACAGCAGGTGCTCGAGAAAATGCGCGGCACCGGCCACACTCGGCTGCTCGTCGCGCGAGCCGACTCCGACCCACACACCGACGGAGGCGGAACGCACACCGGGAATGAACTCGGTGACGACGCGCAGGCCGCCGGGAAGGACCGTGCGCTGTACTCCGGATTCGGGAGTCGCATCGATCGGCGATTTCAGCACAGCGCTGCGGCTGCGCGTGGTGTTGGGAGTGGTCTTTGCCATGAAAAGGTTCAGCAGTCCTCGGTGCAAGTGGTCAATCAGGTATCTACAGGCTCTGTGTCTACAGACAGTACAGATGCGGCCCCGCACGGAAATCCGCGCGGGGCCGCATCAGAGTACGAAGTGAGATCTACTCGGAAGCAGCCTCGTCGGCGGCCGGAGCGGCAGCCTCGTCGTTGCCCTCTTCGACCGGGATCAGCGAGATCTTGCCACGTGCATCGATGTCGGCGATCTCGACGCGGATCTTGGATCCGACGTTGACCACGTCTTCGACCTTGGCAATGCGCTTACCGCTGCCCAGCTTCGAGATGTGCACCAGTCCGTCGCGTCCCGGCAGGAGCGAAACGAAGGCACCGAAGGCGGTGGTCTTGACGACCGTGCCCAGGAACCGCTCGCCGACCTTGGGGAGCTGCGGGTTGGCAATGGCGTTGATCATGTCGATCGCGGCCTGTGCAGACGGTCCATCGGTGGCGCCGACGAACACGGTGCCGTCGTCTTCGATGGAGATGTTGGCACCGGTCTGCTCGGTGATGGAGTTGATCATCTTGCCCTTGGGGCCGATGACCTCACCGATCTTGTCGACGGGGACCTTGATGGCCGTCACGCGGGGAGCGAACGGGCTCATCTCGTCCGGGGTGTCGATGGCTTCCGCCATGACCTCGAGGATCGTGGTCCGTGCGTCCTTCGCCTGCGAGAGTGCACCGGCGAGGACCTGCGACGGGATGCCGTCGAGCTTCGTGTCCAGCTGCAGGGCCGTGACGAAGTCCTTGGTACCTGCGACCTTGAAGTCCATGTCGCCGAAGGCGTCTTCGGCGCCGAGGATGTCGGTCAGCGCGACGTAGCGGGTTTCGCCGTCGACCTGGTCGGAAACCAGACCCATGGCGATACCGGCAACCGGAGCGCGAAGCGGCACACCGGCGTTGAGCAGTGCGAGCGTGGACGCGCACACCGAGCCCATCGAGGTGGAACCGTTGGAGCTCAGCGCCTCGGAGACCTGGCGAATCGCGTAAGGGAACTCTTCGACGCTGGGCAGAACCGGCATGAGAGCGCGCTCGGCGAGTGCACCGTGACCGATTTCGCGACGCTTCGGCGAACCGACGCGGCCCGTCTCACCGGTGGAGTACGGCGGGAAGTTGTAATGATGCATGTAGCGCTTGGTGGTCTCGGGACCGAGCGAGTCGACCTGCTGAGCCATCTTGACCATGTCGAGAGTGGTCACACCCAGGATCTGGGTCTCGCCACGCTCGAACAGTGCGGAGCCGTGTGCGCGCGGGATGATCGCGACCTCGGCGGACAGCGAACGGATGTCCGTGACGCCGCGGCCGTCGATGCGGAACTGATCGCGCAGGATGCGCTGGCGAACCAGCTTCTTGGTGAGCGAGCGGAACGCTGCTCCCAGTTCCTTTTCGCGGCCTTCGAAGTTCGGTGCAACCTGCTCGAGAACCTCGACCTTGACCTCGTCGGTCTTGTCGTCGCGTTCCTGCTTGCCGGCGATTGTCAGTGCGGCATTGAGCTTTTCGGACGCAGCGGCCTCGACGGCAGCAAAAACGTCGTCCTGGTACGCCGGGAAGACCGGGTAGTCACCCGTGGGCTTTGCAGCCTTGGATGCCAGTGCTGCCTGTGCAGCGCACAGACGTGCGATGAACGGCTTGGCGGCCTCGAGGCCTTCGGCGACGATGGCCTCGGTCGGTGCCTGAGCGCCGTCGGCGATCTTCGCGATGACGTTGTCGGTGGCCTCGGCCTCGACCATCATGATCGCGACGTCGGCGTTGTCACCGCTGCCGGACACGACGCGGCCGGCGACGACCATGTCGAAGACAGCGTTCTCGAGCTGATCGACCGTCGGGAATGCAACCCACTGGCCGGCCTTGTTGTCCTCGGAGACGATGAGTGCAACACGCACGCCACCGACGGGGCCGGAGAACGGCAGGCCCGCGATCTGCGTCGACGCGGAAGCGGCGTTGATAGCCACGACGTCGTACAGATCCTGCGGGTTGAGGCTCATGACCGTGACGACGACCTGGATCTCGTTACGGAGACCGTCGACGAACGACGGACGCAGCGGCCGGTCGATGAGGCGGCAGGTCAGGATCGCGTCGGTGGAGGGGCGTCCCTCACGACGGAAGAACGAACCGGGGATGCGGCCCGCTGCGTACATGCGCTCTTCGACGTCCACCGTCAGGGGGAAGAAGTCGAAGTGCTCCTTGGGGTGCTTGCTGGCGCTCGTGGCGGACAGCAGCATGGTCTCGTCGTCCAGGTAAGCAACGACGGCGCCGGCGGCCTGCTGAGCAAGGCGTCCGGTCTCGAAACGGATGGTGCGGGTACCGAAGGACCCGTTGTCGATCACGGCGGTGGATTCGAACACGCCTTCGTCGACCTCTACTACGGAATTCTCTGTCATTCTTTTCTCTTCACTTCCCTCTCGTCTTCGCCGTACCCGCGCGGGCGTTTCCACCCTCCTGGTGGAAACTGCGCACCGAGGGACGTCCCCCTCTTGAATTGCAGACGCTCCTTGCGATGCGAGCGATTTCTGCTTCGGGACGTCACGACGTTCGGGCGGCCGTCGATCGAAGTCCGCCGGAGCTTTCGGGCACTTGCCCGGTCCGGAGAACCACTACCGACAACCGACACCACGTTCTCTGGTGCATACGGTGTGCTGGCTGCGCACTGCACAACTGCGCCTAGACAACTGCGCCTGGACAACTGTGCATAGCGCCGACAGCGGAAACTGCCTTGCGGCAGCTAACGCCGAAAGCCAGCGAAGCCCAGTATATGCGTGGCTTCGCCGGCTGACGGAGTGTTCGGCAAACCGAAGCATGCCGTGTTGCTTTCGATCAGCGTCGTGAGAAAAATCTAGCGACGCAGGCCGAGACGCTCGATGAGCGTGCGGTAGCGAGCGACGTCGGTCTTTGCCACGTACTTCAGCAGACGACGACGGCGACCGACCATCAAGAGCAGTCCACGACGCGAGTGGTGGTCATGCTTGTGGGTCTTGAGGTGCTCGGTGAGATCGGTGATGCGCTTGGTGAGCATTGCCACCTGAGCTTCAGGCGATCCCGTGTCGGTCTCGTGCAAGCCGTACTCGCCGAGAACGACCTTCTTTTCTTCCGTGGTCAATGCCACTTGATTCACTCCTGTGATGACGTTTGCGTGAAAGGAACTAGATCGGTGCGGCCACCGCAAACCGCAGCACGCACCGAGAGAAGATCCTACCAGCAGCAATGAGGCGCTTTCGCCCACCTGGAGCGAATGTGGCGGCCGCCACTGACACAGGAGCAGCTCAACCGACGCTGCGTTCTGCATCCTCACTCAGAATCCGGCGTGCGCGTTCGACATCTCGGTTCATCGCCGTGATGAGCGACTCGATCGAGTCGAACTTCTCCATACCGCGAATCCGCGAAACCAGGTCGACCGCGACGTGTTGTCCGTACAGGTCTGCTTCGGTGTCGAGAACGTATGCCTCCACGGTTCGGGTCCGGCCCGAGAAGGTCGGATTGGTACCCACAGACACCGCGGCTTGGTATCGGCGACCGGGAACGACGGTTCCGAGTTCCTCGCCGGCACCGAGCACCGTGAACCACGCCGCGTACACGCCGTCGGCCGGAATCGCCGAAAACATCGGCGGTGCAACGTTGGCCGTCGGGAACCCCAACTCGCGTCCACGCTTGTCACCGTGGACGACCACACCTTCGACACGATGTGGACGGCCCAGAGCTTCGGTAGCCGCTTCCATGTCGCCTGCGTCGACGCACGAGCGGATGTAGGTCGACGAGAACGTCACCGCATGCTCGGCGAGCAGCTGGACGCCGTCGACGGCAAAGCCGAAGCGAGCGCCCATTTCACGAAGAAGATCGACATTGCCGAGCGCCTTCTTGCCGAAGGTGAAGTTGTCCCCCACCACGACCTCGGCGACATGTAGACGTTCGACGAGAATCTCGTGGACGTAGCGCTCCGGCGTCAGCTTCATGAAATCAGCGGTGAACGGCATCACGCAGAACACGTCGATGCCCAGATCCTGAGCCAATTCCGCACGCCGTTGCAGCGTCGTCAACTGGGCTGGATGACTACCCGGTCGCACAACCTCCATAGGATGCGGGTCGAACGTCATCAACACGCTCGGAACACCACGTTTGCGGGCAGCGGTAACCGCTCTCGCTATCAATTGGGCATGCCCACGATGCACACCATCGAACACACCGATAGTGAGCACACAACGACCCCAATCGGCCGGAACTTCGTCGAGACCACGCCATCTCAGCACGATTGGCAGCCTACGGGTCCACCGGCGGCGGGTCACGTTCGGACCCGCCCAGCGAATCACCGCTGTGCTGCCGCTCACGTACGGAAGTTCCGGATTTCGTAGCCTAAGCTAAGCGTTGTGGCAGCTCACAAGACCGGAACCTCGGAAGCATCATCGACGTCGGATGGCGACAGCACTTCGGCGCAGGACGCGGCAATCGACACGCTCGCACTCTCGTCGGTGGCCCAGGACTACCTCAAGGTCATCTGGACTATCCAGGAGTGGTCCCACGAGCGGGTTTCCACCAAGCTCCTGTCCGAGAAAATGAGCGTCTCGGCCTCGACGGTGTCCGAGGCGATCCGCAAACTCTCGGACCAGGGCCTGGTCGATCACGCCCGCTACGGATCCATCGCCCTGACCGACAGCGGCCGCGCCGCCGCCGTCTCCATGGTCCGGCGCCACCGGTTGATCGAGACCTATCTGGTTCAGGAACTCGGATACGGCTGGGACGAAGTCCACGACGAGGCCGAAGTCCTCGAACACGCCGTTTCCGATCTGATGATCTCGCGGATGGACGCCAAACTGGGCTTCCCCGAACGTGACCCGCACGGTGATCCCATTCCCGCCACCGACGGTTCGGTGCCGACTCCCCCGGCCCGCCAGCTCAGCGACTTCGCCAACGGTGAGCGGGGCCGCGTTGCCCGGATCTCCGATTCCGATCCCGAAATGCTCCGGTACTTCGATTCCGTCGGCGTCAGTCTCGATGTCGAGATCACCGTCGAGGAGCGCCGCGATTTCGCCGGGACAGTGTCCGTTCGACTCGGCGACAGCCCCGACACCATCGACTTGGGAAGTCCAGTCGCTCAAGCAATTTGGCTCGTCTAGCCGAGGTAGTCAAAGCGGCAGTCGGTATCGGCGTTCCACGGGCCGGACGCCGTCGGTCCGGGTCCAGTCGGCGAGCCTCTCGTCGACGTACACCCACCCTCGACGCTCGTACAGTGCGATCGCCGGCAGAGCGTCGTCGACGACGGCGAGCACCAGTTCCAACCGACTCTCGGCTGCGAAATCCGTCACAGCATCGAGTAGCGCATCGCTGAGGCCGTTTCCACGTGAGCCAGGATGAACGAACAATCGCGACACGGCTGTCGATCCCGCGGTTGTGGGCACACCTGCGACCTCGCTGTCGACGGCCACATGACCGACAACACGACCGTCACTCTCACCGACCCACGCCTTCACCACCGTGGGCGAACTGAGCCAGCGGTGCGGGTTCTGCGGCCACGTGTTCGGATATCCGTCGCACTCGTGGACCTGTGCCAGCGCATCGACGCAACCGTCGAGGTCGCCGTCGACACGCTCGCGGACGATCACCCGCGAAGCGTCGCCGGTCGCACGACCATCACCGAACTGGCGCGTCGACCCTTCTCCTGCAGAAGCGCAATCGTGTGACCGGTGGGATCGATCGCCGCACAGATCCCCTTCATCCCGATCGGCTCGAGCCAGCGCCCTTGGCTGATCGCCTCGGCTTCCTCCGCCGTGATCTGCCGATGCGGAAAAGCCGTCTGCGCGGCCTGATCGATGTCGAGGCTCACACCCGGCTGTTCCGCGAGATCTTCGAGCGTGCGCGCATGTTCGAGAGTGAACGGCCCGACGCGGGTGCGGCGCAGTGCCGTCAAATGACCGCCGACGCCCAATTCACGACCGAGGTCGCGGGCGAGCGAGCGGATGTACGTACCGGACGAGCACTCCACGTCGACGTCCAGATCGACGAATCCTCCCGGGACATCTCGCCGCGCCAGAACCTCGAAAGTCGACACCGTTACCGAGCGAGGCGCGAGTTCGACGGTTTCTCCGGCTCGCACCAGCGCGTGTGCGCGCTGACCGTCGACCTTGATAGCACTCACGCTCGCCGGGATCTGCTTGATGTCTCCGGTCAGCGTGGCCACGATCGCCGCGATCTCCGCGTCCGTCACTTGCGATGCGTCTGTGGAAGTCAGGACCTCACCCTCGGCGTCGTCCGTGTCCGTCGCTGCACCGAGGCGAATGGTCGCCGAATACGCCTTGGTGGTCAGCGCCAGGAGTCCGAGCAACTTGGTCGCACGCTCCACACCGAGAACAAGGACGCCGGTCGCCATGGGATCCAGCGTCCCGGCATGTCCCACTTTGCGGGTGTTCAACAACTTGCGGCACCGAGCGACCACGTCGTGGCTGGTGATACCCGCCTCTTTGTCGACAATCAGAATTCCGGCGCCGACAAGACCGGAGGAAGGCTTTTCACGAGCTGACACGTGTGCCGATTCTGCCAGTCGCGCTCACTGCACCGAAATTGCCGTCAGGATGAGTCCGTCCGACACCAACCACCTGCCGTCGAAAGAGGTGAGCGGCGGACCGGACGTCGCCTCACCGGGGACCAGCAGACGCGAGTTGAAAGTGCCGGACGTTTCCGACTCCGCCTCAAACGTGATGTGGGCGTCCTCGAAACCCAACCAGCGCCCGGTGAGCGGAAACCACGCCTTGTACGTGGCTTCCTTCGCGCAGAAGAGCACTCGATCCCAGTGCACCGGACCGCCGGTTTCCTGAGTGTCCAACCACGTTCGTTCCGCCTCGATGCTGACCGCGGGCAATACCCCGTCCGGCAGCGGGCCGTGCGGTTCGGCGTCGATACCGAGTGAGCGGACCTGCATGGAGTACGCCAGGACAGCGCCGCGGTAGCCGTCGCAATGGGCGAGGCTCCCGACCACTCCCTGCGGCCAGAGCGGCGCACCACGCTCACCGCGCATGACAGCGGCAGACGGAACACCGAGCTTGCCCATCGCCTGACGCGCAAGGTGCCGGGTGGTCACGAACTCACGACGACGCTTCTCGACCGCGCGGCCGATCAACGCCTCCTCACTGGGGTGCGGAACCAGACCGGGCGGATCCACGAAGGCCTCGGCCGTCGCAACTCCACCGGGAAGAATCTGTTCGATCACGTAGCGATACCTCTCAGCGTCCGGCGCGCATGCGCTCGACTTCGGCTTCCTGCTCCGGCGTGACCTTGAAGTGGCCACCCCACTTGTTGAGCGTTCCCGGCGGGTACTCCGGAACGGGAAGAATCTGACGCAACAACTTCTCCGGCAGTCCACGCCGACGCCACTCGCGCGGGTATCCGAGTGAGACTTCCTCGAAGCGGACGCCGTCGTAGTACGTGGTTCGAGGGATGTGCAGGTGCCCGTACACCGAGCACACCGCGTTGTACTTCACGTGCCAGTCGGCGGTAGCGGTGGTTCCGCACCACAGTGCGAACTCCGGATACATGAGCACGTCCGTCGGCTGCCGGACCATCGGGAAATGGTTCACGAGAACGGTTCTTGTGTCTTCGGGAAGCGCATCCAACCGCGCCTGGGTGTACTCGATCCTCGCCCGGCACCATGCGTCGCGCGTCGCATACGGCTGCGGTGAGAGTAGGAACTCGTCGGTGGCGACGACGTTCTTGTCACGCGCGATCTCGAGCCCGTGTTCCTTGTCTCGCGCACCTTCCGGCAGGAAGGAGTAGTCGTAGAGAAGAAACATCGGGACGACCGTGACCGGTCCCTCGTCTCCCTCCCACACCGGGAACGGGTCCTCGGGTGTGATGACGTCGAGTTCGCGGCACATGTTGACCAGGTACTCGTAGCGCGGCGCTCCGTGAATCTGAACCGGATCCTTGGCGGTCGTCCACAGTTCGTGGTTGCCCGGAATCCAGATGACCTTTGCGAATCGGCTGCGAAGGAGCTTCAACGCCCACCGAATGTCGTCAGTTTTCTCGGAAACATCTCCGGCGAGAATGAGCCAGTCGTCAGGCGAATCCGGAAACAGTTCCTCCGTCATCGGCTTGTTGCCGTTGTGACCGACATGAATGTCGCTCACCGCCATCAGCTTTGCTGCCACGATCCCTCTGCTTCCTCAGTTGAACTTCCGCGCTTCGCCGTCGCCGGACCTGTCACGGCCCACTTGCCGGAAAACGCTCGCCACGACACCGCGACCATCCGAAGTACTACGAACACGGTAAGCCCTGCCCAAATTCCGGCCAGCCCCCAGTCGTAGGCGAGAGAGAGCCAGATCGCGGGCAGAAACCCGAGAACGGCGCACAGCATGGTCGCGTTGCGCAGAAACACCACGTCCCCGGCGCCGAGCAGAACACCGTCGAGTGCGAAGACGATTCCCGCCACCGGCATGATCGCGACGAAGAACCACCATGCGATCGACATCTGACCGAGCACCTCGACGTCGGACGTGAAGATTCCGGGGATCACGGAGTGGCCGGCGGCGAAGAAGATCGCGAGCACCACGGCAAATACCGTCGACCAAGCGGTGATCCGCCAGGTCATCTTTTTCGCCGCGGCTGCGAATCCACCGCCTAGCGCCGCTCCGATCAGCGTCTGAGCTGCGATCGCCAAGGAATCGAGAAGGAGCGAAACCAGGTTCCACAGTTGGAGGACAACTTGGTGGGCACCGACTACAGCCGCACCGAACCTCGACGCCACTGCAGCCGCGGAAACGAAACACGCTTGGAATGCGAGGCTGCGCAGAATCAGGTCACGGCCCATCAGCATCTGCGCCCGCATGATCGCAAAATGTGGTCGAGCCGAAACCGGTTCACGAAAGAGCGCCCAGGCGAACAGCACACCCGAAACACTCTGGCCCACCAGATTCGCAACAGCTGATCCTTCGAGTTCCAGACGCGGAGCACCGAGCAAGCCGTGCACCAGAATCGGACACAACACCGCCGAAATACCCAGGCCGACAAGGACGAACCGCAGCGGTCGCACCGTGTTCTGAACCCCGCGCATCCAGCCGTTGCCGGCCAGGGCCACCAGGATGAGCGGAACACCCAACACCGCTATCCGGAGCCAACTTTCCGCAGCCGCGGCGATGTCGGGAGTCCCGGCCACCGCCGAAGTCAGCGGGCCGGCGATCACCTGCACGATCACGACCAAGGCCAAGCCGATCGCGGCCGCCAGCCAGGTCGCCTGAACACCCTCGCCCACCGCATCACGCTCGCGGCCCGCCCCGTGAAGCCGTGCGGCCCGCGCCGTGGTGCCGTACGACAAGAAGGTCAGCTGCGTACTCACCAACGACAGGATCAGACCACCGACTGCCAACCCGGCCAGCGGGAGTGCCCCGAGTCGGCCGACCACGGCGATGTCGAACAACAGATAGAGGGGTTCGGCTGCCAGCACCCCGAGTGCCGGAAACGCCAGGGAAAAGATTCGTCGCCCAGTGACGTCGAAATCAGCTGCCGAAGATCCCGCCGAGGTGGCGTCAGATTCGCTCAATGCCGCGGATTCAGCCGAGTGCCGCGACGAGCGCGGCAACAATCTCGTCGCTGGAACTGGTCGACGTGTATCCGGCCGACAGCCGATGTCCGCCGCCACCAAGACTTTCAGCGACCGCCGACACGTCGATCGCCGACTTTGCACGCAACGAGATCGACCAGCTTCCGGAAACCGACTCTTTAAGTACTGCGGCAACTTCGGCTTCCGAAGTGGTTCGCACGATATCGACGACGCTCTCGATCTCCTCGGAGCGAAGATCGCCGATGTCACTGCGTCGGATGACCGCGTACACCAGCCCACGGCCGTCCGCGGCTTCCGGGACCAGCACCGCGGACCCGAGTACCGAAGCCAGCATCGGCAACCACCCGAATGGATGGGTGTCGAGCAGCTTTCGCGCAATCGCGTCGCCGTCGATGCCGGTCGCCAGCAAACGCGCCGCGAGCACGTGCGGAAGCGGACCTCCCCACCGGAAGGAGCCGGTGTCGGTGACCAGTCCGGCATAGAGACAGTGCGCGATATCGCGATCGATCGCGACTCCCCACGCATCGAAGAATCGTGCGATGAGCGCCGTCGTCGAAGCAGCGGTTTCGTCGACGACGTTGATACTTCCGAATTCGGAATTGGAGCGATGGTGATCAAGGACGATCGTGCGATTCGCGCCGGCGAGTCGACTCGACAACTCACCGAGACGGCCCTCGCTGCCGACATCCACCGTCACCAGTACATCGACACTTTCCCGAACATCAGTGGGCGCCACGAGCAAGTGGAGACCGGGGAAATCGCGCATCGACTCGGGCAGCGCCGACGGCCGACTGAACGCGACCTGCACCGAAATGCCCCGACGCTCGAGAACGAGACCGAGCGCAAGTCCGCTGCCGATCGTGTCCGCATCCGGCTGCACATGGCAGAGAATTGTCACCGTGTGTGCCGATTCGAGAACCTCGGCCACCTGAGCGAACTTCGCCTCGCAGGGGTCGACGTCCGAAAGTGCGGTGATCGTCATTCTCGGTGCGCGTCAGTCGGCTTCACGAACATCTGGCGACGCCTCGTCTTCGTCCGAAGCCACTCGCGGCTCCTTGTACGGATCTGCATCTCCGGCCGGTTGTGCATTCTCACGCGCCTTGGCGACCTCGTCGTCGGCGGCCTTGGCACGGGCCAGCAGTTCTTCCATATGACGCGCGGTGTCGGGAACGGTATCGGCGACAAACGTCAGAGTCGGTGTGAAGCGAACTCCGGTTCCGGCACCGACCTTCGAGCGCAGAACACCCTTGGCCTTCTCGAGACCTGCGGCGGCGGCTTCCACATCGGGTGCGGAATCGACCTTCTCGCCCATGACTGTGTAGTACACCGTCGCGTCGTGCAGATCGTTGGTGACCTTGGTGTCCGTGATGGTCACGAATGCGAGTCGCGGATCCTTGATCTCGTGATCGATCGCCGTCGCGACGATGGTTCCGATACGCTTTGCCAACTTGCGTGCCCGGGCTGGATCTACCATGACTGTCAGTCTCCTCTACCTGGCCACTCGAATCGAGGTGACTCGATCGATCAAAGTTCTGGTTAACAAGAATTATTACCGACAACAGTCTCGTCCATCGGCTACCCGGCAACCAAATCACCATCGGTAGAGGTCTTCGACCACGAGCCACCGCCGCCAGGGCCGTCGTCGATCTCCACAGTTGTCGCATGTGTCGAGCGTGAGCACAAACACCGCCACAGTTGGACCCGAAGCCACCGAATCCCTTGCCGACGAACTCGATTCGTTACGGCGTCTGGAAGAGTGGCTAAAGCGACACCGCCCGATGACGCTCAGTCTTCCGGGCCGAAAATTCGCCTTCGCACAGCCAGCAACTGAATCTCCGGACGCTCAGCGACCGCCCGCTCACAATGATCGAGAACATCGTGCAGGTGATCGACGGACGAACTGACCACACCGACGCCCACGAGCGCACGACGCAGGCGTCCCTGCTCCCCCGCCTCCGCTGCACTCACACCGAATCGACGGAGTTCCGTCAGGATCGGCGACAGCATCGAACGCTTTTCCTTGAGTGAGTGGACATCGCCGAAAAGGATGTCGAACTCCAGTGCCCCTACAAACATTTTCCCCCTATACAGAGCCGAATGGACTCTCTCGGACTTGTATGTTCAAGTCCGAGAGAGTCCATGTCAGCTAGTACTCACGTGCGTCCGCCCCAACGCCCGTGTCGACATAATCAGTCGCGCGGCTTCTCGCGAAGCTCGTAGCACTCGAGAACGTCACCGATCTTGATATCGGAATAGGTAACGGTCAAACCACATTCGTAGCCTTCGCGAACCTCGGTAGCGTCTTCCTTCTCCCGCTTGAGCGAGGAGATGGTGACCGTCTCGGCAATGACCTTGCTGTCGCGGATGAGACGTGCCTTGGCGTTGCGACGGATGCTGCCCGACGTGACCAAGCAACCGGCAATGTTGCCGATCTTGGACGAACGGAACATGGCGCGGATCTCTGCCTTGCCCAGCTCGACCTCTTCGTACACCGGCTTGAGCAGACCCTTGAGTGCCTTCTCGACCTCGTCGATGGCCTGGTAGATCACCGAGTAGTAGCGAATGTCGACGCCCTCGCGGTTCGCCAGCTCCGTTGCCTTGCCTTCGGCGCGGACGTTGAAGCCGATGATGATCGCGTTGGACGCAGCAGCCAGGTTGACGTTGGTCTCCGTGATGCCACCGACACCGCGGTCGATGACGCGCAACTGCACCTCGTCGTCGATCGGAATTCCGAGGAGAGCCTCTTCGAGGGCCTCCACGGTTCCCGAGTTGTCACCCTTGAGGATCAAGTTCAGCTGTGAATGTTCCTTCAGAGCTGCATCGAGATCGTCGAGGCTGATGCGCTTACGACTCTTCGCTGCAAGCGCGTTGCGCTTACGTGCGTTGCGACGGTCCGCGATCTGACGAGCGATACGGTCCTCGTCGACCACGAGCAGGTTGTCGCCTGCACCGGGGACCGACGTGAAGCCGATGACCTGGACCGGACGTGAAGGCAGTGCCTCGTGGACGTCCTGACCGTGCTCGTCCACCATGCGGCGGACGCGGCCGTAAGCATCGCCGGCAACGATCGAGTCGCCGACCCGCAGCGTTCCGCGCTGAATGAGCACGGTAGCGACGGGGCCGCGGCCACGGTCGAGGTGCGCCTCGATGGCAACACCCTGAGCGTCCATGTCAGGGTTGGCGCGCAGATCCAGGGAAGCGTCGGCCGTCAACAGCACTGCTTCGAGCAGTGCGTCGATGTTGAGACCCTGCTTCGCCGAGATGTCGACGAACATGGTGTCTCCGCCGTACTCCTCGGCCACCAGTCCGTACTCGGTGAGCTGCTGCCGGATCTTGTCCGGGTTCGCGCCTTCCTTGTCGATCTTGTTCACCGCGACCACGATCGGCACGTCGGCCGCCTGGGCGTGGTTGATCGCTTCCACCGTCTGCGGCATGACGCCGTCGTCGGCTGCGACAACAAGGATCGCGAGGTCGGTGGCCTTGGCACCACGAGCACGCATGGCCGTGAAGGCCTCGTGACCGGGGGTGTCGATGAACGTCACGAGACGCTCGTTGCCCTCGAGCTCGGTCAGCACCTGGTAGGCACCGATGTGCTGCGTGATGCCGCCGGCTTCGCCCTCACGGACATTCGCCTTACGGATCACGTCGAGCAGACGGGTCTTACCGTGGTCGACGTGGCCCATGACGGTGACCACAGGCGGACGGGACTCGAGGTCCTCTTCTCCGCCGGCGTCCTCGCCGTAGGTGAGGTCGAAGCTGTCGAGCAGCTCGCGGTCCTCGTCCTCCGGGCTGACGACCTGCACGACGTAGTTCATTTCGCCGCCGAGCAGCTCCAGCGTCTCGTCGTTGACCGACTGAGTTGCCGTGACCATCTCACCGAGGTTGAACAACGCCTGCACGAGTGCTGCGGGGTTCGCATCGATCTTGTCCGCGAAGTCCGACAGCGATGCGCCGCGAGCGAGACGGATGGTCTCACCGTTGCCGCGTGGCAGCCTGACGCCGCCGACTGCGGGAGCCTGCATGCTTTCGTACTCGGCGCGCTTCGCCCGCTTCGACTTACGTCCACGGCGAACTGCTCCCCCGGGACGACCGAATGCACCTGCCGCTGCGCCGCGCTGACCGGGACGGCCACCGCCGCCGGGACGACCGCGGAATCCACCGGCCGGAGCTGCTCCACCGGGAGCACCTGCACCAGCACCGGCGCCGGGAGCGCCGCCGCCGCGGTATCCACCGCCGCCGCCGCCCGGACGACCACCGGGAGCGCCACCGGGACGACCCGGACGTCCGCCGCCACCGGGCGCGGGACGAGCGGAACGAGCAGGCATTGCACCCGGGTTCGGGCGAGGAGGCATGGAGCCGGGGCTGGGACGGGGTCCGCCCTGACCTGCAGGCGGACGGGGTCCACCCTGGCCGGGAGCCGGACGGGGACCGCCCTGACCCGGAGCCGGACGAGGTCCACCCTGACCGGGAGCCGGACGGGGACCGCCCTGACCCGGAGCCGGACGAGAACCGCCCTGACCTGCGCCCGGACGCGGTGCGCCGGGAGCCGGACGAGGTGCCGGACGCTCGGCGGGTGCCGAGGAGTACGGGTTGTTACCGACGCGAGGTGCCTTCGGTCCCGGACGCGGTCCGCCGGGCTTTGCGCCGGTGGACGGTGCGGCCGGAGCCGCGGGGGCTGCCGGTGCCGACGCTGCGGGAGCAGCCGGAGCCGGACGTGCCGGCTGTGCTGGTTTCGGAGCGTTGAACGTCGGGGTGGGGACCGGCGCTGACGGCGCTGACGGTGCTGCCGGAGCAGCGGCTGCGGGAGCCGCGGGGGCTGCCGGGGCCGGAGCTGCGGGAGCAGCCGGTGCGGGTGCGGCCGGCTTGGGGCCGGGACGCGGTGCGCCAGGCTTTGCAGCCGACGGCGACGGTGCGCCGGGCTTTGCCGCGGGGCGAGCCGCCGGAGCGGCTGCGCCGGTCTCGGACTTGGTTTCTGCTCCGCCTGCCGACGGGAATGACTCCCGCAGACGACGGGCGACGGGCGCCTCCACTGTGGATGACGCAGACTTCACGAACTCGCCTTGCTCCTTGAGCGTTGCGAGTAGTTCCTTGCTGGTGACACCGAGTTCTTTAGCCAACTCGTGCACGCGGGCCTTGCCTGCCACTGCTCTCCTCACTGATGAGGTCGAGCAGGAGGCATCCCACAGATGTGGGTCCCGCACGACCTCGGGTTATCGCCGATGGACGTTCATCGTTGGTGCTTCACGGTGTGCTCATGAGTGCTTGTGCCTGTTCTTCTCGAGAGGTACTGCTTTTGTGTGAACTGCGTCGACCAGCTGGTCGACAGCGGACGTGTCCAGATTTCCGGACACTCGCAGTGCTCTGCTGAATGCTCGGCGCCGCTCTGCCAGGCTCAGACAACTCGGATCCAGGTGCAGCCATGCACCTCGACCGGGGAGTCTTCGCGATACGTCGGGGACGAGCGGGGAACCCTCCGGCCCCTGCTCACCAACCACGACCCTCAACAGATCGACAGCCGACCCTTGTTCCCTGCATCCCACACACGTTCTGACCGGCGAACCGGGTTTCACGCGCGCAGAATCCGAGGACTCACGTCGAACCATTGTCCACTCTACCGCCGAACCGTCTCGATCACTGCATTCCACCGTTATCCGTTGGACGTGGCGGGCCGGTCGGACGCGTCGCCAACGGGTGCCGCATCGCTACGAATGTCGATACGCCAACCCGTCAACCGCGCAGCCAGGCGGGCATTTTGACCCTCTTTTCCGATGGCCAACGAAAGCTGGAAATCGGGCACGATGACACGGGCCGCACGAGCCTCGGGATCGACGACAGTGACGGAGACCACTTTCGACGGGGAAAGTGCGTTGCCCACAAACGTCGCGGGATCTTCGTCGAAGTCGATGATGTCGATCTTCTCCCCCGCGAGTTCGCTCATGACGTTGCGGACGCGCTGACCCATCGGGCCGATGCATGCACCCTTTGCGTTGAGCCCCTGCACACGTGAGGCAACGGCGATCTTGGAACGATGTCCCGCTTCGCGCGCGACGTTGATGATCTCGACGCTGCCGTCCGCGATCTCTGGAACCTCGAGTGCGAACAACTTGCGAACCAGGTTCGGGTGGGTCCGCGAGAGGGTGATCTGTGGGCCGCGGGCTCCGCGAGCAACTCCGACGACGTAGCACTTGATTCGCTCACCGTGCTCGTAGTTCTCGCCGGGAACCTGTTCTGCAGGCGGCAACAATCCCTCGGCGCCATTGGATTCGCTGCCGATTCGGACGACGACCATTCCGCGGGAATTCGCACGCGTGTCACGCTGAATGACACCACCGACGATTTCACCCTCATGGGTCGAGAACTCACCGAAACTGCGCTCGTGCTCGGCGTCGCGCAGACGCTGCAGGATGACCTGGCGTGCGGTGGTCGCCGCGATGCGTCCGAATCCCTCGGGAGTGTCGTCCCACTCCTCACCGATCATGTTGCCGTCGGCATCGGTGTCGTGCGCCATCACTCGCACCGAACCGGTCTTGATGTTGACATCGATCCGAGCGTTCTGCTTGTGCCCCTCGGTGTGGCGGTACGCCGTCAGCAGCGCGGTCTGGATCGTGGCGATCACAGTTTCGATCGAGACACCTTTTTCGGCTTCGATCGCTCGCAACGCTGCAATGTCGATATTCACTTGTCGAACCCTTCTTCGTTTTCTACGTCTTCTAATTCTGCTTCGTCGTCTTCGACACTGTCCACGCCCGAGTCCTCGGTGAGGTCAACCGCATCCGAAGGAACTGCGCGCCCCTCCGGGATGCCGCCCGCGAGTTCCAACTCCGCCTCACTGGGCTTCGAGAACTCCACCTGAACTACAGCCTTTTGAACGTCGCCCAGTGCAATCTCGCGCACGGTCAGTCCGCCACGGCCACCGATGACAACTGCCACGGAATCGTCGTTCATCGTTCCGATACGGCCCACCACGGTCTCGCCGGCCAGATCGATTCGCGCTTTACGTCCGCGAGCCCGACGCCAGTGACGATCGAGCGTCAGTGGGCGGTCAATTCCCGGGGAGGTCACCTCGAGGGTGTACGGCGTTTCACCGATTTCCTCGAGGGTGTCGAAAAGTTCCGAAACGAGTCTGCTGATCTCCGCGGCGGCATCGAGCTCGATCCCAGCATCGCTGTCGACCATGATGCGCACCGCGCTGTGCTTGCCCGCACTGGTCACGACAACGTCGTCGACGTCGTAACCCTGGGCGTGCACGAGTTCGGAGATCAGCTCGATCACCCTCTCCCTGGATGGCACCGGCATCTCGCGAACTCCTCATTTCAGTTGTCGTCGATTGTCCGACTTGTGTCGACTGTCGACGTGGGCGGCTGCGAGCATGAAAAGACACCAGGTGCCACATGCTGCAAGCATCCAAGAGTACCGCTCATTGCGCGTCTCCGTGACCAGAGTGCCCGACGCACGTCACACTTGAACACGTGCCGCGGATTCGAACGATCGGCCGACCACCTGGCACGATGGACTGGTGCTGACGCCCATGACTACTACCCCACTCTCCCGGCGGAGTGCGCTCAAGATGACGGGAACAGCAGCGTTGGGCGCTGCTGCCTTCTCGTTGTCCGCCTGCACCGACAACGGCACAGCGGAGGCGGCTGCAGAAGTCGACCAGCTGACGGCCCAGGCCGATCGAGCCCGCTCCGACGCGGCAGCCGCAACCGCCGCCATCGCTCTTGCGCCGGACAAGTCGGCATCACTGACCACGATCAGCGCCGAACGCACAGCGCATGCACTCGAACTCGACGCCGAGATTGCGCGAGCAGCGGGCAGCGGCGCCGCTACGACCACAGCGCCCCCGTCGACCTCGGTCGCAAACGCTCCTACGGGCGTCGAAACCTTGAGTACCTCGCTGGCCGATTCGGCGCGCAGTGCCGCGGACCTCGCTCGGACGATGTCCGGCTATCGCGCGGGCCTGCTCGGTTCGATCAGCGCGTCGTGCTCGACTCAGGTTGCGGTGTTGCTTCCGTGATCATTTCGCACACCCGTCGATCCGAGAGTTCTGCCTTGCTGACCGCAATCGAATCAGAGAATGCCGCGATCTTCGCTTACGGAGTGGTTGCCGCGTTTTCGAATCCTGCCCGTGTCAACGAGGTTGCCACGCACACAGCAGCGCACCGCGCACGACGTGATGCGCTGGTTGCCCTGTCGACCGACGCGGGCGTGACCCCGCCGACAGCCGCGGCAGCGTACGAGATCCCGTTTCCGGTGACGGACGCCGTTACCGCGGCACAACTGGCAGCACAGATCGAATCCGACACCGCCGTGACCTACAGGGCATTCGTCGAACAGGTCGATACCGACCAACTCCGCACATTCGGAATCGACGGCCTGACCGATGCGGCAATCCGCGGCGCCGGATGGCGGTCCGCGCTGGGAACCGCTCCGGCCACCTCAGCGTTCCCGGGGGACCCGACTTCGTAACTGCTGTGCGCCTTTATTAACCCCCGGCGGTTAATAAAGGCGCACAGCAGTGCTCAGGCCTTGCGATGCGAGGGCACGAACCACGCCGCGACCACGGCCACTAACACGAAGCAACCGCCGACGCGCAGTGCAGGTGTCAGCGCATCTCCGTAACCGAGGGGCGTGAGGGCACCGCCGGCGGCAAGGAAGACCGCAGTGAGAACCGCGATTCCCAGTGCAACACCGATCTCACGAAGCGTCGAGTTGGTCGAACTGGCCGTTCCGTGATCAGGCTCGTCCATGTCGACGAGTACCGCCGTCGAGCTCGGCGCGAAGGTCAGGCCCATGCCGATGCCCGCCATCAGTAGAGCCGGAACCAGCGACCCGTACGTCACGTCGGGACCGATCAACGCTGCCAACCAGAACAATGCTCCGGCCTGGAGCAACAGACCGGTCAGCAGAAGCGAACGGAGCCCGACCTTCGGCGCCAGAAAACCGGCGAGAGGCGCGAAGATCATCGGCGCTGCCGTCCACGGAAGCGTCCGCAGGCCTGCTTGGAACGGGCTGTAGCCCATCACGATCTGGAGGTACTGCGACAGCAGGAACACCGCCCCGAAGATTCCGATCGAGAAGGTCAAGCCGATGACGTTCGCCATCGAGAAGCTGCGTGAGCGGAACAGACGTAGGGGCATGACCGGATGCGAGGTCTTCATCTCGCGAAGCACGAACAGTGCCAACGCGACTGCGGAACCGACCAACGACGCAACTACTCCAAGCGACCCCCAGCCCTCGTCGTTGCCGTGAACGATCCCCCACACCGCCAGGAACACACCGAGTCCGGCGAGTGCGACACCGGGAAGGTCGAGAGGCTGTGTGCGACCGGTCGATTCACGCAACGCATACAACGCGAGAGGAACAGCGACGATCGCAACCGGCACGTTGATCCAGAAGATCCCCTGCCACGAGAACCCGTCGACTACCGCTCCACCGACCACGGGACCCATCGCGATCCCCAGGCCGGAGACGCCACCCCACACGCCGATTGCCATGGCACGCTTGGCTTCCGGTACCGCTGCCACGAGGAGAGTGAGTGAGAGCGGCATGATCGCGGCAGCGCCGGCGCCCTGAAAGGCTCGGGCCGCGATGAGCAGGCTTGGTGTCGTCGACAACGCCGAAGCAATCGACGCCGCCGTGAACAGCCCGATCCCGAACACGAACATCTTGCGGCGCCCCCACCGATCGCCGAGCGTCGTCGCCGAAAGCATCAGCGTCGCAAAGCAGAGCGTGTACGCATTCATGAACCACTGAAGTTGCCCGACGGACGCATTCAGCTCCTTCTCGATCACCGGCAGCGCGCTCGTCATCACGAGGTTGTCGAGGGTGGCCATGAACATGGGCAGAGAGGCAGCAACCATCGCTATCGCGATCGGAACCTTACGTCCTCCACTGCTTTCCGACCCGGATGCGGCGTCCGATCCGGACTTCGTCAAAACGGTCATCGTGATTCCTCGAGTGAAGGTGCCTTAAGGCATCGGATGATTACTTAAGTCGAAACTAAGCTATCCGGTGATAACGTGTCAACATGTCGATCGGTGCAGCTGAACCACGTACCCGCAGGATGAGCGCACCGGAACGTCGCGCGTTGGTCCTTGCCGCGGCAACGCGAGCTTTCGCAAAGGGTGGATACTCGGGGACCAGTACGGACGCCGTCGCCAAGGAAGCCGGTGTCTCGCAGCCCTACGTCGTGCGTATGTTCGGAACCAAGGCAGATTTGTTCCACGCAGTGTTCACGCGCGCGCTCGACGAAATCGTCCGCACCTTCAACGACAAATTGGATACGGTCACGATCGATCCGAGCAATCCGCAGTTCTGGGCCGAACTCGGATCCGCCTACGGCGAGCTGGTTCTCGACCGAGATCTACTGCTTGTCATGTTGCACGGCTTCGCCACCAGCACCGATGATGTCGCCGCCGTCTCCCGGAACGCCATGTCCGGCATCTACACCTTGCTGCGCGAGCGCACCGGTTGCACACCCGAGCAAGCGCGTTTGTTCATCGCGAACGGGATGCTGATCAACAATCTGCTCGCAATGATGGCGCCCGAACACGCCGAAGAAGATCCAGCCCTCGGCGAGCTCTGGGGCAGCGTCTTCAGCGACTCGACTGCGATCACGCTCACCGGCGACGAATCCTCGAGCGAAACCGACACCGATTCCTGACCGGTCACTGGGAAAAACTACACACATGTGACTGAGGACACCCTACAGTCGATCCGACATGTCTCCGGGAAACCCAGACGAAAAGGACCGACGTTGGATCTCGCACAACGCCTCGACGCGCTCGAACAGATCGAGGAAATCAAGAAGCTCAAGCACGGCTACTGGCGAGCATGTGATGCCAAGGATCCAGTTGGGTTCCGCAACAGCTTCATCCGTTCCGGAGCGTCGATCGACTACGGCCGCCTCGGCGCCTTCGACGACGCGGGGCCGATGGCGGACATCTTCGAGAAGATCGCTCTTCGCAAGGTCGACGGCCGGTACGCGGTCCTCGACATGCATCACGGATTGCATCCCGACATCACACTGACCTCGGAGACGTCGGCGGTGGGGCGATGGGCTCTGCAGTTCCGCCAGATCGACACCGTCGGGCGCACCGAGAAGTTGATGACCGGCGAATACGACGACAAGTACGTGATCGAGGACGGTATGTGGAAAATGAGTCAATGCCATTTCACGGAGACGTGGTCGATCACCACTCCCCTTTCCCCGGACGCTGACATCGCCGAGGGTTCGTTGGGTGGGCGGCGATGACGACGAACGGAAAAGTTGCGCTCGTAACCGGTGCCAGCCGGAGCGTCGGCAAGGGCATTGCCCTCGCTCTGGGAAGCGACGGGTGGACGGTGTACGTGACGGCACGAGGAACCGTCGGCGCCGACGGCCCACTCGATCACACCGCGGCGGAGATCACCGAGCGCGGTGGTCACGGCATTGCCGTGCAGTGCGATCACGGCGACGATCAGCAGATCGTCAACCTGTTTGCCCGCATCGCCGAAGAGCGGTCAGGCCGCCTCGATCTTTTGGTCAACAACGTCTGGGCAAACCCGGCGGGTTATGCAGGCTTCGCCGATCCGTTCTGGAAGAGGCCGATCGACGATTGGGATTCGCTGATCGGAATCGGACTGCGCGCCCACTACGTTGCTTCGGTGGAAGCGGCGAAATTGATGGTTCCCCGGGGCAGTGGAGTGATCGGCAACATCTCGTCGTTCGGCACCCGCGGGTACCTGCACTCTGTCCTGTACGGGATGTCGAAGGCAGGTTTGGACAAGATGGCCGCGGACATGGCTGTCGAATTGAAGGGGACCGGCGTCACCGCACTTTCCTTCTGGCTCGGGTTGATCCGCAACGAGCGGATGGAGGCGAGTGGGATCGAGAGCTTCGAAGGCTTCTCACTGGCCGAGGCCGAAACCCCGGAATTCGTCGGCCAAGTCATCACTGCATTGGCCAACGATCCAGAAGTGAACGCGCGCAGCGGTCACACACTGATCACCGCCGAGACGGCCGTCGAGTACGGAATCACCGACGCCAACGGGAAACAACCGGCGTCACACCGCAGTGCCTTCGGTGGCGGCCCGCTTTTCTGATTCATCAGTAGCAGTGGTCGCGTCGCGTGCCGGCACAGCACGCGGCGCTGCCACTCGCGCCTTCAGGGCAAGCCAGGCACACCCGATGACGACGACACCGCCGGCCACGATCGAGGGCGACAACGTCTCACCGAGTATCAGCGCCGACCAGGCAATGCTGAGCACCGGTTGAACCAACTGTGTTTGGCTCACAGTGGAAATGGGACCGATCGCCAGACCCCGGTACCAAGGAAAGAACCCGAGAAACATACTCACGCATCCCAGGTAGGCAAACGAAAGCCACGAATTCACATCGGCAGAGACCGGAGCCTGGGCCATGGACGCCACCGTCAACGCAATCGTGACCGGCAGTCCGAGAATCAATGCCCAGGCAATCGTCTGCCACGACCCGATCTCGCGGGCCAGCAACGCACCTTCCGAATATGCCAGCGCTGCACACACAACCGCGGCGAACAGAAGAAGATCAGCGAGATGAAACGAGCCGAGTCCGCCGTTTGCAATCGCCACGAACCCTACGACCGATACCGCGCCGGCGGCGCTTGCCCACCAGAATCCCTTACTGGGACGCTCTTTTCCTCGGACGACCGCAAATACCGCGGTCGCAGCGGGAAGTAGCCCGATCACGACTGCCGCGTGACTCGCCGGCGATGTCTGCAACGCAAACGTGGTGAACAGTGAAAACCCCAGTACCGCACCAACAGTCACGAGTGCGATGCGCAACCACTGCCGAAGCGTCGGAAGCGTCGCGCGAGTAACCGACAGCATCACAATCGCAAGGGCCCCGGCAACGACGGCGCGGCCCGCGCCGACGAACAGGGGGTCGAGATCCGCGACGGCGACCCGCGTGAGCGGAACGGTGAACGAGAACGCCAGCACACCGAGCAAGCCCCACCACAAACCGGATCGAGACGATGGCATCGGTAGCGGTGCCTGCGGCGCGACGATAGCGCTACTCTTCATACTCATGTTTTACGATAGCAGCAGCACGCCAACCAGCGAAACTGGTATTTCAGGTGCGCACCCGTGTGCAGGAGATAGAAATTGCTCCGAGCAGTCCGACGAGCGCGAAAGCGTAGAAGCCCCACGGCACGGCGTAACCCGCGCCCAGGAGGACTCCGCCCAGGATCGGGCCACAGATCGCACCGACCCGGCCGACACCTGCCGACCATCCGAGCGCGGTCGCGCGAATCTGAGGTGGGTGATTGGCGCTCGTGAAGGCGTAGACCAGTACCTGCGCACTGAACACGAAGCATCCGGCGAGGAAGACCATCACGTAGATTCCGAACGACACCTTCACACTCAGAAGCGCCAGGAACAGTGCAGCTCCGGCGAACCACACGATGGCTGCAGTCCGCGGGCCGATCTTGTTCGCGACACCCCCGGCGATCAACAGCCCGACGACGGCGCCGGCATTGAGGATCAGAAGGAACGTCAACGACGCCCCGAGGTTGTAACCGGCCTCACGCATGATCGTCGGAAGCCACGTGTTCAATCCGTAGACGAGCAGCAAGCCCATGAAACTGGTGATCCAGATGGCGATGCTGTTGCGCAGGAACTTCGAAGAGAACAGTGCGCGAACGGGATTGGCGGCTTCGGCGCGCTCAACTTCGGACGTGGGCGCAATCTCGAGTTCGACTCCGTAACGGGCAGCGATTTCCTCGGCTTCGGCACGCTTTCCGTGAGCGAGAAGGTACGACGGGGATTCCGGCAGATACCGCAACATGAGTGGAATCAGGGCGACGGCAGGAAGTGCGCCCACAACGAACATCGCTCGCCAACCGAAAGGTTCGATCACGACGAGCGCCAGCGCTGCGGTGGCAACGGCGCCGACGTGGTAGCCGGTCATCAGCATGGTCGACGCAGATCCACCGCCTTGTTTCTTCGAGAATTCGTTGACCAGAGCCAATGCCGTCGGTAGGGCGCCACCCAGCCCCACACCGGCAAGGAAGCGCAGCAGCCCGAAGATGAACGGATTGGGCGCAATTGCGCACAACAGAGTCAGAATCGAGAATGCGGCAACGGCGTACAGCAGCGCGCGGCGTCGACCGATGACGTCGGTGAGAGTGCCGATGACGAGGGCGCCGATGGTCATGCCGATGAGCCCGAAGGTCGAGATCATCGTGATCGTGCCCGTACTCAAACCCCACGCGTCGTAGTCGAGAAGCGAAGGAATGACCGCGCCGAGTACGACCAGGTCGAATCCGTCCAGAAGCACAGCGATCCAACACAACGGTGCTACCCACATTGCGGCACGCGCCCCAGGCGAACCGGTGATTGAACTCGACTGCGTATGTGCGGTCATCGGATCCTCGACATTCACTGCTTGTGGGCGTTCGCGACCGGTTGGGATCCAGTAGTTCGGATCGAAACGTGTTCGCATTGCGAACGCCTGTTCATAATGAGCACATCGATTGTGTACGGAGTCACAACGCCATGTCAAACGTCGCGGTAATCTCGAGGAATGGCACTCTCCGAAAATGAGCGTGAACAGTTCCTGGCCGAACCCCACATCGGGGCGCTGTCCGTGGCGGACGGCACCGAGCGCGGTCCGTTGACCGTCCCGATCTGGTACCTGTACTCACCCGGTGGCAAACCATGGATCCTCACGGGCAAGGATTCGCGAAAGGCACGACTCATCGAGTCGGCCGGGCATTTCTCGTTGATGGCCGAAAGGCTCGATCCGACAATCCGTTACGTCAGCGTCAGCGGATCCGTCGACAAGATCGTTCCGGGCACCGACGAGATGCTGGTCGAAGTCTCGCGGCGTTACCTGGCTCCGGACAAGGTCGACGGGTATCTCGAATTCGCGCGATCGCAGTTGGGCGAACAGGTAGCGATCTACATGAATCCGCAGCACTGGCTGTCTGCGGATCTCGGGGCGATCTGACAATTCTCAGAAAAGCGAAGGCTCGGCGCGCCGGAGTGGCGCGCCGAGCCTGACCTGCATGTGGAGGGCTCTATGTCAGCTCTCGGTGAAGAAACGCACCCGATTGAGTCGATGACCGCTCGCCTCGAAGCCGAACAATGCGATGGCCGGTTCCCCGCACACGATGACGCTCGCCGTCACGGTGCGACCGGCAACCAGCATCTTGCTCTTCGTCACGCCGGTGAGCAGAGCGTTGACATCAGCGTTGGACAACTGCGTCCCCGCCGGAAGCTCGACGGGTACCGGCGGCGTTCGGCCGACAGCGGCCGCATCGAGGAACCGCGACGCTGCCTTCTTGCCTTTGTCTCCGACGCCGAAGATGCCGCGCGAGAACCCGAGCGCCCCGCCGATCCCCTGGTTCGAGAGCAACTGCGGCGTCAACTTCGCGGCCGCCTTCACCCCCGCCACACCAGCAGTCGCGAGCTGGCTCAACATCGTCGCCAATTCCCAATGCGCATAGAGGGTTCCGATCCGCAAGGAATCGGGCTCCCCCACCAAGTCGTAGCGCAAGTGCATCGGAACGTCGAGAACGACTCCGGTCGACATCTCGGTAGCGAGGCTCAGATCGCGCCACACCGTCCGGCCGCACACGATGTCGCGCTCGACATGGAAGGTGATCGAATTGGGGGCGATGAACGTGTCGTAGAAACTCTCGATCGCCGCCTGACCGTTGTGCGGACGTGAACCTACAGGGTCGTTGACCTGTCCGTCGCCGGCAAACAGGGCCACCCAGGTCGAGCGGTCATGCGCGCCGACGGCTTTCGGGGATCCCTCCACGACGGCCATCAACTGCTCGCGCGTCACCGGCGCGGTCATGCGCGCATCTCGTATGCACCGTCGTACGCCTTGACCTGCTGCCACACCCGGTCGAAGCGTTCACTGTCGACAACAGGCTTCCGCACCGCGGCCAGGGCCCACTTCTGCTGCTCGGGTGTCGACGACGGCTTTCCGTGCAGTGCGATCGCGTATCCCGAGAAGTCACGAATCTGGAAGTCGAAGATCTGATCGACAACGTCGGCGTCGAGCCCGCTGATCTCGGCCTGTTCGAGAATCAGATGACCGTAGACGACGAGAGAGAACAGGTGCCCGACGTTGAGCATGAAATCGAGATCCTTCTGCTGCTGTGCGTCCGGCGCTGCAGCAGTGAGCAATTCGGTGAGCGCGATCGCCTGCTCGTAAAAACGGGCGACGTTCGGAATCGAAGAGTGCTTCTCGTAGACGGGCTTCCACTCGTGGAACTGAATCTTCGCAGCGCCGCGGGTAGGCCCCTGGTTCCAGAAGAACTCGTCGTCGGCGGCGTCGTCGCGCGTGACGATCTCCGGGAACTGCGCCGAGTTGAACAGATAGTTCGGCAAGAACTTGAGAATCAGGCCGACGTTGACGTGGACGGTGCCCTCGAGCTTGGGCAGCGTGCCGATCATCTGCGCTGCCTCGCGGAAGTACGTGGACTTCTCGTATCCCTTGGCTGCGATCACATCGTGCAGCAACCCGACCACCTTCTCACCTTCGGAGGTGACCTTGGCCTTGGTCATGGGATTGAACAGCAGGTAGCGACGGTCCTCGAGGCTGGCGCTGCGGAAGTAGTCGACCGCCCGCGCACTGAACTGCTTCATCGCGATCAGACGTGAGTACGCGTCGACGAAGGCGGCGCGAACGTGGGCGAAATCCGTGACGGGATTGCCGTACAGAATTCGATTCTGCGCGTGAGTGATTGCCTCGAAGAACGCATGCTCGGTGATGCCGATGGAGCCGGTGCAGAGGTTGAACTTTCCGACGTTGACCGTGTTGAGCGCGGCCTCGAATGCGGCGACGCCGGTGTGCAGAATGTCTTCCTCGCGCACCGGGTAATCGTCGAGGCGGAAATTGCTGACATACATCTGCCCGCGCAGGACGTTGTCCACTAGCTGATAGTTCGGATGTGCACTGTCGGCGACAAAGAACACGTAGCCTTCGGGGCCCTCGACGTCGGTACGACGCCCGAACACAGACACCATTCCGGCTACGTTGCCGTTTCCGATGTAGTACTTCTCGCCGCTCGCGCGGAAGGCGACGTCGCCGTCGGTGGGAGTGAGGAGCATGTCGGTGGAGTACACGTCGGCGCCGTGGTCGCGCTCGGACAGCCCGAACGCCATGACACCACCGTCGGCAAGTTCCTGCGCTGCACGCTTCTTCGCAGCGTCGTTGTCACTCATCCAGATCGGTCCGAGTCCGAGGATCGTGACCTGCCAGGCGTACCAGTAAGCGAGTCCGTAAAAACCGAAGATCTCACTCAAGGCCGCGTTGCGGGCACCGTCCCAACGACGGTTCTCGTCACCGTCGGCGAATGCCGCCGGAGTCTGGAACGTCGCGAACAACTTCTCCTTGCCGACAAATTCGAGAAAGTCGGAGACCCACACGGCGTCGAGGTCGTCCTGAAGCAGTTGCTTCTTACCGCGGCTCTCGAACCATTCGATGGTGGCTCGCAGCAAACGGCGGGTCTCCGGATCGAACTGAGCGGGGTCGTAAGTATGGGGGTTGAAGAGCAATCCATCGGTGCCAGACACGTCATTACCTTTCGTCGATGACGCTAAACTACCAGCGGGTAACTTTCCGCGGTGCGATTCATGGAAGACCTGCGATTCTTCGCGAATGCCACAGGTCCATCGGATTCCACGTGCCGGCCCGAGCGCGCGTGATCGGGTAGCACGCCAACCCGAGCAACAACGCAGACATGTGGCCGATGGCGGTGAAATTGGTGGCGAAAATCAGAGGTACACCATAGAAGAGCAGCAACCCCGCGAGATAGACGTATCGCCACGGATCGACGATTCGATATACCAGAATCCCCATGACGCCGGCCAGACCGTAACTCACACCCACGTCGAGAGTGTTGACCGCCGACTCCGCCACGTATCCGTGCCGAATACCTTCGTACAGAACACCTTCGCTGATGTACGTGGCTCCGACGTGGGCGATGACGACAACACACAGCCACCGCCATGTCCCGAGCCAACGCTCAGCCGTTGCATGAAAGATGGTGAAGAGAACCAGGTATCCCAACCAACCGCCACCTTCGAGCCAGAAGGCACTCGAGAACAGGACTCGTAGCGGGTCTTCGGCCAGGTGATGCAGATTGGTCGAGCGCTTGCCGAGAAAACGCTCCTCGACATTGTCAGGCAGATGCCGCAGGAACAGCGTGGTGAACAGCAGGGCCAGCAACCAGACGTAGGTACCGGGAGCACTGCGCACCCATCGCCATGCCGCCTTTGCTGCCCCCAGCATCCTCACCGCTTCGAGTCTGCGCTCACTCGTTCACTACTGCAACGGCAAACCCGTCCCATCCCTTCGAACCCACGGTTTGAATGGCGGTGCCGTCGAGTTTTGGCTCGGCCGCGATCATCTCCAACACCGCTCGACTCGCTTTGACGCGCTCGTCGTCGATCTCCGGGTTGGACACGTGTCCCCCACGCACCACGTTGTCCACGATGATGACGGTTCCGGGATGCGAAAGAGCCAGCGCCCACCGCACGTACTCGGTGTTGTTCTCCTTGTCGGCGTCGATGAAGACCAAGTCGAAAGGTCCCAACTCTTCTTTCGCGATCAACGGGAGACTGTCGAGCGCAGCCCCGA
The DNA here is from genome assembly GCF_001445685.1 of Rhodococcus sp. KB6. NCBI lineage: Bacteria > Bacillati > Actinomycetota > Actinomycetes > Mycobacteriales > Nocardiaceae > Rhodococcus > Rhodococcus sp. KB6. The sequence goes on along the minus strand of NZ_LNAK01000134.1, from coordinate 258,236 downwards.
CGCGGATGTCGACACGGTCAGCCAGTTCGGCGCGCTCGATATTTGCCCGAGCGACATCCGCGTGGGTGGGATCGAATTCCAGCGTGATGACCTGGCCCGAGGGACCGACCGCGCGAGCGAGCCAGATCGTGCTGTATCCGCCGAGCGTTCCGATCTCGAGAACATTGCGCGCCAAGCACATTCGCGCCAGAAGGTTGAGGAGCTTGCCCTGGTTCGGCGCCACGTCGATGGGCGGGAGACCTGCCTCGGAATTGGCGGCGAGTGCCGCGTCGAGAACCGGATCTTCACCTACCAACGTGGAAACGAGATAGCCGTCGACTTCTGCCCAATCCGGTTCGCGTTCCATAGCCACGATTGTGGCAGAAAAGAAGGGCCGCCGCAGACACCTCGGAAGGTGGCTGCGGCGGCCCTGACGACTATTCGAATCAGCCGCGAACTGCGCTGATGATCTCCTCGATCGCCGAGTCGGCGTCGATCTCACGGCTCTCGCCGGTGAAGCGGTCGCGAATCTCGACCTTGCCGTCGGCCCAACCACGGCCGACGACAACGATCAGCGGAACGCCGATCAGCTCGGAGTCCTTGAACTTCACGCCCGGCGACGCCTTACGGTCGTCGAGGATCACTTCGAGTCCCGCGCGGTCGAGCTGCGCGGCGAGGCCTTCGGCGCCTTCGCGAGCGGTCTCGTCCTTGTTCGCAATGACGAGGTAAACGTCGGCCGGTGAGACCTCAGCGGGCCAACGCAGACCCTTCTCGTCATGGTGCTGCTCGGCAATGACGGCCACCAGACGCGAGACGCCGACGCCGTACGAACCCATGGTCGGGCGGACGGGCTTGCCGTTCTCGGCGAGGACGTCGACGGTGAAGACGTCGGTGTACTTGCGGCCGAGTTGGAAGACGTGCCCGATCTCGATACCGCGAGCCGAGACCAGCGTGCCGGCTCCATCGGGAGAGGCGTCGCCGTCACGAACCTCGGCGGCTTCGATGGTTCCGTCAGGGGTGAAGTCGCGACCGGCAACGAGGCCGACCACGTGCTTGCCGTCTTCGTCGGCGCCGGTGATCCAGCTGGTGCCGTCGACGACGCGCGGGTCGACAAGGTAGCGAACTCCGTTGGCCTGCAGCGCCTTCGGGCCGATATAACCCTTGGCCAGGAACGGGTTGTTCTTGAAGTCGGTCTCGGTGATCATCACGAACTCGGCCGGCTCCAGCGAAGCCTCGAGGCGCTTTTCGTCGACCTCACGGTCGCCGGGGATGCCGATGCCGAGAAGTTCCCATTCGCCGCCGGGCAGGCGGGTCTTGACCATGATGTTCTTGAGAGTGTCGGCGGCGGTCACGGTACGGCCGAGATCAGCGCCGTTCGCCCAGTCCACCAGGGTGTCGATGGTGGGTGTGTTCGCGGTGTCGTACACCTTGGCTTCGGGCAGCCCGTCAAACGGAATCGAGTCGGGAACGACAGTCTTGACGGCCTCGACGTTGGCGGCGTAGCCGGATTCGAGGCAGCGCACGTAGGTGTCTTCGCCGATCTCGCTCTCGGCAAGGAACTCCTCGGACGCGCTGCCGCCCATCGCACCGGAGGTGGCCGAGACGATGACGTACTTGACGCCCAGACGCGTGAAGATCTTCTCGTAGGCGCCGCGATGCGCCTGGTACGACTCCGTCAGGCCTTCGTCGGTCAGGTCGAAGGAGTAGGAATCCTTCATGAGGAACTCGCGGCCACGCAGAATGCCGGCACGCGGACGCTCTTCGTCGCGGTACTTGGTCTGCACCTGGTACAGGGTGACCGGGAAGTCCTTGTAGGAGTTGTACTCGCCCTTGACCGTCAGAGCAAAGAGCTCCTCGTGGGTCGGGCCGAGCATGTAGTCGTTGCCCTTGCGGTCCTTGAGGCGGAACAGGTTGGGGCCGTACTCGGTCCAGCGGTTCGACGCTTCGTAGGGGTCGCGCGGGAGCAGCGCAGGCAGCAGGATTTCCTGTCCGCCAATGGCATTCATTTCTTCACGGACGACACGCTCTACCTCGCGCAGCACCCGCAATCCCAGCGGCAACCACGAGTAGACGCCTGGAGCGATACGACGCACGTAGCCGGCACGAACCAGCAGTTTGTGGCTGGCAACTTCGGCGTCCGAGGGATCGTCACGCAGGGTACGCAGGAACAGGTGGGACAGACGGGTAATCACGAGGTGTAAGGATAGTCGCCGCAGTCGGCCGAGCGGGCCTCGGTACGGTTACAGCGTGCTTGTACTGCTGCCTCCCTCAGAAACCAAGTCCGACGGCGGCAAGGATGCGCCCCTCGATCTGGCCGAACTGTCGATGCCACAGTTGACCGAAACGCGCGAATTGCTGGTTCAGACGCTGGTCGATCTGGCCGCTGACGTCGAGGCGTCGTGCGAAGCGCTCGGGCTCGGTCCGACGCAAGCAGACGAAGTGGAACGCAACGCCAAGCTGTGGGTGTCCGCGACGCGGCCCGCACTGCAGCGCTACACCGGCGTGCTCTTCGACGCCCTCGACGCAAAGTCGTTCACCCGCGCCCAGAAGGCGAAGGCGCTCGATCGGATCGCCATTGGTTCCGCTCTGTTCGGTGCTGTCCGCGCAGGAGATCTGATCCCCGCCTACCGCCTTTCCGGCGGGTCCAAGCTGCCCGGAATGGGCACGCTCCGCTCCCTGTGGAAGCCGGAACTGCCGAAGGCGTTGGCTGCCGAAGCCGACGGGCTGGTCGTCGATCTGCGATCGGGTACGTACCAAGACCTCGGTCCCGTTCCGGACGCCTTGATTGCAACAGTCCTCACCGAGAAGCCGGACGGCACCCGGACGGTGGTCAGTCACTTCAACAAGCACCACAAGGGTCTGCTCGCCCGTGCGCTGGTGGTCTCGCGCGCCGAACCGACCGATATCAAGGGTGTCGCGCGGGTGGCGTCGAAGGCCGGCCTGCGGGTGGAAATCGCGTCGGAGCGTGAACTGATCATCCTGACGGATTGATGGCTTCGTCTGTCAAGTGCCGCAGAAGGTTTGGAACGTCTCGCTGAAAGACCGCGGAGCCGCCTCGGTGTAGTCAGCCCACTCGTCGCGTCGGTCGAATGGATGCGTGACAACCTCCAGCAGCTTCTCGAATGGAGCGAGGTCGCCGTCGGTCGCGGCGCGCAGGGCAGCGTCGAGCCGATGATTACGCGGAATGTACAGCGGGTTGACGCGATCCATCGCGCTCGCGGTCTCCGCGGCCCCTTGTCCGTTTTCGGTCAGGGCTCCCTGCCACCGCTGCAACCAGGGCGCGATGTGCTCCCGTGGCACGAGTTGGTCGAGAGGCGCCGAATTTCCGCGCAATTCGTCCGCGAGTGCGCGGAAACTGCCTGTCCAATCAGCTCCGTGTTCCGCCAACAACGTCAGCAGATCGTCGACGAGCGCCCGATCGACAAACGGCTGGGCCAGACCGATCTTTGCCGCGAGACCGGCCGCATAGTGTCCCTCGTAGCGCTCGTCGAAGGTCTCGAGAACTGCCGACGCCGCGGAAATCGCATTGTCGGGTGCGGAATCGATCAGCGGCAACAGTGTTTCTGCCAAGCGCGCCAGATTCCACTTCAGTACAGCGGGCTGATTGCCGAACGCATAGCGGCCCCCGTGGTCGATCGAGCTGAACACTGCCGCCGGATCGAATGCGTCGAGGAAGGCGCACGGACCGTAATCGATGGTCTCTCCCGAAATTGTCGTGTTGTCGGTGTTCATGACCCCGTGCACGAAACCGATGAGCATCCACCTCGCCACCAGTGACGCCTGCGCCTCGACGACCGCCTCGAGGAACCTCAGATAGCGATTGTGTGTACCCGTTGACGGAAGTTCGGTCAGCTCCGGGTAGTGCCGGGCGATCGCGTAGTCGGTGAGCGGCTGCAAGACCTCGCCCTGCCGGGCCGCGAACTCGAAGGTCCCAACGCGTAGGTGACTCGACGCGATCCGTGCAAGCACGGCACCGGGTTCTGCGCCGTTGCGGCGAACGTCTCGGCCCGTCGCCACCACCGACAGCGCGCGTGTAGTGGGGACACCGAGGGCATTCATCGCCTCGCTGACGAGATATTCGCGCAGCATCGGCCCTACGACCGCATACCCGTCGCCGCCCCGAGAGAACGGTGTGCGCCCGGAGCCTTTCAGATGCAAGTCCACTCGCTGCCCGGCACTGCTGACGAGTTCGCCGAGTAACAACGCCCGACCGTCCCCGAGAATCGGTGCGTACCCACCGAACTGATGACCCGCATACGCCATCGCCACCGGTGTGGCCCCGACCGGCACCGTCGACCCGGACAGGACGCCGATCCCGTCCACACTTCGCAGCGCTGCTACGTCCAATCTCAACGACGCAGCCAGCTGCTCGTTCACCACGAGCAACTGCGGGTCAGGGGCGGCAGCACCTTGCCACGGCACCGTCAGAGCGCCGAGTTCGTCGGCGAACGTGCTCTCGAGGCCGGCCACGATGGTGACCGTGTCTGCTGTGGATTCCTGGAATGCGGCCATCACACGAGAGTAGTCACCGTGCGACAACCTATCGATCAGCCCTGATCGATGTACGACTCGAGCTGATCGCGTTCGCTCTTGAGCTCGTCGATGCGGCTCTTCACCACGTCACCGATACTGACGATGCCGAGGAGGTTGCCATCCTCGATCACCGGCAGATGCCGGATTCGACGCTCGGTCATGATCGCGGCAATGCTGTCCACTGCGTCTGCCGGAACGCACGTGTACATCAGAGCGGTCATGACCTCGGAAACCTGGATCCCGAGAAGGTCCGGGCCACGCTCGTGCAGGCGTCGAACGACATCGCGTTCGGAGATGATGCCGACCACCGCGTCGTCGTCGACCACCACCATGGCTCCGATGTTGTGGCGGGCAAGATCGCACAGCAGCCCGTTGACCGTCGTGTGGGCGTCGATCGTGACGATGCTGTTGCCCTTGTTTCGCAATATGTCCGCGATCCGCATCACGGCACCCCGATCCGTCGAGACTCTCGGCACGTCCTGCAACGATCGTATCGGCTAGCGAAGCGGAAAAACAGGACTGATCAGGCGATTCCCTGAGCTGCCTTCTCCGCAGCCTGAGCCTGGGCTACCTGAGAAGGTGTGAACCTGATGCACAGCGCCGCGATACCGGCGAACACGGCGCAGACCGCGCAGCCCACAAGTGCGAAGGTGTACCCCTCTCCGAGTGCAATCAATTGCGCCGGATTCATGTCCGCTGCCTTGCCCGAAGTGCCGCCGAGCGAGAGCGTCTTGGACGTCGCCATTGCACCGATCACCGACAGCGCCAATGGTCCACCGAGCGTCTGGGCAACTTGGGAGATTGCGGTCAGCGGGCCGATCTCGGTCTCCGGGACACCGGCGATCGCGCACAGTGGCAAGGGCACCATCGCGAGGCCGATACCGAATCCGATCCCGATCACGGGCACGAACAAGTTGGCCAGGTAGGTGGAGTCGGAATCGAGAGTAGAGCCGTAGAGGAGTCCGACGATCATGATCACGACGCCGGTGAGGACCAGCCAGCGGGGTTGAACCTTCACGGCGAGCTTGGAAGCAACCGACGCGGCGGCGCCCAATCCGAACGCGAACGGAATGAACGCGATACCGGCACGCAACGGCGAATACTGCATGATGTCCTGCACGAACAGTGCGACGAAGGCCGTCATGCTGAACATCGCGCCACCGACGAAGAAGATGGCGAGGAACGTCGCGACACGGTTGCGATCGGCGAACAACGAGAAGGGCAAGAGCGGGTTGTCTGCAGTTCGCTCGACAAAGAGGAAGGCGGCGAGGGCGACCAATCCGGCCGCCAATGCACCGATGACGGCGATGCTCCCCCATCCCATTTCCGGGCCTTCGGTGAGAGCAAAAACAACACCGGTACAACCGAGGGTCGCGAGGATCGCGCCGGGGACATCCAAAGCCAGACGCGTCTGATTCGTCTCGCGAAGGGCGCGGAACGCCATGCCGACGAGCGCGATGCCGATCGGGACGTTGATGAGGAAGATCAGACGCCACGACACCTCGGTCAATGCGCCGCCGATGATCAGACCGGCGATCGATCCGACGCCCGTCATGGCGGCAAAAATCGCGATGGCCTGATTACGAGCCGGACCCGCGGCGAAAGTCGTGGCAACAAGGGCGAAGGCAGTGGGCGACGCCACGGCTGCGCCGACACCTTGAAGCGCCCGCGCTGCGATCAACATGCCCTCGTTCAGGGCGAGTCCACAGAGCAACGACGCCACCGTGAACAGCGAGACTCCCGCGATGAACATCTTCTTGCGTCCGAACGCGTCGCCGAGCCGACCACCGAGGAGCATGAGCCCACCAAACGCAAGCGCGTACGAGGTCAACACCCAGTTGCGACCACTGTCGCTCAGCCCGAGGTCTGCCTGCAATGGCGCCAGCGCGAGGTTCGCGACGGTGCCGTCGAGCACCACCATCATCTGCAAACCACTCAGGACGATGATGGCGAGCCCGATGACTCGAGTCGCTACCGGGGCATTCGCCGAAGCGGTTTCAGATGTTGGGGAATCAGACACAAGACTTCACGTTACCCAGCGTCGACGGAAAAGCCCGCGACCGGCCCGATCACGATGATCGCCGGAGGCTTGATCTCCTCGTCCTTGACGCGCTGAGCAACGGTCGCCAGATCGGCCCGAAGTTCACGCTGGGTGCGCAGAGTGCCCTCTTGGATCACGGTGACCGGCGTGGTTGACGGGCGTCCACCGTCGACGAGTGCCTTCGCGAACTGATCGATGCGCTCGACCGCCATGAGCAGCACGATCGTGCCGCGCAACTTGGCCAGTGCCGACCAGTCGACCAGCGAATCCGGATGATCCGGAGCCACGTGCCCACTGACGACGACGAACTCGTGGGTGACGCCGCGGTGGGTGACCGGGATGCCTGCGGCCGACGGGACCGAGATCGCGCTCGTGATTCCGGGCACTACGGTCACCGGAACGCCGGCAGCGGCACACGCTTCGAGTTCTTCGTATCCCCGTCCGAAGACGTACGGGTCCCCGCCCTTGAGACGGACCACGAACTTGCCTGCCTTCGCGTTGTCGATCAGCGCGGCGTTGATGGCCTCCTGAGCCATGGCACGGCCGTACGGGATCTTCGCGGCGTCGATCACCTCTACGTCCGGACCCAGTTCGGCGAGCAACTCCGGCGGAGCCAATCGGTCGGCCACGACGACGTCGGCGCGGGCGAGCAAACGGCGTCCGCGCACGGTGATCAGATCGGGATCACCGGGGCCACCACCGACGAGAGCAACACCCGCAGCGGCAGGCTCGGCCGTATCGGCGAGCACGCCCGACTGAAGACCTTCGACGACGGCGGTGCGGACTGCTGCCGAACGACGGTGATCGCCGCCCGCCAGAATTCCGATGCTCATACCGTCGTACTCGGCGCTGGCGGGAGTGACGGCGGTGCCGTGCTTCGCGTTGTCGGCGCGCACGCAGAAGATGTGGCGACGCTCCGCTTCGGCGACGATCGCCGCATTGGTTTCCGGCTCGTCGGTCGAGGCGATGGCGTACCACGCACCTTCGAGGTCGCCGTCGGCGTACGGGCGCTCTTCGACCGTGATCTGACCGGCAGTGGCCATACCTTCGACGGCTGGAGTGAACGCGCGACTGATGACGTGAACGCGGGCACCAGAGGCGACCAGCAGTCCGAGTCGGCGCTGAGCCACAGTGCCGCCACCGAACACGACCACGCGTCGATCGGTCAGGTTGAGGCCGACCAGGTAGTTGGTCTCGTCTGCGGTGGACTCGCTCACTCGCACTCCGTTTCGTTGTCAGAATTGGTCAAGCTGGAGGGAACTTTACGGGCCGCGGCCACGGTCACTCCATCCCTGGCAGTCTTGGCCAGCACAAGTCGGCCGCCCCCGGACGCGAGGATCGCAGCCGCTTCCGCGACGCTTGCCGTTCCGACGGCGTTCTCGACGCGAGGCGATGGTGACGGAACTTGAACTCGCGCAAGTACGTCCGGGGCGAAACTCACAATCGGGACGTTCAGTTCATGGGCCGCTGTCAGAAGAGCCGAAGACGCAGCTTTTGCCGCCACAGTGGCGAGTACCACGATCTTCCCTTGCGCCGCGGGCACAGCCTTCACCGCAGCGACGATGTCCTTCGCGGTGACACTCGTCGTGAATCCCACGCCGATACAGAGGTCATCCCCGTGCGGCATCGACGAACTTCGCGATCGATTCGGGCTGCCCCACCGGATGAGTGTGGAGATACGACGCGTGGACGCCGCCGCGAACAAATCCTTCGCGGACACTGCCGCCGTCCCAGGGCCGCCACCCCCACGCACTTCCGCAACCGTCCGCGTCTGCCGAGACGAGAGACGTTCGGTGGAACTCGTGACCGGTGACGCGGGAGCCTGCTTCGAAGAGGCTGGAGTCGCTGATCGCCACTGCTTCGCGGTACCCGAGGGTCAGGCGTTTCCCGAACGTCGCATCCACCCCGACAACACCGGCCATGCTGTGACCGTCCAAGCTGCGAGCGAGGTAGAGCAGACCGGCACACTCGGCGTGGATCGGTGCGCCGCCGTCCGCCAGGTCACGAACCTGCTGCAGCAGAACGGTATTGGCCGCGAGGTCCACCGCATGCTCTTCCGGGAACCCGCCAGGAAGGACAAGAGCGGCAGTTCCCGCAGGAAGCTCGTCCCGCAACGGGTCGAACACCTGCACGTCCGCGCCGGCTGCGGTCAACAGCTCCCGGTGCTCGGCATAGCCGAAGGTGAAGGCAGGGCCGCCCGCCATGGCAACCACAGGCCGAGACTCTGCGTGTGCGCCGACCTCGGCAACCGGATCCCATGCAGCTGCACTCACGTTCGAGGCGGCGAGTGCGCGAACAGCACCCAGATCGACGTGCGAGGCAATCAAGTCGGACATCGCGTCCACTGCGGCCACAGCGGCGGCGCCGTGCTCGGCCGCCGGAATCAGGCCGAGGTGCCGGGAGGGAACTTCGAGTTCCGTCAACCGTGGCACAACTCCGAGCACTGCGACGCCGACCTTGTCGCACGCATGACGCAACACCTGCTCGTGACGAGCGCTCCCGACGCGATTGAGAATGACGCCGCCGATGCGCACACCTGCGTCGTAGGTCGCGAAGCCGTGGAGTACGGCGGCCAGACTCTGACTGTGCCCACGGGCGTCGATCACGAGGACTACCGGCGAACCGAGGATCGACGCGACCTGCGCCGTCGATCCCTCCGCCGACGGCTGCGAGTTTGCCTCGTCGATCTTCCCGTCGAACAGACCCATGACGCCTTCGACCACGGCGATGTCGCAACCAGCGGTTCCATGCCGGTAGAGCGGTCCGATGCGATCCGGGCCCACCAGAACAGTGTCGAGGTTGCGTCCGGGCCGCCCTGCCGCGAGTCCGTGATAACCCGGGTCGATGTAGTCCGGCCCCACCTTGAAGGGCGCAACGCTGCTACCGGACCGTCGCAGCGCGCCGATCAATCCCGTTGCCACCGTAGTCTTTCCGCTACCCGAGGCAGGAGCGGCGATCACCACGGCCGGAGTGGAAGGACTTACCATTCGATGCCCCGTTGGCCCTTTCGGCCGGCATCCATCGGGTGCTTGATCTTGGTCATCTCGGTCACGAGGTCGGCGGCGTCGATCAACGCCTGCGGGGCGTCGCGTCCCGTGATGACAACGTGCTGGTTGCCCGGACGATCACGCAGTGTCTGCACGACCTCGTCGACGTCGACCCAGCCCCACTTGAGCGGATAGGTGAACTCGTCGAGGACATAGAATCGATGTTCCTCGCTCGCAAGCCTTCTCGCGATCTCCTGCCAACCCTCCGCAGCGGCAGCAGCATGATCTTCCTCGCTACCGGCCTTGCGTGTCCATGACCAACCTTCGCCCATCTTGTGCCACTGCACCGGCCCACCGACGCCGGTTTCGTCGTGCAGGTTTCCGAGCGCGCGGAACGCGGCTTCCTCTCCGACCTTCCACTTGGCACTCTTCACGAACTGGAACACGCCGATGTCGAACCCCTGATTCCAGGCACGCAGCGCCATGCCGAAAGCGGCGGTGGACTTACCCTTTCCCGGGCCGGTGTGCACGGCAAGTACCGGCGCGTTACGACGCTGACGCGTGGTCAGACCGTCGTCGGGAACTGTCTCGGGAACACCCTTGGGCATCGTGAACTCCTGAACTGGGATCTAGGCTGCGGCGCGGACGACACCCGCGACCTGCTGCGCTGACAATTCGGCGAGGCGGACGTATCCGCCACGTAGTTCTCGCGCCAACTCCGCCGCCAGCCCCAGACGCACGAGGCCGGTCTCGCAGTCGACGACGATGGACGCGACGGACGCGTCGGCGAGAAGATGCGCGGCGACGCGGGCGCGGTGCAGCGCGTCCTTGCCGCCGGTAGCCCGGCCGTCGGTGAGTGTGACGACGAGGGCGCGACGCTGCGGGTCACGAAGTCGTTCACGCAGAACCACTTCGCGAGCACGCAGGAATCCCTCTGCGAGTGGGGATTTGCCGCCGGTACGCATCGACTGCAAGCGACGGACAGCGATGTCCACCGAAGATGTCGGCGGCAGTACGAGCTCCGCTTCACGACCACGGACGGTGATGACGGCGACCTTGTCGCGGCGCTGATAGGCGTCGCGGAGCAACGAGACAACCGCACCGGTGACCGCGGAGAGGCGGTCGCGTGCTGCCATCGACCCCGACGCGTCGACAACGAAGACGATCAGATTGCCTTCTCGCCCTTCACGTATCGCGCCGCGGAGGTCAGCCGGTGCCAGCCGCAACCGTCCAGCAGTGCGACCACGGGCAACTTGAGACTCGGCTGCGGCAAAGACCGTGCTCGTCAGATGCAATCCGTGCCCACGCTCCCGCGTGGACCGCACAACTCGTCCACGGGACGACATGGACCGCGAGCGTCGTCCCGGTGCACCTTCACCGACTCCCGGAACTTCGAGGAGCTTGGCCTTGAATTCGCCGGCCGGTGGAGCCGAGGGGCGATCGGTGGCGCGTACTCCCCCACCAGGTCCGTCAGGGTCGTCCGGGCCGTCGTCGTCAGGCCCGTCGTCGTCCGGCCCTTCGTCTCCGGGACCGCCGTCATCGGAGCCGCCATCTTCCGGGCCACGGTCTTCGTGATTTTCGGGAGGTTCGGGCTCTCCGTCGCGCGCGTCGTCCTCTACCTGCGACTGAGCATCCTGATCGGCCTGCTCGAGCGCATCGTCCAACTGCTGCTGATCCAAGCCTGGCTCGTCGAACGGATCGCGGCGGCGGCGATGCGGCAGCGTCAGTTCCGCCGCTACTCGTACGTCCTCCGCAGTGACTTCACTGTCGCCGCGCCAGGCAGCGTGGGCCGTCGCGGTGCGCGCCAGCACCAAGTCCGCGCGCATACCGTCGACGTCGAACGACGCACACAGCGAGGCGATACGACGCAGTTCGCGGTTGCTCAGCTCGACCGAGTCCAATTTCTCACGCGCCGTGAGGATTTCGGACGCCAACTCCTCATCGGCGGATACGTACCGAGCGACAAATGCCTCGGGGTCACGCTCGTAGTCGAGTCGGCGACGCACCACTTCCATGCGAATGTCGACGTCGCGGGAAGCGGCGACGTCGACAGCCAGACCGAAACGGTCCAGAAGTTGCGGACGCAGTTCTCCCTCTTCGGGATTCATCGTGCCGACGAGTACGAACTTGGCCGGATGCGAATGGGAGATGCCGTCACGCTCGATGTGAACCCGGCCCATCGCCGCGGCGTCGAGAAGCACGTCGACCAGGTGGTCGTGAAGCAGATTCACCTCGTCGACGTACAGAACACCCTGGTGAGCGGCGGCGAGCAGTCCAGGTTGGAATGCGCGCTCACCGTCACGCAGAACCTTCTCCAGGTCGATCGAACCGATCACCCGGTCTTCGGTGGCGCCCACGGGCAGTTCGACCAAGCGGGCCGGTCGTGTCGTTCCGGCGTCGTCGACCGCGGGCAGCAGCGCAGTCAGCGCGCGCACGACCGTCGACTTGGCAGTTCCCTTCTCACCGCGGACCAAGACCCCGCCGATCCCTGGATGCACCGCACACAGGATCAGCGCCAATCGCAATTGATCCTGGCCGACCACAGCACTGAACGGGAAGCCCGCCACTGGTCGATCTTCTTCACTTCGCACGTCGATATCCCTCCACCTCTCGGTTTCCTCGCCGAGAATTTGGCTGCACTCGAATGTCGCGGCAACCTGGCTGAGATCTCCTGGTTTATCGGTAGAGGAGAGATCTTTCACAGTGGCGGGACCGCGCCTGGATCGAACAGGACTTCCCCGCGAACATTCGGTATCGAAAAAACCCTAGTCGGCTCGCTTTCCCACGAGCCGACCAGGGTCAATTCTCCGACAAACTAGCTGACGGCCACGAAAGGCTCTCCCCCACCACGACGCATCGGGGTGTGCGGGATGCCGTCTTCGATGAACTCTTCGCCGTCAGCCTTGAATCCGTGCTTGGCGTACATCTCGACCAAGTAGGTCTGGGCGTTGATCCGACACGGCGCTTCGCCGACCTCGGCCAGTGCGGCCTGCAGGAGACGGGTCGTGTGGCCCTGGCCGCGAGCCTGACGCGACGTGCACAGGCGTCCGATTCGGAAGCTCTTGTTTCCGTCGTCGTGCTCTTCGAGCAGCCGGAGCGTGCACACCACCTGGCCGTCCTGCTCGAGCCAGAAGTGGCGTGTTTCCGTCAGCAGGTCCCGCCCGTCCAACTCGGGATACGGGCAAGCCTGCTCGACGACAAAGACCTCCACTCGAAGCTTCAACAACTCGTAGAACGTCTTGTTGTCGAGATCGAGTGCCCATGAACGCTTCAAAGCTGCTGTTGCCGTCATGGGTTGGACTATCACACAGTCGCGGCGGTATCCGCGACCGGAGCCGATTCGGAAGCACCGGCGGAATCGAGCTCGAGAACCTTCGAGGACCAATCCCAGACCTGGTTGAACAGGCCTTCGTTGTCGGTGAGCTTGACGCCGATGGACGGAACCATCTCGCGGAGCTTGCCCTTCCAACCCTGGAACTCGGTCGGGAAGCAGCGCTCGAGTACGTCCAGCATCGCCGGGACGGCCGTGGACGCACCGGGCGAAGCACCGAGCAGGCCGGCGATGGAACCGTCCTCAGCGGCGACCACAGCGGTACCGAATTCGAGGACACCACCCTTGCCCTTGGCACGGCGGATCACCTGGACGCGCTGGCCCGCGGTGATGAGTTCCCAGTCCTGGGCCTGCGCCTTGGGCGCGAACTCACGCAGATCCCAGATGCGACCGGCTTCGTTCTTGGCAAGCTCGCTGACCAGGTACTTGACCAGGCCGAGCTCGCTGACACCGACACCGAGCATCGAGAGGATGTTGTTCGGCTTGACCGAGCCGGGCAGGTCCGTGACGCGACCCTGCTTGAGGAACTTCGGCGACCAACCAGCGTAGGGACCGAACAGCAGACCCGGCTTGTTGCCGATGACACGGGTGTCCAGGTGAGGCACCGACATGGGCGGGGCGCCGACGGCAGCCTTGCCGTAGACCTTGGCGCTGTGCTGGTCGATGAGTTCGGGGTTGGTGCATCGCAGGAAGGCACCGCTGACCGGGAAGCCACCGAAGCCCTTGGCTTCCTTGATGCCCGACTTCTGCAGCAGGTGCAGGGCGCCGCCACCGGCACCGACGAACACGAAGCGCGAGCGAACGGTGCGCTTTTCACCGGTGCGACGGTTGGTGACCTTGACGGTCCAGGACTTGTCCGAGTTCTGGGTCAGGTTGGTGACCTCGTGGCCGAAGTACATCTTGCCGCCGGTCTTGCCGATGTAGCCGATGAGCTGCTTGGTGAGCGCTCCGAAATCGACGTCGGTGCCGTCCTGGCTCCAGTTCAGGGCGATGGGATCGGAGAAGTCGCGTCCCTTGGCCATGAGCGGCAAACGCTTGCTGAACTCGGCCGGATCGTCGATGTACTCCATACCGCGGAAGAGCGTGTGGCCGGCAAGTGCGTCGTAACGAGCACGGAGGTACTTGGCGTTGGCCTCACCGTGAACGAAGCTCACGTGCGCGATGGGGTTGATGAATTCCTTGGGCTGTGTCAGGACGCCCTGCTCTACCGCGTGTGCCCAGAACTGGCGTGACACCTGGAACTGCTCGTTGACGTTGACGGCCTTCTTGATGTCGACCGTGCCGTCCGAGTTCTCAGGTGTGTAATTGAGCTCACACAGGGCTGAGTGACCGGTTCCCGCGTTGTTCCAGGGGTCGCTGCTCTCGGCTGCGACGGCATCGAGCCGCTCGAAGGTCGAGATCGACCAATCGGGCTGCAGCTGGCGCAGCAATGCACCCAGCGTGGCGCTCATGATGCCTGCGCCCACGAGCACTACATCCGTCTTCGTCTCTACCGCGTTCTGATTCGACACTGGAGAATCGACTTCCTTGTCATTAGCCGTGCGCGCATCCGCCTGCTGTGTTACGCCGAATAGGTTACCCGTGCGTACACGCGCGGTTCACCACCCCCAATTGTGCTCTACAACGCGCACTCGAAACGACGATTAGATTGTGATTTGTGACTACTTGGGTTCCAGACGTCCTCGGTGACGGATATCAGCAGCTGACGATCCCGCTCGGAGCGGATCCGGACGGCGAAGGCGAGGTGGACGCAACACTGGTCCGCTACCAACCGCAGAAGGAGGCGGTGAAGACACACCGTGCCGTTTTGTACGTGCACGGCTTCACCGATTACTTCTTCCAGAAGCACCTCGCCGAGCACTTTGCCGAGCAGGGTTACGCCTTCTTCGCACTCGACCTGCGTAAGTGCGGCCGCTCCCTCAAACCGGGGCACACAGCTCATTACGTCTCCGACCTTGCGCTCTACGACGCCGAACTGAACGAAGCGCTGCGCATCGTCCGCAGCGAGACCGAGGGCAGCGAGGTGCTGCTCATGGCGCACTCCACCGGCGGTCTGATCGTTCCGCTCTGGCTGAACCGTTTGCAGCGCAAGCCCGGTGGCAGCGACGGCGCCGGAATCTGCGGGCTGGTACTCAACAGCCCCTGGTTCGACCTTCAGGGTCCCTCAGTGGTGCGCAACGTCGGTACTACGGCGATCGATGCGCTCGGACGGGTATCGGCGAAGACGGTGATCCCGGGAACTGGATTACCGACTTACGGTTCCAGTCTTCATGTTTCGGCCAACGGCGTCTGGGATTACAACCTCGACTGGAAGCCACTGGCCGGCTGCCCCGTTACCTTCGGCTGGATGCGGGCCGTCCGAGCGGGTCACGCAAAACTTCACCGCGGCCTCGACATCGGAGTGCCCGCGCTGATTCTGCGCTCGAAGAAGTCACAGTTCGCGAAGGCGTACAACCCGAGCGTCGACCTCGCCGATTCCGTGCTCGACGTCAAGCAGATCGCACGTTGGGCCGGTTGCCTCGGCGATCGCACCACCATAGTCCCGATCGACGGCGCCCGTCACGACGTGTTCCTTTCGACCGAGAAGCCCTTGGCCACAGCCTTTTCCGAACTCGACCTGTGGTTGGAGTGGCTCGACGGCCACCTCACGCCGGCCGCAGAAAATTCGGCAAGCACAGCAAGCAACACACAGGAGATCGCGCAGTGACGCACTACGACCTTGCAATCATCGGCAGCGGATCCGGAAACTCGCTGCCAGACGAGCGGTTCGACGGCAAGAAGATCGCAATCCTCGAAGAGGGCACCTTCGGCGGAACGTGCCTCAATGTCGGGTGTATCCCGACCAAGATGTTCGTCTACGCCGCCGAGGTGGCACGCACCGTCACCACTGCCGAGAAGTACGGCGTCGACGCCACGCTCGACGGCGTTCGTTGGTCCGACATCGTCAAGCGCGTCTTCGGCCGCATCGATCCCATTTCTGCAGGTGGTGAGCGGTACCGCAGCGAAGACAGTCCCAACACCACCGTCTACCGCGGCCACGCCACGTTCACCGGCGACAAGACGATCGACACCGGAACCGGCGAGACGATCACCGCTGACCAGGTGGTCATCGCAGCCGGTTCGCGTCCGATCATCCCGGACGAGATCGCGTCGAGTGGTGTGAAGTACTACACCAACGAAGACATCATGCGACTGCCCGAACTTCCCGAGCACCTCGTGATCGTCGGCTCCGGATTCATCGCCACCGAGTTCGCACACGTGTTCTCCGCGTTGGGTTCTCGCGTGTCGATCATCGGTCGCAGCCAGCGACTGCTGCGGCACCTCGACGACGAGATCTCCGAGCGCTTCACCGAGTTGGCCGAACAGAAGTGGGACGTCCATCTGGGCTCCCCCCTCACGTCGGTACGCGGCGATGGCGACAACATCGCCGTCGAACTGGCAAATGGCACAGTCGTTTCCGGTGACGTTCTCCTCGTCGCGGTGGGTCGTCAGCCGAACGGTGACCTACTCGGTCTCGACAAGGCCGGCGTCGAACTCGACGACAAGGGCTCGATCGTGGTCGACGAATACCAACGCACCACCGCCGAGGGCGTCTTCGCACTCGGTGACGTCTCCTCGCCGTACCAGCTCAAGCACGTCGCCAACCATGAAGCGCGCGTTGTTCAACACAACCTGCTCCAGGACGCGTGGAAGGACACGTCCGGGCTTCGCAGCACCGATCACCGCTTCGTACCGGCAGCCGTGTTCACCGACCCGCAGATCGCCGACGTCGGAATGACGGAGAAGCAGGCTCGCGACGCCGGGCTCGACATCACCGTCAAGGTGCAGGCTTACGGCGACGTCGCGTACGGCTGGGCGATGGAGGATCAGGAGGGCATCTGCAAGGTGATCGCCGAGCGCGGCACCGGACGCATCCTCGGCGCCCACGTCATGGGTACGCAGGCTCCGACCGTCATCCAGCCGCTCATTCAGGCGATGAGCTTCGGTTTGTCAGCTCAGGACATGGCGCGCGGCCAGTACTGGATCCACCCGGCCCTGGCCGAAGTGGTCGAGAACGCGCTGCTCGGCCTCGACATCTGAGCCCCGCAGCCCTTATGACGCCGAAAAAGCGGGCACTCCTCGCAATGGGAGTGCCCGCCTTTTCGTCGGTCAGAGTTTCACCAGGGGCTGGTACGCAGCACGATCTCGGTTGCGAGTTCGGCCGGTGCCGACTTGACGACGTCGTCGACACCCGGAAGTTCCGTCACGCGGAAGTCGGAGTACACGAAACGACCGCTGGCGTCGGCGATGGCCCGACCTCCACTGCCCACGACTACGGTGGTCGGAACCTCGACCGGCGGTACGCCGGCAATATCGCTGGCCGACGGATGTCCACGGTCCACGGCGATCAAACTCGCGAAGCGGCCGAACTGACGTGCAGCCAACAGCCACGCGAGATCGGCGCCCTCCCGGTGACCGACCAGGTTCACCCAGGCGATGTTCAACTCGTCCAGAAGTACCACTGCCGAGGTCTCGTCGAGATTCTCGATCGATTCCACCGCGACGGTCCGCAGATCCGAATGGTGCAGTCGCTCACACACATCGTCGTACAAGTCGACGGGGTCGCCCTTGCCGGGAAGCAGGAGTACCGCATGCTTGCTGACCGGCCCGTCGATCCGAACGGTGCACGAACCACTGCCCACCGCTACTCGAGTCAATTCCATGTCTGGAAACGGTACGCGATCCACACAGTGGAGGACCCTGGAGTCGACAGAAGTATGACCACTCATACATTCACGCGCCGCTACGAGCCCGAATTGTTCGCTCTGTACCGCCTCCACTCGGAGCGAAAGTGGCTTTCGGCGCATCTGAGGCGACGGACGTACCGTTCGCTCGAAAGTGGGGGTGGGCCGAACTCCAGTGGGGCGCGGCTCTAGGTACCGGACGGCTTGGGGAGCCTCGTCATTCCGTAGACGTGATCAGCGCGCACCGTGAGGATCTGTCGACGCTCCGCAACCATCGCTTCGCGGTACTCCTCCCAATCAGGATGCTCCTGACCGCTGATGTCCCGGTACAGCTCGACCAGGGCGTCCGACACTTCATCGTGAGGATCGGCCGCGACGGGTGTCACCACGGCAAGTCCTTCGATCACGGCGTAGCTCCAGAAGTCGGGCGCGCTGACGTGAAGGGAAACCCGCGGATCGCGGATCGCATTTTTACTCTTGGCGCGATCGGCCGTGACGGACACGGAAGCCGTCTTCGACTCGTCATCCCAGCGGTAAATGATGTTGGACAACTGTGGGCGGCCGTCACGCTTGACGGTTGCCAACACACCTTGTTTTCCCTCGGCCACGAGTGCGAACAACGCGTCGTCGGTGTCTGTGTCATTGCTCATGTCTGCACCAACGACGCCGTGCGGCCGGTTTGTTCCGGAGGCAGTCCAGTTCGAAGATCGCGGACCGCAATCGCGCAATGTCTCTTCCCCCGATGGACGACAGCGGACAAAGATGGTCGACATGGCAACTTCTCGCGACATCCTCCGACTGACTGCGTTCAGTTCGGATCCGGCCGGCGGTAATCCCGCCGGCGTGCTGCTCGACGCGCGTGGACTCGACGACTCCGAATTACAATCTGTTGCAGCCGAAGTCGGGTATGCCGAGACGGCGTTCCTCATCGAACCGGAACTCGGAGGCAACCCGCGCCACAGCCGGATCCGGTACTTCTCCCCCATCGCCGAAGTACCGTTCTGCGGTCATGCCACTATTGCGACGGCCATCGCTCTCACCGAGCGAGACGGTGACGGAACCTTCACATTCGAAACACCGATCGGACCGGTATCCATCGACACGGCGACCGACGAGGACGGAACGTCCACCGCGACCTTCACCAGCGTCGAACCATCGGTCTCGCCGATCGATCATGCTGTACTGACAGCACTGCTCGGGCTCATCGGCGTCGATTCGTCTGCGCTCGACGCGCGGTATCCCGCAATGCTCTCGTACGCCGGCAACACGCACCCGATTGTCGTACTTCGTGATCAGGCAGCCTTCGACGAGTTCACCTTCGATCCATCCGCAATGCGAACTCTGATGGACGCGCAGGGGTGGGCGGGCACGGTGACGATCCTGCATCCCCTCGACGACAACACCTTCGAAGCTCGAAATCTGTTTCCGGTGGGAAACATCGTCGAGGATCCTGCAACCGGGTCCGCAGCGGCGTCGACCGGCGGTTACCTGCGCAAACTCGAACCCGCAGCCACTCCGCGGCGGATCACCATCCACCAGGGCCGACACGTCGGGCGACCCAGCGTTCTCGCGGTCGAGATCCCGGTCGACGGCGGTATCGCGGTCACCGGCACCGCCGTGCCGACAGACGACCCCCGGTAACCACCAGCGATGAGTTTCTCCCGGCCGGCGGGTCTATTCACCAGAGCGACGTCACAAGAGCATCGCATCGAGCCGGGAGAACATCATGTCTACAATCGCTTCAACCGCACACAACCTCCACCTCACCAAGCCGCGTGCCGTACTCGGGGCCACGGTCATGGCCCTCGTCGCCAACCTGATCCTGTGGTTGATCGGCCTGGCATCGGGCGGATCGTTCGAGATGACAGATCAGGGAAAGGTGGCGAGCGTAGCTCCCGGCGGGGTCATCACACTTACGGTAGTGCCGTTGCTGGTCGGTTTGTCGTTCGCAATGTTGATCTCACTGAAGTGGGAGCCGATCATCCGCATCGCTCAGGTCGTGGGTGCAGTGTTTGCGCTCGGCACCATCGCCCTGACGATCGCCGCGGACTTCGACGCCGCCAGCACGGTCACGCTCGCGCTGATGCACGTGGTTGTCGCCGCGAGCGTGGTCGTCGCGCTCGAGGCCGTACGTCGGTCTCCGTCGAACTAGACCGCGGTAGGCGGCGCGGAATACGTCTCGACGATCTCGGCTGCCACGTCACGCAACTTGGTGTTCGTGGTCTGAGACTGCCTGCGCAGCATGTGAAATGCGGTGTCGGCGTCGATCCGATGGATGGCCATCAGCATGCCTTTGGCCTGTTCGATCGGCGCCCGAGTCTCGAGCGCGCGTTGCAGGGCGTCAGCTACCGCCTTGGCAGATTTGAAACGGGAGAAGTCTCCGATCGCGCGTGAGACTGTTGTCGTGAGAATCTCCATGACTTCCGCGTCGACGCTGTCGAAGGCCGCTGGGGCACGTCCGTACAAGTTGAACGAACCGAGTCGCTGATCCGGCGTGAAGAGCGGCGCCGCGAGAAAGGACTTGATCCCTTCGTCCTTCGCGGCCGCCGCGAACCGCGGCCAGCGATCTGCGCTGGTCTCGGCATCAACGACTACGGTTTCACCGGTTCGAGCCGCGTGCAGACATGGTCCGTCGCCGGCGTCGTATTGCTCGATGTCGACGCGCAGGGTCCGCGAATCGGTGTGAACGGCGGTGTAGGTCTGCCCGGCAAGATCGATGGTGACGCCGATGCTGTCGGCGCCGTCGATGGCGTCGTTCGCGATTTCGACGGCGCGTTGGAGTAGAACCACGAGTTCGTCCTCGTCGCCGATACTTCCCCCGAGCGCTGCCAGCAACTCTCTGACCGCACGTGCCGTCAGCCGAGTTTCCGCAGCCTCGACGGCGACGTCAGCACCAGTTGCCGTCGCATCGTCCGGCAGTACCGACGGCACCGAATCCTCGGTTCTCGGGTCGAAGCCTCTGGGGTCGAAAGCGGTATCCACGACGAAGCATTCTTCCAGCTACCCGGGCCGTCAGGAGAGTGAGTTCGGTGACAGAACCCGGCAAACCGCCGAGTCGTCATCGCCATCGGTCGAGCGCGAGACCCAGATTCCGCCTCGCCCGAGTGTGATGGCCACGAACCGCGTCCGGACTCAGTTCCAGGACAACAGCGATCTGTGGATACGTCATGCCCTCCACTTCTCGCAAGACCCAGGCAGCACGCTGACGCAGTGGCAGGCGATCGAGTTCGGATTCCAGGGCGTCGAGAAATGCTGTGCCGCAGACTTCTTCGCTCGGATCACGCAAACGGGGATCAGCTTCTTCCCGGAGTTCGTCCATATCGGCGGCGCAGGAGCCGACTTTTCGATAGAAATCCGAGATCTTGCGAGAACAGATCGCGAACAACCAGGTCTTGGTGCTCGAGCGCCGCTGAAACCCCGGAAGTTGGCGCCACGCAGCGACGCAGGTTTCCTGGACGATGTCGTCGACGTCACTCTCGCTCACGAGCAGTCGACGGGCAAATCGATACAAGTGCGGGCCGTATCGGCGGACGATGACGTCGAAGGCCGCGTGATCGCCGAGCATTGCCGAGTCGACCAGCACCTCGTCACTGAAGTCGGTCAGCAAGCCGTCGAATTGATCTGTCACCGCGCACACTCCTACTAGGGAGCCGTCGCGGGAGTGAGGCCTGGCTATTCTACCGCGTCCACGTCGACGCCCGCGGGAGCGCTCTCAGGCTTCGAGTGCGGAAGCAATGACGGGGAGCCCGATAGGCGCCCCACCGTTGATCAGTTTCTCGAGTAGATCCTGATCGAGGTGCTGCTCGACGAGATCAGCGAGAAGGTCGAGTTGTTGTTCTCGCACCGCGGCAACCGCGGTGTCGGGTGCAGCAACAAAACCGGGAACCGCGAGCTCACGCAGCAGGCTGCGCCGAAAGTCGTCACTTTCCAGGAGACCGTGCCAGTGTGTCCCTCGAACAGGCCCTCGCACACTGCCTTCCGGCATACCGCTCGAGTCCGCCAGCAATGGGTGGTCCCCGTTGCGCACGACGCGTCCGTGATGAATCTCGTACCCGGACACCGAGATACCGTCTGCCGTACCGGTCATCTGCGCCAGCACCTTGTCCGGAGCGAACTCGACATCGAGGTCCAGCAGACCCAGTCCCGCGGTGGTCCCTGATCCTGATTCGACGTCGTCGACGATGGAATTACCCAGCATCTGGTAACCGCCGCAGATTCCCAGGACTGCTTGCCCGCGTCCTGCTCGCGCGACGATCTCGTCGGCCAGGCCGGTACTTCGCAACCACTCGAGGTCACTCACGGTGGACTTACTACCGGGGATCACCACGAGGTCCGCGTCGCGAATTCGCGACGGATCGGTCACCCACGAAACTGCCACGCCCGGTTCACATGCCAGTGCCTCGACGTCCGTGGAGTTGGAGATGCGCGGGAGCCGAACCGCAGCAACGGTGAGCCAGGCCGAACCGACGGGTGGGCCCGGGCGCCCTACCGGGGCATTGCCGGTGACGCCAAGCGAATCCTCGGCGTCGAGCCAAAGATCGTCGGCAAACGGGATCACTCCGAGAGTGGGTCGACCGGTGAGGCTGCGCAGTTGTTCCAGTCCGGGTTCCAACAGTGCAACGTCACCGCGGAATTTGTTGATCACAAATCCCGCGATCAATGCCTGGTCGCTGGGCGAGAGCACAGCAACGGTCCCGAACAGATGGGCCAGGACGCCGCCGCGATCGATGTCACCGACGACGACGACCGGAATCCGCGCAGCCTCAGCCAATCCCATGTTGGCAAGATCCGTTGCGCGCAAGTTGATTTCGGCGGGTGAACCGGCGCCTTCACAGATCACGACGTCGAACTCGGATCGAAGCGATTCGAGATCTTCGGCCACGACGGCGCGAAGCCACTGCCGATGCTGCATGTAGTCGCGAGCACCCACTGTGGTCATCGCCTTGCCCCGAACAACCAATTGCGACGTGCGGTCACTTCCAGGCTTGAGCAGCACCGGATTGAATCGAACACTCGGCTCCAGACCGCATGCACGCGCCTGAAGTGCCTGCGCACGGCCGATCTCTCCGCCGTCCAGCGTGACCACGGAGTTGTTCGACATGTTCTGCGCCTTGAACGGCGCCACTCGGATGCCTCGACGCGCCAACATGCGACACAATCCGGCCACAAGAACGCTCTTGCCTGCGTCGGAAGTAGTGCCGGCTACCAGCAGAGCGCCGCGCATCTCCGAACTCAAGGCAGGGTGAGAATCTCTGCACCGGTCTCGGTGACCACCAAGGTGTGCTCGAACTGCGCCGTCCACTTACGGTCCTTGGTGACGACGGTCCAACCGTCCTCCCAGATCTCGTAGTCGATACCACCGAGGTTGATCATCGGTTCGATCGTGAAGACCATGCCCGGTTCGATGATCGTCTCGACCGCGGGCTCGTCGTAGTGCAGGATCACGAGGCCGTTGTGGAAGGTCTCGCCGATTCCGTGTCCGGTGAAGTCCCGGACGACGCCGTACCCGAACCGATGGGCGTAGGACTCGATGACACGTCCGATCACGTTGAGCGCGCGGCCGGGCTTGACGGCTTTGATGGCCCGCATCGTTGCCTCGTGTGTGCGCTCGACGAGCAAGCGGTTCTCTTCGGACACGTCACCGGCGAGGAATGTCGCATTGGTGTCGCCGTGTACCCCGTTGATGTACGCGGTGACGTCGATATTGACGATGTCGCCGTCCTGGATCACAGTCGAGTCGGGGATTCCGTGGCAGATCACCTCGTTGAGAGACGTGCAGCACGACTTGGGAAAGCTCTTGTAGCCCAACGTCGACGGGTATGCACCGTGGTCGAGCATGAACTCGTGTGCGATGCGGTCGAGTTCGTCGGTCGTGACACCGGGAGCGACAGCCTTGCCGGCTTCCTGCAGCGCGCCTGCAGCGATCTTGCTGGCGATGCGCATCGCCTCGATCGTTTCCGGCGTCTGAACCCAGGGCTCGTTGCCCTCTTTGGCGGTCGGCTTCCACGCGTACTCGGGCCGCTCGATCTTCGAGGGCACAGCGAGGACGGGAGAGACGGTTCCAGGGACCAATGGGGTACGCACAGACATGCAGAACAGCCTAGACCTCGCGTCGCGCGTCAGCCGGATGCACTCCAGTTCCGGAAAACCGGGTCGACGAGAATTCTGACGGGGGTCGACATCGTCTGTCCGAATTCCTCGAAGAGCACGTCGCGAGATTCGAAGGTGCCCAGATCGCGGTCGACGAATTCGGAGAAGTCCAAGCAATCACACGAAACAGACTTGCCCCAACTGATCGGAGCGCGTCCGATCGCGTCGAACAGTGTCTCCTTGCCGGTATTCGTGAACGGTTCGAGCGCTGAGACCACCGCAGGTGAAACGATCTCGGAGATGTCCTGCCAGCGTCCGTCGACCAGAAATTCCGGCCACGCCAGCAGCACTGACTTCGGAATCACCGCATGTAGACGCCGAAATCTCGGGTACCAGAATTCCCCGCGTAGTACGAGACCGCGTACTCGGGTGGCGATACCTCGGCGGCGAGCCAACGCTTCGACGACAGCCAGTCTCTGACTGCAGGATCCGCGCTCTCGACTCAATGTCACCGAGACGGGTTGCCGGTCGTCGAGGCCGTACACCGGCCGAATATTTGCAGCGACGCTGCGATGCGCCGACACCAGGAACTCCTGCGCCGACTGGATCGCACCTTCTGCAATGTCCTCGTAGAGGCGGGCCACGTCGTCGTGGCCCCAGTCGAGGATCGGAGTTGCGGCCACATCGCCACCCGACGCGTCGTGGCGGATGTCACCTTTGCGGATTCCACCGAGCAGTACGCACGTCATGTCTCAACCGTAGTGCGCGACCGGAATCGGTGGAGCCTGACAGAATCCCAACCGTGAAGAAATGGCTGTTGTTGATCACCGCGATCCTCACCGAGGTGTCTGCGACGCTGTCGTTGCGCGCCGCCCTCGATCACCCGGCTTGGTACATCGTGGTCGTCGGCGGATATCTCGCAGCATTCACCGCCTTGTCGTTCGTCCTGCGGGAGGGCATGGGACTCGGTGTTGCATACGGAATCTGGGGCGCAACCGGAGTTGTCCTGACCGCAGTATTCGCAACGGCCCTTTTCGGAGATCCTCTGACGGCCACCATGGGCGTCGGGATTGCACTGGTCATCGGCGGAGTGCTGTGCGTCGAACTCGGCTCTCAGGCTGCCGCCGACAGCGGGCCGGCGGACCCAGCATGACCTTCGTATTTCTGATCGCTGCAATTATTTCCGAGGTCACCGCGACGTTGTCACTACGGATGGCGTCGCAGGACGGCAGCGACAAACGATGGCTCGCGGTTGTCACCGTGGGGTATCTCGCCGCTTTCGCCTTCCTGACCCTCGCGCTCGACGCGGGCCTCACCATCGGCGTCGCCTACGGAATCTGGACCGCATGTGGAGTGGCGTTGACGGCAATCGCATCCCGCATTCTCTTTCGCGAACCGCTGACCAGGCTCATGATGGTCGGGATCGGCCTCATCGCGGCAGGCGTGCTTCTCATCGAACTCGGTGCGAGTCACTGATCGCTGCACACATCAGTGTAAGGTTTACCTAACTTTGCTCTGGAGGTAGTCCACGGTGCTGATCCCTGCCCTTCGTGAAATCGCCGACGGTCCACAGCTGGACGACGATTCCCACTTACGGGAATCCGACCGCCACACTCCGATGGCGCGCGCCGTCCCGGCGCCGTTCCAACTCACGACGTACATCGTCGAGACCGACCACATCACCCGGTGGCCAGAGCACGCTCACATCGAGCACGAACTGATCTGGTCCGACCGCGGTGTCGTCAACATGATCATCGACAATCAACTCTGGACCGTCACGCCCGGCGTCGGCCTGTGGATCCCCCGCGGGGTCCTGCACGAAGGTCAGGCAAATCCCCACGTCGCATTCCGCGCCACGCTCTTCACCCCCGAGCTGTGGACTCCCGCCTGGAACGAACCGTGCATCGTGACACTGAGTGAGGCAGCCCGGGCACTGCTGATACACCTCGCCCACACCGGAATGCCTGCAGAACAACGCCTTCGGGCTCAGCAGGTTTGTGTCGATCTCCTCACCCCGGCATCGGCACCTCACTTCGACGTACCGATCCCCCGAGATCCGCGGCTACGGATGCTCGTCGACAAAGTGCTGTCGGATCCCGCCGACGATCGATCACTCGATCAGTGGGCTCACGTTCTCAATCTCAGCCGACGTACGGTCACCCGGATTTTTGCCGCGGAACTCGCCTTGAGCTTTGCGCAGTGGCGCACTCTGGTTCGTATGAGCACGGCCCTCGGCATGCTCGGGACCGGAATGAGTGTGAACGCCGTCAGCCGCCGTGTCGGTTACGGGACGTCGAGTTCCTTCATCGCCGCTTTTCGCAAGACGGTCGGCTACACCCCCGGCAATGCGCTCGCCGCTGTCAACTGACTCGAGCCTGACCTGTTGTCGACATCGGCTGGCCCCTTCGCTACACGCACGCGCCCTACATTCACTTAGGTAAGCCTGCTCTCATGCGCGTACTGCGCTGAGTCGTGCAAGCACTTCCCTGATCAATCCCGAGGAGTTTCGCGTGTTCAGATCTGCCCGTCAGAGAATTCGTCCCCAGCGGAGGCGACGAATCGTTGTTGCGCTCATGCTGGCGGCGGCACTGCCTCTGACCGCCTGCACACAGTCGTCATCGGACGCCCAGGAAAACAATTCATCGGCATCCGCCGTCGAGGACGGCGCCTATCCCGTGACGATCAAGCACGCTTTCGGCGGGACCACCATCGACAAGGAGCCGACACGGATCCTCACCCTCGATTCCGCAGCGGCAGACACGGTCATCGCCCTGGGTGTCACTCCGATCGCGATGCAGAAGGACTCTTGGGCCGGCGACGCCGACGGGTTCCTGCCGTGGACCCGCGCCGAACTCGAAAAGTCGGGCCAGACGCTGCCCACGCCTGCGCCGTACTACTCCGACAGCGGCGAGCTACTGTTCGAGCAGATTCTCAATGCCGCGCCTGATCTGATTCTTGCCCCGTACTCGGGCTTCTCCGAGCAGGATTACCAGCGCCTGAGCTCGATCGCCCCGACCCTCCCGTACGACACCAAGCCGTATCAGCCCAGCTCGTGGCAAAACCTCGCCACCGATGTCGGCAAGGCACTCGGGCGTCCCGCTCAAACCGCGGCGCTGATCAAGTCGGTTGAGGAATCGGTCCAGGAATCGAAGGCGAGTCATCCCGAATTCAACGGAGTCACTTTCGCCTTCGGTTCCTACATCCGTGAAGGAGAAACCGAAACCGCCATCTACGGTCCGGACGATCCGCGCGTCAAGTTTGTCGAAAACCTCGGGCTCACAGTCGCTCCCGACGTGGTGAACGGCGCCAAGAACTTTGCCGGCGACTCGTTCCTTTTCGGCATCAGTATGGAAAAGCTCGACACGATCGACACCGACGTGTATCTCGGTTGGGCAAGCGATCAGTCGGAAGTCGACAGCACATTGGCCAACACTCTGTTCTCGCGGTGGCCGGTCATCGCCAACGGCAAGGACCTGTGGATCACCGACAATCGCCTGACTGCAGCGACAATGTACGTCAGCCTTCTGAGTGTTCCGTGGGCGACCGACGAACTCGTGCCACAGTTGACCGAACTGGTCGCAAAATAGCAGCCCGCTCGGTCTGATCAAGCAACTGAGGGCCACTCACCGCGAAGTGTCGCGAAAACCACGGTGTCGGTCCACTCGTTCTTGATCCACGCGTTCTGCCGAAAATGTCCCTCTCGCCTCATACCGATCCGCTGCGCGAGTCGCGCCGAGGATTCGTTTCTCGAATCCATTCGCGCGACCACGCGGCGCAATCGGGGTGTCGCGAACGCGAGGTCGATCAGAGCGGTCACTGCTTCCGTCGCGAATCCTCGGCCGCCGAACTCGGGCGAAAATGCCCACCCGAGTTCGGCGGTGTGCTCGACTTCGGCTGTGCAATCAGATTCTTCGACTCGCCAAGCACTCACGCTTCCGACAACCCGGCCCCCCGTACTCGACAACAAGTGCCACCGCGCCCGATGCCAGGTCGCGGCGAGACATTCTGGTCTGCACGGCCTCTCGAGCCTCCGCGAGACTCCAGGGTTCGTTGAGCAAATATCGGCATACGTCGCTGCGCCCGTAGAAGGTGAGAAGATCCCGGTGATCGCCTGGGCGGTAGGTACGGAGCACCAGCCGGTCCGTCCGGATCACACCCGGTGCAGGCCTCATCGCCACACCTACGTCCGCCATATCCATGCCGTCACGGTAGGTTCTTTCGAATTCGTAGGCGAATGAATATCGCAATGCTGTGCAGCGCTCAATGTTTGATTTGCCCTCCGACGGGCTACTTCACCACCGTAAAAGGTCGGGACAGGGAAATATGCCAGGCTATTTCGCGCTTGAAATCTAGGGGCGGTCATGTCCGAGGATTCACTGGTAAAGCAGGGTGTGGCAAAAGGAAGCGCGCTGGGCGGAGCCGTTCTCCTCATCACAGTCGGCGTGCTCGAAATCCTCCAAGGCATCTCGGCGATATCGGAGGACGACGTGACAGTCGTCGGCCCGGAATACACGTACCAATTCGACCTCACTTCGTGGGGATGGATCCACCTCGTACTCGGTGTGCTCGTCACCGCTGTCGGAATCATGCTCTTCACCGGCGCGACGTGGGCACGGGTAGGCGCGATAGTCATCTGTTCTCTGTCGATCCTCGCGAATTTCCTGTGGCTACCCCACTCGCCGTGGTGGTCGATCATCATCATCGCGCTCGACGTATTCGTCATCTGGGCCGTCGCGACCTGGAATCCCGAGGTCATCTGAGGTCACCCGCCGAATCATCTTCGCAGTTCAGCATTTCAACTGTGCGCCAGTAGTTTCCGTCCCGGGAGGACCATCATGGCAAACGGCACGAGCGACGGACCACTCCAGGAGGACGAACGTGCCGAACTAGCCCGGTTGCGCGAAGAGGTAGCAACACTTCGCGAGCAGACTCCCAGCGCCCGCGAAACGACCGTCGAGAAAGTCTCCCGACCACCTCGACATGGGCTGCGGTGGACCGCGGTGACAATCCTGCTGGTGCTGGTCGCACTGCTCGCAGTCTTGTCGGTAACCACCCGCTTCGTACGTAGTCAGATCCTCGACACGGACCGCTACGTCAGCACGGTAGCGCCACTGGGTGAGAATCCAGCCGTGCAAGCGGAGATCACGAATCAAGTCACGGACGAGATCTTCGATCGCGTCGACGTCGAAGGGCTCACCACCGAGGCACTCACAGCATTGACGGACGTGTCGAATCTCGAAGCCAACGCCCCTCGCGTGGACCAGGCGTTGGTGGGTTTGGCACCGGTGATCGCCGGCCAGGCGAAGAGTTTCGTCCACGACACAGTGGCCTCGCTCGTTCGGACGCAGCAGTTCGAAGACCTTTGGATTCAGGCGAACCGAGCGGCGCACAACTCCCTCGTCGCCGTCATGACCGGAAACTACGGACCCGACTCGGTCGAGGTCGACCAGAGCGGAACGGTCAGCATTTCACTGAGCACGATCATCGACCGCGTGAAAACGGCGCTGACCGACCGCGGCTTCGCTTTCGCAGACAAAATCCCGTCCGTGGACAAGGAGTTTGTTCTCTTCCAGTCCCCCGAGCTGGTGAAGGCGCAGCGAGCCGTCTCGGCACTCGACAAGGTCTCGGCGGTGCTGCCGTGGTTGGGAATCGCTTGCGCAGCAGCCGCTGTCGCCGTTGCGCCAACCGGTCGCAGGCTTCGTACGCTGTCCCTGGTCGGTCTGTCGATTGCGTTGGGAATGCTTGTTCTTGCGATCGGAATTCTGATCGGACGTGCAATCTACCTCGACAGTGTCCCTACCGATATCCTCTCGCCAGACGCCGCCACCGCTGTCATCGACACAGTTCTGGTTCCGCTTCGGACGAGCCTTCGCGCGGTTGCGCTCCTCGGTGTGGTGGTGGGGCTCGGCGCCTACCTGATCGGTGGGTCGTCGTCGGCGATCGCCGTTCGTCGAGGCTACGGGCAGGCGTTGGACTTCGTCCGGCATTCTGCAAGCGGCCGAACGCCGAATCAGGTGGAGCGGTGGGCCAATCAGCTTCGTGTCCCACTGCGCTGTGCCATCATCGGCATCGCCGCCCTGTTGCTGCTCTTCTGGCGCTACCCCACCGGATTGGTCGTTGGTTGGATCGTCGTCATTGCGCTCGTTGCTCTCGTCGCACTGGAAGTATTGGTTCGTCCCGCACGCGCCGCCGCGCAGGACGCCGGGCCTGACGACGGCGGAACCGACGACGCCAGGCCCGGGGCAGAAGATACGAAAACTACGCCAGCGCCTTTGCCTTGATGGCCTGGAATTCCTCTTCGTTGATCGCGCCTGAGTCGAGAAGCTCTCTGGCGTCGGCGATCTGCTGAGTCGGCGATTTCCCGGCGACCTTTCGAATGTAATCACTCTGCGCGTGTATGTGCTGTTGAGCGGCTTCCATCGACCGCCTCGTCATTCCGTCATTCTTGACGACCACGTAGATCATCGCGGACAGGAATGGAATGACGAAGAGGAATATCATCCACAACGCCTTGGCCCAGCCCGAAGTCTCGTGATCACGGAACAAGTCGGTGATGATCGAGAACAACACGCTCAAGTACGCCACAAAGGCAAAGCAGACGAAGATGAACCAGAAGAATTCCCAGAAGCCTTCCATGTCAACGCTCCCTGTACTCGGTTTTACACATCAGGAGTTCGGGAGGCTGACGTTCCGCGCCTGAGCTCCTGCATTCGGCCAGAACTCCCTGGTCCAAGGTCATTTCAGTATGCGCCGACGATCCCCGTTCCGGCTACAGCTCGAGAGAGTTCAGACTCGCCGACCGCTCATCCATTATCGGAATCACGATTCTCCGATCCGAGATCTCTTGTCTGGCCGCTTTTTCGACCAGAAGAGGCACGAAGTCGCGGATCCGACATCCCGCAAAACGCTGGTGAATTGTTCGCACTCTGTTTTCGATCTCCGGTGGAGGAACGGCGGGATAGCGGGAAATCAGGCGAGTGATCACCCGCTCGACGTGGAGCAACTCTTCGTCGCCAGTCATCCATTAATGGTCGTCCGTCCAGCCGAGCACGTCAAGACTCGGAAAGGGTTCGAAAACAACACGATTCGGGTCTCGATTGCGAAGAGAATAGGTTCACCGAATATGGGGCATACACATAAGGGCGGACGGTTCCCCGCGCGCTCGCGTTGCGCTCATGATGCCAGGGAGTGGAAGTGGGAAAGAACGCTCGGATTCTTCACGACGACACCCCGTCGACCCTTACCGACGACGCGCCGCCCGTGGCAGAAAAGCCGATGAAGAACAAGGTGTACCGCCGCAAACTCAAGCCGTTGCACGGCGAACTCGTGGCTTTGCAGGAGTGGGTCAAATCGTCTGGAGCCAAGGTCTGCATCGTATTCGAAGGTCGAGATACCGCGGGGAAGGGCGGTGTCATCAAAGCCATCACCGAGCGAGTGAGTCCGCGAGTGTTCCGGGTCGTTGCGTTACCCGCCCCGACCGAGCGAGAGCATTCGCAGATGTATGTCCAGCGCTACGTCCCGCATCTTCCGGCTGCCGGTGAGATCGTCATCTTCGACCGAAGTTGGTACAACCGTGCCGGTGTAGAACGAGTAATGGGCTTTTGCACCGAAGAACAAGCACATCAATTTCTCCAGCTCATTCCGACCGTCGAACGCGCGATCGTCGAATCGGGAGTCATTCTGCTCAAGTACTGGCTCGAGGTCAGCGAAGAACAGCAGCTCTTACGTCTGCAGAGCCGGATCGACGACCCTCGAAAGATCTGGAAGCTGTCGAATCTCGATCTGAAGTCGTTCAGTCATTGGTACGACTACTCGCGTGCCCGCGACGAGATGTTTCGCTTCACCGACACCGGCTGGGCGCCATGGTATGTCGCAAACAACAATGACAAGAAACGCGGACGACTCAACATCATCAGCCACATTCTGAGTCAGATCCCCTACGAGCCCGTGCAATCCACGGACATCACCCTGCCGAAACGGCAGAAGGCTCACGGCTACCAGACGCCCAAACAACCGCTGCACTGGATTCCGACCCGGTATTGACGATCGCCAAGGAAAGGATGTGCGGTCATGAGCCCCACGCCGTGGCATGCGCAGAGTGGCGAATCAGTCGTGTCCGTACTGCAGTCGGACCCGGAGCGCGGACTGCAGTCGGATGAGGCCGACCAACGGCGACGACGCTACGGGTCGAACGAAATCACCTCGACGCCACCGCCGTCGACGTGGTCGATCGCGCTGTTGCAGCTGAAAGATCCGATGAACTTGATGCTCGTCGCCGTGGCCGCGGTCAGCATCGCCATCGGTGAAGTGCCGACAGCAATCGTGGTGGCGGTGCTCGTCGTGCTCAACATCGTCCTCGGAACTCGACAGGAGTTGAAGGCACGGGCCAGCGTCGACGCCCTCGCCAAGATGCAGACGCCCCAAGCACGGGTCATTCGTGACGGGAACCTGATACAACTCGACGCTACCGAACTGGTGCCGGGTGACATCGTCCAAGTCGAGGCAGGAGACATCATCGCTGCCGACGGACGGTTGCTCGCCACCACCACCCTGGAGACGCAGGAAGCCGCATTGACCGGGGAAAGCGCGCCGATACCGAAGGACCCGAATACGCTGAACAACGCGGATATTCCGCTCGGAGACCGCAGCAATCTGGTCTTCCAGAACACCTCGGTCACCCGCGGCACGGCGACCATGGTGGTCACCGAGACCGGGATGCAGACGCAGATAGGCCAGATCGCGTCGATGTTGTCGGCGGTCGCCCCTGGCAAGTCGCCACTTCAACGTGAATTGGACTCTCTCACCAAACTTCTCGGAATCATCGCGTGGACGGCAGTGATCGTCATCGTCGTCATCGGGCTCCTTCGTGGGCAGGACCTGACTACGCTTCTGCTCCTTGGTATCGCAATGGGAGTGTCCGCGATTCCGACCGGCCTGCCAACATTCGTCCAGGCGATGCTGGCCTACGGTGCCCGTCAACTGGCCGACGCCAAGGCCGTCGTGAAGAACCTGACCGACGTCGAAACACTCGGCGCGACCAGTGCAATCAACTCGGACAAGACCGGCACGCTGACCATGAACCAGATGACCGTCCGATCGCTGTACGTCCACGGCCGTTGGTACACGGTCGACGGCGAAGGCTACGCCAAAGCGGGAAGGATCACGCAGGTTGCCGGCGAGGCACCACCCGACTTCACCCTTCTCGCATACGGACTGTGTCTCGACAGCGATGCAACGGTTTCCGATTCCGGGGAAGTTGTCGGCGACCCGACCGAGGCCGCGCTCGTGGTGCTCGCGGCAAAGATCGGTGCCGACGCCCCACTCACCAGACGGACCTACCCGCGGGTGGCGACGGTTCCGTTCGATTCCGCGTACAAGTTCATGGCCACGTACCACCACCTCGAAGTCGACGGCGTAAGTCAGTTCGTCGGATTGGTCAAAGGCGGACCCGATGTCGTCCTCGCTCGGTGTTCTTCGGCCATTCTCCCCGGCCGTCGGCAGGTCCCGATCGAGGAAGTCCGAGACGAACTCACGGCAGCAAATCAGTCCATGTCCGAAAAGGGTCTTCGGGTGCTGGCATTCGCGGTCAGACGCCTCGACGGACGGGAAGACGCTGTCGTGGCCGACCCCATGTCCTTTGTCGAGGACCTGACGTTTGTCGGTATGGCAGGCATCATCGACCCGCTGCGTCCGGAGGCGGTCGATTCGGTGCGAACCGCACACCGGGCCGGCATCGAGGTCCGCATGATCACCGGCGACCATGCCATCACCGCCGCAGCGATCGGTGCCGAACTCGGACTCGGCCCGGGCTCGGTGGGCGGCGGCGAGTTGCAAGCGATGACCGATGAAGAACTGTCGACCGCGTTGCCGAACCTGCACGTGTTCGGCCGCGTCACTCCGCAGGACAAACTTCGCTTGGTCGATGTCATGCAGAGCGGTGGCGCCGTCGTCGCGATGACCGGAGACGCGGTCAACGACGCCGCCGCGTTGAAGAAGGCAGACATCGGCGTCGCCATGGGCTCGGGCAGTGAGGTGACCAAACAGGCGGGCAAGATGGTGCTCACCGACGACAACTTCGGCACCCTCATCACCGCGATTACTTTGGGCCGCAACATCTACGGAAAAATCGTCTCGTACATCCGCTACCAGATGTCGAAACTCTTCTCCTTGGTTCTCCTCTTCCTCGCTGCGAGCATCTTCAACATCAACGAGGGTGTGGCACTGACGCCACTGATGGTGCTGTTCCAGCACTTCTTCATCACACTGTTCCCCGTCGCCGTGATCATGCTCGACCCGCCGCCACCCGATCTGATGAACAAGCCTCCGCGCGATCCCAAGATGCCGATCGCACATCGAAGCGCAGTCGCTCAGTGGCTCGCGTACGGTGTCCTGCAATTTGCCGTGACACTCGCGGCGATGCTTCTCGCACCCGGTGAAATGAGTACTTCCGAGGCGAATGTTCCCATGACCACAGCATTCGTAGTGCTCTCTCTCGGTTCGATTCTCGCGGGGCTGACTATGCGGCGTGATCCCGAGTCCGGCGTGGTTCCACCGGTTCTCGGTGCCATCAAGATCTTGACGATCCCCACGGTCGTGACCGTATTCGCCGTCGAGGCGGGCGTCCTCCAGGACCTCCTCATGACAACCTCACTGACCGGCGCCCAGTGGCTCGCCTGCCTGGGTTGGTCGCTGATCATCCCGGTTGTCGTCGAGTTGGACAAGGCAATTCGACGCCGCCGCCTCGCACAGGCACCTGCGCCCCTCCCTGCGACCACCGCGGTTGCCCCCGAGCGCGCCCGTTCGCTCCACTGAGGGAGGACAATCAAACGATGATGTGGGCGGAGAGTCTAGGTCGGCTACCGGGCGTCGCGACTGCCCGTGGGTATCGCCGCGAGTGGTTGCGAACAGACGTCACTGCCGGACTCGTCTTGACTGCCCTGCTCATCCCGGCAGGCATGGGCTACGCCGAGGCCGCCGGGTTGCCTGCGTACGCCGGGCTGTACGCCACCATCGTGCCTTTGCTCGCCTACGCGGTAGTCGGGCCCTCGAAAATCCTTGTACTCGGACCTGATTCGTCACTGGCGCCGCTGATTGCCGCCGCGGTCATACCGCTGGCAGTGGTCGGCGATTCGGAGAATGCGCTTGCACTAGCCGGTGTTCTCGCCATTCTTGTCGGACTCATCCTCGTGATCGGCGGATTCCTTCGTCTCGGCTTCGTGACCGAACTCCTCTCGAAACCGATCCGCCTCGGCTACCTCAACGCCATTGCACTCGTCGTCGTAGTTGGTCAGATTCCCAAGCTGCTCGGATTCTCCGTCGACGCGTCCGGTCTACTCGGTGAAATCGGCGGAATCTCAAAGGCCCTGGTGGGTGGCGACGTCGACCCCCTCGCTGCCGCCATCGGTGTCGGTTCGCTAGTCGTCATAGTCGCCTTCCGGCTCTGGGTACCTGTTGTTCCCGGCGTTCTGGTGGCCGTTGTCGCGGCCATAGTCTTGTCCGCTGCCGCCGGTCTCACCGATGACATCGGCATGGTCGGCGCACTGCCGGAAGGACTCCCCCTCCCTTCCGTCGGTGGAGTCACCTGGCAGGACGTCGGCCATCTGATCGGGCCCGCCGCCGGTATCGCATTGATTGCCTTCGCCGACACCGGCGTTCTCTCGCGCACCTTCGCCGCCCGCCACGGCGAGGACGTGAACGGCAGTACCGAAATGAAGGCGATCGGTGTCGCGAACGTGGCCGGCGGGCTGTTCGGCGGGTTTCCGATCTCGGCGAGCGGGTCACGAACTCCGGTAGCCGAACAGAGTGGGGCGCACACACAATTGGCCGGCGTCGTCGGGGCGCTCGCGGTCCTGGTGTTCGTCCTCGTCGCTCCCGGACTCACGGCATATCTGCCCGATGCAACACTGGCCGCCGTCGTCATCGTCGCCGCGTGTGCACTGATCGACGTGGGCGGCATGGTCCGCATGTGGCGCATGAGCACCGTGGAATTCGGCCTCGCCGTCGCGGCGTTTCTGGGCGTCGCCCTGGTCGGTGTGCTACAAGGCATCCTTGTTGCGATCGGACTGTCCTTCGCAGCGGTCATCGCGCAGGTATGGCAGCCACATCGAACCGAACTCGTCGAGACGGGCGAACCCACCGGATTCCACGACATCGAACGCCATCCAGATGGGCATCGCATCCCCGGCCTGGTGTTGGTGAGGTTTGACGCGCCACTGTTTTTCGCGAACGGCGAGATCTTCGACGAGTACGTTCGCTCCGTCGTCGCCAAGGCGCCAGATCCGGTCGACTGGGTGGTTATAGCCGCCGAACCGATCACCGGACTCGACACAACGGCAGTCGACGAACTCGTCGATCTGGATACATTCCTCGAAGGCAAAGGAATTCGGTTGGCATTCGCAGAGATGAAAGGTCCGATCAAGGATCGACTCATCCGATTCGGAGTCGGGGATCGATTCGATTCGACGCACTTCTACCCGACCGTCGAAGCCGCCGTGAACGCATTCCGCACCCGAACCGGCGACTGACAAACGCCAGGCAGTCGGGAGCCGTGGCTGCATTGGGTACCGTTTGGTATGGGATTCACGACGGACAATGTTCCGGCACGCCGTATCGCTCAGGTCGCCGGCGTGGGCGGTATCGCCGTCGGCGTTGTCTCGCTGATCGCGTTGTACTCCACCAAGCCGATCAACCCGTTGATCGCCGTGGCCTCCTTCGTCCCGATACTGCTTGCGGTCACACTCGCAGCGTCCCTGATATGCCTGGTCTTTCGCCGCTGGATCCTGCTGGCGATCTCGGTGGTACTGATTGCGGTGGGCGCGTCGGTGATCAGTCCACTGTATGTGGCAAACAGTTCCGAAATCGACGGGCCGACTCTGCGCGTAATGCAAGCAAACCTTCTCTTCGGGCAGGCAGATCCCGCCAGTTTGACTGCGACGGTGCGCGAGAAGGCAGTCGACGTCCTGACGGTTCAGGAACTGACCACATCACTCGAAGGCTCTCTCAGAGATCAAGGACTCGAGCAACTGCTGCCGCATCACTACTTGGTACCGGACGAGGCCGGCGGGGGTGGCGCCGGTATTTACAGCCGTTATCCGCTGACGGACACTCGGGAATTGAACGGATTCGGACCGACCAATCTTGTTGCCGAAGTGGGCTTCTCGACTCCGTTCACCCTTCTGGCGGTTCACCCCGGACCGGCGTACGTGACCCCGCCCGACGTGTGGACTGCCGAGCTGAGCACTTTGCGAAACGCGCTCGACGCTGCTGCCGCCGAGGAAACCGTCATCGTCAGTGGCGACTTCAACACCACATTCACGCACAAGCAATTCCGTGACCTCCTCGATGTCGGCTACTCCGATGCCGCAGACCAATTGGGAGTAGGCATCGTGCGCACCTATCCGGCGGACAAGAAATTTCCCGCGATCGTCGGCATCGACCATGTACTTCTGCGGGGCGGACAGGCGAAGTCACTCGAGCGGATCGACATCGAAGGTTCCGATCACTTCGGCTTGATCGTCGACGTGGCGATCCCCAACTAGTCGGAGAGCACCCGACCCGAGCGAACGAGTTGCGGATCACCCGTGCTTCGGCATGCTTCGACCCGACACATCGATCGTCCGATGCAGGTGATGCGGCGTACGCAGGACGATCGACCGGTCCACCACGGATACGCCCGGAAACTGCTCGGCGAGATAACCTTCCAGACGCTGCACGTCGTCGATCGAGCGCAGCCACACCGCCAATGCGATGTCGTAGCTGCCGATCGTAGAAGCAACAAGCCTCGCCTCACGCAGGTGCGAAAGGCGCTGAGCAATTGCCTCCTTTCGCCCGTCGAGACGTAAGAAGTACCAGGCGTAGACCGGCCAGCCGGAGTAGGGCCGAGCAATCTCCGTGCGGACGACCAGTCGCCCCGTCGACAGCTCGTGAGAAAGGAGCGCCCCAGCGCGAGCCGGCGTGACTCCGAGGGCCGCAGCGAGTGCCGAGACGGTGACACGTGGTTCGCGAGAAAGAATGTCGAACAGCTGCGACTGTTCCTCTTCGCCGGCGCGTACACCACGAATCTTTCCCGCCGGGGCCGACTCGAGCGCGGCAATTTCTTCCGCATCGAGAGCACGTAGACGCCAGTTCCTCGCGTCGGAGTTCGCCGAGGACACGATCTGAGTTCGCATCGCGGTGATCATCGGCAGGGATTGTGTTCGCTCCAACACGTACCTGGACAATTGATCGAGGTCAGTGCAGGTGAGCGTGACGAGCAGATCCCGATTGCCGGTTGTGAGATCGACTGTGAGAACTTCGGGATCGTGCGCGATCTGTTCGGCAACGCTCATGGTCTGTGCCGGTGCGCATTCGATCTCGAGAAGTGCGGTCGCCGACACGATGGGTCCACCACGGTACGCAGCGATCCACGCTATTCCTTGCGAGTGCAGACGCTCCCAACGCCTGGTCAGGGTGACCGGGTCGGAACCGATCGCGCGTGAAAGCTCGGACCACGACGCTCGCGGCCTGATCTGCAGTGCGTTCAACAGCCGAAGATCGTCGTCCTTGAGCATCTGATCCTGCACCGAGGACCTCACTTTCAAAAGAATGCTGCACCGAAACAGGATCGAAACGCGTCGATCCTAACTTCATCACATCAATAGTCCACCAAATCCTGAGCCTCGAGAACCCTTACTTCTTGCGTTCGTTCGCCCCCTCGAGAAAGACACCGACATGACCGAAGCATTCCCTGTCTCGCATGACGATTCCCCAGTCAGCGATCAAACCGCGACGCAAAAAGTCGTTTTTGCCATGCGGTCGCCACGCCTGTGGATCGTGGTGATTCTGCTCCTCGGGCTTGCGGCAGGCGCGCAACTGATCGGCCCCGCAGTGATTCCCGTCGGCGCTGCCGCCATCACGATCCTGCCCATGGTGTGGGGACTGATTGCCGGCGGTGTCGTCTCGAGCCAGAAGTGGAAACCACTCGGCCTCGACCTTCAGGCTGCGGCCTCGGCAATCATGGGCCTGGCTGTTCTCTTGCTTTGTGCAAGGTTGTCTTTCACCATCGGCCCGAACACCCAATTGTTGTTCGAGGCGGGCCCCGCACTGCTACTGCAGGAATTGGGGCACTTGTTCGGCACTATCGCTCTCGCACTCCCGCTGGCGGTACTCCTTCGGATGGGGCCGGCCACCGTCGGAGCAACCTTCTCCATCGACCGCGAGGGTTCCTTCGCGATGGTCAGCGAACGCTACGGCCCCGATTCCGACCAGTACCGTGGAGTCCTGTCGATGTACGTCTTCGGCACTCTGTTCGGTGCCGTGCTGATCAGCCTGATTGCGTCACTGGCTACATCCTTCAACATCTTCGACCCCCTCGCGTTGGCGATGGGTGCCGGCGTCGGATCCGGCTCGATGATGGCTGCCGCTGCCGCCAGCGTCGTTTCGGCGCACCCCGAGATGGCCGACCAGGTACTCGCCGTGGCGGCCACATCCAACATCATCACCGGCCTCCTCGGCGTGTATGTCGGCATGTATGTCGCACTCCCCCTTGCTGATCGAATCTACGGCGCACTCACCAAGCGCTCGAAGACGACCAGCGAACGGAAAGCCGACACTGCCCCACGAGCGGTTGCGCCGAGCGTCACCGTGCCGCTGACCACGATCGTTCCGATTCTGTTCGTCGGTGGGGTCATCGTCTCCTCGATCGCAGCGGGTGGCGTATCTCGATCGATCATCGTCGGTTACTTGATCCTCACCGGATTGTTGCTCCTGGGCGTCGGCGTGGCCCGCCTGACCCGCGGCAAGATCGCGGCGATGATCGCAATCATCACCATCGGCGCCTTGGCGACAACACCGTGGTCCCCCATCGGTGATTTCGTCTCGAGCACCGTCGGGACTGTCGACTTTCTCTCGATCTGCACCCTCACCTTGACTGTCGCAGGTCTCAGCCTCGGCAAGGACCTTCCCTTGCTCAAGACGATCGGCTGGAAGATCGTGCCCGTCGGAATCGTCGCGATCCTCGCCTCTTACCTACTTTCCGTGGTCGTCGCGGAGTTCGCGCTGGGCCTCTGGCACTAGAACTGCACCCGAAAACGCTGAGAACCAAAGATGTTGAAAGGAACCAATACCCATGTCCATCGCTGACACCCGCACCCGCACAGACTCGGTTTCGAGCACGATCGAGAAGTGGGCATCACGCCTCATCGACGTCAGCCACACCATCCATGCTCACCCAGAGTTGGCATTCGAAGAGCATCATGCGTCGGCCCTCTTGGCGGACGCCGCGCAGGAAGCCGGCTTCAGGGTTACTCGCGCCGCCTACGGCCTCGAGACGGCATTCGAAGCGGTGCGGGGCTCCGGCCCTTTCCGCGTCGTCGTCTGCGCCGAGTACGACGCCCTTCCCGACATCGGTCATGCGTGTGGACACAATGTCATCGCCGCTGCCGGACTGGGAGCAGCGGTCGCGCTCGGAGAGGTCGCGGAGGAACACGGCCTGGCCGTCGTCCTTCTCGGTACGCCGGCCGAAGAACATGGCGGCGGGAAAGTCTTGCTGCTCGAACGTGGCGCATGGGAGGGGGCGGCGATGTCGATCATGGTCCACGGCGCTGCAGGTGAAGACGTCAGCTGCACCGTCACCGGAACGCAGGCAGTCGACCGGTTCGACGTGACCTACACCGGAAGAGCCGCACACGCGGCCGCTGCGCCACACAAGGGCATCAACGCAGGCGACGCCGCCACGATCGCCTTGGTCGCCATCGGACTTCTCCGTCAACAACTTCCGTCCGACGTCAGGCTCAACGCCTATGTCGAGCACGGCGGCGAAGCAACAAACATCATTCCGGCCTCGGCGTTGGTGCGAGCGGAAGTTCGGGCCGCAGAACTCGACGTGCTGTTGGACGCCAAGCGTCGTATGCTCTCCTGCTTCGAGGGCGCAGCTGTGGCCAGCGACTGCTCCTGGTCGACCGAACGCGCCGAACCGCGCTACGAGGAGCTTGTTCAACATCGCGTGCTGGCGACGATCTGGGACGAGGAGATCGCGAGCCTGGGCCGCACCGCGGCCGCCCGAACTCCCCTGACCGGCGGCTCGACAGACATGGGCAACGTGTCGAAGGTGGTTCCCTCGATCCACCCGATGATCGCGTTACGCGGCGTTACCGGAGTTCCTCACACGATCGAGTTTGCCGCTGATGCCCGCTCCGCAGCGGGCGACGAAGCTGTTCTGCACGGAGCAATTGCAATGGCACGCACTGTGATCCGAGCCGCCACCGGGGACTCGCGCTCCAACCTCCTGACGATTGCGGCCCAGCGCGAGTCAGGAGCGACTACCGTCACGAGCGCCGAATGAGCACCACCGGCGTCTATGTTTCCGCGCTCGAATTCTTCTCCATCGGGATCGGGCCCTCCAGTTCACACACGGTCGGTCCGATGCGAGCCGCCCGCACTTTTGTCGGCGAGCTCTCCGACGCCGGCGTGACCGCGTCGGTCGACCGAATTCGCTGCAATCTGCACGGCTCTCTCGCCGCCACCGGAATAGGGCACTGCACTCCCGACGCGGTGATCGCGGGACTTCGTGGGTTGGATCCTGAAACGTGCGAGCCGAACGACGTTCACGGGCATTGGGCCGAGCTCTCGGACGGCGGATCGGTGAAGCTCGTCGGCGGCTCACTCGGGCACGTTGTGTTCACTCACGAGGACATGGTGTTCGAGCCGCTCGTTCGCCGTCACGGGCACCCCAACTCGATGACACTGACCGCCTTCAGCGGTCGCGAAATCGTCTGTACGAGTATATATCTGTCGATCGGTGGCGGATTCGTACTGCGTGCCGGAACGGAGACGCAAGCAAGCGCGCATTCGATCAACTCACGCTATCGAACCGCGAAAGAGCTACTGGCGGAATGCGGCTCCGGAACTATCGCCGAACTGGCACTGTCGGACGAAATCGCGATACACGGCCAGGATCGGGCATTCACCGGCATCGACGCGATCTGGTCCGCGATGCGCGACTGCATCGAACGCGGCACCCAGACCGAAGGTGTATTGCCCGGGCGTCTCGGAGTTCGCCGAAGAGCACGGTCTGCGAACATTCAACTGGAACAACGTAACTGCGCACCCTCCTCACGCGAGTGGCTGACCGTCTACGCCATGGCGGTCAACGAAGAAAATGCAGCAGGTGGCCGCGTGGTAACGGCTCCGACGAACGGTGCCGCAGGCATCGTGCCGACAGTGCTATACCACCACATACGTGCGGCGGGCGCCGGTGTTCACGACGTTCGAACCTTTCTCCTCACCGCAGCCGCAATCGGATCGATCATCAAGGCGAATGCCTCGATCTCGGGTGCGGAGGCGGGGTGCCAGGGTGAGGTCGGAGCTGCCTGCGCGATGGCGGCAGCCGGCTTGTGCGCTGTCATGGGCGGATCACCACGACAAATCGAGAATGCCGCTGAGATTGCCATGGAACACCATCTGGGGCTGACCTGCGATCCGGTTGGTGGCCTGGTCCAAATCCCCTGCATCGAACGAAATGCCGTAGCCGCCTCGACTGCAGTCACCGCAGCTCAGCTCGCATACCTCGGTGACGGGACGCATGTGGTGAGCCTCGATACCGTCATCGAAACCATGCGCCAAACCGGAAACGACATGTCCGTGCGTTACAAGGAAACCAGTGAAGGCGGGCTCGCCGTCAATGTCGTCGAGTGCTGAGGGGGGATGTCGACGGCAGCGGCGAGGGCGGGCGGACGCCGTCGCCGGAAATATCATCCTCTCGAACGATGAAGTCCGGTGTACCGATTTCTACACTCGGTGACATGACTTTGTGGACGGTGACCAGATGATCGCTCATCACGCTGGAGGAATCCCACTGCACAATTCTTCACGGCACAACACTGCGGGGCCGTCGCGCTCGACGCAGTCCTCCGGTCGCAAGATCGCCGCGTTGATCGCGTTGGTCGCCGGTTTCTCCGCTGCCTTCGTTCTCGCCCCGGGCATGCTGACGAGTAGGCCGGGTGATGGGTACGCAGACCAGGGAGAACTCGTCGAGACGGTCCGCGCCGCGTTCGTCGAATACTGGAGTTCCGGTGTCCAAGCCTTCTCGCCGAGCTTGGAGTCCGCTGTCGACTACTGGCTGCGGTACCACGTGGCCAAGGCCGTGATCGCGGTAATCCTGCTGACGGTTCTGCTCGCACTCGGCCGGATGCTCAAGGCGTCGTTCGTGAACGCCGGCCCTCTGACGGCTGGAAAGAAACTCGCATTCGTCTCGGCGGGAGGGCTGGTCACGCTCCTCGCGATGTTTTCCTCGGTACTCGTGATGGCAAATATCCAAGGTGTCGTTGCACCCTTCTCTTCGCTGATCTCGATGTTGCCCGTGGCCCAGGCGGATGGGGCACCTGGCGACACTGTCGGGCAGGTCCGCCAACAGCTCGCTCAGTCGACGGGCACCGGAAACCAGCAAAGCCCTGTCCTCGAACTGATGATCAGCGACTTCGCGCGGTATCACTTGGCCATGGCGGTGGTCGCGCTGATCGCGGCAGCAATATCACTGATCGTGACTGTGGTCGTGTGGGCACGCTTCGCGAGAACGGCGCGATCCGAGCGACGGACGAGATTCGTGTCGGGGTCGATCGGTCTTCTCGCTGCACTGTTCACGCTGGGATTGATCGTTGTCGGCGTAGCAAATATGGGCACCGCGGCAGACCCGGCACCCGCGCTGGCGGCGTTCTTCAACGGCGGACTCTGACCCAAGTCAAGGGTTCAGGCCAGGGTTCCGTAGTCCCCCGGTACCGGTTGAGGAGGTACCTGGGGACTGCGTCTGCCGTACCCGGGGTCGATGTGTGAGTGCCCTCGGGCAGGCAGAGTTCGACTCATGAAAACCGGAGCAAGACGCATCCTGCTTGTCGGCCTGTGCAGCGCCATGGTTGGAGCTGTAATCAGCTGCAGCACGGACAAATCCACAGACACATCCGACAAGATCATGGACTCGACCATCACCGACCAGCTCGATTCGATCGTCGACGCAGCGGTGAATTCGACCGGGATTCCCGGTGCGATGGTGGGCATTTGGGGGCCCGACGGCAACTACGTCAAGGTTGCAGGAGTCTCGGATACGGCAACCAAAGCGCCGATGGAAACCGACTTCTACCACCGGATCGGTAGCGTCACCAAAACATTTACCGTGACCGCCCTGCTGCAATTGGTCGACGAGGGAAAGATCGGTCTCGATGATCCGATCTCCAAGTACGTCGACGGCGTCATGGAAGGCGATGCGATCAGCCTGCGCCAGCTGGCGGGGATGCGCAGCGGCCTCGTGGCCTACACGACGTCCGAACAGTTTGTCATGGATGTTCTTTCCGACCCTCGCCGATCATTCACATCCGAAGAGCTCTTCGGATACGTCAAGGACCTCCCACTCCAAATTCGACCAGGAACCACTGTCGACTACTCGAATACCAACACCCTTCTGCTCGGCATGGTCATCGAGAAGGTCACCGGCTCAACACTGTCGGACGTCATCGACACCAAGATCACCACACCACTCGGAATGGAGCACACCAGCTTTCCCACCACCAACGCGTTCCCGAACCCCCACGCACAGGGATACACCAACCAAACACTCGACGAATCCGTGACCGCAGCAACGGACTGGAACCCGTCGTGGGGAGGCGCCGCGGGCGCAATGATCTCGTCGTTGGACGACATGCGCATCTGGGTTCCGGCCTTGGCCAAGGGCGATCTCCTCGCCGACGACACTCAGAAGCAGCGCCTGCACACCGAGCCCCTGGGCGAAGGGGACGACAACTCCGGGTACGGACTCGGATTGTTCAACAGCGGCGGCTGGATCGGTCACAACGGAAGCCTGCCCGGCTACAAAACAGTCTCGGTCTACCTGCCCGAGAAGGACACCACCCTGGTCGTCTTCATCAACACCGACATCGACGGAGAGACCGACCTGACCAGCGCTTTGATGGTGCCGATCACCAAGTTGATCAGCCCGGGCAACGTCTACGGCTGATCACCTCGGGTCCGATCGACAATTCGGACGAAAGTGACATCTCGGGTTTCGATCTGTCGATAGGCTCGACCGTCGACAGATCGAAACCCGAAAGAGGCACTCATGGGATCGTTGAACGACTGGCTTCTCGACAGCGACAGCCCGCTCGTGGGGATTGTGGGTGGCATCCTACTGACGATCGCAATGCTCTCCGGCGGTTCAGGCATGTAACCCACCGCTCCCGATATGGCTCCGCACAGCGGTGGACGTTCAGTGCGTGATCTAAC
Source organism: Rhodococcus sp. KB6 (assembly GCF_001445685.1). Taxonomy (NCBI): domain Bacteria; kingdom Bacillati; phylum Actinomycetota; class Actinomycetes; order Mycobacteriales; family Nocardiaceae; genus Rhodococcus; species Rhodococcus sp. KB6. The sequence continues at coordinate 213,305 of NZ_LNAK01000134.1, read as the reverse complement.
GAACATGTTCGTTACGAACATGTTCGTGTACGGTGAAATCATGCCCACTCAGCCAACAAGTCCGTCGAGCCGTCGCAATCGTCCGGCCAAACCCGCTCTGACACGCGAGAGCATCGTCAGTACCGCGGTGGAAATCTTGCGGTCGGAGGGCTTGCAGAAATTGACGATGCGTCGACTCGCCCTCGAACTCGACACCGGGCCGGCATCGATGTACGTGTACGTGCGCAATACCGCCGAATTGCACGCCGCCGTTCTGGACACACTTCTCGGAGTGGTCGACCTCGCCGAAAATTCCTCCGGCACTTGGCAAGCTCGCCTTGAACGGGTGTTGACCTCGTACACGGCCGTGCTGTTCGATCATCCCGGTCTCGCCCAGTCGGCACTCGTTTCCCGACCCAGCGGAGTTCACTACGTACGCCTGCTCGAGCGCCTGCTGGCATTGCTCGACGAAGGCGAAGTCCCTCCAGGTCAAGCCGCGTGGGGCGTGGACTTGCTACTGCAGTACGCGACGTCCACTGCTGCCGAACACTCGGCGCCGAACAATTCCGCCGACGCGGATGCCCAATGGAGCGCGTTGACCGACGCAATCCAGAACGCAAACCCGCAGACGCACCCACTCGTCGCAAGACATGCAACAGCTCTACTTGCCGGTGAACCCTCGGCGCGCCTCTCCTGGGGATTCCGCACGCTCATCACGGGCATCGAGAACACCCCACTCACTTCTTAGGAACCCACCATGAACCAGTACCCCATCGCAATCATCGGCGCCGGCCTCGGCGGCCTCACCCTCGCCCGAGTCCTCCATCTCCGCGGAATCGATTCGGCGGTATTCGATCTCGAATCCGGACCGACAGCCAGAACTCAAGGCGGGATGCTCGACATCCACGAAGACTCGGGTCAGATCGCGCTTCGTGCCGCCGGCCTCTATGAGGAGTTCCGCGCCCTCGTTCATCAAGGCGGGGAAGAGACACGCGTCCTCGATCGAAATGCCGTCGTGCACCTGAGCGAGCAGGACACCGGAGACGGCGACCGCCCGGAAATCGACCGCGGCCAGCTCCGTGACCTACTGCTCAGCTCAATTCCGAAGGAAACAATCCACTGGGGAGCCAAGGTCCGCAGTGCTCATCCGTTGCCGGATGGTCGACACGAAGTTCACCTCGCGGATGGAACCCACTTCACCACCGATCTCCTGGTCGGCGCCGACGGTGCGTGGTCGAAAATCCGTCCATTGGTTTCAAACGACACTCCTGCGTACACCGGAATATCATTCGTGGAGTTCGACCTTCACGACGCCGACAACCAGCACGTGGATGCCGCTGAAACCGTCGGCGGCGGAATGATGTTCGCACTCAGTGCCGACAAGGGCTTCCTTGCCCACCGTGAGACCGACAACAGTCTGCACATCTATGCCGCCCTGCGAGTTCCCGAGAGCTGGGCAGCGAGTGTCGACTTCTCCGACGATCACATCGCGAAGAAGGTTCTGCTGGAACACTTCTCGGACTGGGACGAGTCACTGCGTTCACTGATCGTCGAAGCCGACAGCTCGCTGACCCCTCGCCCCATCCATGCCCTTCCCATCGGCCACAGTTGGAGCCGTACTCCCGGGGTCACTCTGCTCGGGGACGCGGCACACGTCATGTCGCCGTTTGCCGGAGAGGGTGCGAACCTGGCAATGCTCGACGGCGCGGAACTCGGCCAGGCGATCGCGTCGCACAGCAGCACGGAGGAAGGGCTAGCTGTCTACGAAGAGCGCCTATTCCCACGCAGCGCCGCGGAGGCACAACAGTCCGCTGATGGACTGGACATGTGCTTCGGCGAGAACGCACCCCAGGGGCTCGTGGACATGTTCACCTCACACGCGTGACCGGAGCCGTTGCCTGATTGTCAGTTCGCCCGTGCAATGACATGCAACCAATCGGCAGTGGGACCGACCACGGCGTCGATTGACAAAGTTTCCCACCCGCTTCTGCCGAGCACCTGACGAAGTTGGTCCTCCTGCCAAAATGTGAAGTGGCGCGGCAACCCCAATTTCGCTTTGCTCCAACTGGTTCCGTCGCCCCTCTTGACCGTGAACGCAAAAATTCCCTCTGCCCCGACTACACCTCGCGACTTTCTCGCGACGAATTCGAACTCGTCGCGTCGCAAATGAAGCAGGACTGCATTTGCCACCACGGCATCGTACGTTCCGTTGAACTGCCCAGTTCGCATGTCGAGAACCTCAGCTGTAAAACCCTCTGCCCTCATCATTTCCACGAAGGCGAGTGCGCCGTCAGTGCGCGCCACCGATACTCCGAGAGATTCGAGGTACTCGGCATCACGGCCGGGACCACTGCCGAGTTCCAGAATCGTCCCTCCGTCCACCAGCTTGGCGATCCGGGCGAGGTACCGGACCATCGCCTCCCCCATGACATACGGTCTAGCTGCATACAGATTCGCACCGGCCTCATAACTCGCGAGTGTGATGTCGCCTGCGTCGTCCACGGCCATCACTCCCGCAACGTCGTCAAGAAGGCAATGCGGTCGCCGCGGTAGAGCGAGCGAACCCGCTCGATCGGCACACCGTCCGGATCGACGGAGGTCCGGTGCAATAGAAGCATCGGCATCGAGGTGGTGGACTCGACGAGGGTTGCCTCCCGCGGTGAAGCGAGCACCGTCTCGATCCGTTCGGTTGCGGAGGCAAAGACCACGCCGATGGAACGGATAGCCGCGTACAGCGACGTCGTCGCATCGAAAGCGTCGAGCATCTCACCGAACCTGCTGTCCGGCAGGAACGTTGATTCGAGTCCGATCTTCTCTCCGTCGGCGAAGAGAACACGCTCGAGGTGAACGACGCTGTCACCTGGTTCGATACCCAATTCCGTGGCGAGACCGTCGTCGGCCGACATTCGTTCGAAGGTCACAACCTTACGACTGGGTACTCGCCCAGCGCTCAGAGCACCTTCGGTATAGGAACGAATCGATAGCGGCTGAACCAACTTCGGACTCGCGACGACAGTGCCCCGCCCCCGCCGCTCGATTCGCCCTTCGACAAGAAGATCACGAAGCGCTTGACGGACCGTCTCGCGAGCGACTGTGAACCGCGCCGCCAATTCCCGCTCGGACGGGACTGCGTCGCCCTCCTCGAGCCCACTGAGAATGGTCTCGATCTCGGTGCGCACCCGGTAGTACTTCAACTCCGGTTCGATCACGACGCTCGAGGTCCCCGGCCCGGTGGACGTCTGCTGATTCATGGCGCAAGCGTACAAGAATTCGGTCTATACCAATTGTTAACCTGGAGTTCGTCTCGATTCCCCCTATTGGTCTAGACCAAACGTCACTATCTCTACATGCGAATTTTGATTGTGGGCGGAGGGATCCTCGGAACGGCGCACGCCGACGAGGCAATCCGTCGGGGACACGACGTCATCCATCTCGAACGTGAGCCCGAAGCCCGCGGTGCCACGGTACGGAACTTCGGCCTCGTCTGGGTATCCGGGCGAGCCCCGCACGAACTCGAAGCTGCGCTGCGCTCGCGCGAACTGTGGGCAGACCTTGCCGCCCGTGTCCCCGGCGTCGGATACCGCCCAGCCGGCTCCATCACCCTCATGCGCACCGAGGAGGAGGTCGCGGTCGCGCAGGAAGCGTTCTCTCGGCCGGACGCCGACAACCGAGGGTTCGCGCTTCTGGATCCCGACGCCGTTCGCGTCGTCAACCCCGCGCTCCGGGGCAAGTTTCTCGGCGGACTGCACTGCACGCTGGACGCCGCTGTCGAGTCACGGCAAGCGCTCCCCGCCATCCGTTCTTACCTCGAATCCACCGGCCGTTACACCTTCCACGCCGGAACGGAAGCCCGCGAGATCACGACGACCACCTCCGGCGCACACATCCGCGACGACCACGGTCGCAGCTTCGACGCCGATCTCGTGATCGTCTGCCCCGGAGCAACACTCGGCGGATTGGCTCGCGATCTCGCCGGCGATCTCCCGTTGCGCCGTGTGCGCCTGCAGATGATGCAGAGCGCCCCACTCGGCGAAAAGCTCACCACCGCAATCGCTGACGGTGACAGCTTCCGCTACTACCCGGGTTTCGCCGGATCTGCCCTCGATCACCTCCGTACAGTACAGCCGCAGGAACCGACTGCCGAGGAGCACCGCATGCAACTCCTGTGCGTGCAGCGCTTGCACGGCGGGCTGACCATCGGCGATACCCACGAATACGAAGAACCCTTCGACTTCGATGTCGACGAGGCGCCCTATCGCCATCTGTCCGGAGTCGTGGAAACACTTCTGGGACGCGATCTTCCGCCAATCGTCAAGCGTTGGGCGGGCGTCTACAGCCAGTGCATCGACCCCTCACAACTTGTTCACCGCGCACAAGCTGCCGACAACGTCTGGGTGGTTGCCGGCCCCGGTGGCCGCGGTATGACGCTCGGCCCGGCACTGGCGGAACAAACCGCCGACCAGCTCGGTCTCTGAATCTCTCCGACAAGAAAGACTTCTCATGTCTCCGATCACCCTTGCCGTTCTCGACATGGCCGGCACCACCGTCGCCGACGACGGACTGGTTCTTCGCGCCTTCGCTGCCGCCGCTGAAGCCGGCGGACTGCCCGCCGAAGGCCCGGAAGCCGACGCCGCTCGCCAGTACGTCCTCGACACGATGGGCCAGTCGAAGATCGTCGTGTTCCGGGCGATCTTCGGTGACGAAGACCGCGCCCAGGCCGCGAACGCCGCCTTCGAAACCACGTACGACTCCCTCATCGACCAGGGCCTGGCCGAGCCGATCCCCGGCGCCGAGCAAGCCATCACCACTTTGCGCGAGGCCGGCATCAAAGTTGCCTTGACCACCGGGTTCAGCCGATCGACGCAGGACAAACTCCTCGTCGCGCTCGGCTGGGAAACCCTCGCCGATCTCACCCTCTCCCCCGCCGAGGCCGGTCGCGGTCGACCGCACCCGGACCTGATTCTGGCTGCCCTGCTCAAACTTTCGATCGACGACGTCCACCAGATCGCCGTACTCGGCGACACGTCCAACGACGTGCTCAGCGGCATTCGTTCCGGCGCATCCATCGTCGCCGGAACTCTGACCGGCGCACACGACGAGCAACAGCTTCGCGACGCCGGAGCCACCCACATCGTCCCGTCCGTGACGGAGTTCGCCGAACTCCTCACCCACTCCTGATCTCACCTCCGAAAAAGGAATCGTCATGCGTCTACGCCCGAGCATCGCTGCGGCCGCTCTCGCCGTGTCCGTCCTTTCGTTCACCACTGCCTGCGGTGGCACCGGCACTGCTGCCGGATCAGACACCGAGACCGTCACCGTATACAGCGCCGACGGCCTGTCCGGTTGGTACAAGGGAAGATTCGACGCCTTCACCGCGCAGACCGGTATCGCCGTCAACCTCGTGGAAGCCGGATCCGGCGAGGTCGTCTCCCGCGTCGAAAAGGAGCAGTCCAACCCACAGGCAGACGTGATCATCACGCTGCCCCCGTTCATCCAGAAGGCCGACGCCCAAGGTCTGCTCGAGCCCAGCGGAATCGACACCTCCGCCGTTCCTGCCGACGAGAAGGACGACGCCGGCAAGTACGTACCCGTCGTCGAGAATTACCTCTCGTTCATCGCCAATCCGACTGCATCACCCGCCCCACAATCTTGGGACGATCTGCTCACTGACCAGTTCAAGGGCAAGTTGCAGTACTCCACGCCCGGCCAGGCCGGCGACGGTACCGCGGTGCTCTTGCTGCTCCAGCACCTGATGGGTAAGGAAGGAGCACTCGACTACCTCGGAAAGCTCCAGGCCAACAACGTCGGACCCTCGTCTTCCACCGGAAAGCTCCAGCCCAAGGTCAGTAACGGAGAGCTGCTGGTCGCCAACGGTGACGTCCAGATGAACCTCGCCTCCATCGCCGACGACGGATCGAAGTTCGACATCTTCTTCCCCGCTGGAGCCGACGGCACTCGCACCACCATTGCACTGCCCTACGTGATGGGCCTCGCCAAGAGCGCACCGAGCAGCGAACAAGCCAAGAAGTTGATGGAGTTCCTGCTCTCCGAAGAATCGCAGAAGACCGTCGCCACCGATGCACTCGGCGTATCAGTCCGCGAGGACGTCCGAAGCGCTGCCGGAGAATCCACCGACAAGAACACGCCTTCCGGAGTTCTGCAGGGCGTGAATGTGTGGACCCCGAACTGGAACGACGTCCTCAGCTCGCTCGACGCCGACATCGCCGCTTACCAGAAAGCCACCGGGAGCTGATCATGGCAAGAACCAGACTGGGGCGGACGCTCCCCGAGACCGTCGGTGTTCACGGAGCGATCGAACATTCTGCTCCGGCCATCACCTTCGATCGCGTCAACGTCGCCTACGGCCGCGGGAAGACCGCAACCCATGCACTCGTCGATTTCAATCTACGAGTGGCGCCGGGTGAAACTGTGGCACTGCTGGGGCCCAGTGGATCCGGCAAGTCGACCGCTCTGAAGGCCCTCGCGGGATTTGTCCGCCCCACGTCCGGTTCCGTCAAGCTCGGCACCCGAGACATCACCAATCTGCCTCCCGCACAACGCGGTATCGGCGTCGTCGTTCAGTCGTACGCTCTCTTCCCGCACATGCGAGTATCCGAAAACGTAGCCTTCGGACTCCGAGCCCATCGCGTGCCGCGGTCGGAGATCGGCCCTCGCGTGGCCGAAGCCCTCGACATGGTCGGGATGTCGGCGTACGGAAAGCGGCTTCCCCGTGAACTTTCCGGCGGTCAACAGCAGCGAATCGCCATTGCCCGAGCGTTGGCAATTCGCCCTGGAGTACTCCTCCTCGACGAACCACTGGCCGCCCTGGATGCTCAACTTCGCGAGAGCATGCTCGGCGAACTGGCGAGACTGCGCGCAGCACTACCTGACACAGCCATGCTCTATGTGACGCACGATCAGAGTGAAGCCCTGGCGCTGGCAGACCGAATCGCAGTGATGCGCAACGCCACACTCGCGGACATCGACACCGCTGAGGCCTTGTGGAAACGTCCGCCGTCCAGCTTCACCGCGGCGTTCCTCGGGGGTGCCAACCTGCTGCCCTGCACCGTCACACGCGTCATCGGCACCTCCGCGCTGGTCTCGATCGGTGGCACGCCGTTCACTGCTCACGCCCCGCAGCCCGAGATCGGGCACATCGAATGGGAGTCCGACATGGACGCCTACCTGTGTGTTCGTCCACACGCGGTAGCCGTAACCGGCCTCGGCGCACGAGGATCATTCCCGGCGCGCATCGTCTCGAGCGTCTGGCGCGGTTCCACGACGCGTCTGACGCTGGCTGTACGTGGCCTCGACGATGTCCGCGTCGACGCGGATGTTCCAGGGCACGACGAACGACCGGTCGACACCGAAGTGGGCGTCGTCCTGCCCACGGACGGCAGTGTCCTGGTTCCGGCGGATCGCCACCCATGACGACAACCCTGGAACGCCCCGAAACCGCTGCGCCCCAGCACAAAGACCCGATCGCGTGGCGCCGGATCGGCTGGACGCTGCCACCACTGCTTCTTGTCCTCGTGTTTGCTGTCTATCCCACTGCGCGTGTCCTCACGGAATCTCTGAGCACCGCAGATGGCACCGGGTTGTCCACGTGGTCTTCGGTGCTCGGTTCGGAACTGTTCAGAACCGCGCTCTGGCGGACCATCCAAATCGCCGTGGCGTCGACCCTGGGTTGCCTGATCCTGGGAACCTTCCTCGCCTTGGTGCTGGCCTTCGTTCCGTTCGCCGGATCCAAGGTGGTGGGGCGATTGATCGACACGGTGCTCGCCCTGCCGTCTTTCCTGATCACGCTGGCGTTCACGTTCCTGTACGGGACAGCCGGCGCCGTCAACGCCTTGATCGTCCGCATCACCGGCGATGCGAGCGGCCCACTGAATTTCCTCAACACTCCGTTCGGTGTGATCGCGGCCGAAATCACTTTCTTCACACCCTTTGTCGTGCGTCCGCTATTGGCAGCGTTCACCCAGATTCCGCGTGAACAACTCGACGTGGCAGCCAGTCTCGGCGCGTCACCCGTCCGAGTTCTGCGGCAGGTGGTGATGCCGGAAGCGTGGCCGGCCCTCCTGGCCGGTGGATCGCTCGTACTTCTGATGACACTGAATGAATTCGGCATCGTGCTCTTCACCGGGGCTAAAGACGTCGTAACTCTTCCGGTCCTCATCTACACCCGCGGGATTGTCACCTTCGACTTGCCCGGCGCGGCAGTGATCGCGACGGTCCAGGTCGCACTCTCACTCGGCCTGTACTGCCTCTACCGATTCACCTTCAACAGATTGATGGGAGGCAGCCGTGCTGCTGTGGACACGAAGCTCTAGGGCCCTCGTACTCGGATTCTTCACCCTGGTCGTCGCGGTGGTTTTCGTCGCGCCCATCGCCACCGTCGTCGCGGCTGCCTTGGCCGGATCGTGGACCGGTCCACTCCCGTCGAATCTCGGCGGCAAGAACTTCTCCACGGCGCTGTCCGATGAGCACTTCGCCAGCCTGATCGTCAGTTTGCAGACTGCATTCATCGCGGGGGCATTGGCATTGATCGTCGGAACGTGGGCCGCGCTGGCCTCGCGTGAGGCACCGATGTGGCTGCGGCGCATCACCGATGCCGTATTCCATTTACCGATTGCGGTTCCGTCGGTCTCGATCGGCTTGGGTCTGCTCATCACTTTCAACGAGCGCCCGCTACTGCTCGGCGGCACCAAGTGGATCGTGATTCTCGCTCACACGGTTTTGGTGCTTGCCTTTGCCTTCAGTTCCGTATCGGCCGCGCTCGAACGGCTCGATCCCGCCTACCGTCAAGCTGCCGAATCACTCGGCGCCGGCCCGGTGCGGGTGCTGACACGGGTAACGCTACCGCTGCTGCTCCCAGCGTTGGGTGCGGCCGCCGGGCTTTCCATCGCACTGTCGATGGGTGAGCTGGGCGCAACGGTCATGGTCTACCCGGCGACATGGAAGACCTTGCCGGTCAGCATCTTCGGACTCACCGACCGTGGCCAGGTATTTCTTGCCGCAGCAAATACGACACTGCTGCTCGCAGTCACCCTGGTCGCCCTCATGGTGGTCGGCAGAATTCGTCGGCGCTGACCTTGCTGTGCGCCTTTATTAACCGCCGGGGGTTAATAAAGGCGCACAGCAGGGTTTATCCCTTCCTCAAGATGTACCGCTGAACCTTGCCACTCGGGGTCTTGGGCAGGTTCGGAACAAAGTGCACTGTGCGCGGGTATGCGTGCGCTGCAAACTTCTTCTTCACCAGGGTTTGCAGTTCCTTCTCGAGTTCGTCGTCACCGTCGACACCTTCGCGAAGAACGACGAACGCCTCGAGAACCTCACCACGCAACTCGTCGGGCATGCCCACCACGGCGGCCTCGATGACGTGCTCGTGCATGACCAGCACGCTCTCGACGTCGAAGGGACCGATGCGGTAGCCCGCCATGATGATGACGTCGTCGTCGCGCGAGGAGAAGAAGAAGAATCCGTCCTCGTCCGTCATTCCCGCATCACCGGTGATGTACCAGCGGCCGTCTTCGCTGAATCGCTGCTTCGTCTTCTCCGGCGCATCGACGTACCCGGTGAACCACATCAACGGGCTGTTGTGAGTATCGATCGCCACGCGGCCCTGAGTGCGGGCCGGTGCAATGTCATCCGAATTGTCTTCCAGCACAGCGGCAGACCAACCCGGCAACGGACGACCCATGGATCCGGGACGGACATCGTCGCGAAGTCCGTCGGCCCAGGCGTTGACGATGAACATGCCGTGCTCGGTCTGGCCGTAGTGATCACGGACCTCGACGCCCAACGAGTTCTTCGACCACGCAACAACATCCGGAGTCAAGGGCTCACCGGCCGAGGAAGCGCGGCGCAGCGAGATGCCTTCCGGAACCGGCGCCTTGTCGGCACGCAGACTGCGGTAGACGGTCGGAGCGGCGGCAAAATTGGTGACACCGAACTTCTCGATGATCTGCCACGTCAGCGGCGCGGAGAATCCGGCGTGCAGCAGAAGGCTTCGCGTGCCGGCGGCAAGCGGGCCGAGCAACGCGTAGTACAGCCCGTACGCCCAGCCCGGGTCTGCGGCGTTCCAGAACACGTCGTCCTCTCGGACGTCGAGGCCGAACTCCTGGTAGGCGTGGAACGACGCGAGCGCACGCACCGGTACCGGCACGCCCTTGGGTGTTCCCGTGGTGCCACTGGTGAACAACTGCACCATCGGTGCATTTCCGCCGACGGCCTGAGCAGCGCCCTTCGCGTCTTCGGCATCCTGAGCTGCGACAAGTGCGTCGAAGTCCAACTCGTCACCGGCCGCGCCGCCCGCGACGATGACCTGCCACGCTGCGTCGGCGGGGATGTCCTCTCCCGGCGCGAGCTTCTCGAGCTGATTGGCGTCGGAAATGACGACCTTCGCACCGCTGGCCGTCAAGCGGAATGCGATGGCGGGCGAGGCGAATGCCGTGAACAACGGCACGTGGACCGCGCCGCGGCGCCAGATCCCGAGGAGCGCGACCACGAGATCCGCTGACTTGCCCATGAGAGTCGCTACGTTGTCACCCGGCTCGACTCCGAGGTCCGCCAGAGCTGCTGCGAAACGCGCCGACTGCTCACGTAGATGACCGTACGTGAGGTCCACCGAGCTAAGGTCTGCCTCGACGACGGTGAATGCAACGCCATCCGCGGGATGCCGATCGCAGAGCAATTCTGCGGCGCTGGCATGCGGGGTGTCGTACTGGTCCAGCAGCTCGCGCACCCGTGCGGTGGGATCGGTGCTCATCAACTTGCTCCTTATCGATCGTCGTATGGTTGGCCCGACCGGTTACGTGGGCGGCTCGTCATACGTACTGTTCACCCCCTATGATCTAGCTCACAAGAGAACTTCACTACCCCCAGAAAGGGGTACCTGCGTGAACCGACATGCTTCGTCACTTCTGCGCCCCCGCGACGGGGACGCAATGCGAGGTGAACTCCGCACAATCGCAGCTCAGGGCGTTGTTCCCGTGCTGTTCGGAGGCGAGGTCCAGGACGGAACCCTGCACCTGAGCGAATTCGTCGGCACCCGCACCAACAACCTCAAGGGCTTGGCCATCCCGCCGCGCTCGGGCATGGGCGGACGCGTCGTAGCCCAGGGTTCACCGATCACCGTCAACGATTACGGCAATTCGCAGTCCATCACTCATCACTTCGACCGTCCTGTTCTCAGCGAGGGCCTGCATTCGATCATCGCCGTTCCGGTCATGGTTTCGGGAAAATCGCGCGCTGTGCTCTACGCCGCGATCCGCGATTCCGCTCCGTTGGGTGACCGCACAGCAGACGTCATGGTCGGCGCATCCCGGCGTCTCGGGATGGAGTTCGCCATCCGCGACGAAGTCGATCGTCGCCTGCAACTACTGCAGGCCGCCGCCGCGACTACCGCCGACGGTATGTCTTCGGAAGAGATCCGCGGAGTCCACGCCGAACTACGCAGTGTCGCCCAGACCGTCACCGACACCGACTTGCAGACCAAACTCCGCGGACTCTCCCAGCGTTTGGCCAACCTGCTGCGTCCTACCGCCGACGCCGAATCCGAAGTCACGCTCACCCCGCGTGAAGTGGACGTTCTCTCTCAGGTCGCACTCGGCTGCACCAACATCGAAGCCGGCCAACGGCTTTCCCTTCGCCCGGAAACAGTCAAGAGCTATCTGCGAAGCGCGATGGGAAAGCTGGACGCGAGCTCACGCCACGAAGCCGTGGTGACCGCCCGGAGGTTGGGACTGCTCCCCTGACGGGTCAGTAGCCTTCAGGCAGGGCGGTGAGCATGTCGCGGGTGACTGCGACGGCGTTGTCCGAACTTCCGCCCCGCACAACCAGAGTCGCGAAGGCCAGGTTCCCGCGATAGCCGACGAACCACGCGTGCGATCCCCCTTCGACCTCGGCTTCACCGGTCTTGCCGTACACCTCACCCTGATCTTCGACGCGTTCTGCAGTACCGCTGGTGACCACGAGTCGCATCATGCCGCGCAGGCCGTCGACCATGGCGGGCGAGATCGCCGGGCGCTCACCGTCGATGGTGGTTTCGCGCCCTGAAATCAGTTGCGGCACCGGAGTCGAACCGTTCGCGACCGTCGCCGCTGCCATCGCCATTCCGAACGGACTGACCACGACCTTTCCCTGACCGAACCCGTCTTCGGTCCGCTGCACCAGGTCCGACGCCGGCGGCACCGAACCGGAATCGATCGGCAATCCCACCACGTTGTAGTCCTGGCCGATGCCGAACTGCGCTGCGGCAGTGGTCAACGTGTCTGGTTGCATCTCGCTGGCCAGCTTGGCGAAGGACGTGTTGCACGAACGCGCGAAGGCCGTTGCCATCGGCACCGTGCCGAGTGAGAACTCGTTGTAGTTGGGGACGCTGCGCTCACCGATCTCGATCCGGCCCGGGCAGGGCACCATCGTGTCGGGGGTCGCCTGACCGGTCGAAATTGCGGCGCCTGCCGTGATGATCTTGAACGTCGAACCGGGCGGGTACTGACCCATCGTCGCGACCGGTCCGTCGCGGTCTGCTGCCTTGTTCTGTGCGACAGCCAGGATCGCCCCACTCGACGGTTCGATGACTACCATCATCGCCTGATCCTTGTTCACGTTCACGGCACGCTGAGCAGCGATCTGAATGTTGCGATCCAAACTGATACTGAACGACGGAACAGGTTGCGGCGCAGTCTCGGTCAGCACATCGGTGTCGACGCCGTTCTGGTTGACCGTGACGACACTCCAGCCGGCTTTGCCGTCGACCTCGTCGATGATCGTCTTCTTGATCTGCCCGAGAAGGTCCGGCGCGAACTCCGGGTCCGTCGAGACGAGATCCGATTCGTCCGAGACAGATACTCCCGAGATGGCTCCCAGTTGCGCCGATACCTGGTCGTAGTCGTCACTGCGCAGGCGGGTCACCAGATAGTCGCCCTTGACGGCCGTCGAGGATTCGGCGATCGATTGACCCGTCAGCGAAGAATCGAACCGACCGAGAACACTTGCGAGATTGTTTGCGGAACCGATGATGTCGTTGCTCTTGGAGCGATCGAACTTCACTCGGTAGACAATTCCCGGCACCAGGACATCCGTGCCCGAATGCTCGTTGACCCGCGCTCGCGGCGCCGCGGTTGCCCGCAACGACATCGTCTGCTTGTCACCGAGGCGCGGGTGAACGTCCGTCGAACTCCACCGGACGGACCAGTCGCCGTCCTTGCGTCCCATCTGCAGCTCGCCGTCGTACGTCCACACGCGGTCTTTCGGAAGGTGCCACTCGTAGGTGTAGCCGACCGTCGCTGTGTCACCGTTCATCTTCACCGACGTGGTCTCGGCAGTCATCGACTCGGCCTGGAGCGCATCCCAGGTGTCACTCAATACAGGACCCGCGGAGTCAGGCCGGTCCGTCAGTTTTGCTGCCTCGTCGATATCCCTGTCACCGAACGCACTCAGGAACTGCTGCGCGACGGGCTCGGGGCCGGCGGGTTTCGGAGTACACGAACTGATCCCCACCGCCAAGAAAATCACGGTGCAGGAGGCCAACAGTTGGGCCGAGCGACTACGAGAGAAATGCCGAGTGTTCATCGAGCCCCATAGTAGGGCGACAAATGCTCCACCCAGCGTAGGCGCGACCATTGCACGCAGCTTGTACGGTCAGTCGAGCAGCACCGTCGAGAAGGTCGCGACCTGTCGGAACCCCACCCGCGAATAGGTCGACCGCGCAATCGTATTGAAGCTGTTGACGTACAGGCTCGCAATGCGACCGGTCGCCATGATCGACTCCGCTACAGCCGCTGTACCGGTCACGCCGAAGCCCTGCCCACGAAATTCCGGGTTGACCCACACACCCTGGATCTGGCCACAGCGAGCAGACATCGAACCGACCTCCGCCTTGAAAACGACCTGGCCGTCCTCGATGTGCGCCCACGCTCGACCAGCGGCGATCAGGCTAGCGACACGGTGCCGGTATCCGCGCCCACCGTCGTTGGCACGCGGGTCGACTCCGACCTCTTCGATGAACATCGCGATCGCGGCAGGCAGATAGATCTCGAGTTCGTCCGAGCGAACCTGCCGGACCAGTGGATCCGACGGGCACGCCAGCGGCTCGGAAACCGCGAGCAACGGCTGTTCGGGGCGAACCTCCCGCGCAGTTCCCCAGTCGAGCTCGAGCATCTCCCACAGCGGCAACGCCAATTCGGCGCGGCCGACCACCGACGAGCACATGCGCGGAATCCGACAGGCACGGTCGGCGAATGCCCGAATGTCATCCGGATCGCCTCGAAGCGGAACCAGGTTCGCCCCGGCAAAGCACAGTGAGGACAACGGCCCCCCTCGACTCCACAGCTCGCCGTGAATCATTCGTGGGTCGACGCCGCATTCTTCGACGCGCGCGGCAATCATGCAGGCCGCCACCGGATCGGCGTCGAGTACCCGTCGGACGTCTTCGAGATCTCGACTTCCGACCTGCTTGGCTCCGAGGAGTTTGAGCATCCGTCAACCCCCTCGACTCGACTGCGCGTCCACGAATATCACTACCCGATCATGATGCACTCAGATTGCCACGAACCTGACACCGACGGGGAAGATTCATCCGGCAATCACTCAACTCACGGTGACGACCGGCGCACCCTCCGAGGCGTCACCCTCCATGCTTTCGGCAATTTTCATCGCCTCTTCGATCAACGTCTCGACGATCTGTGCCTCGGGCACCGTCTTGATGACCTTGCCCTTGACGAAGATCTGGCCCTTGCCGTTGCCGGACGCCACACCGAGGTCGGCCTCACGCGCTTCGCCCGGTCCGTTCACAACGCAACCCATGACTGCCACGCGCAGCGGGATCTCCATGCCTTCGAGGCCGGCAGAGACCTCGTCGGCAAGGGTGTAGACATCGACCTGTGCACGGCCACACGAGGGGCAAGAGACGATCTCGAGCTTGCGGGGACGCAGGTTCAGAGACTGCAGAATCTGGTTACCGACCTTGATTTCCTCGGCCGGCGGGGCCGAGAGCGAAACCCGGATCGTGTCGCCGATACCCTCCGCGAGCAGCGCACCGAAGGCGACCGCGGACTTTATCGTGCCCTGAAACGCCGGCCCTGCCTCCGTGACGCCGAGGTGCAACGGGTAATCGCATTTGGCGGCGAGTTGGCGGTAAGCCTCGACCATGATCACCGGATCGTTGTGCTTGACGGAGATCTTGATGTCACCGAAGCCGTGCTCTTCGAACAACCCGGCCTCCCACAGCGCGGACTCGACCAACGCTTCGGGCGTCGCCTTGCCGTACTTCTCCATCAACCGAGGATCGAGCGATCCCGCGTTGACACCGATACGGATCGGAATGCCTGCGTCACCGGCAGCCTTGGCCACCTCTTTGACACGGCCGTCGAATTCCTTGATGTTGCCCGGATTGACGCGCACCGCAGCGCATCCCGCATCGATTGCCGCGAAGATGTAGCGCGGCTGGAAGTGGATGTCGGCGATAACCGGGATCTGGCTCTTCTTCGCAATGATCGACAAAGCGTCCGCGTCTTCCTGACGCGGGCAGGCGACACGAACGATGTCGCAACCGGACGCGGTCAGTTCCGCGATCTGCTGCAGCGTTGCATTGACGTCGTGCGTCTTCGTGGTGCACATGGACTGCACCGAGATGGGGAAATCGCTGCCCACACCTACCGTGCCGACCTGCAGCTGCCGTGTCTTGCGTCGAGGAGCAAGAATCGCTGCGGGTGCCGAGGGCATTCCCAGTCCGATAGGGATGGTCACGTCTGTGCCTTCTTTCATAGCTTCACTGCAAGTTTAGCCGGGCGATCGCCGCACTACCGCGCGGCAACCGTCACCCTTCTCACACGGTCAGAAGATCTTGATCGGATTGACGATGTCAGCCGTGAGTGTCAGCAACATGAACGCGCCACCGATCACGATGAATACGTAAGTAATCGGAAGGAGTCTGGTGTAGTCGACCGGGCCGCCGGGAATCAAGCCTCGGCGGGCGCGGAACCAATCACGGATCTTCTCGTAGAAGACCACCGCGATGTGACCGCCGTCGAGCGGCAACAGCGGCAGAATGTTGAAAACACCGAGGAAGAAGTTGATCGATGCGAGCAGTCCGACGAACGTCGCCCACTGTGCACGGTCCGCCGCTTCACCGCCGATCACGCTGGCACCAACCACGCTGATCGGTGTGTCCTGGGCGCGTTCGCCGCCCGTGATCGACTCCCACAGAGCCCCCACCTTCGACGGAATGTCAGCCAACGCCTTTACCGAGTCGACCATGATCTGGCCGGTGAAGTCGAAGGCCGCCGGAACAGCAGTGAGCGCGTTGTACTCGATCAGATTGCTGACACCCTCAATTCCGACAGCGCCTACCTTTGCCAGTTCCGGCGTTGTGCTGCCGTCTTTGGCTACGTAACGCTCAACCGGCGATACGTCGACCGGAACTTGAACAGTCTCGTCGCCGCGCTCGACTGTGAGCGTGACTGTCCCGGACTTGTCGCGGATCGCCGCGGAAACCTTGGCGAAAGTGTCCGTCGGTTGACCGTCCACCGCGACGATCCGATCGCCGGCAGCAATTCCGGCTGCCTCCGCCGGGCCGGTACCGGTGCAATCCGCGAGTTTCCACCCCTGATCCTGTCCGAGCTGCGTCGGAGCAACACACGTCACGCCCTTGACAACAGGCGGTGCCGGCTCCGTACTGGTTCGACCCCAACCGAGGAGCAATGCGTAGATCAGGAGGAACCCGAGAATGAAGTTCATCGCGATACCGCCGGACATGACGACGACGCGCTTCCACGCCGCCTTCTTGTACATCGCGTGCGGCTCTTCTTCAGGCGTCATCTCGTCGAGGGCCGTCATGCCCGCGATGTCGCAGAATCCGCCCAGCGGCAGCGCCTTGAGGCCGTACTCGGTCTCACCTCGACGGAACGAGAAGATTTTCGGTCCGAAGCCGATGTAGTAGCGGCGAACCTTCATTCCCAAAGCCTTGGCCGTCCACATGTGACCGGCTTCGTGCAGGGCGATGGACACGCCGATGCCGAGGGCAAACAGCACTACGCCCAGTGCAAAAACCATGAAAGCTCTAGCCCTCCTGCTTCACGAGCTGACGCGCTCGTGTGCGTGCCCAGCCGTCTGCGGCCAGAACGTCGTCCACGGTAACCGGTTCTGCGGACCATTGACCTGCATCGTCGAGAACAGCAGCCACCGTGCGGACGATCGCCGGGAAGGAAATGACACCGTCGAGGAATGCCTGAGCCGCCACTTCGTTGGCCGCGTTGTAGATCGCGGTGAAGCAACCTCCGGATTTGCCTGCGCTTCGCGCCAGATCGACGGCGGGGAACACCGACGAATCGAGCGGCTCGAATTCCCAGGTGGAGGCGGTGGTGAAGTCGCATGCCGACGCCGCACCTTCGATGCGGTCCGGCCAGCCGAGAGCGAGAGCGATCGGGAGCTTCATGTCCGGTGGACTCGCCTGTGCCAGCGTCGATCCGTCGAAGAAGGTCACCATGGAATGCACGATCGACTGCGGATGCACGGTGACGTCGATGCGGTCGTAGTCGATCCCGAACAGCAGGTTCGTCTCGATCAACTCGAGGCCCTTGTTGACCAGAGTTGCCGAGTTGAGGGTGTTCATGGGGCCCATCGACCAGGTGGGGTGCGCACCTGCCTGAGCCGGATTCACACTTTCGAGATCCTCGGCGCTCCAGCCACGGAACGGCCCACCCGAAGCGGTGAGAACCAACCGGGCCACTTCGTCGCCTGTTCCACCACGTAGGCACTGGGCAAGCGCCGAATGCTCCGAGTCGACCGGCACGATCTGACCGGGGGCGGCGGCTTTCGTCACCAGAGCTCCGCCGGCGACAAGCGATTCCTTGTTCGCCAGCGCCAGGCGCGCTCCCGAGTTCAAAGCCGCCAGTGTCGGTTCGAGTCCCAACGAACCGACGAGCGCATTGAGGACAACATCGGCACCGCTGTCCCGAACCAGTTCTGTCACGGCGCTCGGTCCCGAACGGGCGGTTACCGATTCCAGCGCCGATGCCGCTGCAGGATCGGCGACGGCGACGTCCGTGACGCCGGTTGCACGAATCTGTTCGGCCAACAACTCGACGTTGTTGCCGCCCGCTGCAAGACCGACTACTTCGAAACGGTCGGGGTTGGCAGCGATGACCTCCAGCGCTTGGGTACCGATCGAACCGGTACTGCCGAGGAGGAGGACGCGGGTACGTGTGGTTTCCTGCACTCGCCCATTGTTCCTGATAACACCTGAGAACAACCTTATCGACGCCCAACTACGTACGACAGGCAGTCGTATGTCACCATATTGGGCAGTAGTGCAACCGAATGAGCAGGAGGATCGACCGTGGCCGATACCCAGTTGGACGTCAAGTCCAGCGCCCCCGTCGTGGTCTCGCACGTCGATGAGGCCGAGGTTCCCTCTGCCGCATGGGGGTGGAGTGGTGAAGGACTCAAGTTTTTCCGTTTCCTCGGATGGTTCTTCGCAATATTCCTGCTTCTGATGATGATCGGAAACCATCACGGCAAGGTCGAGGATCTGTGGCTCATCGGCACCGCCGGATTGATGATCTTCATTCTGGTCCGCGACATCGTCATCCGTCGCCGCCCGCGCTAGAAACCTGACAAAGAGAAGGCCTCCACGAACGAAAGTTCGTGGAGGCCTTCTCTTTACGTGTTTCAGGCCTGGAACGTTTCAGTTCTCGGCTGCCAGCTGGCCACAGGCTGCGGCGATTTCCTGACCGCGCGTATCGCGCACCGTGCACGAGACGCCCTGGGCGATGACCCGACGCACGAACTCACGCTCGACGTCCTTGGGGCTCGCGTCCCACTCGCTGCCCGGAGTCGGGTTGAGCGGAATCAGGTTGACGTGCACCAACCCGCCGAGTGCTTTCTTCAGCTTCTTGCCCAGCATGTCCGCGCGCCACGGCTGATCGTTGACGTTCTTGATCATCGCGTACTCGATGGACACACGGCGACCGGTCTTGTCTGCGTAGTACCGGGCAGCCTGAAGTACCTCCGACACTGACCAGCGATTGTTGACCGGGACAAGAGTGTCGCGCAGTTCGTCGTCCGGTGTGTGCAGCGATACCGCCAGCGTGACGCTCAGGCCTTCGTCAGCGAGCTTGCGGATAGCGGGAGCGAGGCCGACGGTCGAGACCGTGACGGACCGCTGAGACAGGCCGAGGCCGTCGGGTGCAGGCGAGGTGATCCGTCGTACCGCTGCCACCACACGCTTGTAGTTCGCCAAAGGCTCGCCCATACCCATGAACACGACGTTCGAGAGGCGTCCGGGGCCGCCGGCGACTTCACCGTCGCGCATGGCGGCCGCTGCCTCGCGAACCTGATCGACGATCTCGGCGGTCGAGAGGTTGCGGTCGAGGCCGCCCTGACCCGTCGCACAGAACGGGCAGGCCATTCCGCAGCCTGCCTGACTCGAGATGCAAAGTGTTGCCCGGTCGGGATAGCGCATCAAGACGCTTTCGAGCAGCGTTCCGTCATGTGCCTTCCACAGGGTCTTGCGAGTGTCGCCCGAATCGCACGCGAGGTGCTTGATCGGGGTCAACAAGGTCGGGAACAGCGACTCCCCCACCTTCTCGCGCACCGATGCGGGGAGATCGGTCATCTTCTCCGGATCGGCTTCGAGCCGCGCGTAGTACTGACGCGCCAGCTGATCGGCCCGGAAAGCCGGAAGGCCGAGCTCTTTCACCGCTTCTTTGCGCTCGGCGGAATCGAGATCGGCGAGGTGCCGTGGAGGCATTCCGCGCTTGGGTGCAGTGAAAACGAGGGGAAGAGAGGCAGCCATAGTTACACCATTGTCCCATTGTTTTGGGGTGCTACCCCACTGCCACCCGATTGTGGCCGGATTACCCGTGCAACTTCGCGCAGGTTGAGTGATGATCATGTCATGTCAACCACACCAGAGGATCCGTCGAATTCCCCCGTGTACGGCCCAGCCGACGGTTTCGGCCCCGATCCGGAACTTCCGAAGGTGGACGAGAACAAGGCAGTGGAAAAACACGATCCGGAACCGACACCGACGCCTGAACCGGTGCCGACCGGAACGTCGGTCACCGACCGAACCAGAGCCGCCACGACCTGGGTTGGCCTGGTCATAGGTGCAATCGTGTTGATCTTACTGCTGGTGTTCATCCTGCAGAACCTCGAGAGCGTCTCCGTCAAGATCCTCGCCTGGCAGATCGACTTTCCGCTCGGAATCACGATCCTGCTTTCCGCCATCGCGGGCGCATTGATCATGGCGTTGGCAGGCGGCGTTCGCATCATTCAGATCCGGCGCGCAGCGAAGCGGCAGATGTGACTGAAATCTAGTTACGCAATTGGGTCGATCGATGGGCCAGCAGGCATCATTGATGTCGTGGAAATCACCGGAAAGGCCCTGATGTGACTACTCACATGGAGAGACCTGTGACCTCGCGAATTGCCCCGCAGCAGGCAAGATCCTGGCTCCTCGTCCCCGCGTCCAAACCGGACACCTTCGACGCCGCACTCGCGAGTGCGGCCGACGCCGTCATTCTCGACCTCGAGGATGCCGTCACCGCACCCAACAAACCAGCTGCCCGCCGCGATGTCGCCGCATTCCTGAGCGAACACAATCACGCCTGGGTTCGGATCAACGACGCCACGACACCGTTCTGGGAAGAGGATCTGGCCGTACTCGCGGGCCTCCCCGGACTCGAGGGTGTCATGCTCGCAAAGACCGAAAGCGGTCAGCAGGCCGACGCCACGGCCGAGCGACTTCCCGACGGCACCAAGATTCTTGCTCTCGTCGAATCCGCGGTGGGACTCGAGGCTGCGCCCGAGATCGCACGCACTGACGGCATCTTCCGTCTCGCATTCGGCAGCGGCGACTTCCGGCGCGACACTGGGATGGACGACTCCCCCACGTCGATGTCGTACCCGCGTTCGCGGCTCACCATCGCCAGCCGCGCGGCACGCATCGCTCCGCCGATCGACGGTCCCACGCTCGGCCCCGATCTGGATCTGCTCGCCCGAGACTGTGCGATCACCTTGTCACTCGGCATGGCCGGCAAACTCTGCATGACCACCGCGCAGACTGCCCCCGTCAACGCGGGACTGAGTCCCTCCGTGGCCGACGCGATCTGGGCTCAGAATGTCATCGACGATCTCGGCGAAGACGGCTCACGCGTGCGCGACGGCAGCGACTTGCCCAAGCTCGCCAAGGCGAAGAAGATTCACAAGCTCGCCACCCTGTTCCACATCCCCACCGATCACTGATTTTTTTACTACTGAATCGGTGCAGAAAACGTCAGGCGCTCAAGTCGGAGCGCCTGACGTTCGTCTTTTGAGCCCGCCTTCACGCAAGTTCGAGTGATCGTGGTTTGGACCGAACATGGATCCGGTATCGCACCGTGAAGCCCAATCCCGTTACTTGCGAGAACGCACGCTCGGCAGTCTTCTCGGTGAACTCGATTCCGAGTACCCGCCGCATATCGTCTCGATTCTCGAACTCCCACCGGGTCTCGACGCGCGTGAGCGAGAATCCTTGAGCCTCGAAGAACGCTTCGACCGCCGCGGGATCGTATTTGGGCAGATCCGCCCTCATCCACTCCCCGTACGGGCCGGCGCTCACATCGAGATCCACGATCAGCAGGGCTCCCCCGGGCCTCAGGATGCGCATTGCTTCACGAATTCCGGGGCCGCAGCCTTTTCCGAAGAAGTACGCCGTACGGGCATGGACGAGATCGACTGAAGCATCCACCAGACCCGTGGACTCTGCTGAACCCTGGACTACGTCGATCGACGCCGAATCGCGGGTTCGTTCCCGCGCGGCCTTCACCAGCGGTGCGTGCGGCTCCACTCCGACAACACGACGGGCAGTACGAGCGAACTCCGGTAGATGGAACCCCGCCCCACAGCCGACATCGACGACATCGCGTCCAGTCCAGTCGACCCGGGCTCGCATCGCCGCCCAGAGGGAACCGTCGACGTCCTGCGCGCGGTTCTCGATTTCGTACACGTCCGGCCAATGCCAGATGTTCGGACTGGGAATGGGCTTGGATCGGCCGGAGAAGAAATCACGCACGAGAAATCAGACGAGTGCGTACAGAATCAGCCAGGTGACAAATGCCGACGGCAGGAGTGAATCCAGGCGGTCCATGATTCCGCCGTGGCCGGGAAGCAAGGTTCCCATGTCCTTGATGCCGAGTTCACGCTTGATCTGCGATTCGATCAGGTCGCCGACCGTCGCGACTACCACCAGGACGACACCGAGCAGGACGCCGATCATCGAATTCGCGTCGAGTATCAACGTCACCGAAAGCAAACTGCCGATGACGCAGAAAATGAGGGAGCCGACGAATCCCTCCCAGGACTTCTTCGGGCTCACAGCGGGCACCATCGGGTGCTTCCCGAACAGCACTCCAGCCGCGTAGCCGCCGATGTCGGAGCACACGACACCGATCATCAGGACGAAGACGCGACCGGGGCCGTCGTCTTCGAGCACCATCAACGCACCGAATGACGCCAACAGCGGGATCCACGCCAGAACGAACACCGTGATGGAGGTGTCTCTCAGGAAGTTCTTCGGGGTCGCCTTGAGGCCGTGGTCGAACAACCGCCACACCATGCATACCAGGACGGTCGCGGTGAATCCGCTGAGCACCCCGACCGGTCCCCACGGCCAGCCGAGCCAGATCGTGGCTTGCCCGCCGACGAGAAGCGGAATTCGCGGCACCTCGATGTCGGCTTCACGAAGCCGCGTGGTGACCTCCCACGTCGCGATGAACATCGCGATCGCAACGACGGCGATCCATCCGGGGGGCAGGAAGATCAAAGTGCCGATGACCAAGGCGCCGAGGCCAGCTCCGACGCCGATGGCGGCAGGTAGGTTCCTGCCCGCCTTCGACTTCGGCGGTTGCGCGCCCTCAGCGCCGCCCGTAGGCCCGTCCGTGACGGGACCACCGGCGGTTCCCTCTTGTGCGTGCACCCAAACTCCCTGATCTACTCCCGACGACAAACACTGCAAATGAGGAGGCTATACCTCCATCAACTCTGCTTCCTTGTGCTTGACGAGTTCCTCGACCGTGTGCACGTACTTCGCCGTGGTCTTGTCGAGTTCTTTCTCTGCGCGACCGACCTCGTCCTCGCCGGCTTCACCGTCCTTCTGGATCCGGCTGAGTTCGTCCATCGCCTTGCGGCGGATGTTGCGCAGCGTGACCTTGGAATCCTCGCCCTTGGACTTGGCCTGCTTCACCAGTTCACGTCGACGCTCTTCCGTGAGCTGCGGAACCGAAATGCGGATGATGCTGCCGTCGTTGGACGGGTTCACCCCGAGATCCGAGTTGCGGATCGCCGTCTCGATCGCGTTGAGCTGCGAAGCCTCGTACGGCTTGACGATGACCATGCGGGCCTCGGGGACGTTGATGCTCGCGAGCTGCGTGATCGGCGTGATCGAACCGTAGTAGTCGATCACGATGCGCGAGAACATACCGGGGTTCGCGCGTCCGGTGCGAACCGAGCCGAGATCGTCCTTGGCTACCGTGACAGCCTTTTCCATCTTCTCTTCTGCCTCGAAGAGCGCTTCATCGATCACGGCTGTTCCTCCATGTTGTTCTGCATCATTTTTTGGGTGTCACTCACGACTTGATCAGGGTGCCGATCTTCTCACCGGACACCGCGCGAGCGATGTTTCCTTCGGTGAGGAGGTTGAACACCATCATCGGCATCGAGTTGTCCATGCACAGGCTGAATGCCGTCGCGTCCGCGACCTTGAGCTCACGTTCGATGACCTCACGGTGCGTGATCTGTTCGTACATCGTCGCGTCCGGGTCGAGACGCGGGTCGGCCGAGTAGACGCCGTCGACAGCCTTGGCCATCAGCACTACCTCGGCACCGATCTCCAGCGCGCGCTGCGCAGCAGTGGTGTCAGTCGAGAAGTAGGGCATACCCATCCCGGCACCGAAGATGACTACGCGCCCCTTCTCGAGGTGCCTGCGTGCGCGAAGGGGGAGGTACGGCTCGGCGACCTGGCCCATGGTGATGGCCGTCTGCACGCGAGAATCGACGCCCGCCTTCTCCAGGAAATCCTGCAGAGCGAGGCAGTTCATGACGGTGCCTAGCATGCCCATGTAGTCGGAGCGCGCGCGATCGAGGCCACGCTGCTGCAGTTCCGCTCCGCGGAAGAAGTTTCCGCCGCCGATGACCACTGCAACCTGTACGCCCGATCGAACGACCTCTGCGATCTGCTCAGCCACCTTGGTGACCACGTCGGGATCGAGACCGACTTTGCCGCCTCCGAACATTTCGCCGCCGAGTTTGAGCAGGACCCGCTTGAATCCTGGACGTTCGTTGGCTGGTTCGGACATTGTTCTCCTCAGTTCGATACAAGACCTTGTAGGTCCTTCATTCTTCTTCTGCCGCCGAATCGGACACCGCGGCATAGGAAAGCCCCCGGGACTCGTCCCGAGGCACTCTCATCCTGCCTCATCGGAGGCCCCAGGTACACGTAGACCCCGCCGGTAGAGCAAATGCTCTTCAGGCGGGGTCCATGTGTGCGGGCTCCGAATTAAGCGGAGGCGCCGACCTCGAAACGCACGAAGCGCTTGATGGTCACGCCTGCCTCGTCGAGGATCGCCTTGACGGTCTTCTTGGAGTCCGTGACCGAAGACTGCTCGGTCAGAACGACGTCCTTGAAGTAACCGTTGACGCGGCCTTCGATGATCTTCGGCAGTGCCTGCTCGGGCTTGCCTTCTGCGCGGGCGGTCTCTTCGGCGATGTGACGCTCGGAAGCGACGATCTCCTCGGGAACCTCGTCACGCGTGACGTACTTCGCCTTGAGTGCTGCGACCTGCATTGCAGCGCCGCGAGCGGCCTCAGCAGCAGCATCGCCTTCACCGGTGTACTCGACGAGAACGCCGACAGCGGGCGGCAAGTCGGAGCTGCGCTTGTGCAGGTAAACGGCAACGGGGCCGTCGAAGGAAGCGACGCGGCTCAGTTCGAGCTTCTCACCGATCTTCGCGGACTGCTCCGCAATGACGGTGTCGATGGTCTTGCCGTCGAGCTCGAGCGCCTTGAGAGCGTCGAGGTCAGCAGGCTTACCAGCAGCAGCGACGGTCACGATCTCGTCGGCCAGCTTGATGAACTCGTCGTTCTTGGCGACGAAGTCGGTCTCGCAGTTGATCTCGATCATGACGCCGTCCTTGGCGACGACGAGACCCTCAGCGGTGGTGCGCTCTGCGCGCTTTCCGACATCCTTCGCGCCCTTGATGCGCAGCTGCTCGACGGCCTTGTCGAAATCGCCGTCTGCATCTGCGAGTGCGTTCTTACATGCCATCATTCCGGAGCCGGTGAGCTCACGGAGCCGCTTGACGTCAGCGGCGGTGTAGTTCGCCATGATTAGCGAGCCTCCTCATGTGTCTGTTTCGGACCTAGGACTAACGGTGAAGCACGGCCTAACGGTGAAGCACGGCCTGACGGTGGTGCTCGGGCCTAACGGTGAAACGGCCCTGACCAAAAGAACTCTTGGTCAGGGCCGGTTTCAACGAATCAGGCCTCGGTGGCCGGTGCCTCTGCGGCGGGGGCTGCCTCAGCCTCTGCAGCCGGAGCTGCCTCAGCCTCTGCGGCCGGAGCTGCCTGCGAGAGCAGTTCCTGCTCCCACTCGGCGAGGGGCTCGCCTGCGCCGGCTTCGGGCTTCGCGTCCTTGTCGGCGCTCAGTCCTGCACGTGCCTGCACACCTTCGGCAACCGCGGAAGCGACAACCTTGGTCAGCAGTGCTGCGGAACGGATGGCGTCGTCGTTGCCCGGGATCGGGTAGTCGACGAGGTCAGGGTCGCAGTTGGTGTCCAGGATCGCGATGACCGGGATGTTCAGCTTGCGAGCCTCGGCAACTGCCAGGTGCTCCTTGTTGGTGTCGACGATCCACACCGCGGAAGGAACCTTGGCCATGTCGCGGATACCACCGAGGGTGCGATCCAGCTTGGTCATCTCACGCGTGAGCATGAGGATTTCCTTCTTGGTGCGACCTTCGAATCCACCGGTCTGCTCCATTGCCTCGAGCTCCTTGAGGCGAAGCAGACGCTTGTGAACGGTGGTGAAGTTGGTGAGCATGCCGCCGAGCCAACGCTGGTTGACGTAGGGCATTCCGACGCGAGTCGCTTCGGAAGCGATGGACTCCTGCGCCTGCTTCTTGGTACCGACGAAGAGAACGGTGCCGCCGTGGGCAACGGTCTCCTTGACGAACTCGTACGCCTTGTCGATGTACGTCAGCGTCTGCTGGAGGTCGATGATGTAGATGCCGTTGCGGTCGGTCAAGATGAATCGCTTCATCTTCGGGTTCCAGCGACGGGTCTGATGTCCGAAGTGGGTTCCACTATCGAGCATCTGCTTCATGGTTACGACAGCCATGGCTGTGTACCTCAAACTTTCAATCCGGTTGATGCAGGCGATCGGGTGATCCCTGCCCTGGCACCCGCACGGCCGTCGGACCTGTTTCGTGAGAACCAGGACCAGCCGAGGCCGGAAAACGTGCGCGGGCGCGCGAAGTCGGACTGTGCGAGCACAGACCGCTCGACAAGTGTACGTCCTCGTCCCCCGATGCCATAACCACCCCGGTAGCAACAGACCGAACCGGCGGTTGTGGATCGGCGGCTACCTTGTGGATTACCCGTCTGATCTGCATTGAAGCGTGCGCTACTCCACGCAAGATCAAGGAATGACGATCTTGCGCGGAGCTCGACGAGGCGTGGTATTTGCCGTGATCTCCTGCTGTGTCGCCGTAGGCACGGCGTCAGCAGACACGCGATTCGACTGGCCGCTCGCTCCTCGGCCGCACGTGGAACGCGCTTTCGACAAACCGGCCGAGAACTGGCTGCCGGGTCATCGCGGGGTCGATCTCGGCGGCAGCGCCGGCCAATCCGTCCTCGCGGCCGGCGACGGCATCGTGGTGTTCGCGGGAGTGGTCGCCGGAAAGCCGACGGTGTCGATAGATCATTCCGGCGGCCTACGCACGACCTACGAACCCGTCACCGCAGTCGTTCGCACAGGTGAACGCGTCGCAGCCAGGTCAGTGATCGGAACCCTCGAAACCGGGCACGAAGGGTGCGCTGTCGAAGCATGTTTGCACTGGGGCTTGCGCAGAGGACGCGAGTATCTCGATCCACTCGGACTGGTTCGGTCGCAACCGCTCAGGCTCAAGCCATTGAAAGGAGGCTGATCGGTCGCAGAAATCGGTCGCAGAATCAGCGCCATTCGGAAACGGCGTGCCGACCCACAGCGTCCGCGAAGTCGTCGGCCACCATCGCTGCCAGTTCCATGAACGCCCGTCTGGTGGCCGGTCGCATCAATTCGAGGTCCATCACCGACCCCTCCGCGAGATGCTCGTCGAAAGGAATGACCTCGACGGCGCGGCATCGACGCATGAAATAGTCCACCAACGCGTCCATGTCGATGACGCTCGACCCTGGTCTGGCGGCGCTGATGACGACGACGGTCCGCTCGACCAGATGGCCGTATCCGTGCAACTGAAGCCAGTCGAGCGTTGCCGCTGCACTGCGCGCTCCGTCGATTGCCGGCGAACTGACCAGAACCAACGAATTGGCAAGATCCAGAACGCCGTTCATCGCCGAGTGCATGATCCCGGTACCGCAATCAGTGAGGATGATGTTGTAGTAGACCTGCAAGATGTCGATGACCTGGCGATAGTCGGCCTCGCTGAATGCCTCCGAAATCGCCGGATCCTGCTCACTCGCCAGCACCTCGAGACGACTCGACGACTGGGATGTGTGCACTCGAACGTCCGAATAGCTCTTTATGTCCGGTCTAGCAGCAATCAGATCGCGCACTGTCGAATTGGTCTGCAGCGGAACACGTTGTGCCAAAGTCCCGAAATCGGGATTGGCGTCAACCGCCACGACGCAGTCACCACGCAGCGAAGCAAACGTCGCACCGAGTCCGACCGTGACCGTCGTCTTGCCCACGCCCCCTTTGAGCGAGAGCAGAGCGACTCGGTAGTCGTTGCGGATCGGCTGCTCGATTCGGGCGGCCAGTGCACGGTTGCGCTGTTCGTTGGTCGAATCCCCCAGATTGACCACACCTCCGGTCGCACGATGCAATCCCCTACGCCAGCCGCCACGCGGCGTCCGTTTCGGGCGTTTCAGTAAAGCTTCGGCAACCAGATCCTGGTTTGTCACCTGCTGTTGGCTCGACGGTGGCGGTGGCGCGGACCAGACCTCTTGCAGTCGCGCCACAGGCTCCGGCGTCGGCGCCGGCCCGGGAGCCGGTTGCGGCGATTCGGACAGCCAGGCTGGTTGGCCGCTGTTCGGCAGGTGCTTCACATCTTGGCGGTTCACGAATCCCCCGGATATCGCATGTAATCGAGTGTCTCGACACGACGATCGAACTTTGCCGATTGTTCACTCTTCTGAGCTGCGACGCTACCAAATACCGGCCGAGAACTCGCGTCGCTCCACAAATCAGGCGCGCGGATGGGCCTGATCGTGGACGGATCGAAGCCGTTCGACCGACACGTGCGTGTACAGCTGAGTGGTCGCCAAACTCGCATGACCGAGGAGTTCTTGGACCACACGAAGGTCCGCACCACCCTCCAGCAAATGTGTCGCAGCCGAGTGCCGAAGCCCGTGCGGACCCATGTCGGGAGCCCCTGGAATTGCAGCCATGGTTTCGTGGACCACCGAACGCGCCTGACGCTGATCGAGTCGGCCGCCTCGAACTCCGAGGAGCAACGCTCGCCCGGACCGATCCGAACACAGCGCGGGTCGTCCGTGCTCCAGCCAGCCGTTCAGTGCCGATTCTGCGGGCAGGCCGTATGGCACCGACCGCTCCTTGTTCCCCTTGCCGAGAACACGAAGCAATCGTCGATCGGCATCGACCGACTCGACGTCCAGTCCACACAACTCGCCGACGCGAATTCCGGTGGAGTACAACAATTCCACGATGAGTCGGTCTCGCAGGGCGAGCGGGTCTTGTTGCTGCGCACCGCTTTCCGCCGCATCCATTGCGTCGAGGGCCTGGCTCTGGCGCAGTACCGTCGGCAGCGTCCGGCGAGCTGGTGGAGCCGCCAGACGTGTGCCCGGGTCGACGGAAATGCGTCCGGTCTGCGCGAGCCACGCAGTGAACCCACGCGCCGAAGAAGCCCGTCGAGCTACCGTCGTACGGGCTGTTCCTACGGCATTCTGGGCGGCCAACCACGAACGCATGACACTTAGGTCGAGGCGGTCGAGATCTGCATTCTCCGAACCCGCGGAGAAATGGGTCAGCAATGCCCGCGCGTCACCGACGTAGGCGCGGATCGTGTGTTCCGACCGGCCTCGGCTCAGTCGGAGGTGCTCGGCATACGCATCGAGGTGAACGCTCAAGCTCGCCGGCAATGCGTCAGTCATGAACACACGCTCGCTCGCCGCGATTGAAACTGCAAGCTCCCTCGCCGATAGGGTTGATCGGTGAATCGAGCAATTCCTCTGAAGATGTTGTGCGTACTGGCACTGATTTCCGCAATCGCTCCACTGTCCATCGACATGTACCTGCCCGGCCTACCGTTGATGGCGGATGCACTCGACACTACTGCGGCCAGCGTTCAGCTCACGCTGACCACCTTCATGGCAGGCCTCGGAATCGGCCAGCTGATCGTCGGTCCGATCTCCGACGGACTTGGCAGGCGACGAATACTGCTGGCCGCGACAATCATCACGGCACTGAGCGGCGCGGCATGCGCGGTGGCGCCGAACATCGAGTTTCTCATCGGTGCACGACTCGTCCAGGGCTTGAGTGGAGGCGCTGCCATCGTTCTTGCCCGCGCTTGTATTGCCGACCGAGCGCGCGGCGACGACGCAGCGAAGCTCTTCAGCATCATGATGATCATCGGCGGTATCGCTCCCGTGGTCGCGCCACTGATCGGCGGCGCACTTCTCGGCCCCGTCGGGTGGCGCGGGATCTTCTGGGTCCTGGCGGTCGCGGGCGCTGTAATGGTGGCTGGTGTCGTTTTGCTCGTTCCCGAGACACTTCCGCCCGAGCGACGCCACGGCGGCGGATTGAAGGCCCTGATCTCGAATCTGCGATACGTGGTCCGCAATCGGCACTACCTCGGATATGCGCTCGCATTCGTCTTCGGATTCGGCGCCTTGTTCGCGTACATCTCCGCGTCACCGTTCGTCGTTCAGAACGTTCTCGGGCTGAGTCCGTCACAATTCTCGATCGTGTTCGCAGTGAACGCCACCGGAATGGTCACGGCAGCGATGATCACCACTCGCCTGCTCGGTCGCGTCGGAGCACGCACGCTGCTGCGTTTCGGGGTGTGCCTACTCCTCATGGGCGGCGCCGTATTGTTCTGCACCAGCGTGGTTTTCAGTTCCACGAATACCTGGTTGATCTTGGTCCCACTGTTCGTGGCAATTTCGAGCATCGGGTTCATCATGGGCAATGCGACCGCTCTCGCCCAAGGAGAGGTCACCAACGCGGCCGGGACCGGTTCAGCGCTGATGGGAGCGGGCCAGTTCGGCTTGGCGGCGCTGGTTTCGCCGTTGGTGGGAATTGCGGGAGAAGACACGGCAGTTCCGATGGCAATCGCAATTCCCACCTTCGGAGTTCTCGCGGCCGTTGCGCTCGTGTTGCTGACTCGCGGCACGGCCGCCGCGAGTTAGTTTTCGGCCGCAGCGAGTTCGGACTTCCAGACCCGGAAGCCCTCTTCGGTGCGACCACGACGCCAATAGCCGGAAATAGAAGCGGCCGACGCCGGGACATTTCGTTCCTTGCGAATGTACGGCCGGAGGTTGTGCATGACGGCTTGCGCTTCACCGTGAATGAACACGTGCGGTTCGCCCGGCAACCACTCGAGCGCCTTGACCGCGGCGACAACCGGAGCGTTGTCGCCCGCCAATTCTTCGCCGACCGCGTCGGACGATGCCCCGCGATGCAGCCAGGTCACGGCAATACCTTCTGGGGCATCGAGCGCGATTTCGTCTTCCGGTCCCCCGACCTCGACGACGGCGTAGCCGACCGCATTCGGCGCCAATCGCGCTATCGACGCGGAAATAGCGGGTATTGCGGTCTCGTCTCCGACGAAGAGATACCAATCAGCGGTTGGTGACGGCAAAAACGCGCCACCGGGTCCCCGCAGAGTAATCTCAGCGCCCGGCTGAACTGACGCGGCCCATGGACCTGCGACACCCATGTCGCCGTGGACGACAAAATCGATTGCAATCTCTTTGGCATCAAGATCGTACGAACGAATCGTGTAGGTGCGCAGTGACGGCTGATCAGGAGTGCCGAATTCGATCTTTACATAGGAATCGCTGTATTCGCTGGGAGTGAACGACTCGAAGCCTGGTCCCCCGAGAAACACTCGTACCATATGGGGGGTCAATTGTTCGGTCCGCAGAACCGTCAATGCAGTTGTCGGCTTGGCCACAGAAAGATCCTTCCGAAAGTTAGTGTTACCTAACTAATGTACACGACAATTGCAGCACGAGGGCGAAATACCTCGCCGGCGACTCCACATAGCGCTCTGTCGACCTTTGTACAGAGCGAAAGAAACCGACCAATCTGCTGGGTAAATTCGGCGCTGTTTAGACGAATTATCTGATCTGCTTCACACGGACGACCTGTCGGACAAAGCTGTCCGAGAACTCGGCAAAGCAACAGTAAAATACACCTCTGGCTCCCGGCGAGTTCGCCGAGAGCCAGAGGTGTATTTAATTCAATCTAGTGTGCAGCGTCGAAAGCGTCGATGATTTCCGCTTTGATACGCCCACGCGGAGCAACTTCGTAACCGTTCTTACCTGCCCAGTCACGGATGGCCTGGAGCGTCTCCTTGGAGCGTCCGGAACCTGATGTGGCCTGCGGAGATGCAGCCTGAGCCTTCTTGCCGCGCTTCCCGCTCACCTTCGCAGCAGCCTCGACGAACGGCTTCACCGCAGCGTCGAACTTCTCTGCATTGGTGGCGCGCAGATCGATCACGTAATCCGTTCCCTGGTAAGAGAACTCAATTCGATCACCGAATCCATCGTCAATCGGCTTACCATCAAGGTCGTCGATGAGTTGCCGAATCAGCTTCTCAGCCATTGCACTCCTCTTTCAATGATCGATTCAATTCTCCTTCACAATACACAGATAGAGCGTTGATGAACAAAAGAAGTTCGAAAGCCTTCACCGTTTCCGAACAGACTCAATGGTCCGAATTAGCAGCGGGTTAGCGGCATTGCCTCGACCGAACACGACCCTGAAAATTCTGCACATTCATCCCTCGGATGCCGGGTGTCAATCAATGCCCGCCGTCATCGTGATCCAGACTAATCGGACTTCCATGCACATTGACCTGAGGCTTTCCTGAGACCCGTCGAACTTGCAGGTCGGGTCGGCGAAACGCATCGAGAATTACATTGCACACAGTCGAGCAAATTCGTGAAAAATAGCCCTGACGTGCCATTTCCGATGCGCTGCGGGTATTGACGATTCACGGTCTTCGCAAACGATTAGTGAGCATCGCCACGCATGGTCTGACGGGCGCAGAAGTAGTTCACGTACTACCGCGTCCGAAACCAACCACTGGAATCAGAACTTGCAAATCCCTCCAGTTCGAGCAGAGGAAGAGTGGCACGAACCTGAGCTATGAGCAATCCCGATTCCTCGGACAACTCACGCGTACTGCGAGACCCCGTTCCCGGCAATGCTTCGTATACCAATCGAGAATTGCCTCGCAATGCGTCGATGTCACGCGTCGCGGCTGCATCCTCCGCGGAATCCCCGACACCAAATGGGCCTGACGCTTCGACTACATCCACGGCATTGGAAACGAGTTGCGCTTCACCTTCGCGGATCATCCGGTGACATCCGGTCGACGATGCCGAGGTAACCGGTCCGGGCACCGCCATCACGGGACGGCCTAGTTTTCGAGCCCAATTGGCGGTATTGCGTGCACCACTGCGCCAACCCGCCTCGACCACCACTACTCCGTCCGACAACGCAGCTACCAGTCGATTCCTTGCCAGAAACCGGAACTTTGCAGGTGTTGTGCCCGGCGGATATTCACTTATCACTGCACCCGAACTCGCTATCTGTTTGAGTAGTCGCGCATGCCCTGACGGATACGCCCGGTCCACCCCACAGGCCAAGACAGCCAGTGTGTTTCCACCTACGCCCAATGCAGCGCGGTGCGCGGCCCCGTCGATACCGAAGGCCGCCCCGGAAATCACGGTCCATCCGTCGACAGCGAGGTCACCGGCAATCTCTGCCGTCACGTGTTCGCCGTACGCAGTAGATGCCCGCGTGCCCACAATTCCAACCGATCTCTCGGTCAGATCAACCAAATCCCCGGACCCCAACACCCACAACACAAATGGCGCCGTCTCACCCCCGGAGGGATCGAGTCCGTCAAAGGAAAGCATTCGCCACGCCGGCCAATCGGCGCAGTTCGGTGTTACGAGTCTGCCACCCATCGCCTCCATCAGGTCGAGGTCTCGTTGGGCTGTGTCGATGTGAGCGCGGGCTCGCGTCTTCTCCTCGATCGCGGGTGGCAGATCGCCGTTGCGAACCGCCCTCGCAGTTTCTTCGACCCCGAGCTCGCCGATCAACATGGACATGTATGCGCTAGGGCCCTGCACGACGCGGGACAGATATGCCCAAGCGAGTAGTCGTGGATCGTGTGCAGTCATTGGAATCCCCTGTCTCGAAAGTCGAGTGCGGTGACAACTTGGTCTGGTCCGGGCATCGGCTCACCTGCCAGATCGGCGACACTCCAGGCAACCCGCAACGCTCGGTCCGCCCCACGAGCAGTGATGACACCTTTACGCAGCGCCCGTTCCACCGGCGCCAGCGCTGCACGCGAGAGTCTGAACTTCTGTCTCAACGCCGGCCCTGGCACCTCCGCGTTGGTCCGCCACCCGTACTCACTCCACCGCTGGGCTGCAGTGTCCCGAGCCGCCGCCACGCGCGCACGAACATCGCTGGTGCTTTCCCCCACTTCGTCGATCAGCGCTCCGGTTGCTACCGCCTGCATCCGGACCCTGATGTCGACTCGGTCCAACAACGGGCCAGACAATTTCCCCAGGTAACGGCGACGCGCCGCGGGTGCGCAGACGCAGTCCGCGTCTCGCGGCGGCGCGCATGGGCACGGATTCGCGGCCAGGATCAGCTGGAACCGCGCCGGGTACCGAGCAACTCCGTCCCGCCGGGCGATTCGCACTTCCCCGTCTTCGAGTGGTGTGCGTAGCGCTTCGAGCACCTTCACCCCGATCTCGGCACATTCGTCGAGAAACAGCACGCCGCGATGGGCGCGGCTGACCGCACCAGGACGAGCCATCCCACTACCACCACCCACCAGCGAACTGACCGACGAACTGTGATGCGGCGCAATGAAAGGCGGCATATCGATCAACGGCCGATCCTCCGGCAACACCCCCGCCACCGAATGAATCGCCGTCACCTCCAACGACTCCCCCTCCGTCAACGGCGGAAGAATCCCCGGAAGCCTCTGCGCCAACATCGTTTTCCCGATCCCCGGCGGACCCGTCAACATCAAATGATGCGCACCCGCCGCAGCAACCTCGATCGCCCACCGAGCATCCGTCTGCCCGACAACCTCACTCAAATCCCGCACCGCCACCACACCAGCACGCTCGAAAACATCAGGAACAGCAAGCGCCAACTCCCCACGCAACCACCCGATCACCGCGGACAGATCGTCAGCGCCCAGCACCTCGATCCCCTTCACCAAGCCCGCCTCAGCCAACGCCCGAGCCGGAACCACCACAGTCCCCCACCCCGCCCGCTTCGCCGCAAGCACCGCAGGCAACACACCACGCACCGTCCGCAAACGACCGTCGAGCGCCAACTCCCCCAAAAACACAGTCTCCCGCAACAACTTCCGCGGCAACTTCTTCGCCGCATCGAGAACTGACAACGACAAAGCCAAATCGTAAACACTGCCCACCTTCGGCAACGTCGCCGGCGACAACGCCAAAATCACCTTGCTGTCCGGCCACTCCTCACCAGAATTGGTCACCGCCGCTCGAATCCGATCACGCGACTCGTGCAACGCCGTATCAGGCAGCCCCACCAAATGCACCGCAGGCAACCCGCGCCCGATATCCGCCTCGATCTCCACTATCTGCCCGTCCACACCACTGACCGCAACAGAATGCGCCCGCCCCAACGCCATCAGAACGCATCCACAAAATGCTCGACCGAAGGCACGCCGTCCCGGCCGATCAACACCGCCACCACATCGAAACGGACCCTCGACCACGACCGGCCCGAATC
The DNA here is from genome assembly GCF_001445685.1 of Rhodococcus sp. KB6. Taxonomy (NCBI): domain Bacteria; kingdom Bacillati; phylum Actinomycetota; class Actinomycetes; order Mycobacteriales; family Nocardiaceae; genus Rhodococcus; species Rhodococcus sp. KB6. The sequence goes on along the minus strand of NZ_LNAK01000134.1, from coordinate 178,085 downwards.
AGTGAGCCAGTGCATCGCCAACACCCGAATCCGACGCTGCTTCGCGAACGTCACCGACTCCGCCGGACTCCCGTACCCGGCACCCGAGCGAGTCTTCACCTCCACGAACACAATTCGATCACCGGACGTCGCAACAACATCCAACTCGCCGTACCGACAACGCCAATTGCGTTCGACAATCTCCAAACCCGCATCAATCAGGAACTCGACAGCCACATCCTCGCCCCGAGCCCCCAACGCCATATTCCTCGCCATCGCAGCCCCCACCACTCACACCCCGCGCCCGCCCATACGAAACGCGTCCCAACCACCACCCTCAACCCACCACCACAAAACCAAGCCATCCGAAAACAACCTGTTCACAACTCGGAACCTGTGGAATTCGGCAGCGCGACACACCAACGGCGACCCGAAACCTGACAATTTTCTGAAATCAGCCACATCTTGGACGAAAGTCCAGTAGAACTAGTTACAGTTTTGCTCAAACCGTCACGCACCCCGCTGAATGGAGTTCTACATGGCCCGCCGCTCACTTCGCCACGCAGTAGCAACCACTACATCCCTCGTTCTCATCGCCGCCGGCGTCACTGTTGGACTTGGAGCCTCGGTGGCGCAAGCAGCACCGGCATGCGCGCTCAACCAGTCGGTCACCGACAGTTGGGCCGGTTCCCTCGGGACGCCGTACACCGTCAGCAAGGAGGTTGTCGGCGACGGCAAGGTCGCCCCGGGACAGACGGTCACCTACCTGACAAAGGTTTCCGGTTCGGGAGCACTCGTCAATCAGATCCGCGATTTCCACCCGGCAGGATTCCAGCTGGTCAAGGCTCGCCTGAACGTCAAATGGCTTATCGGCGACCAGAAGTGGGACGACGTCACCAAGACCGTCGTCGTCGGCAACAACTCCGTGGTGGCAAAGGGCGGCGGATGGACCACTGCTGGTGGCGGCATCATCGCATTGGAGACCACCTACAAGGTTCCCGATAACGCAGTTGTCGGCTCTCAGCTCGACAGCGGCGCCGGCACCAACATTGTGCTGGCGGCGGGCGACTGGAACATCAATCCGATGGGCGTGTGCGTCACCATCCGGCAGCCGAACCCCGTCGAGGCGGGCGCCGGAAGCCTCGAGGACATGGGCTTCGGCTCACTCAACTCCGGATCGGGCCAGGTATTCGGTTCCCTCACCGATCCGCAGGGGTCGATGACCAATGTCATCAGCGGTGTCCTGGGCAATGTGCTCGGCAACATGAGCTGACTCAGTTCGAATTAGAAATGGGCCGAGCTACCAGCACATGCTGGTAGCTCGGCCCATTTCTACGTTGCCGAACAAAGCTTTGCCGTCAACCGAGTTCAAGAAATCATCAGCAAATCACCGCGTCAGCTTTCCGCCGTACCGGGCCGGCGTCGTACCGAAGGTTTCCCGAAATGCGGCGATGAACCCGCTACTGGTTCGGTAACCCACCTGCGGGGCAACGTCGTTGACACCCTCACCCCGCGCGAGCATCTCGAGCGACGCATACATTCGGGCGCGAGTCCTCCACTGTCCGAAGGTAATCCCAGTATCGGCGACAAAGGCACGCATCAAGGTCTTGGAACTGACCCCGAGTTCGCCCGCCCACTCCCCCAGCGTCCGTGAGTCTGCCGGATCGGCGAGGATCCGTGCAGAAACCGAACTCGCCGCAGCATTACGAGGAACCGCGAGGACGTCGTGCCGTTCGGGCGCGGCAGCAAGAATGTCGTAGAGCAACTCCTGACTCATCAACCGCCGAGCATCGTCGATGGTCCGATCTGCGAGATGGCGCAGCAATTGAGCGGACAAAGCATCGACTTCGAGAACCAGTGGCTGAGTCCACCTGGGCCCGCCAGGGCGTAGATCCGGACGCGCATAGGCCGCGATCATGCATCCCGCCGACAGAAGCGTCATGTCGTGGAGAACGGTGCCCGGCAACCAGACCAAGTGCTCGCTGTGCAGGTGCCACACGTTGCCCCCGGCAGCAATCTGCATCGTCCCTTCACTCATCCAGGCGATCTGATGCTCCGGGTGGCGGTGAGCCCCGTACGCGGTCACGGCCTCCACGACGTTGGTGTAGACCTGAAAATCTTTGAATGTCCGTCCGCGACTATCGGGCAGCGCTAGCAAGGACTTTGGGCGAGTCGAGTACTCGATAGTGGACATTTTGCGTCTTTCTGGGCGTATCCGAGTCCATCCTGAAGGATGGACCGACGATCCTGCAAAGGTTAGCCTCACTTTATTGCTGACGCGACCAGCTCAGCACTTCATGCGGAACTCAGATCACTTCGCCCACCACTTCGAAGGAGCATGCACGTGCCCTCACGTAGCACCCGAATCCTCGCCGCCTTATTCACGACGGCCGCGATCATCGGGTTCTCGACCGCCTGTGGAACCTCGCAAGGCGTCGACACCGCATCAGCGCGCCAGAGCAACGGCGCATTCCCCGTGACGATCGAGCACGCACAGGGTTCGACGACAATCGATGCCGAACCCCAGCGGGTAGTGACACTCGGATACACCGATCACGAACCACTGCTCGCCTTGGGAGTTGAACCCGTCGGCATGGCCGAATGGTGGGGGTCCGGCATGGATGAAAGCTGGCCGTGGACGAAGGATTACTGGAAGGGAAAGACTCCGACCTACATCAACAGCGGCGGAGACTTCAACTTCGAGCAAATCGCCTCCCTCGCACCAGATCTGATCCTCGCGCTGTACGCCGACATCGACACGGAAACCTACAAGAAGCTGACCTCGATTGCGCCGACTGTCGCGCAGAGCAAGGACTACGACGCGTACACAACGCCGTGGACCGACATGACGCTCACCGCCGGGCGCGCCCTCGGCAAAGGACCACAAGCTCAGCAACTGATCACGGATACCGAAAACGCGTTTGCCGCCGCCCGCGCTGCACACCCGGAGTTCGCCGGGCAAACCGCAACGATCGTCAACCTCGACACTCCCGAGGGATACGTGTTCTCGTCGCACGACCCACGCGGCATTTTCGTCTCGTCACTCGGGTTCACCCTCCCCGCGACCGTCGACGCATTCGTCGGCGACCAGTTCGGCGACTGGCTGCCGAACGAGCGATACGACATCCTCGAACCCGTTGATCGTTTGATCGTGATGGCCGATCCGGGGGGAGAGAAAGCCCTCGCCGACAACACGCTCTACCAGCGACTACCCGCCGTGAAGAGCGGAAATGCGATAGTCGTGCGGTACACCGCAGATCCACCCGTCGGCGCGGCGATGTCCGGCAATACCGTCCTGAGCATTCCGTATGCCATCGACCAACTGACAGCCACGTTGTCGAAGTAAACAACAGGGCAGGTATCGAAAATATGTTCGAAGAGTGTTAGCCTCGGGGTCAGGAAGCACTCACGGACATCGAGGATCACCATGGACGAGGTACCGGAGACAGCGCTGGATCTTGCACGACTCGATCTGGCTCGATTGGTCGACGAGCTGACGGTTCTCGACCAGCGACGCGTCGACATCGGCGAGAGTTTGGTTCATCTCGAGTACCTCTACTCCCAGATGGGCGCACGGCAACAGGCAGATGCTGCCCGAAAAGCCTTCCAGGAGAAGTACGTCGGACGAATCTACGAACTCGCAGACGGCCTGCGAACCTGAAAAGGGGTTGCACACAACCACTGACCGAGCGCATGGTCATTCCTGCACGACACACCGGACCGATGGGTTCGGCTGTGAACTATGTGGGAGAAATCTGATGGAGAAGATCACCAAGAGGTTGTGGAACTGGGCATCGATACTCGACGAAAACACTCGCGAGCAAGCGCTGCGCACGTCCCAGATGCCTTTTGTCCGTCCACATCTGGCATTGATGCCGGATGCGCACCTCGGTGCGGGAGCGACGGTGGGTTCGGTCATTCCGACGGAAGGCGCAATCATGCCCGCCGCCGTCGGAGTCGATATCGGCTGCGGAATGATCGCGGTCAAAACCCAGTTCAACGCACGCGACCTTCAAGGCCGCGACCTGAGCGTACTTCGCCACAGCATCGAACGCTCCGTTCCGCTCTCGGCAGGTGTCTACAACAAGACGCTGAGCGACACGGCGAAAATCCGCATCGCAGAACTCGAGGCAATGGCGGGCGATCGCCTGGCCTTCTACGACAAGTTCAAGAACAACTGGAGGTTTCAGCTCGGAACGCTGGGCTCTGGTAACCACTTCATCGAGGTGACACTCGATGAAAGCGACGGCGTCTGGCTGTTCCTGCACTCGGGAAGCCGCGGTATCGGAAACAAGCTCGCGCAGTATCACATCAAGATCGCCAAGGACTTGTGCGAGCGGTGGTACATCAACCTTCCCGATCCGGATCTTGCCTACCTGGTCGAGAAGACACCCGAATTCGACTCGTACATCACCGATCTCAACTGGGCTCAGCACTTCGCTTTGCTCAACCGCGAAGAGATGATGGACCGCGTCGTGAAGGACTTCGCGCATTTCATGGGAGACGGCAAGCCCGCGATCATCGACGAAGTCGAGCGGATCAACTGCCACCACAACTTCACCCAGAAGGAGTTCCACATGGGCAGGGGTGTGTGGCTGAGCCGTAAGGGTGCGATCAAGGCAGACGAGGGCACGCCCGGGCTCATCCCCGGTTCGATGGGGACGGCGAGTTACGTCGTCGTCGGGAAGGGAAACGTACCGTCGTTCAAGTCCAGCCCCCACGGCGCGGGTCGGGTGTACGGACGTAACCAGGCACGCAAGACCTTCACCATCGAAGATCTCGACAAGGCAATGGTCGGCATCGAATACAAGCGTTCCGCGGCGTTCCTCGACGAGATCCCGGGTGCGTACAAGGACATCGACGTCGTGATGGACGACGCG
>NZ_LNAK01000134.1:0-173053 GCF_001445685.1 Rhodococcus sp. KB6 | reverse complement strand
ACGAAGGGCCCCGCCGATATCGGCGGGGCACTTCGTTGTCGAGATCAGTCCGGCAAGCGCAGATCAGTCAGGAAGGCGCAGATCCGGCTTGTCCAGCTCTTCGATGTTGACGTCCTTGAAGGTCACGACGCGTACGTATTTCACGAATCGCGCCGGGCGGTACATGTCCCACACCCAGGCGTCGGACATCCGCAGCTCGAAGTAGATCTCCCCGTCTGAATTGTGGGGCAGCAACTCGACCGTGTTGGCCAGGTAGAAACGTCGTTCGGTCTCCACGACGTAGGAGAACTGTCCGACGATGTCCCGGTATTCACGGTAGAGCGACAGCTCCATCTCGGTTTCGTACTTCTCGAGATCCTCGGCACTCATCGGTTTAGCCAGTCCTCCCAGTTCGTCTGAACGTCCATCATCCCGTACGGCCCGCGCGTTGTTCCAACCGGACTCCCGCAGCCACCACGTTGGCATAGGTCATGCGGTGCTCAGGGCACGGCCCCAGCTCGTCGAGTGCGTCCATGTGCAGTGGCGTGCTGTATCCCTTGTGAATCGCGAAGCCGTATCCCGGATGAGTGTCGTCCATCTCGGTCATCACACGATCTCGGGTCACCTTCGCGAGAACGCTCGCCGCGGCGATGCATGCAGCGGCGCCGTCACCGCCGATGACCGGTAGCGACGGAGCCGTCAGACCCGGAACCCGGAATCCGTCGGTGAGAACGTAGCCCGGTTCGAGGTCGAGGCCCGCAACTGCTCGTCGCATCCCCTCGATGTTGGCGACGTGGATGCCGATCTGATCGACTTCCGCAGCGGGAACAGAGATGACACTCCACGCCAACGCCAAGCGCTTGATCGCCGGGAAAAGCTCCTCGCGCGCACGTTCGGTCAGCTTCTTCGAATCGTCGAGCCGCGCGAGGGCTGCTTGCGGTTTCGGCGCCAGGACACACGCTGCAATGACAAGTGGACCAGCGCACGCTCCGCGCCCGGCCTCGTCGACGCCGGCCACCGGACCGAGTCCGGTTCGCGCCAACGCAGACTCCATCGTCCGCAGACCTGCCGATCTGCGAATGACAACGCGAGGGGGCCAACTACTCACTGTCTCTGCCTACTCGGAACTACGCGAATCCATGTGTGCGGTCCGACAACTCAGTTGCCCTGAATATCAGGCGCATCGATGCCGCCCATTCGCGACGGGGGAAGAACGATGAAACGAGCTTGACCGATGATGTTGTCGATCGGGACGGTTCCCTGGAACTCGTCGTCGACGTGGTAGCGCGAGTCGGCGGAATTGCTGCGGTTGTCACCCATGACCCACACGTGGCCCTCGGGAACGGTGATCGGTCCGAAGCAGCGGCCCGACTTCAATTCGGTGTCACACGTTTGCGTTCCCGGAGTGAACGGGAAATCCATCTTGATGTACGGCTCGTCGAGCGGCTTGCCGTCGACCAGGACTCGGCCCTGATCGTCACAGCATTCGACGGTCTGGCCGCCGGTAGCGATCACTCGCTTGACCAAGTCGTTCTCGTCCGGCGGAACGAGGCCGACCCACGAACCGACCTCTTGAATACCGCGGACGACAACGTTGTCGGACCGATTGGACACATATTTCGTGTTCCACGAATCGGGTCCCTTGAAGACGACGACGTCGCCGGGTTCCGGATCGCCGAAGCGGTATCCGATCTTCTCCACCACGATGCGGTCACCGGTACATCCCGCACAGCCGTGCAGTGTCGGTTCCATCGACTCGGATGGGATGAGAAAAACTCTGAAGACAAATGCCTGAAGGACGATGCTGAGTACCAGCGCTACGCCGATCAGAACAGGGAGTTCTCGCAGAAACGATCGCTGTTTCTTCTGCGGCCGATGTGAGGTCGGTTCCGCGGAACCGCTTGATCCCTCGTGATTCTCGGGTCCGGACGACAATGCCTGCTCCTTCGAAGAATCTGCCACAGAAACCAGATTAGCCCGACACCGCGCGTACGCGATGCCGGGCTCATCGGAAAGATCAGCGCTTTTCCTTGATCTTCGCCTTCTTGCCACGAAGCTCACGGAGGTAGTACAGCTTGGCGCGACGGACGTCACCGCGGGTCAGAACCTCGATGGAGGCCAGCGTGGGGCTGTGAACCGGGAAGGTGCGCTCGACGCCGACGCCGAAGGAGACCTTACGGACGGTGAAGGTCTCGCGAACGCCGCCGCCCTGGCGACGAATAACGACGCCCTTGAAGACCTGCACGCGCTCCTTGGAGCCTTCGATAACCTTGACGTTCACGTTGAGCGTGTCGCCGGGACGGAACTCGGGGATGTCGTCGCGGAGCGACTTTTTGTCCAGGAAGTCCAGGGTGTTCATATGTCATCCTTGTATTTCGCAGGAGCAGAGGAACCGAGCGGCACGCGTTTCGGTCTCCCGAAACGGCGCTCGTCTGGTTCGTGCCCAGATCAAGTGCTGCTGCCTGGTCCAGGCAACCCGTCCATTGTGCCAGACGCGGATACCAGCGGGGAAATCGGTGGCGGCGGAGCTGCGTGGATGGTGTGGTCCAGTTCCTGCTCGGCCGCGGTCATCGCATGTTCGACGCTCGGCGATCCGGCTATCAGATCCTGGACGTAGATCTTGGCCCGGATGACGGGCCGACGCCATTTCCGTTCGCGTTCGAGCGCGCGGTTCATCCGTTTCGGCTTGCGCGTGTACCGCCAGCGAGCCCACGGTGCACCCGGCCGGCTCAGGCGGACCGCTCCGATTACCAGCAACGGGAAAACGAACAGACCGACGAGCCCCGTCCAGATCTTCCCCTTGAGAATCACGATGGCTGCCAAGGCGAAGTTGATCAACGCGACGAAAACGAAGACCAATTTGATCCACGGATCGCGTTCTTCACGGAATCCGGCGACGTCGAGAAGTTCGAGCGGGCGGAAACCCAGCAGCACCAGGCCGGTCACGGCGATCGCGACGAAGACCGCATCCACCGAGGTCCGACCTTGTTCGGACCAGTACACATCCTTCAGATAGAAGATCAGTGCGAACTCGTCGAGCACCAACGCAGCACCCATACCGAAGATCGCCGCCAGGACGGCACCGGTGGTCTGCGAACCATCGACGTAGACCGCGATCAACGCACCACCGGAGATCATCATGGCGATCACACCGAACACGACGTGATGCACATGCTGGCCTCCGGGCGCGATGTTGCCCGGCCACCATTTCACTTGCGCGCGAATCATCCGGACGCTGAGGCGGATGAAAAGGAAGGCGGACAGGAACCCGAGCAGGAAGAACAGCAACGGCAATCGGCCATGGGCGATGATCTCGCGCTCGAGCCACTCCCGCATCACTGTCCTCCCTTCACCGAATTCATGATCCGACCCTGATCGGATTCATACCGCCAACCGACTCGATTGTGACGATACGGACTTCGAAAACCCGGCGGACGGATTTACTTGCCGAAGCCCGCCTTGCGCAGAGCGTCGGCCATCGACCCGGCAGCAGGCGCGCGGTTGTCCGGTCGCTGCTCGCGTCCGCCCTGGCGTCCGCCATTTCCTCGTTGCTGACCCTGCCCCTGACGCTGGCCCTGCGGCTGGCCCTGCCGCTGAGGTTGCCCACCTCGCTGGCCTTCGGACTTGCGGGGCGCTCCCACCTCGTCGTCGAGACGAAGCGTCAGCCCGATGCGTTGGCGTGCCTCGTCCACTTCGAGGACCTTCACCTTGACGACGTCACCTGACTTGACGACCTCGCGTGGGTCCTTGACGAAGTTGTGTGACATCGCCGAGACGTGAACCAGACCGTCCTGATGAACTCCGATGTCGACGAAGGCACCGAAGGCTGCGACGTTGGTGACCACGCCTTCGAGGGTCATGCCGGGCTTGAGATGCGCGACCTTCTCGATACCTGCGGCAAAGGTTGCGGTCTTGAATTCGGGTCGTGGATCTCGTCCCGGCTTCTCCAACTCGGAGATGATGTCGGTGACGGTCGGTAGACCGAATCGCTCGTCGACGTAGTCGGACGCCTTGACCGATCGAAGTGCCTGCGAGTTTCCGATCACGGTGCGCACGTCCCCGCCTGCACTCGCGACGATCTTGCGAACCACCGGATATGCCTCCGGGTGGACGCTCGACGCGTCGAGAGGGTCGTCGCCGTCGGTGATCCGCAGGAAGCCTGCGCACTGCTCGAATGCCTTGGGTCCCAGTCGGGAGACATCCTTGAGACCCTTGCGGGATTTGAACGGACCGTTCTGGTCCCGATGCGCGACGATGCTCTCTGCAAGGGATCCTGCAATTCCGGACACCCGAGCAAGCAGCGGCACGGACGCGGTGTTGACGTCGACGCCGACCGAGTTGACGGCATCCTCGACGACGGCGTCGAGGGAACGCGAGAGCAGCGATTCGGTGATGTCGTGCTGGTACTGACCGACGCCGATGGACTTGGGATCGATCTTGACCAACTCCGCCAACGGATCCTGCAAGCGACGCGCAATGGACACCGCACCGCGAATCGAGACGTCGAGGTCGGGAAGTTCCTGCGACGCGTAGGCCGAAGCCGAGTACACCGATGCGCCTGCCTCGGAGACGACGATCTTGGTCAGGTTGGGCGCGCCGGTCTTCTTGATCAGTTCGGTAGCGAGCGTGTCGGTCTCGCGAGATGCCGTGCCGTTGCCGATGGCGATCAGTTCGACGCCGTGTTCGGCGACCAGTCCGGCAAGCGTCGCGAGAGCCGCGTCCCACTTGTTCTGCGGCTGGTGCGGGTAAATCGTCTCGTAGGCAACAACTTTGCCGGTTCCGTCGACGACGGCAACCTTCGTTCCGGTGCGGAATCCGGGGTCGAGTCCCATGGTGGGTCGGGCGCCGGCGGGAGCTGCGAGGAGTAGATCCTTGAGGTTGGTGGCGAAGACGTCGACGGCGTCCTTTTCGGCCGACTGCCGCAGACGCATCCGAGTGTCGATACCGAGCGTGACGGCGAACTTCGTCTTCCACGCCCACTTGACGGTGTCGAGAAGCCACCCGTCGGCGGCCCGACCACGGTCGGCGATTTCGAACCGCGACGCGATGCGGCCTTCGTAGACCGTGCGCTCCCCCGGCGCGAGTTCTTCGGTGTCTGCCGCCATGTTGAGCGACAGCACTTCTTCCTTCTCGCCGCGCAGGACGGCGAGGATGCGGTGCGAGGGCAATTTGGAGAACGGTTCCGAGAACTCGAAGTAGCCAGCAAACTTCGAGCCATCGGTTTCCTTGCCCTTGCGGACCGAGGAGACGACCTGGCCGCGATTCCACATCAGCTCACGCAACTCACCGACCAGATCGGCGTCCTCGGCGAAGCGCTCGACGAGGATCGACCGGGCACCGTCGAGTTGCTCGTCCGAATACTGCGCGGGATCGGTGGTGGGATCTCCGATGAGAGCATCGGCGACGGGCTCGTGGCCGGCCTCGCGGGCGATCTGCGCCTTGGTGCGCCGCTTCGGCTTGAAGGGGAGGTAGATGTCCTCCAGCCGCGCTTTCGTCTCGGCCAGCATGATCTGACCGCGCAGTTGATCGTCGAGTTTGCCCTGAGAGTCGATCTCCGTGAGCACGGCGTCACGACGGTCGTCGAGCTCGCGGAGATACCGCAGCCGCTCGTCCAGGAGTCGCAGCTGGGCGTCGTCGAGCGTGCCGGTGACTTCCTTGCGGTACCGGGCGATGAAGGGCACCGTGGCTCCGCCGTCGAGAAGGTCGACTGCTGCTGCAACCTGGCCTTCGCGGACGTCGAGTTCCTCGGCAATGCGCTGGTTCACGGTCTTGAGAATCACGAGATCCGACCCTACCGCTATCCTGAGACAAGAAGATCGGCAACAGTGCCGTGTCAGGGCTACCGGGGGAAACAAATGAGTACGCGGTACGTCCGGATTGCCGCAATGGTGGCCGCAGTTACTTTTGCGGCTTCGTGCAGCGGTGGACAGAACCCGGATGATCCGATGCAGACCCCCGCCTTTCCCGACACCAATGTTCCGGTAGCCGAGACCCTCGACGGCCGTCTGGGACAGGCTCAGGTAGCTGCGCTCGGGCGTGGTGCGGACGTCTCCATCGCCATCCTCGACCGCTCCTCGGACAAGTACCTCGACGTCGCCGGTGACCAGCAGATCGAAACAGCCTCGGTGGCAAAACTTTTCATCGCCGAGGATCTACTTCGTCAGGATGCGCGCGGTGAGCGACCCATCACGGACGACGATCGCACCCTCATGGCGGCGATGCTCGAATCCTCCGACGACACCGCAGCCAACCTCCTGTGGGACGAGGTCGGCGGCCAAGAGGTGATCACCCGCGTCGCCGAGCGTTACGCACTGACCGCGACGACGCCGCCCTGGGACGGAATGTGGTGGAACACCGAGACCACGACACGTGACCTGGTCACCTTCTACAGCGGTGTCCTCGACGACTCCGATCAACTCGGACCTGAACGGGTCGAGCAGTTCGTCGAGTACCTGCGGCAATCCACTCCCGAAGGAACCGACGGTTACGACCAGAGATTCGGCCTGCCCGAGGCCTTGTTCGGCGAGCCCGTCATAGGAGTCAAACAGGGCTGGATGTGCTGTGTCGAGGACAAGTGGATCCATCTGTCCACCGGCATCGTCGGTGACGACAACCGATACATCATCGCGATCGGTTCGCGAGAAGACGTCCAGTACACGGATGAGGACAGCTTCTATCCCGACACCTCGTTCACCGATGCCGTCGACGACGAAAGTGCACTGCACGCTCGCGACACGGTCACCGGCGTCACGCAGATTCTCTTCCCGAGCGGAAGCATCGACGACTGGGCAGCGGCATCCACGACCGCGGATTCGGCGATGCCCGAAGCTTCCGGGCCCTGATTCGATCCACGCGGTCGTGTTCGTCCTCAAGCCTGCTTGTACTCGAGCACCGAACCGATGACACGGTCCTGTTGTTCGAACGTGAGCATGGGCCACAGCGGCAGTCGAAGGATCGACGCGGAGAACTCGGCACTACGCACGCACGGCTGCGGTGTTCGTCCGTAGCGCACACCGGCCGCACTCGTATCGAGCGGAACGTAGTGGAACGGCGCCACGATTCCGTCACCGGCAAGGTGCCGAATCAAGCCGTCACGGCTCTCTTCGGTCGGCATCTTGAGATAGAACAGGTGCGCAGTGTGCTCGCGATCATCGGGCACCGCCATGGGCACGACACCGTTCGCGGCCGCCCACTCGCCCAGACTCACGCTGTAGGCATCCCAGACGCGATGCCTGGCCGCCTGAATCGCGTCGAACTCGGAGAGTTGTGCGTCGAGGACGGCGGCATTGAGTTCACTGGGCAGATAACTCGACCCGATGTCCTGCCACGAATACTTGTCGACCTGCCCGCGCAGGAAACGCGCACGGTCGGTCCCCTTCTCACGGATGATTTCGGCGCGAGTCATCAACTGATCGTCGGAGAGCAACAGCGCGCCGCCCTCACCGCAGTGAACGTTCTTGGTGTCGTGAAAACTCTGCGTTCCGATTGTTCCGATGGTGCCGAGCGAGCGCCCGCGCCACTTTCCGCCGAGTCCGTGAGCGTTGTCTTCGATCAACGCAACGCCGTGGAGTTCCGCGAGGTCGAGGAGAGGTTCCATGTCCGCGGCGACTCCGCCGTAATGCATGACCAGTACAGCTTTGGTGCGTTCGGTGATCGCCGCCGCGACGCACGCCGGGTCGATGTTGCCGGTACTCGGATCGATGTCGACGAAAACAACAGTGGCCCCGCGCAACGCGACGGCGGTCGCCGCCGAACTGAACGCGAAGCTCGGAACTATTACCTCGTCGCCCGGGCCCAATTCGAGCAGCAGCGCACCCAATTCGAGTGCATGCGTGCACGAGGTGGTCAGCAGAGCATGCGTGGATCCGGTGATCGCCTTGAGCGCTGCAGTCGCGGACTTGGTGAAACGTCCGTCACCGTGAATGTGGTCGGACTCCAGAACCGTTGCCAGATTCGACAATTCGTTCGATGCCCGATAGGGGCGGGAGAAGATGATGCGATCAGTGCTCACGACTACGCCGATCGATCGAGGTTCCGGGCCGCGGGGAGTCGACAGTCAGATACAGCGGCTTTCCGACAAGGACGTGCAGTGCCACACCGAGATATTCGGCAATGAGCCCGAGCGAGAACAGAATCGCACCCGAACAGACCAGCAGCGCCATGATGATCGACGCCCATCCTTCGGGATCATTGTTGTCGCCGGTCATGGCCCCGATGAAGATCACCGCGGCCATGATCACGCCGGCCGACGCCAGGGTGACTCCGAGCAGGCTGACCAGCCGCAGACCGCGTGTTCCGCTACACAACACCATCTTCCAGAACAACGAGAACAAACGGCGGTAGTTGTACCCGGATTCTTCGCGGCCTTCGGCTCGAAGTGTCACCGGCGCCGTGGCCGTGTTACCGACAACCCACGTCAGCGCAACGTCCAGATACACGCCGTTGGCCGCGACGCCGGCCAACTGTCGGCCGATGTCACCGCGGATCAGGCGATAACTTTCGAATCTCGTCGAATCAGGGAACGCGAATACCGTCGCCAAGACGATCTTTGCGCCGCGCGAGGTCAGGTTCCGCAAGAATCCGTGCGGGCGTGTGTTCGTGGGTTTGGAATACACGAGATCGGATCGCTCCGTCAGCGCGGTGTCGAGGAAAGCCCCGATGTGCACCGGGTCGTGCTGGCCGTCCTCGTCCATCGTCACGATCCACTGTCCAGTTGCAGCGGCCATGCCGGCGATGGTCGCCGCGTCCTGGCCGTAGTTGCGGCTGAGCCACACGACACGCACCTGCTCGAAACGGCGCTCCAATTCGAGTAACACGACGTCGGAGCGATCCGGGCCGTTGTCGTGAACCAGCACGATCTCGTCGACGGAGAACTGCGCACCACCGGGCGTCGCACTCGGTGTGCCCAGGCCGTCCAACTCCTCGACGAGCGCCGTGATCGTCTTTTCGCCCTGATAAACGGGCACTACGACGGAAATCGAGTGCACTCGCTTCCACTCCCTTCAGGGGGCTCGACTGGCGCCGAGAGACAGGCACGATCGGGCCCACACCGTCGCGAACTTTAACACGCAGAGATGTCTTGACTTCGGATGCCGGCGGCGCGTGACGCGCTCGCGTCTCCGCACGCCCCACCTGCCCTGTTAAGGTCTGGAACTCGTGGTGGAAACTCGCACTCTCGCCCGGGCAGACGTGTACAAGTGGGGCGCCGTCACGGCGATCGGTGTCATCGCCGGTTATCTGGCCGTGGTGCTCGCGAATGCTCGTCACTTCTACACCGACGACACCGAGTCCCAATACGCGCCGCTGTGGGTCATGCTCGGCCGCAGTCTGCGAGAAGGACACCTCCCGGTGCTCGTCCCCGAGAACTGGATGGCGGGCAACTACGCGATCGAGGAAGCAGGCCTTCTCAATCCACCGCAACTCCTGATCGACCTGATCGCACCGTCCTTCGACAACCTGGCGTTGTACGCGACGATCGTGAAGTTGATCTTCGCGATCATCCTTGCACTCGGCGTCTATCGGATCTGCCTCGAGTACGGCTCGAAGCCCACGTGGGCTGCCGTCGCCGGCGTCTCGATTCCGTTCACCGGTTTCCTGCTGTTCTTCGACTCGGCCAGTTGGATGACTGCCTTCACCGGCACTGCCTGGATGGTTCAGGCGTGGGCGTCGGCAATCCGCTACGCCCGAGGTAAGAGCGGTCCGATCCCGACCTTCGTGTTCTTGTATCTCGCGATGTCGGTCCAATATGTTTTCCCCGCAGTCGAATCCGGCTTGATGATCGGCGCGGTCGCAATCGGCGAAGTTGTCTATCAGCGGCGTTGGCTGCCGTCACTGCGGCTTCTGGCGGTGTCCGCGTGTGCCGCTCTGGCCGGTCTCGCGACGTATCTGCCGAGCCTGCTCACCGCGGACGTCACCTGGCGCGGTGCATCCGAAGTCAAGAACGATGCATTCCTCGCCGTCCCGTGGTCGGAATCGCTGAACGCGAGCCTGCCGAGCACGATGCCCGCGTTCACCTCGTGGTGGGGATACATCCAGACCATGCCCATGGTCTACATCGCCTGGTTCCTCATACCCGCCCTGGCATTCATCGACTGGGGCAAGGCACGCGCCGCGGCACGCGAATTGACCGCCGTCGGGATCTTCACGGTCGCCGTCCTCATGTGGACTGCCGGGCCGAGCACGATCGGCCCACTGCGGTGGCCCGCGCGCGTACTTCCGATGGTGGCCATCGGACTCCTGCTTCTGGTGTGCATCCTGCTCGGGCGTTACGCCACGACCGACAAGTTGCGCGGGCGCTGCGTTGCAGCGGGAATCCTCGTGGGCCTGCTTCTGATTCGGTCAGCCTCGGCAGCTCCCGGGCTCGCGAAATGGCATGTGATCTCGGCCCTGCTCGTTGCCGCACTCGGCGCCGCGATGGTCTGGCTCGGCCGTACCAAGGGCACTGCTTTCGCATGCCTCGTAGCGATCGTCGCGGTCTCCCCCATCGCCTACGCCCAGGTTCGGGCCGCGCAACCCACCCCGATGAGCTGGAACCTGCCCGAATCCCGCTCGGAGATGAAAGAGGCCTTCCCCGACTTCGAAGGCACGACACTGCAACTGGGCGACCGTGCACTCATCGCACCCGGGGACAAAACCCTCGACGGAGCGTACGGTTCCCTGGCTTTCGGCAACTACCCCAAAGACCTCGAACTGACCTACACCAGCGGCTACACCCCCAACGGGCACTTCTACTTCGGTGATCTGCTCTGCATGCGCTGGGACATGAGCGTCTGCCCCGACGCCTTTCGGCGCGCATTCACCGTCGAACCCACCACCGGCCGCACCATCGTCGACCTGATGAACGTGGACCGCGTCGTACTTCAGAACGCTCTCTACCCCGATGCACGCAAGAACCCGGCTCCCGACGGATGGAAATGGGTCGACTACCCCGGACACGAGAACTACATCTCGGTACTCGAACGCGTCGACGGCCCCGTCTCGACACGCAACGGACGCATCGCCGACGCCCACGGCGTCGAGGCTACGTCGATCGCGGAATCGAACATGTCGAGCACCCTTCGTGTCAGTTCGGAGACCGGCGGCAAGGTTGTGTTCGCACGGCTCGGCTGGCCCGGATATCGGGCGAGCATCGACGGTCAGCCTGTCCCGATCGACGTCGTCGCGAAGTCCTTTGTCACCGTGGACGTTCCAGCCGGTACGAAAGACGCGGAACTTGTCCTGACGTGGCGTCCCCCGGGATGGAAGGTCGGCGGCGCTTCGATGGTCGCCGGAGTCCTCGGACTCGGCGTGCTCGAGTGGATGTATCTGCGGAACCGACGCAAGGACGGGATCAACACCGTGAAAACCGAGTCTTCATGACCGAAGACATCGCATCACCCGAGAATCCCGGCCCACTGCTTCGGGTGGTCAAGCATCAACCCATCGCATTTGCCATTGTCGGAGTGGCTAATACGGCGATCGGATACGTGCTCTTCGTGATCTGGACACTGATCCTCGACAACAAGGATCTGTATCAAGTGGCTGTGATCGGCGCGTACTCCATCAGCGTCCTCATCGCTTTCGTTCTGCATCGGACTCTCGTTTTCCGCGTCCGCGGACATGTGGCACGCGACCTGGGAGCGTTCATCGTCGTCAATTCCGGTGGCCTGGTGCTGAATCTGATACTCGGAACAATCGCGGTGTCGATTCTGCATGCCCCGCCGCTTCCCGCCCAGGCGGTTGTCATGCTGATCGTCGCCGGTATGAGCTTCTTCGGTCATCGATACTTCTCGTTCCGCCGCAAACCTGCCGAACGACACTGACCTTCTACGATTCGCGGGGTAACGCTCGATCCACCGCCGCCTCGACGATCGTCCGAATATCTTCCTCTCCGAACAGGTCCGGCAATGTGAGTCGATCCAGTGCGAGCCAGTTCAGCGACAAATAGAGCAGGCGAACGGTCATCGCATCACCCGGCACGCCCGACGCCAGATGATTGGCTACGTTCAGATCGAAGTCTTCTCGGATGCGGACGGTCAGCACCGCTCGCAGGTCCGGTCGACGCGTCGCCTCCAGTCGCAACTCCATGAGCGCGAGGAAACCCGTTCCGAACGAGGTGACGCGCTCGACCACGTCGAGCATGAGCGTCACCAGGCGCTCACGATCGGTGCCGTTGACGGGATCGATCATCCCTTCGAGGTCCTCCGGAATCAGTCGCTCGTAGATCCGGCCACCCGCTTGAGTGAGCAGGTCGTCGCGATTGGAGAAGTAGTTCGACGCTGTCCCGTTCGGCACTGCTGCCTGGGCGTCGACGGCTCGAAACGTCAAGCCTCGAGCACCCTCTCGGGCCAACACCTCGATTGCCGCGTCGATCAGGGCAAGCCGGCGTTCCGGGTTCTTTCGCACTTGACATCACTCCTGACACGACCCTAAGTTAAACCACTACAAACATAGTACTACGAACGGAGCGTTATATGCGAAAGCTTGTGTACTACGTGGGAGCTTCCCTCGACGGATACATCGCGGGGCCTGGTGGCGAATTCGATTTCCTCCCGGTCTCCGAACAGATCACGGCCTGGATATGCGATCGATATCCTGAAACCGTGCCAACGCATGTGCGGCCCGCTCTCGGAATCGAGGACGCGCCCAACAAGACCTTCGACACGGTCGTCATGGGCCGCGGCTCCTACGAGCCCGGGCTGGCCGCCGGAGTGAAAAGCCCCTTCGCGCACCTGCGTCAGTTCGTCGTCTCCACAACCATCCCTGACGCCGAGGATCCCCCCGTCACCATCGTTCGCGCCGATCCGCTTGGGGTAGTCAGATCTCTCAAAGAGGAAGAAGGACAAGATATCTGGCTGTGTGGCGGCGGAACTCTCGCCGGCGAACTACTACCGGAGATCGACGAGTTGATCATCAAGAGGTATCCGGTAGTCGCCGGCGCAGGCATACCGATGATCAGAAGTAACTTCGAGCCGGCACTGTTCACACCGACTGCAACCGAATCGCTCGACGACGGCGCAAGCATCACCTGGTTGAAGCGAAATACCTAAGGAAGAAGATCCGGTCGACGCTCGGCCGTGCGCTGCAGCGACTGCTCATGGCGCCACGCTTTGATCTTCGCGTGATCACCGGAGAGAAGCACCGGCGGAACTTCGAGGTCGCGCCACACAGCCGGGCGAGTGTAGCTAGGCCCTTCGAGAAGGCCGTCGGAGAATGAATCCTCTTGGTGTGACAGCTGATTGCCGAGAACGCCGGGCATCAGTCGCACGACAGCCTCGACCATCACCAGCACCGCTGCTTCGCCGCCGATCAGGACATAATCGCCGATGCTGACTTCTTCGACTCTGACCCGCTTGGCGGCGTCGTCGAAAACCCGTTGATCGATACCTTCGTATCGGCCGCAGGCGAAGACGAGGTGCTTGGCGTTGGACCAGCGGTGCGCGGTCTCCTGGGTGAACGGGACGCCGGCGGGAGTGGGCACCACCAGAATGGTCTCGGCATCATCCGGGCCGGAAGAATCGGAGCGCCCGATCACGTCGTCCAGTGCCGGGCCCCAGACGGTGGGTTTCATGACCATGCCGGGTCCGCCGCCGTACGGGGAATCGTCGACGGCTTTGTGTACGTCATGGGTCCACGACCGAAGATCGTGGACGTCGACCGAGATCAAGCCACGTTCGATTGCCTTGCCCAGCAAGGCAGCACGAAGCGGTTCGAGATACTCGGGAAAGATGGTGACTACATCGAGACGCATGACAAGCGATCAGTCGCTGTCGGCGTTCGAATTGTCGCTGTTCGACTTGTCACCGAAGTCCGGGTCGAGCAGTCCCTCGGGGGGCTCGATCACCACGACGCGGTCGGCGATCGACACCGAGGTGACGATGGCTGCGACAAACGGGATCAGCAATTCACCGGACGTCTCACCGGCGCGGCGAATAGAGAGCAATTCGCCTGCGGCGGAATGCAATACCTCGATGACCGAACCGATCTCGGTGCCGTCCGTGAGGACGACCTTCAGTCCTTCGAGTTCGTGATCGTAGAACTCGTCCGGATCATCCGAAGGCTCGAGTTCGGAACTGTCGATGACAAACAGTGTGCCGCGCAACGCATCTGCGTCGCCACGGTCACTGACGCCTTCGAGGCGCAGCAGAAGCCGCCCGGAATGATCCCGGGCGGCTTCCACTGTGTACGACTTCAGTGTGGACTCGCGCGGCTTGCGCCCACGCAGCACGGAACCTACGGCAAAACGATCTTCAGGCTCGTCTGTACGAACCTCGACTACCAATTCACCTTTGATGCCATGCGACTTCGCGACACGACCGACTACGAGTTCCACCTGTTTACTGCCGTCTACTGATCGGTGTCGACGACATCAACACGGATACCGCGGCCACCGATGCCGGAGACCAAGGTCCGCAGAGCGGTCGCCGTGCGACCACCCCTACCGATGACCTTGCCGAGATCGTCTGGGTGCACGTGCACCTCGACGGTCCGTCCCCGACGTCCGGTGATCAGCTCGACGCGCACATCGTCGGGATTGGCGACGATGCCACGCACGAGATGCTCTACCGCATCAGCGACGACGGCACTCACTTGTCAGCAGCCTCGGCGTCTGCAGCGGGAGCCTCGGCGTCAGCCGCGGTGTCTTCTGCCTTGGCCTCGTCAGCCTTTGCAGCCTTCTTCTTCTTGGGGGTGATTGCTTCTGCAACCGGCTCGTTCTCGGCCTGCGCGAGCGCAGCCTGGAAGAGCTCGAGCTTGGTGGGCTTGGCTTCCTTGACGCGCAGGGTGCCTTCGGTGCCCGGCAGGCCCTTGAACTTCTGCCAGTCACCGGTGATCTTGAGGAGTGCCTCGACGGGCTCGGTGGGCTGTGCGCCCACGGACAGCCAGTACTGAGCGCGCTCGGAATCGATGTCGATCAGCGAGGGCTCTTCCTTGGGGTGGTACTTGCCGATGGTCTCGATCGCACGGCCGTCACGACGGGTGCGCGAGTCGGCGATGACAACGCGGTACTGAGCGTTGCGGATCTTGCCGAGGCGGGTGAGCTTGATTTTGACAGCCACAGCTGCAGTTCTCCTTCAGCGCGCACAACAGTGCTGCGCATGTCACGTGCAATTCAGCGACCCACACGATTTGTGAGCCCGGTTTTGCCTCTATCCTGTGACCGTCGCAGCGGTACGTAACCGGTTGCGACGAACAATGGTCCATTGTGCCAGATGGGTGGGCTCGTTCGGAAACCACCCTGTGCGCGCTTCGAGAGAGCGGGGACTCCCTAACCGCTCACGGGGGTTCCGCGGAGGATCACACGCATCGGCTTCGCGAGCACATCGGGGTTTCCGCGCGGATCTTCGGAATAAACCACCAGGTCGGCGGGCGCTCCTTCTTCGATCCCCTGCGCACCCAACCAACTCCGCGCGTCCCAGCAGCCTGCGCCCAGCGCCTGATGCGCCGTCAAACCGGCAACTTCGAGTTCGGCGATCTCGTCGGCGATCCGCCCGTGCCTGATCGATCCGCCGGCATCCGTTCCGGCATAGATCGGAATCCCGGCCTCGTGAGCGGCACCGATCGTCCGATGTCGACGAGCGTGCAGATCCCGCATGTGCGCCGCGTAGATCGGATACCGCGTGGCGGAGTCCGCGATCTCGGGGAAAGTTGCGATGTTGATCAGCGTCGGAACCAAGGCCGTGCCGTGAGCGACCATCAACTCGATGGTTGCGTCCGTCAATCCGGTGCCGTGCTCGATGCAGTCGATGCCGGCATTGATCAGGCCGGGCAGAGCATCCTCGGCAAAGACGTGAGCGGTGACCCTTGCGCCTTCGGCATGGGCGGCAGCGATGGCCTCGACCAGAATCTCGTCGCTCCACAACGGGGCGAGGTCACCGATGGAACGATCGATCCAGTCCCCGACGAGCTTGACCCAACCGTCACCGGCGCGTGCCTGACGCACCACCTCGGCCGGCAACTGAGATTCGTCGTCCAGGTCGACCGGCAGGCCCGGGATGTACCGCTTCGGTGCTGCGATGTGCTGACCTGCGCGAATGATCCGCGGCAGATCGAGGCGCTCGTCGATGAACCTGGTGTCGACCGGCGATCCGGCGTCACGAAGCAACAGCACGCCCGCGTCACGTTCGGTCTTCGCCTGCCCCAGCAAGCCGTCGACGGTTTCGCCGCCGCCACCGCCGTAGCGGATACCGACGTGACAGTGCGCATCCACGAGACCCGGTGTGATCCAACCCGATTCGACGATCGTCTCCGCACCGGACACCGGCTCGAAGGAAATCAGCCCGTCGACGATCCACAATTCGATCGGCTCGGCATCGGGCAGACCGATACCCCGCAGATGAAGCGCAGCCACCGACTACTTCTTGGGCAGCTTGAGCTGGGAGAGATCGATGCCTTCCAGTCCGGGCGGCAACTGATCGAGACCCTTGGGCATGTTCGACAGGTCGGGCATACCGGCCGGCATTCCGCCGGGCATACCCGGGAATCCGCCCATGCCGGGGAATCCTCCGCGCATCTTGGGCTGCGTCGGGCCCTTGCCGCCCTTCTTGCCCTTCTTGCCCTTCTTGCTGCGAACCTGCTTACGCGCGCCGGGCATACCCATACGGCCGGCCATGGCAGCCATCATCTTGCGGGCTTCGAAGAAACGGTCCACCAACTGGTTGACGTCGGAAACCTTGACGCCCGAACCGTTCGCGATGCGCAGTCGGCGTGAGGCGTTGATGATCTTCGGATCGTCGCGCTCGGCCGGCGTCATACCGCGGATGATGGCCTGAATGCGATCGAGTTGCTTCTCGTCGACGTTGGCCAGCGCGTCCTTCATGCCGCCGGCACCCGGCAACATACCGAGGAGGTTGCCGATCGGGCCCATCTTGCGGACGGCCATCATCTGATCGAGGAAGTCTTCGAGGGTGAGCTGACCGGAACCGATCTTCGCTGCGGTCGCTTCGGCCTGATCGGCGTCGAAAACCTGCTCGGCCTGCTCGATGAGGCTCAGGACATCGCCCATACCGAGGATCCGGCTGGCCATGCGATCGGGATGGAAGACGTCGAAGTCTTCGAGCTTCTCGCCGGTGGACGCGAAGAGGATCGGCTGGCCGGTGACCTCGCGGACGCTCAGCGCGGCACCACCGCGGGCGTCGCCGTCGAGCTTGGTGAGGACGACACCGGTGATGCCGACTCCCTCACGGAACGCGTCGGCCGTGCTGACCGCGTCCTGACCGATCATGGCGTCGAGGACGAAGATGGTCTCGTCCGGGTTGACGGCGTCACGGATACCGGCGGCCTGCGCCATCAGCTCCGAGTCGATACCGAGGCGACCGGCGGTGTCGACGATCACGACGTCGTAATGCTTGTTGCGTGCTTCTTCGACGCCGGCGCGGGCGACCTCGACGGGGTCGGCTGCGGACACGCCCAGTGCGTTCTCGCCGCCGCCGATGGAGGTACCGGGATGCGGCGCGAAGACTGCCGCGCCCGCACGCTCACCGACGATCTGAAGCTGAGTGACGGCGCCGGGACGCTGAAGGTCACAGGCGACGAGGAGGGGCGTGTGCCCCTGATCCTTGAGCCACTTGGCCAACTTTCCGGCCAGCGTGGTCTTACCGGAACCCTGCAGACCGGCCAACATGATGACCGTCGGCGGAGTCTTGGCGAACTGCAGTCGACGAGTTTCGCCGCCGAGAACCTCGACAAGCTCTTCGTTGACGATCTTGACGACCTGCTGAGCCGGGTTCAGTGCACCCGAGACCTCGGCGCCCTTGGCGCGTTCCTTGATCTTGGCGATGAAGCTGCGCACTACGGGAAGCGCTACGTCGGCCTCGAGCAGGGCAAGGCGGATCTCGCGGGCCGTAGCGTCGATGTCGGCGCCGGACAGACGACCCTTGCCACGCAGATCCTTGAGAGATCCGGTCAATCTGTCGGAAAGGGATTCGAACACCGAGTGCGCTCCTGAAGGTCGTGCGAGTTAGCCGTGGATATTCTCGGGCACCAGCCTAGCCGCTACGCCCGCACCGATCCCAGCCGATGCGGGCGTAACTGCCGAAACCGGTCCGTCAATCCTCTTTCTTCTTGGGTTGTGGCACCGGAACCACCGCCAGCACCGCCTCCTCGACGCGCTCTCGCGCCGCGCGGGTATCGGCCTCACCGAAGTCGAGGCAGAACGCGTCGACCACCGAGGAACCCAAGGTGGCGACCTTCGCCCACCGGATGTCGGCTCCACTGTGTTCGAGTGCTGCGGCCAGTCGGCAGAGCAGGCCGACGCGGTCCTCGGTACGCAATTCGAGGATCGCCTGACCGTCACCGGGCGCGTCGAACCAGATGACCCGCGGTGGCGCCTGCGCATAGAGCACTGGAACCGCGGAATCCTTGTTGGTCTGGATCGGGTCGTCCCACTGCTCTGCCCGTGCCTCCTCGTCCTTCGCGTCGAGAAGTTCGAGCAAATTCAGTTCACCGGCCGAAGCCCGGATCAATTCCTGCCGGAGCAGCACCGCCTGCGGGGGTGTGCCGAACCTCGGCGTCACGACAAACGAGTTGACCGCCGAACCTGCATGCGACCCCAGCGATGCGGAATGCACCCGCAAGGACTGCAGCGCCAGAACTCCGGCAGCCCGAGACAGCAGCCCGGGAGCGTCGGGCGCGATGACGGTCACGACGTAGGTGTGCGCATTCTCGGCCGGAACGAGCGAGACGTGAACCCCGCCCTCCTCGGCGATGGCCAATTGCTCGGGAGCGAGTGGATCGGGTTGCGGGAGCTCCTCCCCTGCCATCAGCAAACGACAACGACGCACCAGCTCGCCGATCAACGACGACTTCCAGTCGCCCCAGACACCAGGCCCGGTGGCCAGCGAATCCGCTTCCGCCAACGAATGCAGGAGATCGAGAAGGGTCCCGTCTCCCTCGAGTGCGTCGACCACTCGCTGCACCGTTGCCGGATCGTCGAGGTCGCGACGGGTGGCGGTTTCCGGCAACAGCAAGTGGTAGCGCACCATCGCCGTCAACGTCGCGACGTCGGAAGGCCAGAGTCCCAAGCGATTTCCGATCGCGGTGGCCAATTCGGCACCGACGACGCTGTGGTCTCCCCCTCGCCCCTTCCCGATGTCGTGGATCAACGCACCGAGCATGAGCAGATCCGGCCGAGCGACGCGAGTGGTGAATCCGCTTGCATACGCGGCGGTTTCGACCAGGTGCCGATCCACCGTCCACGTGTGGACGGCGTCGCGCGGCGGAAGATCGCGAATGGTCCCCCACTCCGGCAGGAGTCGACCCCAGAGCCCGGTCCGGTCCATCGCCTCGATCACCGGAACCGCACGCGATCCCGAACCCAGCACGACCAAGAGATCGTTGACTGCATTTTTCGGCCACGGCTCACGCAATTCGGGGGCATTGTCGGCCAGGCGATTGAGCGTCGACGCGGAGATCGGCATGCCGTTGGTGGCCGCCGCTGCCGCGACCCGCATCACCAGACCGGGATCCTTCTTCGGTCTCGCATCGCGCGCCAGAACTACTTCGCCGGCATGCTCGACGACGCCCTCGTCCAGTGGCCGTCGCACCGGCGCGCGACGCAGCCGCGACAAACCACGCCGGGGCAAGGAGTTTCCGGCGGTACGGATACCGACGTCGACCGAATAGCTGATGGTGCGCGCCGATTCGCTGAGAAGTCGCGCCAGATCGAAGCGATCACCGATCCGTAGCGCCGCACCGATCTCGTCGGCGTCCTGTGCTCGCAGTTGGTCGCGGGCGCGACCGGCAACGCGGTGAAGTTCGGTGCGCACGTCGAGCAACCGCCTGTGCGCAAGTGCCAGACCGCCGCCGGGCGAGTTGGGTCCCAGCCCCGGCATCCCGTCGGTCAATTGCGCGATGGACAGGGCGTTGAGCAGTTGGACGTCTCGCAGCCCGCCACGACCGCTCTTGAGATCCGGTTCGGCGCGATGGGCGATCTCGCCGCTGCGCTCCCACCTCGTACGGGTCTGGGTGATCAATTCGTCGAATCGGCTGCGGATGTCCATGCGCCACTGTCGTCGGACACCACTGATCAACAGGTTGCTCAGCTCCACGTCGCCGGCAATGTGGCGTGCTTCGAGCATTCCGAGTGCTGCCGTCATGTCGGTGGCCGCAACCTGAAGCGCCTGCGGAAGCGTCCGCACGCTGTGGTCGAGTTTGATGTGCGCGTCCCACAGCGGGTACCACAGGCTGTCCGCGACCTGGGCCACGACCGCCGGGTCCATGTCGTCGTGCAGCAGAATCAGATCGAGATCGGAATACGGCAGCAGTTCGCGTCGGCCGAGACCACCCACGGCGACGATGGCAAACCCACAATCCGGTTTGATGCCCAGTTCGGTCCCCTTGGTGGTCAACCAGAATTCGTGCAGATCGACCAGTGCATGTCGCAGCGCGGGGGCGTCGAGCCTCCTGTTCTTGACGCCTCCGGTGAGTAGGGCCTTGCGTGCGCGGGCCAGGTCCGCAGCTTCGTCGGATCCCCCTGACGAGACCGGCCCTGGCCCCGTCGCTTTCGCGACGGAACCAGGGCCGAAGTTCTCGGACCCTTTCGGGTCAGAGTGCATCGCCACCGCGTTCCCCGGTGCGAACCCGGATGACCGACTCGACTGGCGAGACCCACACCTTGCCGTCACCGATCTTGCCGGTTCGAGCGGCCTCGACGATCACCTCGACCACCTTGTCAACGGCCGCGTCGTCGACGACGACCTCGACCCGGACCTTGGGTACGAAGTCCACGGAGTACTCCGCGCCTCGGTACACCTCGGTGTGGCCCTTCTGTCGGCCGTAGCCCTGAACTTCGCTGACTGTCATACCCAGCACTCCGGCCTGCTCGAGTCCGGTCTTGACGTCCTCGAGCGTGAACGGCTTGACGATTGCTGTGATCAGCTTCATGTGCTCATCCCTTTCCAAACTCTGAAGTGCCTGAATTCACTTTAATCACGTGCTGATCACGCGAGGTCGTATGCGGTCTCTGCGTGTTCGGTCTCATCGATGCCGCGTGCCTCGTCCTCGGCCGAGATTCGCCAGCCCAGGGGCTTGAGTGCGAAGCCGATGATCGTCGTCAGAACGCCGGTGAAGACGAGTGCTGCGAGTGCGATCACGATCTGAACCACCAGTTGCTTGTAGTCGCCGCCGTAGAAGAGGCCGGTTGCGGTGCCGAAGAATCCGATACCGATCGTGCCCCACAGGCCGGAGACAAGGTGAACACCGACGACGTCGAGCGAGTCGTCGAAGCCGAAGCGGAACTTCAGGCCGACTGCGAGAGCGGACAGGATGCCGGCTACTGCGCCGAGGAAGATGGAACCGACCGGGTTGAGCGCACCGGCAGCAGGGGTGATGGCGACCAGACCGGCGACCGCACCGGAAGCTGCGCCGAGGCTGGTGGCGTGGCCGTCACGAATACGCTCGGTAGCGAGCCAGGCCAGGACTGCGGCACACGTCGCGGTGGTCGTGTTGACCCAGGCGAGACCGGCGTTACCGTCGGCGGCGAATGCCGAGCCGGCGTTGAAGCCGAACCAACCGAACCAGAGGAGTGCGGCGCCGAGCATCACGAAGGGCAGGTTGTGCGGACGGAAGGCGGTCTTGCCGAAGCCGAGACGCTTGCCGACGATGAGTGCGAGGACCAGACCGGCCATACCCGCGTTGATGTGAACGACTGTGCCACCGGCGAAGTCGATCGGAGCGACGTTGGCGACGGTGACTCCGTCGTCGTTGACCGTGGTGCCGAAGAGCTTTGCCGCGATGCCGTCCTCGGAGCCCGAGAGGAGTCCGCCGCCCCACACCATGTGTGCGAGCGGGAAGTAGACGACGGTGACCCAGATACCCGAGAACAGGAGCCAGGTGCCGAACTTGACCCGCTCGGCCAGGGCACCACTGATGAGGGCGGTGGTGATGATCGCGAACGTCACCTGGAACGCGATGTCGATGACGTTGGGGTAGCCCCAGGCGCCGGCGATGAAGTTGCCGTCAGCATCGGTGATGCTGTTCTTGAGGCCGAAGAACTCGAACGGGTTGGCAAAAATGCCCCCGATGTTCTCGGTGCCGTAGGACATCGACCATCCCCACAGAACGTAGATGACGCCGATGACGGCCATGGCCCCGAAGGACATCATCATCATGTTCAGGACGGACTTGGACCGAGACATCCCGCCGTAGAAGAAAGCGAGGCCGGGTGTCATCAGCAAGACCAGAGATGCAGCCATCAGCATCCATGCGGCGTTACCGGAGTTCGCCAACAAATCGTCGGTACTCACTTACTACCTCCTAGTCGCACGTGCCGGGCAGCACGTCGTTAAGGAGAAGAGTGCTGGGCTGGTGTTTCGTCCATGGCGCTGTCGCGTTTCGCAGACGTGAACCAATTGCCCAACTTTGTTGCAAACAGGTTTCGCCAGGGAGTTCTACCGACCCTGTGCGCCTTTTTGGTAGTTCGCGCTACCAAAAAGGCGCACGGGGGCGTCAGCCCAGCAGGGCGTCGACGAACGCACCCGGCTCGAAGGGCGCCAGGTCGTCGGCACCTTCACCGAGACCGACCAACTTCACCGGCACACCCAGTTCATGCTGAACCTGGAAGACGATTCCGCCCTTGGCGGTTCCGTCCAGCTTGGTCAGTACGACGCCGGTGATGTCCACGACCTCCGCGAACACTCGAGCCTGCGCCAGTCCGTTCTGGCCGACCGTCGCATCGAGAACCAGCAGAACGTCGTCGACCGAGGCCTTCTTCTCGATAACCCGCTTGACCTTGCCGAGCTCGTCCATCAGACCGGTCTTGGTGTGCAGACGGCCGGCGGTGTCGATCAGGACCACGTCGACGCCGTCCGCGATGCCCCGTGAGACCGCGTCGAAGGCAATCGCAGCGGGATCGCCACCCTCCTTGCCACGAACAACTTCAGCGCCGACACGCTCGGCCCACGTCTGGAGCTGATCGGCGGCGGCGGCGCGGAACGTGTCCGCGGCACCGAGCACGACGCGACGACCGTCGGCGACGAGCACGCGAGCCAGCTTGCCGGTGGTCGTTGTCTTGCCGGTCCCGTTGACGCCGACGACGAGCAGAACAGCCGGGTGATCATCATGCGGCAATGCGCGGATGGAGCGGTCCAGTTCGGGACGCAGTTCGGCGATCAACACCTCGCGCAGAAGGGCGCGGGCGGCAGCCTCGGTCCGGACGCTGCGGGCCGCCATCTGCTCACGAAGCTTCGTGACGACCTTTTCCGTGGTCGCGGAGCCGAGGTCTGCGATGAGGAGGGTGTCCTCGACTTCTTCCCACGAATCCTCGTCCAGATCGCCGCCACCGAGCAGACCCAGCAAGCTCTTGCCGACTGCTGACTGCGAGCGGGAAAGGCGCCCGCGCAATCGGTCCAGCCGACCCTCGGTCGGGTCGATCTCGTCCAGCACGCGCGGTGCAGGCTCGACGGGTTCGGGAACGACAACAGGTTCGGGAACGACAGGTTCTTCGACAACAGGTTCTGCTACCGCTGATTCTTCTACGACCGGCTTTTCGATTACCGGCTCTTCGACAACCGGTTCCTCGACAACAGCGGGTTCTTCGACAACCGGCTCCTCGACAACGGCCGGCTTCTCCGCAACAGGTTCTTCGACGATCGGTTTTTCGACGACAGGTTCTTCGACGACGGGCGGCTTCTCGGCGACCGGCGGTGTCGGAACCACCGGAGGTGGCGCCGTTGCCGTCGACCCCTGACTGAAGTTGAACCCGCCACCGGCCTTGTAGCCGCCTGACTTGTCCTTCTCGGGGGCGCCGAGCTCCGGCTTCGTCTCGGGCGCCTTCAGCGATACCTGCCCCTTGCGGTAGCGCAGGAATCCGGCAACGAGAACGACGAGTAGTACGGCCGCTACAGCCGCGATGATGATCCAAGCCTGGGTAGTCACCGGCCCATTGTTTCAGGCTCCGACCCGGAAAGTGAGCAGGGCTTACGTCGAGGCCATGTCTTGACCGCGAAGTCGCTGCGAAATCACGGTGGTGATGCCGTCGCCGCGCATGCTGACGCCGTACAACGCATCGGCGATTTCCATCGTCGGTTTCTGGTGAGTGATCACGATCAACTGCGACTTCTCCCGCAATTGTTCGAAGAGTCCGATCAGCCGCCGCAGGTTGGTGTCGTCCAACGCCGCCTCGACTTCGTCCATCACGTAGAACGGGGACGGGCGTGCCCGGAAGATCGCGACCAGCATGGCCACCGCGGTCAACGACTTCTCGCCGCCCGACAGCAACGACAACCGTTTGACCTTCTTACCGGGCGGACGCGCCTCGACTTCGATGCCGGTGGTGAGCATGTCCGAGGGATCGGTGAGGACCAGCCGCCCTTCTCCCCCGGGAAACAATTTCTCGAACACTCCCACGAACTCACGCTCGACGTCGGCATAGGCCTCGGTGAACACCTGCAGAATTCGTGCGTCGACGTCTGCGACCACAGCAAGAAGGTCCTTGCGTGCGGTCTTGACGTCCTCGAGCTGAGTGGAGAGGAAGGTGTACCGCTCCTCGAGAGCTGCGAATTCTTCGAGCGCCAGCGGATTGACCTTGCCGAGGGTGGCGAGGTCCTTCTCGGCCCGCTTGGCGCGCCGTTCCTGAGTCGCGCGGTCGTACGGAAGCGGAGCGGGGGCGGTGACCTGCTCCCCACGCTCCTTGGCCTGCTCGTACTCCTCGATTTCGAGAGCGGTCGGCGGCAGTTCGACCTCGGGCCCGTACTCGGCGATCAGATCGTCGAGGCCGATACCGTACTGATCGAGGATCGACTCCTCGAGTTGTTCGATGCGCAGCGCTGCCTGCGCCTTCGCTACCTCGTCGCGATGGACGGCGTCGGTGAGCGAAGCGAGTTGTCCGGTCAGTGCTCGGACTGTCTCGCGGACCTGATCCAGCTTGGCCGTGCACTCGGCGCGGGCCCGAGCCAACTCGTCACGGTGGGCAAGAGCCGCGGCGACGACGGTCTCGAGTTCGACCGCCACGCGCTGTCCCGATTCGGCGACGGCAGCTGCGACCTCCGCAGCGTGCGCCCTGGCGCGCAGAGCCCGTTCGGCGCGGATCCGCGCTTCTCGTTCGGCGGCCGCGGCACGGCGAAGCGAATCAGCCTTTCCGCGAACGGATTCCGCACGTTCTTCGGCGGTTCGTACGGCAAGGCGAGCATCCATTTCGACGATGCGCACTTCGGCGAGCGCTGCTGCGGCCATTTCACGATCGGCAGCGGTCGATTCCGCGCCGTGTCCCGGCGCACTGCCGTCGGTTTCGGCGACGCGCAGACGTTCCTCCAGATCCGCGAGCTTTGTCAGCGACTCCCCGCGGCCCTCCTCGGCACGCACTCGCTGGGCGGTCAAACGCTCGGATTCCGCGTGGGCGACTCGTGCTGCCTGCCCCAATCTGCCCAACTGCTCGTAGATGGCGGACATGGCGGCGTCCGACTCGTTGAGCGCTGCCAAAGTTTGCTCCGCGGTCTCGCGTCGAGCGGCCTGTTCGGCCAGAGCGCCGGACAGCGCCGCGTCGAGTTCCTCGGATCGGCTCTCCGTTGCCGCCAGTTCCGCTGCTGACGCGTCGATCGCCGCCTGCACCTCGAGCGTGCTCGGTTGCCGATCCGAGCCACCGATCATCCACCCCGAACCGTGCAGATCGCCAGAACGCGTCACTGCACGAATTCCCTTGTGGTCAGCAACAACTCGAATCGCGTCATCGAGAGTCTCGACCAGGACGACGCCATCGAGGATGGCGGTCAATCCGGCACGCAACTCGTCAGGGCAGTCGATGACGTCGACGGCCGGACGACTACCCGGCGCGATCTCGGCCTCGCGCTTGATCGCCGGTTCACCGCTCACGATCAGTGATGCACGTCCACCGTCCTGATCGGCCAGTGCTGTGACAGCGGAGCGAGCATAGTCCAGCGACTGCGCCACGACGGCGTCTGCTGCCGGCCCCATCGCGGCAGCGATCGCGGCCTCGTAGCCGGGTTCGACGTGAATCAATCCGACCAGCGAGGTGATGCCGTCGTCGCCGCGGTGTTCGAGCAGCCAGCCGCCACCGTCCTTGCGCTGCAAACCCATCGACAGTGCCTCGATGCGCGCCCGGAGCGAAGCGATGCGTTGCCCGCTCGTCTTTTCTTCCTCACGAAGCTCTTCGACGCGCGCGTCGATCATCTCGAGAGCCTCGATGGCGCGTTCGTGATTGGTATCGAGGCCGACTTCACCGGCGTCGAGGTCCCCGATGCTTTCTTGCACCGTGTCGAACTCGGCCTGTGCGGCATCGCCACGCAGACGAGCCTCGTCGATCGCCTCGGTCAGCCGAGACACTTCCGCGTCGACGGATTC
This sequence comes from Rhodococcus sp. KB6, assembly GCF_001445685.1. NCBI lineage: Bacteria > Bacillati > Actinomycetota > Actinomycetes > Mycobacteriales > Nocardiaceae > Rhodococcus > Rhodococcus sp. KB6. The sequence continues at coordinate 146,803 of NZ_LNAK01000134.1, read as the reverse complement.
GACGCGGGTACGCAGAGTGTCGACCTGACCGGAGAGTCGAGCAAGACCTTCACGGCGGTCGGCGACGGCACGAACTTCCGCCATGTGCGCCCGTTCCGCTTCTGCTGCAGCATCTTCGGTGGCTGCGAGCTGGTCCCGAGCAGCTTCCGACGCCGCTCGCGCGATTTCGACGCCTTCGAGGAGTTCGGCCTCTTCGGCAGCAAGACGTTCGGCGCGCGCCTCCATCTCGTCCGGGTCCTGGCCGCGGTTGCCGACGGGTTCGGAGTCGAGATGACGCGCACGCTCGCGGGCGATGCGCACGGTGGCGTTGACGCGTTCGGCAAGCGCGGAAAGCTGGAACCAACTCTGTGCAGCCGCTTCCGATCCCGGAGTCAGACGAGCGAGAGCTTGCTCCTGGCGCCCGAGTTCGAGGTTGGCCTCGTCGAGCGCAGCCGCCACCTGGTTGTGCTGTTCACGGGCCGCTTTCTCGTCCTGCGCCTGGTCGTTCAACTGGTTTCGACGGGTCACCAGATCGTCAGCGGCCAGACGCATCTTTGCATCACGCAGGTCAGCCTGGACCGTCTGTGCTCGCCGAGCAACCTCGGCTTGGCGTCCCAGCGGTTTGAGTTGCCGACGCAGTTCCGCGGTGAGGTCACTGAGGCGAGCGAGATTGGCCTGCATGGAATCGAGTTTGCGCACCGCTTTTTCCTTGCGGCGGCGATGTTTGAGGACTCCCGCGGCTTCTTCGATGAAGGCGCGTCGATCTTCGGGACGGGATTCGAGGATCGCGGCGAGCCGTCCCTGCCCGACGATGACATGCATTTCGCGGCCGATGCCGGAGTCGCTGAGCAGTTCCTGGACGTCCATCAGACGGCAGGACGAGCCGTTGATCTCGTACTCCCCCGCGCCGTCGCGGAACATGCGGCGCGTGATCGACACCTCGGAGTACTCGATCGGGAGCGCCCCGTCGGCGTTGTCGATGGTCAAGGTCACCTCGGCGCGGCCCAGCGGCGCGCGGCCGGAGGTGCCGGCAAAGATGACATCTTCCATCTTGCCGCCGCGCAGGGCCTTGGCGCCCTGCTCGCCCATCACCCAGGTCAACGCATCGACGACGTTGGATTTACCCGAGCCGTTCGGGCCGACCACACAGGTAATTCCCGGCTCGAACCGAAGAGTCGTTGCCGACGCAAAGGATTTGAATCCCTTGAGTGTCAGACTCTTGAGGTGCATGGGGGGAAACTTTACCGCCAAACAGGTCAGCGTTCGACGAACCCTGTCAGGTCGCCCCTTGCGGTGTCCCAGCTGTCGACCACGAGATCCACCGAGCCTGGGGTAGTACCCGAGCGCAGCAGCTCCACCAATCGCTCGAGTTGCGTGCGTTCGCCCTCCGCCACGACGAGCACTCGACCGTCACGCTGATTGGACGCATATCCGATCAATCCGAGTTCGAGTGCGCGGGCCCTGGTCCACCACCGGAACCCGACGCCTTGAACGTATCCGTGAACCCACGCCGTCAACCGCACAGGCGCTGCCTCAGCCATGACGCTCAGCCCGCCACACGTTCGAGACGGTGAACGTCACCCAGGAATCCGGTGGTGTAGAGCGCGTTGGGATCCCAGCCCGGTCCGGCGCCGAACTTGACCGCAGATGTGAACGGCAGACCCGAGGCGATCTCACACGAAGATCCCGAATCCGGATCGACGCGAACAACTTTGCCGCCTGCATTGAATGCGACGTACAACGCGCCGTCCGGTCCGACGGTCAGATCGTCCGCCATGTTTGCCGGACCGAACCCGGGGAGCGTGATCGTTCGCACCGGCCCGCCCAGATCGTTTGCGTCGAGGATGTGGACGGCGGTGACCATGTCGAAGGTCGTGCTCACGTAGATCGTCGAACCGGAGCGTGCGAGGCCGTCGACGGTGCCGAGGTCTTCACGAACGATCGAACTGCTTCCGTCACTGTTGACGACCGTGAGCCCCGGCCTGGCGAGTGTGCGGGCAGTGAGGAAACGGTTATCGTCCAGCTGCACAAGCCCGTTCGGCATCACCAGACCGTCGGCGATCGTTGTCACCGACCCGTCTGCGACGTCGACCTTGCGGAGGCTGCCGTCGGCGATTCCGAACAGTCCCGAGACAGTCGAGTTGCCCGTGGTGAAGTACACGGATCCCTCACGCGCGACCAGACCGCCAGGTCCGGTGACGTCACCGACCAAAGTTGTCCGTGTTCCGTCCGGCGCCACTTTCAGCAGTGCACCCGGCCCGATCAGAGCCGACTGCGACAACACCATCGATCCGTTGCCGTCGAATTCGAGGTTCTCGAGCATTCCGGCACCAGTCGTCACGACGCTCGACGTCCATGTGCCGCAACTACCGGCCGAGCCGTCGGCCGGGACCGAGGCCTGCGCTGGAGCATTCAGCGCCACAACGGAACCCAGTGCGATCGCAGCGACAACGCTGCCGGCGCGGAACATCAGGCTTCCGTGTCGAACGACAGAGTGACCTTGGTTCCGGCCTTGAGCGTGCGCCCGACCGTGCATACCTTGTCCACGGAACGCTCGACGAGAGTGACGAGGCGCTGCTGTGCCTCGGCATCCAACTCGCTGAGATCGAGCTCGAGGACCTCGTCGAGCTGCGGGTAGACCTCGTTTTCACGATCGGCGGCTCCGGACACTCGGACCGTCGCGTCGTAGTTGTCACCGAGCCGGCGCGAGATCGGGAAGTCGGAGCTCATCCCGGTGCATGCGGCCAGTGCAATTTTGAGGAGTTCGCCGGGCGTGAAGACTCCTGGCACCGATTCGGAGCCGATGAGAACCTCTGCGCCGCGCGAACTCTTGCCGGTGTAGAGGCGGGTTCCGGTTCGTTCGACCCAAAGCTCCGTGTGAGCCGGGGCGGTTGCAGTGGTGTCGGGAGTCTGTTCAGCCATGACGCAATCTTGCCACTCCGCCGAACCGAAGGGGCGGGAGACCTAGGCGATTCGCCGGGCCCTCGGGGTCGGCTGGCACCGCGGGCAACTGAACGACGATCGATTCATGAACTTCTCACGCTTGATCGGCGCGCCGCATCGCGGGCACGGGAGATTTTCCTGCCCGTACGCCGACAGCGACCGGTCGAAGTAGCCCGATTCCCCGTTGACGTTCACGTACAGCGCGTCGAAGGACGTACCGCCCTGATCGAGCGCTTCACCCATCACCGAGTGTGCTGCGGTCAACAGTTCTCGAAGTTTGGGCCTGGTAAGCGTTTCGGCGATTCGGTTGCCGTGAATCTTGGCGCGCCACAATGATTCGTCGGCGTAGATGTTTCCGATTCCGGAGACCACCGTCTGGTCGAGAATCGCGCGCTTGATCTCGGTGTGCTTGCCCCGCAGGACTTTCACGACGGATTCGAGATCGAACGCCGCATCCATGGGATCGCGAGCGATGTGCGCCACCGACTCGGGCAGCATCGTTCCGTCGACCTCGACGAGGGGTGAAATCGACCAGCCACCGAAGGTCCGCTGATCGACGAATCGAAGATCGGCCCCGGAATCGAGGGCCAACCGAATGCGTAGGTGCTTTTCCCAGTCGACTGTCGGGGGTTGGACCAGCATCTGTCCGCTCATCCCGAGATGAACCACCAGTCCGACACCGGCAGGCTCGAGAACCAGCCACAGGTACTTGCCGCGACGCTCTGCCGAAGCGATGGTCTGCCCGGTGAGTTGGCCGATCAAGTCCTCGGAACCGAGAATGTGGCGCCTGATCGCGCGGGGATGGAGTACCTCGACGGCCTCGATCGCCGCACCTACAGCATGAGACTGTAGGCCGCGGCGAACGACTTCGACTTCGGGAAGCTCAGGCAAGAGTGAACTCAGCCGGCAAGATCAGGCGTGTCGTCAGCAGCGACTGCGGTAGCAGCGGCATTCTCCGACATCGTCTTCCATGCCGAACTTGCTGCCTTCTGCTCGGCTTCCTTCTTGGAACGACCGACACCGACACCCAAGGGTTTGCCACTGATGAGAACGGTGGCCGTGAATTCCTTGTCGTGATCGGGTCCGGTGGCGGTGATCTCGTAAACGGGAACTCCGGCACCGTGTTCTGCGGTCAGTTCCTGCAGACTCGTCTTCCAATCCAGACCCGCGCCCAGAAGCGGTGCGCGAGTGAGGAGATCGTCGAACAGATCGAGGACGACGCGTCGCGCAGTCTCGATGCCGTGCTGCAGGTGGATGGCGCCGAGAATCGACTCCATACCGTCGGCGAGAATGGACGGCTTGTCACGGCCGCCCGTCATTTCCTCGCCCTTACCCAGCAGCAGGTGTGCTCCGAGTCCACCTTCACCCAGAGTCCTGGCAACCTCGGCGAGTGCATGCATGTTGACCACGCTGGCACGGATCTTCGCCAGATCACCTTCGGATTTGTCCGGGTGGGACAGGTAGAGATTTTCGGTCACCGTGACGCCGAGAACGGAATCCCCGAGGAACTCGAGGCGCTCGTTCGTGGGCAGTCCGCCGTTCTCGTACGCGTACGAGCGGTGCGTGAGAGCCAGGGTCAGAAGACCGGGCTCTATATCTACGCCGACAGCGGCGAGGAGCTTGTCGTGATTGCCCTCGCCGCCGGCGGCTGAAACTGTATTTTCGCTCGTCATAGTCTTTCTCCGGGGAGAACTAGACAGCAGCGGTTACCTGGCGGCCCTTGTAAGTACCGCATGACGGGCATGCGATGTGGGGAAGGGTCTGCTCGCCACAGCCACGGTTGGGGCAGGTAACGAGGGTGGGCACAGTGGTCTTCCACTGGCTACGACGCGACCGCGTGTTGGATCGCGACATTTTGCGCTTGGGGACAGCCACTTCTACTTCTCCTCGGCTTCGGTGATCACAAGATTTTCGCTGGTGTTTGATTCCACGCCAAATTTGGCCGCGAGACCAGCCCAGCGAGGATCAAGTATGTCATGCCCATGCCCAGATTCCGCAATCGCCAGGCGAATGCCACATTCTGAGCACAATCCCAGGCAATCGTCACTGCACAGAGGCTGGAGCGGAAGCGCCAGCCCGACTGCATCGACGATGACCGGTTCGAGGTCGATTTCGTCGTCTTCGACCGCGTAGACCTCTCCCTCTTCCGTCGTCTCCTCGGTGGTGCTGTTCGGGTAAGCGAACAACTCCGTGAGATAGATGTCCACGGTGTCGGTGAAAGGTTCAAGGCACCGCGAGCATTCACCCTTGGTGGGTGCGTGCACGTTTCCGGTGACGAGAACGCCTTCGGACACTGCTTCGAGACGAAGATCGAGATCTATGTCCGCGCCCGCTTCGATCGCGATCAGATCGAGACCGATACGGTTCGGGGACTGAATTGTTCTCTCGACGGTACGCATCGACCCTGGACGACGACCGAGCTTGACCGTGTCCAGCAAAAATCCCGCATCACTTGACTGATGCGACGAACTACGACGATGCGTTGACAAAGAGAACTCACCTAACTGTTGAAACTGGTATGGGCAACCACTCCACAATACGGCAGCTACAAGGCAAATCCCAATTCGATCCACGAAAAAGTGGGCCGCCCCATATCGGACGACCCACCCTCGACTGACTTGTCTGCTCTATCGGCGCCGCTCGGAACGACGATCGTCGTCCTGGTAGTCGGGAACCCCCGAACCCGTTCGAAGCTGTTGACGACCACGCCCGACCGATCGAACCGTTCCGGTGAGGAACTCTTCGAACTCGGCCAACTTGGTGTCCACGTACAGGTCACACTCCGAACGCATCCTGTCGGACTCGGCATGAGCGGCGTCGATCACTCGCGCGGATTCCGCGTGAGCGGACTGGACAACCTCGGTCTGCGACACCAGACGAGCCTGCTCCGCCGTTCCCTCCGCCACCGAATGTTCGTACGAGGCCTGGCCGGACTCGATCATCCGATCGGCCTCGGCACGCGCCCGCCCGGTGACGGCCTCGTACTCACGACGGCCGTCGGTGACGGTCCGTTCCGCTTCTGCTTCGGCGTCCTCGACCAACTGATCGGCGTGCGCACGCGCTTCGGCAACCATGCGATCGGCCTGAGCCTTGGCATCGGACAGAATCCGGTCGGCGTCGTCGCGCGCGTTCTCCACAGTCGAGGTTGCCTCGGCATTGGCGCTGCTGACCGTCTTCTCGGCGTTTGCTCGCGCGTCACCGACCAATTTGTCGCGATGATCGAGGACGTCCTGAGCGTCGTCCAGCTCGCTCGGAATTGCGTCCCGGACGTCGTCGAGTAGCTCGAGTACGTCACCGCGAGGCACAACACACCCTGCGGTCATGGGAACACCGCGCGCCTCTTCGACAATTGCGACCAGTTCGTCCAGTGCCTCGAATACGCGGTACACAAGCAACCCCAATCTCTACCGGCCGAAATCGGCCCACATCGTCACCGGTCCACTCGGACCTGTGCCCGTTCCTGTCCAAGTTTGCCGGAAGAACGGCCAACGGGGTGTCGTCGTGGTCGGTGTGTCGGGGATCAGCTGTTTTCGGCTGCTCGCTCGGCGATACGTGCGAGTAGCCGAGAATGCACTTTGGCCGGCAACATGTCGGAGACGTCGCCGCCGAAAGTCGCGACTTCCTTCACCAGAGAACTCGACAGGTAGCTGTACGTCGGATTCGTGGCGACGAACAGTGTGTCGACGCCCGTGAGCTTCTGATTCATCTGAGCCATCTGCAGCTCGTAATCGAAGTCGTTCGCGCCGCGCAGACCCTTGACGATCGCGCTGAGGCCTTCTTGTTTCGCGTAGTCGACCAACAATCCGTGCCACGACGTGACGCGAACGTTGGGCAGGTGACTCGTCGCGTCTTCGAGCATCTCGATCCGCTCGTCGATCGTGAACATGCCACGCTTGCTCTTGTTGATCAGCACGGTGACCACGACCTCGTCGAATTGCGCAGCAACTCTTCCGATTACGTCGAGGTGACCGTTGGTCACAGGGTCGAAGGATCCGGGGCAGACGGCGCCAGTCATGAGTCCAGACCGTAGCAGGTGGCCAGCTCGATGCGGGCTTCACCGTAGTTCTTGGCCTTGATCGGCTCGTAGCCCTGAGGCCACACGGTCTCCGGCGAGCGCGACGATCGTTCGAGTACCACGATCGTGCCCTCCCCCACCCATTTGTTGGCCTGCAGATCGGTGAGCATGGACACGACGGCCTCGTCGGTCACCGCATACGGTGGGTCCGCGATCACGATGTCGTATTCACGCGCGCTCGGACCCGAGACCACGGCCGCAACCGGAGCGGCGCGAACCGTCGCCCCAGGCAACGCGACAGTGCCGATGTTCGCCTTGATGACGGCAGCAGCCTTGGCATCCGATTCCACGAGAACAACGTGCTCGGCTCCCCGCGAGAGCGCCTCGAGGCCGAGAGCACCCGAACCCGCAAAGAGGTCGAGAACCGCGCACCCTTCGAGATCGATGCGCGCTTCGAGAGCACTGAACAGCGCCTCACGAACCCGATCCGACGTCGGACGGGTGCCGCTCGGCGGGACTCGCAGGCGTCGACCGCCCGCGAGTCCCGAGATGATGCGTGTCACTCTGCGGCGCTCTCCCCCGTCGAGACGACTACCAGCAGGTCTCCGCCCTCGACCTGTTGGACGGCGCTGATCGCGATCCGAGAGACGACGCCGGCGCGCGGCGAGGTGATCGCCGCTTCCATCTTCATTGCTTCGATCGTGGCCACGGTGTCGCCGGCCTCGATCTTCTGGCCTTCCTTCACCGCGAGCGTCACGACGCCCGCGAACGGTGCAGCCACGTGGCCCGGGTTGTTCTTGTCGGCCTTCTCCGCCACCGGTACGTCACTGGCAATGGAGCGATCGCGGATCGAGACCGGGCGCAATTGGCCGTTCAGGATGCACATGACAGTGCGGTAGCCGCGCTCGTCGGGCTCGGAGATCGCTTCGAGACCGATGATCAGCTCAACGCCGGGAGCCAACTCGACGCGGTGTTCGTCGCCGCGCCGCAAACCGTAGAAGAACTGGTTCGCCGAAAGCCGCGACGTGTCACCGTACTTCTCGCGGTGTTCGAGGAATTCCTTTGTCGGGCCGGGGAACAGCAGACGATTCAGCGTCGCCTGACGGTCCTTCGACGAGCCCTCGAGCAGCACCTCGTCCTCAGCGGACAACGTCGCTTCGGGCTTGGCCTGGCCACGTCCTTCGAGTGCCTTGCTGCGGAACGGTTCCGGCCAACCACCGGGAGGCGTACCGAGTTCACCGCGCAGGAAGCCCACCACGGAGTCGGGAATGTCGAACTTCGCCGGATCTGCGGCAAACTCCTCCGAAGGCACGCCGGCGCCGACAAGGTGGAGGGCGAGGTCGCCGACGACCTTCGACGACGGCGTCACCTTCACGAGATGCCCGAGCATGCGGTCCGCGTCGGCGTACTTGGCTTCGACCTCTTCGAACCGGTCGCCGAGACCGAGAGCAACGGCCTGGGTCCGGAGATTGGAGAGCTGGCCGCCCGGAATCTCGTGCGTGTACACACGTCCCGTCGGCGCCGGCAGTCCGGATTCGAACGGCGCGTATACCTTTCGCAGCGCCTCCCAGTACGGTTCGAGGTCGCACACGTTCTGCAGGTTCAGTCCGGTGTCGAACTCGGAGTGCGCAGCGGCGGCAACGATGGCCGAGAGCGCAGGCTGACTGGTGGTTCCGGCCAGTGCCGCCGAAGCACCGTCGACTGCGTCGGCGCCCGCCTGCCACGCGGCGAAATACGTGGCCAACTGTCCACCGGGGGTGTCATGCGTGTGGACGTGAACCGGAAGATCGAAGTTGCTGCGTAGCGCCGTCACGAGCTTGGTGGCCGCCGGAGCGCGCAGCAGGCCCGCCATGTCCTTGATCGCGAGCACGTGAGCGCCCGCATCGACGATCTCTTCTGCCAACTTCAGGTAGTAGTCGAGCGTGTACAGCGTTTCGTTCGGATCCGACAGATCGCCGGTGTAGCTCAACGCCACCTCGGCGAGAGCCGTTCCGGTCTCACGCACCGCGTCGATGGCAGGGCGCATCTGGTCGACGTTGTTGAGCGCGTCGAAGATTCGGAAGATGTCGATGCCGGTGTCGGTGGCTTCCTGAACGAATGCGCGCGTGACCTTTTCGGGATACGGCGTGTAGCCCACCGTGTTTCGACCGCGAAGAAGCATCTGGAGGCAGATGTTGGGAATCGCCTCGCGCAGTGCGGCAAGCCGGTACCACGGATCCTCGTGCAGGAAGCGAAGTCCCACATCGTAGGTCGCGCCGCCCCAGGCTTCGATCGAGAGCAGTTCCGGCGTCAACCGCGCAACGTGCCCCGCTACTCCGAGCAGTCCGCTGGTTCGAACTCGCGTGGCCAACAACGACTGGTGCGCGTCACGGAAGGTGGTGTCGGTGACGCCGACTGCCTTCTGCTCACGCAGTGCCTTCGCGAAACCTTCGGGTCCGAGTTCGAGGAGGCGCTGACGGCTACCGGCAGGAGGGGGTGTCGAAAGATCGATCTTGGGCAGCTTGTCCTGCGGGTACACCGCCGAGGGACGCTCCCCGTGCGGCTTGTTGACAGTCACATCCGCGAGGTAGGTCAGGATCTTCGTGCCGCGGTCCGCCGAAGAACGCAGAGTCAGCAGCTGAGGACGTTCCTCGATGAAGGAGGTTGTCACGCGTCCCGCCCGGAAGTCCGGGTCGTCGAGAACCGCCTGCAGGAACGGAATGTTGGTCGAGACACCACGAATGCGGAACTCGGTGACCGCGCGGCGAGCTCTCGCCACAGCGGCTTCGAGGTTGCGACCGCGACAAGTGAGTTTGACCAGCATGGAATCGAAGTACGCTCCGACCTCGGCGCCGAGTGTGGCGCCACCGTCCAAGCGGATACCGGCTCCGCCCGGGGTGCGGTACGCGGTGATACGGCCGGTGTCCGGGCGGAATCCGTTTGCCGGATCCTCGGTCGTGATGCGGCACTGCAGCGCCGCGCCGCGAAGCTTGATCGTCTCCTGTGACAGACCAAGTTCTGCAAGCGTCGAACCGGACGCGATCTTGAGCTGCGACTGGACCAGGTCCACGTCCGTCACTTCTTCGGTGACGGTGTGCTCGACCTGAATTCGCGGGTTCATCTCGATGAAGACGTGGTTGCCGCGCTTGTCGAGAAGGAACTCGACGGTGCCCGCGCACGTGTATCCGATCTCCTTCGCGAAGGCGACGGCGTCGGCACAGATCTTGGCGCGCAACTCTTCGGAGAGATTGGGCGCCGGAGCGAGCTCGATCACCTTCTGGTGGCGACGTTGCAGCGAGCAGTCACGCTCGAAGAGGTGGATGACGTTGCCCTGCTCGTCGGCGAGGATCTGCACTTCGATGTGCCGGGGGTCGATGACGGCCTGCTCGAGGAAGACCGTCGAATCGCCGAAGGCCGATTCCGCTTCGCGCGCTGCGGCTTCGATCGATTCCTTGAGTTGTGAGCGCTCCGCAACGCGGCGCATTCCGCGCCCACCGCCGCCTGCGACAGCCTTGACGAAGAGCGGGAAGGTCATGTCCTCGGCGGCTGCGAGCAACTCGTCGATGTCCGCTGACGGCTCCGAAGACGCGAGCACCGGGAGACCGGCGGCCTTTGCCGCTGCGATGGCCCGAGCCTTGTTTCCGGTCAACTCGAGGATCTCGGCGGACGGGCCGACGAACTTGATGCCTGCCTCGGCACACGCCGCCGACAAGTCCGGGTTCTCGGAGAGGAAACCGTAACCGGGGTAGATGGCGTCGGCTCCGGCGCTCTTGGCGGCGGCGACGATTTCCTCGACCGAGAGATACGCGCGAACGGGGTGACCCTTCTCCCCGATCTGGTAGCTCTCGTCTGCCTTGAGACGGTGGATCGAATTCCGATCCTCGTACGGGAACACCGCGACGGTTCCGGCACCTAGTTCGTAGGCGGCGCGGAAGGCACGGATCGCAATTTCGCCGCGGTTCGCGACGAGCACTTTGGAGAACATTCGAGAAAACTACCCCGATTTCATCTTGCGTCTACATGCGGAGTCTCATATTTCGGACTGAATCGAGAAACCAACCCGGCGGTCCTCGTGCTATTCGATTTCAGCTTGTCGTCATACCCTTCACGACTTCTCGAGGTACTCGATCCGGTCGGAGTCCAGGGCGGCGGTCACCATGGAAGCGAGGGCGGGATGACCGTCGAGCGACGGATCGGAGTCGACGATTCCCTGAGCGAACTCCCTGGCGGACTCGAGGATGTCTCCATGGGCCATGAGGGAAAGCAGCCGCAGATTCGAGGTTGTGCCCGACTGCGCCGCACCGAGGATGTCTCCTTCACGTCTGGTCGCGAGGTCGAGTTGAGCCAGTTCGAACCCGTCGTTGGTCGCTGCCACCGCCGAGAGCCGCTCGTACGCCGGCCCCCCGGGATTGCTTCCGGTGACGAGGATGCACAGGCCCTGGTGTTTCCCTCGACCGACGCGGCCACGCAACTGATGGAGCTGACTGACGCCGAACCGCTCGGCGTCGACGATCACCATCACCGTCGCGTTCGGAACGTCGACACCGACTTCGACAACGGTCGTACAGACGAGGACGTCGATGTCACCGACGTTGAACGCGCTCATCACCACGTCCTTTTCGTCGGAAGGCAGTCGACCGTGCAGCAACCCGACTCGCAGATCGGCCAGCGGACCACTCGACAACTCTTCGAAGACGTCGACCGCCGACTTGGTCTCGGGCTGCTTCTCCTCGGTGAACTGGTCTTCGCCTGCACCCTGCTCGCCGTCACCGATCCGCGAGCACACGACATACGCCTGACGGCCGTCGGCTACGTCCTCACGGATTCGTTCCCATGCGCGATCGACCCACTGCGGCTTCTGCTTCGCGGGCACGACACTGCTCTTGATCGGGGTTCGCCCACGTGGAAGCTCTCGCAGGGTCGAGACCTCGAGGTCGCCGAGCACCGTCATGGCGATGGTTCGCGGAATCGGCGTTGCCGTCATCACCAGCAGATGCGGACTCAGTCCTTCACGGGCACGTGATCGCAACTGATCACGTTGCTCGACGCCGAAGCGGTGTTGCTCGTCGACGACAACCATGCCGAGGTTGAAGAACTCGACGTTGTCCTGAATGAGCGCATGGGTACCGATGACGATCCCGGCGTCGCCGGTCACGGCTTCGAGCAGAGCTGCGCGCTTCGCAGCGACTGGCAGCGAGCCGGTAAGAAGGGCAATACGGGTGGAATGTTCGGCAGAACCGAGTTCACCACCTGCAGCCAGCGAGCCCATCATCTTGCGCAGTGATCGCGCGTGCTGATTTGCCAGGACCTCGGTGGGTGCGAGCAACGCGCACTGATAACCCGCATCGACGACCTGCAGCATCGCGCGCAGAGCCACGATCGTCTTGCCTGACCCGACCTCGCCCTGAAGAAGGCGGCTCATCGGGTGTGGGCGGGCAAGGTCGGTGGAGATCTCCTCCGCGACTGCTTGCTGTCCCTCCGTCAGAGTGAACGGGAGCATCTCCTCGAACTGGTCCGCGATCCCGCCGGCGACCGGAGCGCAGGCCGGAGCCACACGCTCGGAATTGTCGTGACGACGCATCGCGAGGACCAACTGCAGAGACAGCGCCTCGTCGAAACGCAGACGATCCTGTGCTCGTTCGATGTCTTCCTTGGTATCTGGCAGGTGAACGGTGCGCAGCGCCTCGTCCAAACCGATGAATCCGTGCTCGGCCCGAGTCTCGGCGGGCAACGGCTCCTCGATCGGATCGAGTTGGTCTAGCACTTGCCGCACGCACCGCATGATGGTCCAGCTCTCGACCTCGCGGGTCGCCGGGTACAGCGGGATCAATGCGCGGTCGAAGACGGACAGATCGAGTTCGGCGCCGGGATCCTGATTTGCGCGAGCCAGGCCCGCAAGGTCACCGGCTCCCTTGATGGACGCAAGCGGAACTACCGAATCCTCTTCGCCGACACGAGGTTCCGGGAGAATCAGGTAGCTCGGATGAGTGAGAGACCACTTGCCGCGGAAGTACTTCACCGTCCCGGAGAACATCGCCCGAACGCCGGGCTTGATGACGTGCCGCACCTTCTGCGGGTTGAAGAACGTGACGTCGACGGTCTGCGAATCAGTCGCCAGCGATACTCGCAACATCTGCCCCGGACGGTTCTTCATCTTCACGACGGCGGCCGACGCCACCCGCGCGATGATGGTGATGTGCTCACCCTCGGGCGGCTCCTTCTCGGCGAGTTCCTTGCCTGCCGACGCGTACCGGTGTGGGTAGTGACGCAGCAGGTCCTCGACGGTGCGGATCTCGAACGCCTCGTCGAGCGCGTCCGCGGTCTTCTTTCCCAGCAGCCGATCGAGTGGGTCGGCGAGCGTCGCCATCAGTTCCTCCAGCACAGTGTCGCGGTAAGCACATGTGTTCGTATATCAGCAGTCACCGACAGACCAGGTTCGATCACTCCACACCCAACTGGAACAGGTCACCCGGCTGATCACCCTGATAGACGAGCACGTCGACGCCCGGGTGGTGCGCGACGACGTGCGCCTCGAGCTGCCCGGCCAGGTCGTCCGGCGCGTCGGCGCCCATGAGTAGGGTCACGAGTTCGCCGCCGGATCCGAGCGCGAGGTCGACCAGTCGCGCACTCGACTCCGCGACGTCGGGACCGATGAGCACCACCTCGTGCCCCATCAGACCGATCGCGTCACCCGGATCACATGTCCCGACGTAGGTCAGCGAACGCTCGACCGCGATCCGCAACGATCCCCAGCGCGTGGCGGCCGCCGCCTCGGACATCGTGAAGCCGTCGTCGGCGACGTTGCGCTGAGGGTCGTGAACGGCAAGTGCTGCCAGGCCCTGGACCATCGACGACGTCGACAGCAGCAGAACCTGGTGAAGCGGATCGCGTGCAGCGGCACTGACTGCGACGAGTTCCTGAGCGGTCAAAGCTCCGTTCGGAAGCACCAGAACTTCGCTGCGTTCCATCTGACGAATGCGGCCGAGCAGTTGTGCGCGTGTCACCGGCGCATCGTCGCACCGAAGAACCGTCGCACCCTCACTCTCGAACAACGCCGCCGCGCTGTCACCGGCAACGACGGCCAGTACGCCGCGCGCGCCGGCCCCGGGGAATCGCCTCTCCGCCCGTGCCACCAACTGGTCGCGTTCGTCGACGAGAAAACTGCTGATGCGAATACCGTGAACCTTCCCGGCCTCGAGGCCGGCTTCCACGGCTGCACCGGCATCGCAGCAATGCACGTGCACCGACCAGCCGCCGAAACCGTCGCTGACGATGACCGTCGAATCTCCGAGGACGGACAGCCGCGTGCGCAGCGCCGTCATGCGATCGTCGTCGGAGTCGTCGACGAGGTACATGACCTCGAAATCCTGTTCCGAGTGATCACCACATTCGATCGGGCTCTTGTGAGCCCAATCGTGATCGAATGCGCTGACGTCGACAACTGCGCTCGACCTCGGGTCCGGCGTCCCCAGATCTTCGCGAACCTGCGGCTTCCCGGTCAGCACCTCGACAAAAGCGTCGAGGATCAGAACCAGACCGAATCCCCCGGCATCGACCACCCCGGCGGACGCGAGAACGTCCAGTTGCTCCGGCGTCTTGTTCAGTGCGACCGCAGCGGCGTCGGCAGCGGCGGCAACCACGGATGCAAGATCCTCGCCGCTCGGTGTCCTGGTGTCGACGCACTCCTGCGCTGCTTCTCCCGATGCGCGCAATACCGTGACGATGGTGCCTTCCACCAGATCGGAGACAGCCCGAGAGGCCAGCGTCGTCGCCGTGGTCAGCGAGTTCGCGAAGCTTCGGCCGTCGATGTGCTCACCTTGAACGCTCTCGGCGATGCCCCGGATCACCTGGGAGAGGATCACTCCGGAATTACCGCGAGCACCGGACACGGCGCCCCGAGCCAGAGCGTTGGCGACGCGGCCCGCACTGCGGACGTCGTCCTCGATCGTCTCGGCGGAATCGAGTGCAGCCCGCATCGTGAACAGCAGATTGGTGCCGGTATCCGAATCAGGGATGGGAAAGACGTTGAGGCTGTTGATCTCACCGCGACGTTTCTGGAGGCTGTCGACCGCCCGGCGGGCCCAGCGCCGCAGCAGATGTCCGTCCGCGACGGATTCCGCTTCCTCGGCGACGCGTTGCACTTCCCCCACTGACGGTTCCCCTCGACGATGGAAAGACTGACGAAAAAAAAGAGATCGGTGATCGGTGCAGTCGAGGGTAGTCCGACGCTTCTGCGCAACCGTCATTACCGGGCGGTTTGGCCATTCGGGCCGGAAGCGGTTACTCTTACACGGTTGCCTCGAACGGGCTACACGAAATAATGCTGCACTTTGTTTGTTGCTGATTGACTGTTTTCACGTTCGGCTGCACAGTGAGCGGTCAAGGATCGGTTCGAAGTCGAGTATATTCGGATTGTAATTCTGGCTGCCCTACCGTGTAGGGTAACCACTTCAATATTCATTTCTAACAAGGAGTTCGCGACTATGGCTGCCGTCTGCGACGTATGCGCCAAGGGGCCCGGCTTCGGTAAGTCGGTCTCGCACTCGCACCGGCGTACCAATCGTCGCTGGAACCCGAACATTCAGTCTGTTCGTACCGAGGTTGCCCCGGGTAACACCCGTAAGGTCAACGTGTGCACCTCCTGCCTGAAGGCAGGCAAGGTCGCTCGGGGCTGATTGCCCGAGCACAAACTATTGCAGGCTCTGCCCCCGTCACTTCGGTGACGGGGGCAGAGCTGTATCTATGTGGCTGTATCTATGTGTCCCCGTGTTTCGTATGGCTGTCGGACACCCGTAATGTGCGTTGAGTGACTTCCATCGATGACCTGAGCAAAGTGACCCTCGACGAGGGCGTACTCCGCATCACCATTTCCACCGCCGCCAACGGCACCTCCCTCGACGACGAAGGACTGGTTCAGGGCGCGCAGGCGCTCGAGACAGTCGGAAACGACATCGGGAGCATCCTTCTGGTCGGCGAAGGCGCAAACTTCTGTGCCGGCGGCAACGTCCGTGCGTTCGCCGCAGCCCCTGACCGCGGCGAGTACGTCGCCGAGGTTGCCCGCGTCTTCCACGTGTTCGTTCGCGCGCTCGACGCTGCGACCGCTCCAGTGGTGGCCGGGGTCCACGGATGGGCCGCCGGCGCCGGAATGAGCCTGGTCTGCCTCGCCGACGTCGCAATCGGCGGCACCGGCACCAAGCTTCGCCCCGCGTACCCCTCCATCGGTTTCACCCCGGACGGCGGAATGTCGTGGACGCTTCCACGCATCGTCGGCGTGGCACGCGCTCGCGAGATTCTTCTCAACGATTCGGTGATCGGTGGCGACGAAGCCGTCCGCCTGGGGATCCTCACCCGACTCGTCGGTGACGACGAGGTCCAAGAAGAGGCAGCTCGCCTCGCCCGCGCTCTGGCCAACGGACCGAGTACGTCGTACTCGGGAATCAAAGCACTGCTGCGTTCGTCTCGGACGAACTCGCTCGCCGAGCAACTCGACGCCGAAGCCGCGTCCATCGCCATCGCAGCGAACAGCCCGATCGGACGCGAGGGCGTCGACGCGTTCGTCGACAAGCGTCGGCCCGATTTCACTTCCGCAAAGCAAGCCTAGTCGAACTGCCGTGCCGAACGTCGCGACTCGACGTTCGGCAGGCCGGTTCGTGCAGACACCGTTCGATCAGCCCAGATTCCAGTCGACCGGATCGGCTCCGAGTCCGGTCAAGAGTTCGTTCGCACGACTGAAGGGGCGCGAACCGAAGAAGCCACGCGAGGCCGAAAGCGGTGACGGGTGCGCGGATTCGATGATCGGTGTGTCGCCGAGCATCGGCGCGAGAGTGGCCGCGTCACGACCCCACAAGATCGCCACCATCGGCGACGACCGCGCGACCAGAGCGCGGATAGCCTGCTCGGTCACCGGCTCCCAGCCCTTCTTACGATGAGAAGCGGCTTGACCCGGCTGCACGGTGAGAACGCGATTGAGAAGCAGCACACCTTGTTTCGACCACGGTGTCAGATCGCCGTTCGGCGGTATCGGCAACCCGAGATCCTGGTGATACTCCTTGTAGATGTTGCCGAGACTTCGCGGAACCGGCCGCACGTCCGGTGCAACCGAAAAGCTCAACCCGACAGCGTGACCGGGCGTCGGATAAGGGTCCTGACCGACGATGAGCACCCGAACGTCGTCGAACGGATTCGTGAATGCACGCAAGACGTTCTCTCCCGCAGGCAGATACTCCCGTCCCGCAGCGATCTCTTCGCGCAAGAACTTACCCATCGCGGAGATCTGCTCCGAGACCGGTTCGAGTGCTCGCGCCCACCCTGGGTCGACGATCTCTGCAAGCGGCGCCATCAGTCGAGCCTGCGCAACGCGTCGCGGTAGTACGCCGCATTGGCTGCGTACATCTTGACGTTGCCGTCGAGGTGACCGAGCGGAACCTCGTATCCCGCACGGACCTTGGCGGGGACACCGAGTGCCATGCTGCGCGGCGGAACCTGCATCTTGTTGGCCACCACCGCACCAGCGGCGACGATCGACCCCGTCCCGATCACCGTTCCGTTGAGAACAACTGACCCCGACGCGATCAGGCAATGGTCCTCGATGGTCGATCCCTCGATGTGCGCGTTGTGGCCCACGACGCAACCGGAACCGATGACAGTCGCATCGACGGCGGTGCAATGGATGACGGTTCCGTCCTGGATGTTCGATCCAATTCCCACCGAAATGGTTCCGTAGTCACCACGCAATACCGCTTGCGGCCAGATCGAGGTACCCGCTGCGAGAGTCACGGCGCCGATCACCACCGCGTCCGGGTGGACGTATGCGTCCGGATGAATGTCCGGAACTCTGTCTCCAAGTGCGTATACAGCCATGAAAGCAACCTATACCGCGGTGGTACCGGTGGTCGAAAAGCTGTGCCAGCCCCCGCCGCTCTCGCGAAGCGAACCGTCGACGCTCACGCCCGAACCGGCGGCAACCTCACCGATCACGATCCAACCCGACGGAATCTCGACCTCAGGCCCGAAAGTTGCTGCAAATCCGTGATCTTCACCACCGGAGAGGATCCAGTCCAGCGGATCGACGTCGAGCGCCTCGGCCGCCGATTCGACATCCGGTGAGGTCGGAACCGCAGCCGAGAAGATGTCGAACCGCACGTGCGAGGCCTCTGCGAGATGTCGAAGGTCCGCGATCAATCCGTCGGACACGTCCGTCATGGAATGTGCTGATTCTGCGGCGTCCCATGCCGATTGATACGGCGGATTCGGAACGCGATGGGAGGCAAGCAAATCTGGAAAGTTTGCGGGCTTGTCGAGCAGTACGGCTTCGTCGAGCAGTAGTGCCAACCCTGCTGCCGAGCAACCGAACAACCCGGCGACCGCGATCTTGTCACCGATCTTTGCTCCCGAACGCAGAACTGCCGCACGGCCACCGAGATCGCCGAGCACGGTCACCGACACCACGATCACCGGTGACTGGACCAGGTCACCGCCGACCACACCGGCACCCAGATCGGTTGCCGCGTCCCAGATTCCCGCGGAGATTGCGTCGACCACGTCGACGGGTGTCGAAGACGGGCACCCCAGAGACACCGTGAAGGCCGTCGGACGCGCTCCCATCGAGACCACATCAGCAGCGTTCTGTGCCACTGCCTTCCGGCCGATGTCGCGTGGTGAAGACCAATCCATTCGGAAATGACGACCTTCGACCAACATGTCGGACGAGACGACCACACGGCCGTCTCCGGAAGTCACGATGGCGGCATCGTCACCCGGCCCCAATTCAGTGGTGACCGGTTGGATTCGTCCGAGAAGAGATCGCGCGATCACGTCGAACTCCCCCACCTGCTCGACAGTGGGCTCCGACCCGAACTCCGATGATGCAGCGAACTCCGATGATGCAGTGAACTCCGACGATGCGATGAGTCTCTCCAATGCCGACGCAATTCGCTCGTAAGCGGCCTGCGGTACCTTCTAGCTGTGGTCGTGAATGCTTCTGCAAGCTCACGCGTGTGTCGGCAATCCTACCGATTCACCGACATGCTCTCAGAAGTGACAAGACCGCTGATCGACTGGACCAGGACCCGAGCGAAGAACTGAGCATGGCAGAAAACACCTCCACCGCAGACAACGCCGACATCGACCCCGACGGCGACGACGATCCGTCAGAGCGCCGCAGTCCGGCGCTGATCGCCACCGCCATCGCACTCCCGGTAGCCCTGATCGTCGGAGTAGTGATCGCGGCCGTCGTCGCGGGAAACAACCCTGAACTCTCGCCGGTTGCATTGGGACCCGTGCCGGCACCGGCAGCGGAGTCGCCGGCCTGCGTTTCCCTTCTCGGCGCGCTCCCCGACAAGATCGACGACTTCACGAAAGCCGAATTGGTAGAACCTGCTCCGGCCGGTGCGGCAGCGTGGCAGCGCAGCGAAGGAGAGCCGATCGTCTTGCGCTGCGGACTCGACCGTCCGTCCGAGTTCGACCAGGCTGCAGCACTACAGGTTGTGAACGGTGTCCAGTGGTTCCAGGTCTCGGGAACCGACATCGGTTTGGCGGCGAGCACTTGGTTTGCCGTAGACCGCGGTGAATACATCGGTATCACGATCCCCGACGGGACCGGTCCGACGCCGATTCAGGAAATCTCCGACACCATCACGGCGACCCTCGAACAGAAGCCTCTCGACCCGGCGCCGGTCGCGGTTCCCTGATCAGCGAAGGCCGGTGCCGCGAGCGACGGCGGTGTCGACCAGAGTCGAAATCAAAGTGCGGTAATCGATTCCGGTGGCGTTCCACATCTTCGGGTACATCGAGATGGAAGTGAACCCGGGCATCGTGTTGATCTCGTTGATCACCGGGCCGTCAGCCGTGACGAAGAAATCGACCCGCGAGAGTCCCTGGCAATCGAGTGCCTTGAACGCGCGGACAGCAAGCTCCCTGATCTGGTCGCTCACCGACTCGTCGAGTTTCGCGGGGATGTCGAATTCACAGACGTCGTCGAGGTACTTGGTGTCGAAGTCGTAGAACGCGTCCGAATCGGCGTCGGAATCCGGCATCCGGATCTCGGCGACCACACTCGCCTTGACGTCGCCGTTCGGGAATTCGAGGACGCCGCATTCCACCTCGCGGCCGATGATCGCGCCTTCGACGATCACCTTGGGATCGTGCAGGCGTGCATGAGCGATCGCCCCGTCCAGACCGTCCCAATTGCTCACCCGAGTGATGCCGATGGACGAGCCTCCACGAGCGGGCTTGACGAAAACCGGAAGGCCCAATTCCGCCTTCTGCTCTTCGGTCAGCGTTGCGGTTCCCGGTCGAAGCACGACCTGCACTCCGACGGGAAGTCCTTCAGCAGCAAGAAGCTTCTTCGTGAACTCTTTGTCCATGCCGGCGGCGCTGGCCAGAACTCCGGGTCCGACGTACGGAACCCCGGCAAGTTCGAGCAGACCCTGGATCGTGCCGTCTTCGCCGTAAGCCCCATGAAGAACGGGGAACACGACGTCGACCGACGCGAGCACAGCACCGGCGTCGGAGCCGTCGAAGGAGATGACCTCGCCCTCGCGGGTGGGGTCCGCGCTGAGGACCACCGACGTTCCGTCTTTGTCGACCGACGGCAGCGCGCGCCCGCTGATCGCGAGGGAACTGGGGTCGCTCGAACCGAGCACCCAGGAACCGTCGACGGTGATGCCGATCGGTACGACGTCGTACCGATCGGGGTCGAGGTTGCTCAGGACGCTTCCGGCGGAAACACAGGACACTGAATGCTCATTGCTCCGGCCACCGAAGATCACGGCCACGCGGGTACGACTGCTGTTCACGCGTCAAACCGTACCGCCGAATCGACTGCGGCACGCGATCGGGCCGGACCGATTTCGTCGACCCGGCCCGTTTACGCGTCGAGTGCGCGCTCGATGTCGGCCAGGAGATCGGCGGTGTCCTCGATGCCACAAGCGATTCGGACAAACCCCGCACTGACCGGATCGCCCCAGCGCGCACGGCGATCCGCCGTCGTGTGGATCCCGCCGAAGCTGGTAGCAGCCGTGACGAGAGCGCTCGCTTCGACGAACGAGTGGAAGGCCTGAGCCGAATCCAACTCGACGCTCACCAATCCGCCGAATCGATTCATCTGACCGGATGCCGTTGCGTAGGACGGGTCACCGCGAAGGCCGGGGTAACGAACGGACCGGACTGCTTTGTGATTTACCAACATCTCGGCAAGCGCCAGCGCGTTGTCGCACTGACGCCCGAATCGCAGGCCTGCCGTGCCGAGGCTCCGGTGCGCAAGCCACGTCTCGAAGGGGCCGAGCACCGTTCCCGAGAGAAGTCGCTCACGCTCGATTTGCCGACTCACTGCCGCATCGGAGGTGGCGACGTAACCCATCAGGAGGTCACTGTGCCCGCTGAGAGCCTTGGTACCGCTGGCCACCACGACGTCGGCACCCAATTCGAGCGGGCGCTGACCCAGCGGTGTCGCGGTCGTGTTGTCGACGATCAGCAGCGCACCCGAACGGTGGCACACGTCGGCGAGCACGCGAAGGTCGACCACGTCCAGCACCGGGTTGGACGGCGTCTCGGCGACGACGACCACGCGGCCCGGTGACGCGTCGAGCAGATCTACGAAGCTCGCGTCGCCCATCTGCAGAGTCGAAACCTCGCGAACGGTGATTCCCAACGGCGCGAGGCGCTCGTTCGCGTACAACCGCACTTGGTAGTACCCGTCCGAGGGCACGACGACGGTATCCCCCGCGACGAGGACGCTGCGCAAGGTAGCGGTGATCGCGGACATCCCCGATCCCATGACGAGGGCGTGGTCCGCTCTCTCGAGCGCCGCGAGCGCGGATTCGAGTCCGCGCCAACCCGGGTTCGACGCACGTGCATAGGTATCGGACTCGGAACCTTCGTCCGCCGAAAGTTGGTACGGCGCAGCGAATATCGGGCCCAGTTGCATGGGCTGACCCGCGGCGTGTTCGCGCGCGACGGCGCTCACGCTGCGCGTCGAATCCCCGTAATCCTCGAAGCGACCCACACCGATTTCACTCATTCCGGCTTCGTCCGGCGTCCGAGCAACTGACCGATCGCATCGCTGACGGCCATGCCTTCGTGGCACACCCGGTGGACCGCGTCGGTCAACGGCATCTCCACGTCGTATCCGGCAGCGAGTGCGCGTACCGACGTGCACGACTTCACACCCTCGGCGACCTGACCGTTGGTTGCCTTCTGTGCCGACTCCATCGACCCGCCTCGTCCGAGCCGCTCTCCGAACGTCCGGTTTCGCGACAACTCGGACGTGCAGGTCGCTACCAGGTCACCGACACCCGCCAAGCCTGCAAGAGTCGACGCCTTGGCGCCGAGCGCAACGCCGAGACGAATCGTCTCGGCGAGCCCACGGGTGATGATGCTGGCGACCGTGTTGTCGCCGAATCCACTGCCGGCGGCCATGCCGCAGGCCAGCGCGATCACGTTCTTACACGCACCACCGATCTCGCAACCGATGACGTCGGAGTTGGTGTACGGCCTGAAATAGCCCGTAGCACAAGCATCCTGGAGAGCGAGGGCACGCGAGGAATCCGAACAGGCGATCACCGTCGCCGCGGGCTGCCCGCCGGCGATCTCGTGTGCAAGATTCGGGCCCGAGAGCACCGCGACTCGCCCCGGTTCCACGCCGGTCACCGACACGATGACCTGGCTCATCCGCATGAGCGTCCCGGTCTCGATTCCCTTGGCCAGACTCAGCAGAGTCGCATCGGGCCCGATCGAGCCTTTCCACTGCTCCAGGTTTGCTCGTAGCGACTGCGAGGGAACCGCCAGCACGATGAAGTCAGCACCTGCCATCGCCTCCTCGTGGTGGTGGGTCGCGCGAATCGACGAAGGCAAAGCAATGCCTGGCAGATAGTCGCTGTTCTCGTGCGTGGTGTCGATGCGCTTCGCGACCTCTTCACGCCTGGCCCACATCGTCACGTCGGTTCCGGCCTCGGCCATCACCTTCGCCAACGCCGTTCCCCACGAACCTGCGCCCAATACAGCTGCCTTACTCACACGCTCACCCCGTCTACCCGGCGAAGCGGGTCGCCGCCAGAAAAATCGTCTGCACAGAGTATCGCCTGTGGTGCACTGCGGTGGGCAGCCGCGGACACCGAGCGTGATGACTGGCAAGATCGAGGGATGGACAGCGCGGAACCCCCGT
Organism: Rhodococcus sp. KB6; assembly: GCF_001445685.1. Taxonomy (NCBI): domain Bacteria; kingdom Bacillati; phylum Actinomycetota; class Actinomycetes; order Mycobacteriales; family Nocardiaceae; genus Rhodococcus; species Rhodococcus sp. KB6. Next base: position 123,725 of record NZ_LNAK01000134.1, on the reverse strand, counting down.
ACCCACACGCCGTGGAGACACCGCATGCGCGCACGGAGATCGAACGCCCCATGCATGCGATAGTGGCCGTCAAGTCCTTGAGATCGGCCAAGTCCCGCCTCGCGGGCGAACTCGACTCGGACGCGCGTGCAGACCTCGTGTTGGCCATGCTTCACGACACCCTCGCCACAGTTGCAGCCGTCTCGGCCATCGACAGCGTCACAGTGGTCACCCCGGACCCCACCGTTGCCGCCCTTGCATATTCCGTCGGCGTGACGGTCTACGCCGATCCAGCTCCCGACGGCGCCCGAACCAACGGCGCAACACCGCGCACGGAGGAAACCCTCAACGCGGCGTTGAGTGCAGCGGCCGCCGATATCCGAGCCAAGCGCGGAGTGGTCGACCTCGTTGTGCTGCAAGCCGACTTGCCCGCCATGCAACCGAGCGAACTGACGGAGGCCGTGGCCGCGGCCCGAAGCGGCGGACGTTCAGTCGTCGTCGATCACCACGGCACCGGCACTTCCGCATTGTTTGCGTGCGGCGAAAGCGCACTCGACCCTCGGTTCGGGCCGGAATCCGCACTTGGACATGCCAATTCAGGTGCTCGTCCACTCAACGGCCAATGGCCGGGACTGCGCACCGACGTCGACACCCATGCCGATCTCGGCACTGTGCGAGCACTGGGAGTAGGCCCCGCGACATCGGCTTCGTTGACCAGACTCAAGGCCACGCCGTCGAACAGTCGATGAATTTTCTTTCATCGATTGTCGGACCGCGCGATTGTGGGGGATGATCGACGAGTGAGCAATGGCGAAGCACTCGAAAACCGTATTTCCGAAGACCAGTCGGACGGAGACCACAGCTCCGGCCGGCACGAGAACGGCGCGGCCACCTCGCCGCGATCTCAGGCCGTCGCGGTCGCCACCAACATCCCGGGCGCTCCCCCTGCAGCTACCAAGGCAGAGCTACCCGAATTGCTCGTCGGACTTCCCGAGGATCGTTACCTCAACCGCGAACTCAGCTGGCTCGATTTCAATGCCCGTGTTCTCGCATTGGCTGCCGACGAGTCACTGCCGTTGCTCGAACGCGCAAAGTTCCTCGCCATCTTCGCTTCCAATCTCGACGAATTTTTCATGGTCCGGGTCGCCGGACTCAAGCGCCGCGACGAGACGGGACTGTCGGTCAGGTCCGCCGACGGCCTCTCCCCACGCGAACAATTGGCGCTCATCGCGCGTCGCACCCAGGAACTCGCTGACAAGCACGCACACGTGTTTCTCGACTCGGTCCGCCCTGCCCTGGCGGCAGAAGGCATTTCAATTGTTCGATGGGCCGACCTCAGTGCCGACGATCACGGCCGGCTCTCGGCGCATTTCCACGAGCAGGTCTTCCCGGTACTGACGCCGTTGGCAGTCGATCACGCCCACCCGTTCCCCTACATCAGCGGACTGAGCCTCAACCTCGCCGTGACAGTGAAGGACTCCGTCACCCGCGGCGAACACTTCGCTCGCGTCAAGGTTCCCGACAACGTCGGCCGGTTCGTGCGAGTCAAGAGCACGACATCTTCGTCCACCATCGATTCTTTCCTCCCGATGGAAGAACTGATTTCGGCTCATCTGGACGTGCTGTTCCCCGGAATGGAAATCGTCGAACATCACGCTTTCCGAATCACACGCAACGCCGATTTCGAGGTCGAAGAAGATCGGGACGAGGATCTGCTGCAGGCACTCGAACGTGAATTGGCGCGTCGTCGTTTCGGTTCACCCGTTCGCCTCGAAGTTGCCGACGACATGACCGAGCACATGCTCGAACTGCTTCTGCGTGAACTCGACGTCGATCCGGCCGACGTGATCGAGGTTTCCGGTCTCCTCGACTTGTCCTGCCTCTGGCAGGTTTACGCCGTCGACCGCCCCGCTCTCAAAGACGCTCCGTTCGTCCCGGCGACGCATCCGGCGTTCGGTGAACGCGAGACTCCGAAGAGCGTGTTCTCGACCCTGCGCGAAGGCGACGTGCTCGTCCACCACCCATACGACTCGTTTTCCACAAGCGTTCAACGCTTCATCGAACAGGCCGCCGCCGACCCGCAGGTGCTCGCGATCAAGCAGACCCTGTACCGCACTTCCGGCGACTCCCCCATCGTCAATGCACTGATCGACGCCGCCGAAGCGGGCAAGCAGGTTGTCGCGCTGGTGGAGATCAAGGCCCGCTTCGACGAGCAGGCCAACATCAAGTGGGCACGCAAACTCGAGCAGGCCGGCGTTCACGTCGTCTACGGTCTCGTCGGTCTCAAGACTCACTGCAAGACGTGCCTCGTCGTCAGACGAGAGGGCTCGACCATTCGTCGTTACTGCCACATCGGCACGGGCAACTACAACCCGAAGACCGCGCGCATGTACGAGGACGTCGGATTGCTCACCGCAGCACCGGAGATCGGTGCAGACCTCACCGACCTCTTCAACTCGCTGACCGGATACTCCCGAAAGACGAGCTACCGCAACCTTCTCGTAGCGCCGTACGGGGTTCGCCGCGGGATCATCGAGCGGATCGACAACGAGATCGCTCACAAGCTCGCAGGCCGCGATGCCGGTATCCGCTTGAAGGCCAACGCATTGGTCGACGAGCAGGTCATCGACGCGTTGTACCGCGCATCCAAGGCCGGTATCCCCGTCGAGATCGTGGTCCGCGGAATCTGCGCGCTCAAGCCGGGCGTTCCCGGCCTCAGCGAAAACATCGAAGTACGTTCCATTCTCGGACGCTTCCTCGAACACTCGCGAATGTTCCATTTCCGCTCGGCCGACGAATTCTGGATCGGCAGCGCAGACATGATGCACCGCAACCTCGATCGCCGCGTCGAGGTCATGGTGCAGGTCAAGGACCCGAAACTGTCGAAGCAACTCGGTGACATCTTCGACTCCGCGCTCGATCCCCGAACTCGCTGCTGGGTACTGCATCCGGACGGGAGTTGGGTCGCTGCCCCCGAACGCGGTGAGGACGTACGTGAGCATCAACAGTCGTTGATGCGCAGCCGCACCGCCAGCGGGTCTTGACGGGCTCGGATCACACAATGAACGACAAGCCGGTCAAAGCCAACATCTTTGCCGCAGGCGCGGTTCTGTGGCGGAAGGCTCCTCAGGATCCTTCCGCCATCGAGATCGCCGTCGTACATCGACCGAAGTACGACGACTGGTCATTCCCCAAAGGAAAGCTCGATCCCGGCGAGACCTTCTTGACCGCAGCAGTTCGGGAGGTCCGCGAAGAGACCTCGATCACCGGACGTTTCGGAAGGCACCTCGGTGGCGTGACGTACCCGATCCCGGGACATCGCAAACTCAAACGGGTCGAATACTGGTCGGCCGAAGCAGTGGACGGAGATTTCGGGCCGAATAGCGAAGTGGATGTTCTCTATTGGCTTCCGGTCACCGAGGTCGCCGATCATCTTTCCTACCCGATGGATCGAATGATTCTTCGCCGCTTCGTTTCCCTTCGGCCTGACACGAAAACGGTATTACTCGTCCGCCACGCAAAAGCTGGGAGCCGTAAGCGATACAAGGGCGACGACAATGTGCGTCCACTCGACGCCAAGGGCAAAGAGCAATCCGCCGCCTTGGTCGAACAGCTGAAAATCTTCGGAGCCGATTCGGTTTTCGCGGCTGACCGTACGCGCTGCATCGACACTGTGATGCCATTGGCGGAGGCATTGGGTGTAGAGATTTCGACGGAACCTCTTCTGACCGAAGAAGGTTACGAGGCCGATCCCGACGCCGCCAGGGCGCGTGCGCTGCAGATCGCCGCACTGGAGGGCACTCCCGTAATCTGCAGCCAAGGAGGCGTCATCCCCGATTTGATGCGCTGGTGGGCTGATACGGCCGGTGTAACACTGCCCTCGGCGCGCAACCGTAAGGCGAGCACTTGGGTGCTCTCGTTCCTCGACGGCCGTCTGGTAGCCGCGGATCACCTCGACAGCCCGCTCCCCAAAGTCGCCAACTCCTGAGGGATTTGGACCAACCGACGCCCAGCTCGATTCGGTAGTTTTGCAAAGCACTGAAACACAGGAGAATTCACACTTCTCCCAGACAGCAAAAAAGAGGTGCAGCCGCGGATCTGATCCGCGGCTGCACCTCTTTGTCTTACGGCATCGGGTTTTTCACCCGAACGCGACTACTTTGCGCGCTTGGCCGGAGCCTTCTTGGCCGGAGCCTTCTTGGCTGCGGTCTTGGCGGGGGCCTTCTTGGCCGGAGCCTTCTTGGCCGGAGCCTTGGCTGCGGTCTTGGCCGGAGCCTTCTTGGCCGGAGCCTTGGTGGCAACCGTCTTCTTGGCTGCGGTCTTGGCCGGAGCCTTCTTGGCGGGAGCCTTGGTGGCAACCGTCTTCTTGGCTGCGGTCTTGGCCGGAGCCTTCTTGGCGGGAGCCTTCGCGGCAACCGTCTTCTTGGCTGCGGTCTTGGCCGGAGCCTTCTTGGCCGGAGCCTTCTTGGCTGCGGTCTTCTTGGCAGCAGCCTTCTTGGCTGCAGCCTTGGTGGCCGGTGCTGCTACGCCACGCTTGACTGCCGGGCCGGTGGCCGGAAGCTTCTGTCCACCAGCGATAACAGCCTTGAACTGCGCACCCGGACGGAAAGCCGGAACCGACGTCGGCTTGACCTTGACGGTCTCGCCCGTACGCGGGTTGCGTGCAACACGTGCTGCACGACGACGCTGCTCGAAGACTCCGAAGCCGGTGATGGTCACGCTCTCGCCACGGTGGACGGCGCGGACGATGGTGTCCACGACGTGCTCCACTGCGTCGGTCGCTGTGCGCCTGTCCGAACCCAGCTTTTCAGTCAGAACATCGATGAGCTCTGCCTTGTTCATTGAAATTCCTCCGCTAATTGTGGTCCACCGTCGGACCGACTGAGAACCACGGTAAACCTGATAACGGCAAGAGTCTATGTGCCACGCCAATTCTCATTCAACGTGACTGCGAAATGGTGACCTATTTCTCTTCCCGCGCGGAGTTGCGGATTTCGGTTCAGCCCTGCGAAATTCGGGCTGGAAGGGTAGTCGGTTTCCATGAAGGCCTTGACTTTTCGAACTCGGAAATCGCGTCTACCTGCCGCAATGTCAGTCCGATGTCGTCGAGACCCTCCAGCAGACGCCACCGTGTGTAGTCGTCAATATTGAACGGCACCACCGTAGTTCCGGCGCTGACGGTCCGATTCTCGAGATCTACTGTCAATTCCAATCCGGGCTGCTCTTCGAGCAACTTCCAGAGCAATTCGACGTCGCTCTGCTCGACCTGTGCCGCTACGAGACCGGCTTTTCCGGCGTTTCCGCGGAAGATGTCGGCGAACCGGGAAGCGATGACGACCCGAAATCCGAAGTCGGAGAGAGCCCACACGGCATGCTCACGCGAAGAGCCCGTGCCGAAATGGGGACCGGCCACGAGGACACTTCCCTTGTCGTACGGAGCCAGATTGAGAATGAAGTTGGGGTCGGTACGCCAGCCTGCAAACAGCCCGTCCTCGAATCCGGTGCGCGTCACCCGTTTCAGGTACACGGCAGGGATGATCTGGTCGGTATCGACATTCGAGCGTCGCAGCGGGACGCCGATACCCTTGTGCGTGGTAAAGGATTCCATCGAATTCTCCTCGAGATGGTAAGTGGGTCAGACCAGATCGGCCGGTGCCGAGAGCGTTCCGCGGACCGCCGTGGCAGCCGCGACGAGCGGGGAAACCAGATGGGTCCGGCCGCCTTTACCCTGTCGGCCTTCGAAATTCCGGTTGGACGTCGATGCCGAACGCTCGCCGGGAGCAAGCTGGTCAGGGTTCATTCCCAAGCACATCGAGCAACCGGCCTGGCGCCATTCAGCCCCTGCCGCTGTGAAGATTTCACCGAGACCTTCGCTCTCGGCTTGAGCCCGCACCCGCATCGAGCCGGGAACGATGAGCATCCGAACGCCCTCTGCCACATGGCGACCCTCGAGCACCTCCGCCACTGCGCGCAGGTCTTCGATGCGTCCGTTGGTGCACGAACCGACGAACACGGTGTCGACAGAAACATCCCGAAGCGGCATACCGGCGTCGAGACCCATGTAGGTGAGCGCCTTCTCGGCTGCCTGACGCTCGCTCTCGTCGACGATCAGTTCGGGATCAGGCACACGGTCGCCGAGCGGCGCACCCTGTCCCGGATTGGTTCCCCACGTGACGAAAGGCGTCAATGCGCTTGCGTCGATGTGAACCTCGTTGTCGAATTCCGCGCCCTCGTCGGTCTTGAGCAACTCCCACGCGGCGACGGCTTCGTCCCACTCTGCGCCGGACGGTGCATGCGGACGGCCCTTGATGAACTCGTAAGTGGTCTCGTCCGGTGCGATCATGCCCGCGCGGGCTCCGGCCTCGATCGACATGTTGCAGATGGTCATACGAGCTTCCATCGACAGTTTGCGAATGGCCTCGCCGCGGTACTCCAGTACGTAGCCCTGGCCGCCGCCGGTGCCGATCTTGGCGATGACTGCGAGGATCAAGTCCTTGCTCGTGACGCCGGGAGGCAGCTCGCCGTCGACCGTGATCGCCATGGTCTTGAAGGGGCGCAACGACAATGTCTGCGTTGCCATCACATGCTCGACCTCGCTGGTGCCGATTCCCATTGCGAGCGCACCGAATGCGCCGTGCGTCGACGTATGACTGTCGCCGCACACCACGGTGGTTCCGGGCTGCGTCAGGCCGAGCTGCGGTCCGACCACATGCACGATGCCTTGGTCGAGATCGCCCATGCGGTGCAAGCGAACTCCGAACTCCTCGCAATTTCGGCGCAAGGTGTCGACCTGAGTCTTGGACACAGGATCTGCGATCGGCTTGTCGATGTCGATCGTCGGAACGTTGTGGTCCTCGGTGGCGATCGTCAGGTCGGGACGGCGCAACTGGCGTCCCGCCAGGCGAAGTCCGTCGAATGCCTGGGGGCTCGTCACTTCGTGAACGAGGTGGAGATCGATGTAGATGAGGTCGGGATCCTGCCCCTCCCCTTTCACGACAACGTGGTCGTCCCACACCTTCTCGGCGAGAGTGCGTGCTTTCTGTGCCATGTCTTCCACCTCTGTACGTAGCCTCGCGTCGGCGGACTACGGGCTGGCCCGCCGCGCGTGAAGTAGGTCCCCAGCCTTCACAGCAGATGCAGACTGTCCCGAGGAAATGCGCTATCCCTACAGGAAATGCGGTAGCATCCCACTATGCGAGAAACTGGTATCGACCTATGAGACAGCATAGCGGCATCGGCGTCCTGGACAAAGCAATGGGCGTGCTTCATGCAGTAGCTGAGGAACCGTGCAGCCTCACCGAACTCTGTGCACGAACCGGTTTGCCGCGCGCGACCGCCCATAGACTCGCCGTCGGTCTCGAAGTCCATCGACTCCTCACTCGCGACTCGGACGGTCAGTGGTGCCCAGGGCCCGGACTCGCCGAACTCGCTGCCACCGCTAATGATCCACTCATTGCTGCGGCCGGACTCATCCTCCCCCGCCTTCGCGAAATCACCGGCGAAAGCGTCCAGCTGTACCGTCGCGAAGGCACACAACGCATCTGCGTCGCGTCGATGGAACCACCGACCGGCCTGCGTGACACGGTGCTCGTCGGAGCCCGACTGCCGATGAACGCCGGATCCGGTGCCAAGGTCCTTCTCGCATGGGCAGATCCACAAACCCAACGGACCGTCCTCGCCGATGCGTCCTTCGGCGAACGAGTGCTCCTCGAGGTTCGCCGGCGCGGCTGGGCACAGAGCGCGGCCGAACGTGAGCCCGGTGTCGCCAGCGTCGCGGCTCCCGTCCGCGACTCGGCAGGCGCTGTCATTGCCGCGATTTCGGTCTCCGGCCCCATCGATCGGATGGGTAGACGACCGGGAGCCCGCTGGGCGGCGGACCTTCTCGCAGCTGCCGAAGCGCTCCACAAGCGTCTGTAATTCGTGACACAGTAAGGCCTTCAGATCCTCGAGCACGTAGGAGTACGACGCGACCATGGCAGGAAAGCAGCGTAGTCAGATCACGATGACCGAGGCCGAAATCTCGAGCTTCGTCGAAAAGAGCCGTACGGCAACGATGGCGACGTTGAGCGCCGACGGAATGCCTCACCTGATCGCGATGTGGTTCGCGATAGTCGACGGCGAAATCTGGTTCGAGACCAAAGCCAAGTCGCAGAAGGCCGTCAATCTTCGCCGGGACTCCCGAATGTCCGTCCTGATCGAAGACGGTCAGACGTACGACACGCTCCGAGGAGTCTCGATGGAGGGTACCGGGGTCATCGTCGAAGATCCGGAAGCCCTCTTCGCTGTGGGAATCAGCGTCTGGGAGCGATACACGGGCCCGTACACCGACGATCTCCGCCCGGCCGTCGACGCGATGCTCCACAAGCGCGTCGCGGTACGGTTCGTTCCCGATCGAACTCGTTCGTGGGATCACCGCAAGCTCGGGATGCCTGCGATGCCTCTTTCCGGCTCTACCGCACCGCCGCCGCAGCCCTGAGATTCGTGAGCGGAAAAATCACGAGCAATCGAATTCGGGCCGGCGTAGTTTCACCAACAGGCCCAACAACAAGGAGTGAGCATATGAGCGATCTCGACAGCAACACCCCGTCCGAACCCGAATCCCAATCGGAGGAAACCAAACGAAAGTTCCGTGAGGCCCTCGAACGGAAGAATCATCAGAACGCCAAATCGACCGACCATCGCGACGGACAGTCCAAGGTCCACAACACGCATGGCCCCGCCGATCACAAGCGAGAGTTCCGCCGTAAGAGCGGATAACCGATCGCAGACAACAGAGTGAGATGACGATCACCCCCAGTCGAATTCGACTGGGGGTGATCGTTTTTCGCATCGCCGGAAACATTTCCCGCACATACGAAAAGACCCCCCGATCAATGATCGGAGGGTCTTTCCTTTGTAGCCCCGACGGGATTCGAACCCGCGCTACCGCCTTGAGAGGGCGGCGTCCTAGGCCGCTAGACGACGGGGCCAGGACACGCTTTTAAACGTGGTATATCAGTCTTGCTCTTGGATGCTCAGCAAGCTTAGCTTGTCTGAGTCCGGCCACAAAATCGACCGGATTTCCGCTGGGGTACCAGGACTCGAACCTAGAATGGCGGTACCAGAAACCGCTGTGTTGCCAATTACACCATACCCCAAGGTCTTGCTCACCAGCCTTGCCCGATCCGCTTCGCTGTTGTGCTCGGCGGCTCGTCTCCGGCCGAAAAGAAGATTACCAGTACCCCTGCCCCAAATACCAAATCGTATGGTCACAGGAGGTTTTTGCTTCATTTTCGGCCGGAAGACCGTCCGATCTAGGCGGTTACCGCTGCCCTACCGGCGCGCAACCGAGCGAGCGAGACCTCACGACCGAGCAATTCCATCGACTCGTACAGCGGAGGGCTGATGTGAGAGCCCGTGATCGCGACCCGAACCGGAGCGAAGGCCTTACGCGGTTTGAGCTCCAGATCCTCGATGAGGGCCTTCTTGAGTGCTTCCTCGATACTGGCCGCCGACCACTCTGAGATGGCATCGAGCGCCGCAAGAGACGCGTCCAGAACCGGACCGGCATCTTCCTTCAAGTTCTTTGCCGCCGCGGCCGGATCGAGAGCAAACGACGCCTCGTCGACGAACAGGAATTTCAGCAGATCCCACGCGTCGGACAGGACGACGATGCGCGTCTGCACGAGGTCCGCCGCAACAGTGAACGTCGCTTCGTCGACGTCGGCGCCGATGTGTCCGTGCTCCACCAGGAACGACTTCAGACGACCGGCGAAGTCGGCCGGCTCGAGCAGACGAATGTGCTCGGCATTGATCGCGTCGGCCTTCTTCTGGTCGAAGCGGGCAGGATTGGAGTTGACCTTGGAGACGTCGAAGGCCGCAACCATCTCGTCGAGCGAGAAGACATCGTGATCGTCGGCGATGCTCCACCCGAGCAGAGCCAAGTAGTTCAGCAATCCCTCGGGAATGAAGCCCCGATCGCGGTGGATGAAGAGGTTGGACTCGGGATCGCGCTTGGAAAGCTTCTTGTTGCCCTGACCCATCACGAAAGGCAAGTGCCCGAACGACGGTGTGAAATCGGCGACACCGATACGAATCAATGCCTCGTACAACGCGAGCTGACGCGGAGTCGAGGACAGCAGATCTTCGCCGCGCAGTACATGGGTGATCTTCATCAACGCGTCGTCGACCGGGTTGACCAAGGTGTACAGCGGAATGCCGTTGCCGCGAGTCAGCGCGAAGTCCGGAACGGTGCCTGCCTTGAACGTGGTCTCGCCCCGCACCAGGTCGTTCCAGGTCAGATCATGATCGGGCATCCGGAGGCGGACGACGGGCTTGCGCCCCTCGGCGATGTAGGCAGCGCGCTGCTCGTCGCTGAGCTCGCGATCGAAGTTGTCGTATCCGAGCTTCGGATCGCGTCCGGCCGCCTTGTGTCGCGCTTCGACCTCCTCGTTCGTCGAGTAGGACTCGTAGGCCTCGCCCGCGGCCAGCAACTTGGCAACAACGTCGAGATGCAGGTCGCGACGCTCGGACTGGCGATACGGTGCGTGCGGCCCACCGACCTCCGGGCCTTCGTCCCAATTGAGCCCCAACCAGCGGAGGGCGTCGAGGATGGCCTGGTAGGACTCTTCACTGTCGCGCTGCGCATCGGTGTCTTCGATACGGAACACGAATGTGCCGCCGTGGTGTCGTGCGAATGCCCAGTTGAACAAGGCGGTGCGCACCAAACCCACGTGCGGGGTTCCGGTGGGTGACGGACAGAAACGGACGCGTACTTCGCTGTTGGTCATGGCTCACTTGGCTCGGCGATGATGGATGGTCGTACTACAGGTTAGTCCGGCAGCCCTTCCTCCATCCGGCCGATCACTTACCCGGCAGGACGTTGATGCGTGTCATGTCGCCGTCGTAGTAGGCCAGCAGTCGCTTGTCCATGACCTTTCGCCACAGCGGCGGCACCCACGCGCAGACGATCATGACTGCGTAACCCGCTGGAAGTTGCGGCGCTTCGGCCGCACTTCGCAGGCTCTGGTACCGCAGACGCGGATTCGCGTGATGGTCGCTGTGACGCTGAAGTTGATAGAGGAACAGATTGCTGACGACGTGGTCGCTGTTCCAGCTGTCCTCGGGCGAGCACCGGACGTACGAGCCGTCAGGCCGCTTCGCACGTAGCAAGCCGTAGTGCTCGAGATAGTTGGCGGTCTCGAGGAACGTGAAGCCTGCAATTGCCTGAACGGCGAGCCACGGCGCAATTTCCCAGCCGAACGCGGCGATCAGACTGCCGAACAGAACCACACTCATCGCCCACGCGTTCAGGATGTTGTTGCGGTAACTCCACGTCCGTCTCCCCTGACGCCTCAGACGAGCGCTTTCGATCCGCCATCCCGAGCGCAGGCCGCCGATGACGCTGCGAGGCAAGAAGAACCAGAAGTTTTCCTTGTACCGCGAGCTGGCCGGATCCTCCGGCGTCGCGACGCGGACGTGGTGACCATGGTTGTGTTCGACGTAGAAATGGCCGTAGAAGGACTGCGCGAGCGCTACTTTCGCGAGCCACTTCTCGAGCTTCTCACTCTTGTGCCCCAATTCATGCGCCGCGTTGATCCCCACACCGGCAACCACGCCGGCAGTCATCGCGAGCGCGAACTTCTCCCCCGCCGCCATCGGCGCGTTCACCCAACACCACGCGACGAACACCAGCCCGACGTATTGGAGGGGCAGGAACAAGTACGTGCACCAGCGGTAGAAACGATCCTCTTGCAATTCAGGGATCGCTTCGTCCGGTGGGCTGTTACCGTCCTCGCCCGCCAGGAGATCGATCAGGGGGATGACGATGACGATCAGCCACGCCCCGATGGCCCAGAAGAGCCCGAGACTGAATTTGTCGACCAGGAACCACGCAGCGAACGGGCTGAGAGGAACCAGCAAACCCAGTGGCCACAGGTAGCGCTTCTTGTCTCGCCACACCGGCCGCTGCCCGTTCCGCGCTTGCCCTGCCGCTGTCCGGGAGGCTTCCGCGAAGGTCGTCATGTATCACCACGTTTCTGCGCAATCCACTCGATTGCCCCATTGGCTTCTATCCAGTTATCGGTCACCCTACTGCTCAGCGTTACATTTCAGGGAATTTGGTCTGTTACGGGCCGCGACAGCAAACCGTATGGCGAACTCTCCCAACCTGGCCAAATCCGACATAACGCCAGGAGGATCAGAGGCGAAGCTTCGCCTGGGTCATGAAACCCGCAGGTCAGTCCCGGAGCCTGATTTCTTCGAGTCGGTTGGCAATCCCGATCAATCCACTGGCGATAGTTACCATCTTGCAACTTTTCTGCGACAGACACCTCTCGACCTCACACCACGACGGAGGCCCCATCCGGTTGGATGGGGCCTCCGTAGTCGCGTGACTGAACGAACCGGGTCAGGATCAGCTCTTGGCGGTCACCGGGTTCGTGAGCGTGCCGATCCCCGAGACCGTGACCGACACGGAATCGCCGTCGACGATCGGGCCTACTCCGGCGGGGGTGCCGGTGAGGATGACGTCGCCAGGCAAGAGAGTCATCACCGCCGAGATCCACTCGATGATCTTCGGAATGTCGTGGAGGAGAAAAGCCGTGCTGCTGTCCTGCTTGACCTGACCGTTCACCTCGGTCTTGATGTCGACGTCGGACGCATCCAGACTGGTTTCAATCCAGGGGCCGAGTGGGCAGAAAGTGTCGTGGCCCTTCGCGCGCGTCCACTGCCCGTCGTGACGCTGATGATCTCGCGCCGACACGTCGTTGGCGATCGTGTAACCGAGGACCACGCTCAACGCCTTCGCCGCCGGAACGTCCTTGCACGGTTGACCGATGACGACCGCGAGTTCACCCTCGAAGTGCACCTCGTTCGAGGTGGGAGGCAAGACGATCGGGGCACCCGGGCCAACTATGGACGTGTTTGGCTTGAGGAAGATCACGGGGTCCGCGGGAGCCTCTCCGCCCATCTCCGCGATGTGATCTGCATAATTCTTGCCGATGCAGATCACCTTGCTGGCGAGAATCGGAGCCAGCAGACGAACATCGGCGAGCGGCCAACTTCGGCCGGTAAATGTGGGGTTCCCGAACGGGTGCTCCGCAATTTCCTTGGCGACGAGGGCATCCTCTTCACCTTCGATACTGACGAACGCAACACCATCGGGACTGGCAATTCGACCAAGACGCATGCCGGCCAGTCTATCGGGGTGCCGGAAACGACTGACGCGCGCAAGCCGAAAGGCTTACGCGCGTCAGTCTCGTGAAAGAATTCCTTACAGCGCTGCAGTGATCCGGTCGCCGATCTCCGTTGTGGAGATGGGACCTTCGCCGCGGGTAGCCAGGTCGGCAGCGACCACAGCCTCGACCCGAGCGGCGTCGTCCTCGCGTCCGAGATGGCGAAGAAGCAGTGCGGCCGAGAGGATCGCGGCGGTGGGATCAGCGATTCCCTTGCCGGCGATGTCCGGAGCACTGCCGTGAACGGGCTCGAACATCGACGGGTTGGTACCCGAGGCATCGATGTTTCCGCTTGCGGCCAAACCGATGCCACCGGTTACGGCGCCGGCGAGGTCGGTGATGATGTCACCGAAGAGGTTGTCCGTGACGATCACGTCGAAGCGCGACGGGTCGGTGACCATGTAGATCGTGGCCGCGTCGATGTGGCAGTACGCGGTTTCGACGTCCGGGAACTCGGCACCGACGGTCTCGATTGCACGCGTCCAGATTGCGCCCGCGTTGGAGAGCACGTTGGTCTTGTGAATCAAGGTGAGGTGCTTGGACCGGGTCTGCGCCAAGGCAAATGCGTAACGCACCACGCGCTCGGCACCGAACCAGGTATTGATCGACACCTCGGTTGCGATCTCGTGATCGGTGCCGACGCGGATCGCTCCACCGTTTCCGGTGTACGGACCCTCGGTGCCTTCACGAACCACGACGAAGTCGATCTCCGGCTGGGCCGCCAACGGCGACAGCGCACCCGGATACAGCTGTGCGGGGCGAAGATTCACGTGATGATCGAGCTGGAAGCGCATGTTCAGCAGCAGACCACGCTCGAGGATGCCGGGTGCGACGATCCGCGGATCACCGATGGCGCCCAACAGAATTGCGTCGTGCTGACGAATCTGGTCCAGCTCGTCCGCCGGGAGCAACTCGCCGGTGGCGTTGTAGCGACGGGCACCGAGATCGTATTCGGTGGTTTCCAGATCCGGAACCAACTTGCCGAGCACCTTGAGCGCCTCGGCAGTGACCTCGACGCCGATTCCGTCACCCGGAATGACCGCAAGCTTCATGGAGTCCTCATCTCAGTAGAACTGTGCGCCTTTATCAACCGCGGGCGGTTGATAAAGGCGCACAGCAAAAACAATCAGGAAAGGTCGACCTGGGCGACGCGAGCGTCGAGCTGCGAGACGATTGCCTCGACCTCGGCGTCACCGACGACGCGATCGACGCGCAAGATGACAGTTGCGCCTTCGCCTTCGGCATCCTGGCTCAGTGCTGCTGCGAGGATGTCGACACCCGCGTTTCCGAGGACGGTGCCGAGGACACCGAGAACGCCCGGGCGATCGCTGTAGTGAACGACGATGTTGTGGCCCTCGGCGCGCAGGTCGAAGCTGCGTCCGTTGATGTTGACGATCTTCTCGACCTGCTGCAGACCGGTGAGTGCGCCCGTGACCGACGTGACCGTACCGTCGGCGGCAACTGCACGCACCTCGACCGCGCTGCGGTGAGCAAGAGCCTCGGAGTGCTTCTCGACCGACACGGTCACGCCGCGCTGCTCGGCCAGTGCCGGAGCGTTGACGAACGTGACGGCCTCATCGCTGCTGGCGGAGAACACGCCGCGTAGTGCAGCCAGGCCGAGGATGTCGACGGTTTCGGCAGACAGCTCGCCGGTGGCGACAACCTGCACGGTCTGCACAGCTTCGGGCGACAACGTCGCAGCGAGGAGACCGAGCTTGCGGACGAGCTCGAGCCACGGAGCAACTTCTTCGCCCACGGGGCCGCCGGAGACGTTGACAGCCTCGGGAACGAATTCGCCTGCCAGAGCGAGGAGAACACTCTTGGCCACGTCGATGCCTGCGCGGTCCTGAGCCTCGGACGTCGATGCTCCGAGGTGCGGGGTGACAACGACGTTGTCGAGCTCGAAAAGCTTGGAATCGGTGCACGGCTCGGTGCTGAACACGTCGAGACCGGCGCCTCGGACCTTGCCGGAGACGAGTGCGTCGTAGAGCGCATCTTCGTCGATCAGACCACCGCGAGCGGCGTTGACGATGATGACGCCGTCCTTGGCCTTGGCGAGGCGCTCGGCGTTGATCAGGCCGGCCGTTTCCTTGGTCTTGGGCAGGTGCACGGAGATGAAGTCGGCGCGCTCGACGAGCTCGTCGATGGTGACCAGTTCGATGCCGAGCTGCGCTGCGCGCGCTGCGGGCAGGTAGGGGTCGTACGCGATGATCGTGGTCTCGAACGCAGCGAGACGCTGCGCGAAGAGCTGGCCGATGCGGCCGAGTCCGACAACGCCGACAGTCTTGCCGAGGATCTCGACACCGTTGAACTTGCTTCGCTTCCAGGTGTTCTCACGCAGAGTCTTGTCTGCTGCGGGAATCTGGCGAGCGGTCGACATGAGGAGCGCGACAGCGTGCTCGGCAGCGGAGTGAATGTTGGAGGTCGGTGCGTTGACGACCATCACGCCGCGCTCGGTGGCTGCGGGGATCTCGACGTTGTCCAGGCCGACACCGGCGCGGCCGATGATCTTCAGCTTGGTGCCGGCAGCCAGAACCTCGGCGTCGACGGTAGTGGCGGAACGGACGAGAATCGCGTCGGCCTCGGGTACCGCGGCGAGCAGCGCCGGGCGGTCGGGTCCGTCGACCCAACGCACCTCCACACCGTCACCGAGCGCCTCGACTGTGGACGGCGCGAGCTTGTCGGCGATCAGAACAACGGGACGGCCAGGCTGGCTCACGTGCAAACTCCCTGATTAGGTGGGTGTGAAGGTGGTTTAACCACCGATAGTTTAGTGCGCGCTCACTTGGAATCCACAACGCGGTAGGCAATACCACATAGTGGACACTTTCGCGGGCAAATTCTCGACGGAATATGAATCCGGACTCAGACGACCCGGAAAACGACTCCGGCCCAATGCCGCGCTGGTTCAACGTAATTGAACCGGCGCGGCATCAGGCCAGTGGAGACGTGGAGCGTGAAACTGCGAATTACGCGGTTTCGGTGATCGGACGATCGACCCAGCTCATCAGGTCGCGCAGCTTCTTGCCGGTGACCTCGATGGGGTGCTCGGCGTTGGCCTTGCGCAGGCCCTCGAGCTCGGTGTTGCCGTTCTCGACGTTGGCAACCAGACGACGGGTGAACTCGCCGGACTGGATGTCGGCCAGGATCGCCTTCATGCGCTCCTTGGTGTCGGCGTCGATGACGCGCGGGCCGGAGAGGTATCCACCGAACTCAGCGGTGTCGGACACCGAGTAGTTCATGCGGGCGATGCCACCCTCGTACATGAGGTCGACGATGAGCTTGAGCTCGTGCAGAACCTCGAAGTACGCCATCTCGGGTGCGTAGCCGGCCTCGACCATGACCTCGAAACCGGTCTTGACCAGTTCCTCGGTGCCGCCGCAGAGCACGGCCTGCTCGCCGAAGAGGTCCGTCTCGGTCTCTTCCTTGAACGTGGTCTTGATGACGCCTGCGCGGGTTCCGCCGATGCCCTTGGCGTAGGACAGAGCGAGAGCCTGTCCTTCACCCTTGGGATCCTGGTCGATGGCGATGAGCGCGGGAACGCCCTTGCCGTCGACGAACTGACGACGCACCAGGTGGCCGGGGCCCTTGGGGGCGACCATGCCGACGGTGACGAACTCCGGAGCCTTGATCAGGTCGAAGTGAATGTTCAGGCCGTGACCGAAGAACAGCGCGTCGCCGTCCTTGAGGTTCGGCTCGATGTCATTGGTGAAAATGCTCGCCTGAGCGGTGTCAGGTGCGAGCACCATGATGACGTCGGCCCACTCGGAAACCTCGGCCGGCGTACCGACCGTCAGCCCCTGCTCTTCAGCCTTCTCACGCGACTTCGAGCCTTCCTTGAGGCCGATGCGCACATCGACGCCCGAGTCACGCAGGCTCAGCGAATGGGCGTGGCCCTGGCTTCCGTAGCCGATCACAGCAACCTTGCGGCCCTGAATGATCGACAGATCGGCATCGTCGTCGTAGAACATCTCGACTGCCACAGTTCTCAACCTCTCCTTGGATTTTTACGTGTCTAAAAGTACTAGCGGGTGGCCGTGATCGACTTCGGCCCTCGACCGACTGCCACGACCCCGGACTGAACGATCTCCCGGATACCGTACGGATCAAGCATCCGCAGCAGTGCATCCAGCTTGGACCGAGTACCGGTCGCCTCGATGGTGACGGACTCCGGAGAGACGTCGATCACCTTGGCGCGGAACAGGTTCACCGTTTCGATGACCTGCGTGCGCACGCTTGCATCAGCGCGCACCTTGATGAGCACGAGCTCGCGAGCGACGGATGCTTCACCGTCCTGCTCGACGATCTTGATGACGTTGATCAGCTTGTTGAGCTGCTTCGTCACCTGCTCGAGAGGGAACTCGTCGACCGTGACGACGATGGTCATACGTGAGATCTCGGGGATCTCGGTTCCGCCCACCGCAAGGGATTCGATGTTGAATCCGCGGCGGGAGAAAAGTGCGGAGACGCGAGCCAGCACGCCTGGCTTGTCCTCGACGAGAACACTGAGGGTGTGACTGGTGCTCACTTCTGATCCTCCCCTGTGCCCGCGGCGGGTCCGGCTTGCTCGCGTGACATGGCTTCGTGGATGACGGCGGGCTCGGCAACTGCCTCGTCGTCGTCGAACAGCGGCCGGATGCCCCGGGCCGCCATGATTTCGTCGTTGCTCGTTCCGGCAGCGACCATCGGCCACACCTGTGCGTCGGCGGTGACGATGAAGTCGATCACGACAGGCTTGTCGTTGATGGACTGCGCCTCACGGATCGCAGCTTCGACATCTTCTTCACGCTCGACACGAATTCCGTGGCAGCCCAATGCTTCTGCGAGCTTCACGAAGTCCGGGATGCGGATGGCGCCGTGCGTTCCGAGGTTGGTGTTGGAGTAGCGCTCTTCGTAGAAGAGTGTCTGCCACTGACGCACCATGCCGAGGTTGCCGTTGTTGATGAGGGCAACCTTGATCGGGATACCTTCGAGGGCACAGGTTGCGAGTTCCTGATTGGTCATCTGGAAGCAGCCGTCGCCGTCTATCGCCCACACCTCGGTGTCGGGCATGCCCATCTTGGCACCCATGGCTGCGGGAACCGCGTACCCCATGGTGCCGAGTCCGCCCGAGTTGAGCCACGTGCGCGGCTTCTCGTAACCGACGAACTGCGCGGCCCACATCTGATGCTGACCGACGCCGGCGCAGTAGATGGCATCCGGTCCGGCGAGCTTGCCGACGGTCTGGATCACGTACTCCGGGCTCAGCTGACCGTCGGTGGGACGGTCGTAGCTCAGCGGGTACGTACGACGGATGTCATTCAGGTACGCCCACCACTCGGTGAGGTCGAACGTGGTGCCCGTGGCCATGTCGGCACGGATCGCCTCGATGAGTTCGGTGATGACCTCTTTGCAGTCGCCCACGATCGGGACGTCCGCGTAGCGGTTCTTGCCGATCTCGGCCGGGTCGATGTCGGCATGGATGACCTTGGCGTCGGGCGCGAAGGAATTCAACTGACCGGTGACGCGGTCGTCGAAACGCGCACCGAGGGTGATCAGGAGATCGCTACGCTGCAGAGCGGCGACTGCGGCAACGGTGCCGTGCATTCCCGGCATACCGCAGTTGAGGTCGTGGCTGTCCGGGAACGCGCCGCGGGCCATCAGCGTGGTGACGACGGGGATACCGGTCAGCTCGGCCAATTCGAGCAGCTCCGGCGAGGAGTCGGACTTGATGACGCCGCCACCGACGTACAGAACCGGCGACTTGGCGTCGGCGATCAGACGTGCAGCTTCACGAACCTGCTTGCCGTGCGGCTTGGTCACCGGGCGGTAGCCCGGCAGACGCATCTCCGGCGGCCACGAGAACGTGGTCTGCGACTGCAGGATGTCCTTGGGGATATCGACCAGGACGGCGCCGGGGCGACCGCTGGCCGCGAGGTAGAAGGCCTCGGCCATGATGCGCGGGATGTCGATCGCGTCGGTGATCAGGAAGTTGTGCTTGGTGACCGGCATCGTGATGCCTGAGATGTCGGCTTCCTGGAAGCCGTCGGTACCGATCAGCGAGCGCGCCACCTGCCCGGTGATCGCGACGATCGGAACGGAGTCCATCTGCGCGTCGGCCAGCGGCGTGACCAGGTTGGTCGCACCGGGACCCGAGGTGGCCATGCAGACGCCGACCTTGCCGGTCGCCTGGGCGTAACCGGTGGCAGCGTGGCCTGCACCCTGCTCGTGGCGCACGAGCACGTGGCGGACCTTGACCGAATCGAAGAGTGGGTCGTAAACCGGGAGCACGGCACCGCCGGGAATGCCGAATACCGTGTCGACCTCGAGCTCTTCGAGGGCTCGAACCACAGACTGCGCGCCGGTTACCCGCTCAGGCGGGAGCTGGCGACGGTTGGCCGTCTGGGTTGCGGCAGCCGCGGTTGTCGGGCTCGGTGTCCCTGACTTGCGCGGCGTGGGTTGAGGCCGTGCTGTTGGTGCGCTCACTGGGAAATCCTCTGATTCTGGCTCCGGGCAACAAAAAACCCCCGTCAGCATCTGCTGAGCGAGGGTGGCGCGTCGTTATCTGGTGAGTTGAAAATCGACTCAGGCGACGACGCGCCGGCCGATTACGAGCAACTCATTCTGTTTCACGCACTCGACAGTAGAGGCGCTAGTCGCGAACGGCAAACTTGGTGAGTCGACCGTCCCAGAATCTGAGATACATCGGCTGCAATGCGAAGATGTAGAGGTGTCAACTTCGCAGCAGCCCGTGCCACCGGCTCAATCATCCCACACGCCGAAACCACTTCGGCACGTCATCCGCATTTCGCAGCTCGCTTACATGGCGTGCGCGTTCCTTCTGTTCGCGGTCAGCTTCCCGATCTTCGGGTGGCCCGTCGCCTTCAGCTGGTTGCTGATCCTTCCGATCATCGCCGTCTATCTCGTCGCGCGACTGCGCACCACCGTCAGCCCTGACGGCCTCGAGGTCCGCTCGACGTTCTCCAAGCGCACCCTCGCCTGGGACGACGTCAAGGGTTTCCGCTTCCCGAAGCGGAGTTGGGCGCGCGCGGAACTCACCGACGGAACCGAGGTGACCCTGCCTGCGGTCAGCTTCGTCAGGCTTCCCGAGATCGCGATCGCCAGCGGCGGCCGCATCACCGATCCCTATGCATCTGCCGCAGAAGCCTTCGCTGCCAAGGAAGCCGAAGAGGAAGAAGCAGCTGCAGAAGCAGAAGCAGAATCCGAGGTCGCCGAGAACACACAGGACCAGCCCGAAGAGAAGCGCCCGTAGCACGCGAGTAGCGTTGAAAGGCCCTCGCTTCTATTTGAGTGGACCAGCAACGATCACATAAGGAACACGCCCATGCCCCCGTTGAGGTCACGCACCACCACCATCGGACGTAATGCTGCCGGAGCCCGATCCCTGTGGCGCGCCACAGGAATGACGGATTCCGACTTCGGAAAGCCGATCGTCGCCGTAGCGAACTCGTACACCCAGTTCGTACCCGGCCACGTGCATCTCAAGAACGTGGGCGAGATCGTTGCCGAGGCCATCAGTGCGGCCGGCGGCGTCGCTCGTGAGTTCCACACCATCGCAGTCGACGACGGCATCGCAATGGGCCACGGCGGAATGCTCTACTCGCTCCCGAGCCGCGAGATCATCGCCGACTCGGTCGAGTACATGGCAAACGCCCACACAGCCGACGCACTGGTGTGTATCTCCAACTGCGACAAGATCACTCCCGGCATGCTCAACGCTGCAATGCGTCTCAACATCCCGACCGTCTTCGTCTCCGGCGGTCCGATGGAGGCCGGTAAGGCAGTGGTCGTCGGCGGCGTGGCCCAAGCCCCCACCGACCTCATCACCGCGATCTCCGCCTCTGCCAACGATGCCGTGTCCGACGAGGGCCTCGACGAGGTCGAGCGCAGCGCGTGCCCGACATGCGGGTCCTGCTCCGGAATGTTCACCGCCAATTCCATGAACTGCCTGACCGAGGCCCTCGGCCTCGCATTGCCGGGCAACGGCTCCACGCTGGCAACTCACAAGGCTCGTCACGCACTCTTCTCTCGTGCGGGCACCACTGTGGTCGAGGCGGCCCTCAAGTACTACCGCGACGGCGACGAGTCGGTGCTGCCACGCAACATCGCGACCCCGGCAGCGTTCCGCAACGCGATGGCTCTCGACGTCGCCATGGGCGGTTCCACCAACACCGTCCTGCACACGCTGGCTGCGGCGCAGGAAGGCGAGGTCGACTTCGACCTCGACACCATCGACGCGATCAGCCGAAAGGTTCCGTGCCTGTCCAAGGTCTCTCCCAACTCGGACTACCACATGGAAGACGTCCACCGCGCCGGCGGAATCCCCGCCCTGCTCGGTGAGCTTCGCCGCGGCGGACTCCTCGAAACCGACGTGTCCACCGTGCACACCAAGAGCTTCGACCAGTGGCTCGACGACTGGGACATCCGCTCCGGCAAGGCAACCGACGAGGCAATCGAACTCTTCCACGCGGCTCCCGGCGGCGTGCGCACCATCGAACCGTTCTCCACGGACAACCGTTGGTCTGCCCTCGACACCGATGCGGCCGGCGGCTGTATCCGCGACGTCGAGAACGCCTACACCGTCGAAGGCGGCTTGGTTGTCCTGCGCGGCAACATCGCACTCGACGGCGCAATCCTCAAGACGGCCGGCATCGACGAGGAACTGTTCTCCTTCCAGGGCCCGGCGCTCGTCGTCGAATCCCAAGAAGAAGCCGTCTCAGTCATCTTGCAGAAGAAGATCAAGGCCGGCGACGTTCTCGTCGTGCGCTACGAAGGCCCCAAGGGCGGCCCCGGCATGCAGGAAATGCTGCACCCCACTGCCTTCCTCAAGGGCGCAGGCCTCGGTAAGGAATGCGCACTGATCACCGACGGTCGTTTCTCGGGCGGAACTTCCGGGCTGTCCATCGGTCACATCTCCCCTGAGGCTGCTGCAGGCGGAATCATCGGTCTCGTCCAGAACGGCGATCAGGTTCGCATCGACGTCGCCTCGCGCACGCTCGAGATCCTGGTCGACGACGACGTCCTCGCCGAGCGACGCGCGAAGATGGAGGCCTCGGAGCGCCCGTGGCAGCCGGTCGATCGTCAGCGCACCGTGACGACAGCACTGCGCGCCTACGCCGCTCTGGCAACGTCCGCCGACAAGGGCGCGGTTCGCTACGTTCCGTAAGTTCTGCCACGAATCGAAAAAGATCCCCGGCCGCCTTTCGGCCGGGGATCTTTTCTGCAAGCGTGCGTGCGGCTCGAGACGCGCGTAGCCGATGTGACAGTCACACAAGGTTTTCGGGCAGTCGGACGTGCGGCAACCAACTCAGCTCCACGAGAATGCTCGCCAACGGGCCACGGCAGAGGGTCGACAGAGTCGGGTTCATGTCACCTCGGAGAAGAACGCGGGACCGACTGCGTCCGAAAACGCCATACTTCCTCCGGTGCTGTATGAGCTTGAACCACAACCCAATCCGACCATCCCGTCGCCGACACACTCTGCCACGACGCGTGATCGACGCTCGATCGGATCCAGGTACGCGGTGGTCCTCTCGCCTGTCGCCCCGATACGGGTGAAATGGGACGTGCCGGCACAGCGACAGTGCAACTCATCGACAGCAAGACCGACCGACAGGTACCGAATAGTCGGGCGACACGCGGAGCACCAACGGAACGATATGAGCTATCAGACATTTCAGACCGAATCGCGCGTCCGGCTCGTGAGCGAATTCACTTGGACGTAGGGTTTCAGACACCAGCTGATCAATTCAGATACATGAGGGGGGATGACTTTCAGTCAGGTGATCATTTCGGTCAGTTCGAGCGAGCCGACTTGCACACGGCGCTCACCAGTGGTTCCCTCATCAGGTCGCTGAGACGCACATCACAACGACGACAGTCAGCCACCGCCCGTCACCCACAAGGTCGACGGGAAACAACCAAGGAGCAATACATGCCCGGAGTCGGCATATGGCGCACCAAATCCGTCGAGCAATCGATCGCGGACACCGACGAGCCTGAGACAAAGCTCAAGAAGGAACTGACCGCGAAGGACCTCACGGTATTCGGAGTCGCCGTCGTCATCGGCGCAGGCATCTTCACGCTGACTGCTCGAACCGCAGGCAATGTCGCAGGACCCTCCATTTCACTGGCATTCGTTCTCGCTGCCATCGCCTGTGGCCTCGCCGCGCTGTGTTACGCGGAGTTCGCCTCCACCGTCCCCGTCGCAGGCAGCGCATACACGTTCTCCTACGCCACGTTCGGGGAGTTCGCCGCCTGGATCATCGGCTGGGACCTCATTCTCGAGTTCGCTCTCGCCTCCGCCGTCGTCGGCAAGGGCTGGTCGCTGTACCTCGGCAACGTCATCGGGGCCAGCGGAAGCACCACCGCCCACATCGGTTCGATCAGCTTCGACTGGGGCGCTCTGCTCATCATCGGCGCGATCACGCTGATCCTCGCGATCGGCACCAAGGTTTCCTCGCGAGTCTCCGCAATCATCACCGCGATCAAGATCGCAGTAGTCCTGCTCGTCATCGTCGTGGGCGCGTTCTACATCAAGAAGGAGAACTACTCCCCCTTCATCCCGCCGTCCGAAGGAACCGAGAGTTCTGCAAGCGGAATCCATCAGACCTTGTTCTCCTGGCTGACCGGCGCAGGCGGAAGTAGCTACGGCGCTTACGGATTGCTCGCAGCCGCCAGCCTCGTGTTCTTTGCCTTCATCGGTTTCGACGTCGTCGCCACCACCGCCGAGGAAACCAAGAACCCGCAGAAGTCGTTGCCGCGAGGAATCTTCGGCTCGCTCGCCATCGTCACGGTTCTCTACGTTGCCGTCACACTCGTACTGACCGGCATGGTCAAGTACACCGAACTCAAGGACGGCAGTCCGTTGGTCGGCGATTCCAGCGCCACCCTCGCAACCGCATTCGAGGCCAACGGAATCGGTTGGGCACAAACCGCCATCAACTTCGGTGGCCTGGCCGGCCTCACGACAGTTGTCATGGTCATGATGCTCGGCCAGACCCGCGTCCTCTTCGCCATGTCCCGTGACGGCCTCATGCCGCGCAGCCTGGCCAAGACCAACGCCAAGGGCATCCCGATGCGCATCACGTTGATCGTCGGTGGCATCGTTGCCGTCCTGGCAGCGTTCTTCCCCATGGGCACGCTCGAAGAGATGGTCAACATCGGAACGCTGTTCGCCTTCGTCCTGGTTTGTGTCGGTGTCATCGTCCTTCGCCGCACCCGCCCCGACCTGCCGCGCGGATTCCGCGTCCCGCTGGTGCCGTTCGTTCCGATCGTCGCCGTGCTCGCCTGCGGTTGGCTGATGCTCAACCTCTCGGTCGAGACCTGGATCCGGTTCCTCGTCTGGATGGCCATCGGTGTGGTCGTGTACTTCGCCTACGGTCACCGCAAGTCGGTCCTCGGTCGCAAGCTCAAGGACGGAACGGCCATCCCGTCCGCGAACGCCGACCCGGTACTCGTCAAGGACTGATCCTTCACAAACGAACCGCCGCTCTCCGATTCGGAGAGCGGCGGTTCGTTTGTTCGACGGCGCGAGTTTCAGATGAGCGGATTGGCACCGTTCAGGAAGATCCAGGTGCAGACGCCGGCAGCGATACCGAGGATCAAAACCACGAGCGATCCGATAAACGGACGAGTTGCCCAGCCACGACGACCGTCGAGCGCAATACGACCTGGTCCCGTCAAAATGATGACGCCCGCACAGATTCCGAGCAGCATCTCGTACTCGGTCCCGGCCGGGGCGAAGTACTCCAGGCCGGGTGCGCTCGCCTGACGCAGCGCCCACGCATTGATCATCACCGCCAGAACCGACGCTGCCGCAACGGGAGTCAGCAACCCGAGGATCAGGAGGGCGCCACCTGCGACTTCACCGACGGCGCCGAGTATCGCCATCCACTTCGCCTGCTGGAACCCGGCGTCCGCCAGCATCGACTCGAACCCGTTCAGCCCCGGCCCGTTCCAGATACCGGTCAACTTCTGCAGACCGTGCACCAACGCAGTTCCACCGACGGCCAATCGCAGTGCAAGCAACCCGAGGTCGAGAGTGCCTCGGCCCCGCGGAGACTCAGTTGTACCTGCCACGGCTTCGGCGGTGGGAACGGCGGCGATCGGAGCGTCGTACGCCGTCTCACGCTCGAGAGCCACGGTCGGCTGATCCGCGCCAGGTGCTCGGTATGTCGGTATCTGTTCGGTCAGGGAGTTGGCGTTCGTGGAACCGAAATCGAGATCGTCGTCGGTCCGTGGCAACGGATTCTTGGCGCTCACCGTCGGAAATTGTTCGGTGGGCGAATCATACGGACTGGACACATTGCCCGTCGGCTTGTCCGCATCCGACAACTCGCTGGGATCTTTTCGCTCGTCAGTCACGTAGGTGAGCCTATGACCGATTCACGAACTCGACGGGGAACCTTGGTCCGGCGTGGCGGCATCTGCCGTGCATTACGTAACGTCTTGGGCATGACTACGGGTAGGCATGCAGCGCTGGGCGCACTGGCGCTGGTGCTCGGGACATCGTTGCTCGCAGGTTGCGCCGACTTCGACGAATCGACTGCCTCGCCGTTCACACCCGAACCGACCAACCAGGCCAGCGCGGAAGTGCAGCCGGAGAACCCGCCGCCGTCGACCACGCCGCCGGCGCCGCGGACCGGCCCCCTCGGACCGTGTCAGGATGCCGACACCGCCGTGATCGCAACCTGTCTCGACACCACGGGTGGGCTCGTCACACTCCCGGACGGGAACTCCGGACTGGTCGCCGAACGGCGGACCGGCCGGATCATGCAGGTAGCTCCCAACACGACACCGGTCGAGGTAGCCAAGATCGACGTCGACGGCAGCGGTGACGGCGGCCTGCTCGACATCGCACTCTCCCCCACGTTTGTCGAAGACAACTTGATCTATGCCTACGTCACCACCGGAACGGACAACCGGGTGGTCCGCATCGCTCCGGGTGACACCGCCAAGGAAGTACTCGGTGGAATCCCGCGCGGCGCGAGCGGCAACGGCGGGTCACTGGAGTTCGCGGCCCCGGACCAGCTCATGGTTCTGACAGGCGATACCGGAAACCCTGCGGTTGCTCAGGATCCCGCCTCGTTGGCGGGGAAACTCTTGCGGGTCCGATCGCTGACACCCAACGCTGCGCCGCCTCGCCCGGAAGTTGTTCTGTCCGGAATCGGAAACGGCGGCGGCGTGTGCGTCGATCCGGGAATCGCGACGTGGGTCACGGACCGAACCACTCTCGAGGATCGCCTCCAACGCGTCGGCGCCGACGGCACGGTGACATCCCCCGCGTGGACGTGGCCCGACCGCCCCGGAGTCGGCGGGTGCATCGCGGCGCAGGGAGTGGTAGCTGTCGCGCTGGGGGCCGGCAAAGCGATCTCGGCGCTGGCCGCAGATCCAGGAACAGGTGCCGTCACGACCGCGCCGTCGGCAGTGGCGAAAGACACGTACGGCCAGCTGGGCGGTTTGGCACTCGGATCCGACGGTTTGATGTGGGCGAGCACGATAAACAAAACCGCGGGCGAGCCGGGTCCGAACGACGACAAGGTGGTCAAGATCCCGATGCCGAGTGGCAGCGGCGGGATCGACTGAGCCGCCATGTCTGTTCGGTCACGGATCCCGTGACCGAACATGCACAGATGCGTACTCTTTTGTTAGCGGGGCTAAACACCACGCATTTGCCAGGACCGGTTGGCCAACCACGACAAAGGAGTCGGTATGAAGGCAATCCAGTACACGAGAATCGGCGCAGAACCCGAACTCACGGAGATTCCCAAACCCGAGCCCGGTCCAGGTGAAGTGCTCCTGGAAGTCACCGCTGCCGGCGTCTGCCACTCGGACGACTTCATCATGAGCCTGCCCGAAGAGCAGTACACCTACGGCCTTCCTCTCACGCTCGGCCACGAAGGCGCCGGCCGGGTCGCGGCCGTCGGCGAGGGCGTCGAAGGACTCGACATCGGAACCAATGTCGTCGTCTACGGACCCTGGGGCTGTGGCAGCTGTTGGCACTGCTCGCAAGGACTCGAAAACTACTGTTCTCGAGCAAAAGAACTCGGCATCAATCCTCCGGGTCTCGGTGCACCCGGCGCGTTGGCCGAATTCATGATCGTCGATTCACCTCGCCACCTCGTCCCGATCGGCGACCTCGACCCGGTCAAGACGGTGCCGCTGACCGACGCCGGTCTGACTCCGTATCACGCGATCAAGCGTTCACTGCCGAAACTTCGCGGTGGCTCGTACGCCGTCGTCATCGGTACCGGCGGTCTCGGCCATGTCGCCATCCAACTCCTCCGCCACCTCTCGGCAGCAACCGTCATCGCACTCGACGTGAGCGCGGACAAGCTCGAACTGGCAACCAAGGTAGGCGCTCACGAAGTGGTTCTGTCCGACAAGGACGCGGCCGAGAACGTCCGCAGGATCACCGGAAGTCAGGGCGCCGCACTGGTTCTCGACTTCGTCGGCTATCAGCCCACCATCGACACCGCGATGGCTGTCGCCGGCGTCGGATCGGACGTCACCATCGTCGGGATCGGCGACGGGCAGGCCCATGCCAAAGTCGGGTTCTTCCAAAGTCCTTACGAGGCTTCTGTGACAGTTCCGTACTGGGGTGCCCGCAACGAGCTGATCGAATTGATCGACCTGGCGCACGCCGGCATCTTCGACATCGCGGTGGAGACCTTCAGTCTCGACAACGGCGCCGAAGCGTATCGACGACTAGCCGCCGGAACGCTCAGCGGCCGCGCGGTTGTGGTCCCTGGTCTGTAGACCGACAGCGGCAAAACGACAGCGAAAAACACTGATGCCCGGCCGAATTCGATTCGGCCGGGCATCAGTGTCAGAAATTCAGTGTGCGCTAGCTGCACGCCTCGATGACAAGTTCCTTCACACGAGCCGCGTCTGCCTGTCCACGAGTGGCCTTCATGACGTCGCCGACGATCTTTCCGGCGGCCTGCACCTTGCCACTGCGAATCTTGTCCGCGATGTCGGGGTTCGCTGCGAGCGCTTCGTCGACGGCTGCCTTGAGCTTGGTTTCGTCACGTTCGACGACCAACTCCGGGTGGGCCGCGACAACCTGCTCCGGGTCACCCTCGCCGTCGAGGACGTGATCGACGACCTGGCGAGCCACTTTGTTGTTGAGCTTGCCGCTGTCGATGAGAGCTACGACCTGGGCAACCTGCGCCGGGGTGATCGGCAGAGCACCGAGTTCGACGCCACGGGTGTTCGCCTGCTGTGACAGGTAGGACAGCCACCAGGAGCGCGCTGCCTCGGGCGAAGCACCGGCCTCGGTGGTCGCGATCACCAGATCGATGGCACCGGCATTGACGAGGTCGCGCATGACCTCGTCGGAGATTCCCCAGTCCTTCTGGATCCGCGCACGGCGAATCCAGGGAAGCTCCGGCAAGGTACCGCGCAGTTCTTCGACCCACTCGGCGCTCGGAGCGACGGGCTCGAGATCCGGTTCCGGGAAGTAGCGGTAGTCCTCGGCCGTCTCCTTCCGGCGTCCCGCTGCGGTGGTGCCGTCGCCTTCCTGGAAATGGCGGGTCTCCTGGATGACCTCACCGCCGGCGTCGAGAACTGCTGCCTGACGGCGCATTTCGTAGCGAACTGCGACCTCGACGCTCTTGAGGGAGTTGACGTTCTTGGTCTCGGTGCGGGTCCCCAGTTCGGTGGAACCGATCGGCATGAGGGAGATGTTGGCGTCGCAGCGCATCGATCCCTGGTCCATGCGGACGTCGGAGACGTCGAGGGACTTCAGCAGATCACGAAGCGCCGTGACGTACGCGCGAGCTACCTCGGGGGCGCGCTCACCGGCACCGTGGATGGTCTTGGTGACGATCTCCACCAAGGGAACGCCCGCACGGTTGTAGTCGAGCAGCGAATGGCTGGCACCGTGGATACGACCGGTAGCGCCACCCACGTGGAGGGACTTACCGGTGTCCTCTTCCATGTGGGCGCGCTCGATCTCGACGCGCCACGTCGTGCCGTCGTCGAGGATCACGTCGAGGTAACCCTCGGTTGCGATCGGCTCGTCGTACTGGGAGATCTGGTAGTTCTTCGGCTGATCCGGGTAGAAGTAGTTCTTGCGTGCGAATCGGCCCCACGGCGTGATGGAGCAGTTGAGCGCAAGGCCGATCCGGATCGCGGACTCGACAGCGGCTGCGTTCACCACCGGCAACGAACCGGGCATGCCCAGACAGACCGGGCACACCTGGGTATTGGGTTCGGCACCGAACTCGGTGGGGCACGGGCAGAACATCTTGGTCGCGGTGCCGAGTTCTACGTGCACCTCCATACCCATCACAGGCTCGTACTTGGTCAGTACTTCGTCGTAATCGAGGATGTCGGGCGCATCGACAGCAGTCATGGTGATCAGTTTATGCGTCTGCGGCTCAGCCGAAGAATGCGGCTGCCTCCTCGTAGCGCTCCTTGGGCACCGTCTTGAGTTTGCGGGTCGCCTCGGCGAGCGGAACGAGGTCGATGGACGTTCCGTGCAACGCGACCATCTGACCGAAATCTCCGCGGTGAGCTGCGTCGGTGGCATGAACGCCGAAGCGAGTGGCGAGGATGCGGTCGTGCGGCGTCGGGGTGCCACCGCGCTGAATGTGCCCGAGGACGGTGGTGCGAACTTCCTTGCCGATGCGGCGCTCGATCTCGTTTCCGAGCTGCTGCGCGACACCGGTGAAGATCTTGTGGCCGAACTCGTCTATGCCACCTTCGCGCAGAGTCATCGACGCGGGATCGGGCATCGCACCTTCAGCCACGACGCAGATGAAGTGGGAGTCGCCACGCTGGAAGCGCTTCTTGACCATCGCGCACACCTCGTCGACGTCGAACGGCTGTTCCGGAACCAGAGTCAGGTGCGCCCCCGACGCCAGTCCGGCCTGCAGCGCGATCCAGCCCGCATGCCGGCCCATGACCTCGACGAGCATGACGCGCTGGTGCGATTCGGCGGTTGTGTGGAGCCTGTCGATGGCGTCGGTGGCGACAGCCAAGGCGGTGTCGAAACCGAAAGTCACGTCAGTGCAATCGATGTCGTTGTCGATCGTCTTGGGCACACCGATCACGGGTACGCCGCTCTCGGAAAGCCAACTGGCCGCGGTGAGAGTGCCTTCGCCGCCGATCGGGATCAGGACGTCGATCCCGTTGTCGTCGAGAGTCTGCTTGATCTGATCGAGGCCCGCACGGAGTTTGTCGGGGTTCACGCGAGCGGTGCCGAGGATCGTGCCACCGCGGGTGAGGATGCGGTTGATGCGGTCATCGGAGTCGAGCGGGACCTTGCGGTCCTCGAGCAATCCTCGCCAGCCGTCCCGGAATCCGACCACGGTACTGCCGTAACGACCGGCCGACGTACGTACGACGGCGCGGATGACCGCGTTCAAGCCCGGGCAGTCGCCGCCGCCCGTGAGGATTCCGATTCGCATAGTGCAGCACCTCTCGTGACCGGATTGTGGATCTTGGTGTCCATCTTCCCCCAGTCACCGTATTGCCGCAGGATAGCGGCGTTGCCGAGCCGCAACGCCGCGCCGCACGGGACCCCTAACCCGGCGTGACGAGCCCGCTTTCGTACGCCAGCACGACTGCCTGGGCGCGATCGCGCAGATCGAGCTTCGACAGCACCTTCCCGACATGGGTCTTGACGGTCTGCTCGGCGACGAACAGCCGCTCGGCGATCTCGACGTTGGACAATCCGCGGGCGATCAGTTCGAGGACCTCGCGCTCACGCGGGGTCAGGGCGTCCAGCGCTGCGGGCCGTGCGCGCGGGGCCGCCCGCCGGCTGGTCACATCGGCAATCAGACGCCGAGTCACCGTCGGCGCCAGCAAAGCCTGCCCTTCGGCAACGACGCGTACCGCCCGAATCAGCTCCTCAGCCGGTGCGTCCTTGAGCATGAAACCGCTCGCCCCGACGCTCAGTGCCTCGTAGACGTAGTCGTCGATGTCGAAAGTGGTGAGCATGAGGACTCGCACCGGTGGTTCCCATCCGGCGGACAGAAT
Organism: Rhodococcus sp. KB6; assembly: GCF_001445685.1. Taxonomy (NCBI): domain Bacteria; kingdom Bacillati; phylum Actinomycetota; class Actinomycetes; order Mycobacteriales; family Nocardiaceae; genus Rhodococcus; species Rhodococcus sp. KB6. Next base: position 92,544 of record NZ_LNAK01000134.1, on the reverse strand, counting down.
CTGGCGGGCAGCGTCGAGTCCGTTCATCTCGGGCATGCGAACATCCATCAAGACCACATCCGGACGCAATCGCGCGACCTCGGCGACGGCGATCTTGCCGTCCGGCGCATCGCCGATCACGCTGATGTCGGGCTGGGCGGAGAGTAGGGCTCCGAACCCTTGTCGAACCATCGCCTGGTCGTCTGCGATGAATACTGTGATGGGCACTCGGACAGCCTAGGCGGGCATCGACGGCAACTCGGCCCGGACCTCGAACCCTCCGTCCTGTCGCCGGTTTGCCAGCAGCATGCCGCCCACCGCCGAAGCCCGCTCTCGCATTCCGCGGATTCCGTTGCCACCAGTGGTTTCCGACGCCGAGTGCTGATTGCCACCCAATGGCGAAGGTCCGTTGTTCACGAGCGCGCTCACCGATTGCGGACCGAAGGCCACGGCGACCTCAATGGGTCCGCCTGGCGAATGCCTGGCCGCGTTGGTGATCGACTCCTGAATGATCCGGTAGAGCGCAAGGCCCGTGGATTCCGAGACCGACGCTCGATCGCCGTCGACTCGCCACGATACCGGCAAACCGGCACGGGTACTGCCGAGCAACAGTTCGTCCAACTGGTCGACGCCCGGTTGTGGAGCCGTCACCACGGTGTCCCCGTCGCTGCGCAGGACTCCGAGGAGGCCACGGATCTCGTTGAGCGCTGCTCGCCCTGTCTCACTTATCGATTCGAATTCGGTTCGGATCTCCGGAGTGACTGCATCGAGTCTGTACGGCGCACTCTGAGCTTGCACGACCACCATCGACATGTGGTGGGCCACGATGTCGTGCAAGTCGCGGGCGATCCGCGCCTTCTCCTCGAGGATCGTGCGCCGTGTGCGCTCGAGCTCACTGACTTCCTCCTGCTTGGCCAACTGGCGGCGCGAGAGAACCAACCAGCGGATCAACAGGCAGAAGACGACCAGGGCACTCAGCCCGACAGCCCAACCGGCGCCGTCGCTTCCCGGGGCGTTGCCGAGAAAGAGCAGCACTGTGGCGATCCAGGCGACACCGACAACCTGAATGGGCGCCCGCAGACTCACTGCGGCCAGCAACGACATCAGCACGATGATGTGGACGACCTGCCACGGGTAGCCGTAACCGGGAGTGTTGTCGAACACCAACGGGATGATCAACGCCGAGACCGCCGACACCGCCCACCCCAACGGAGCGTTGATCCGGATCAGGACGAACGGAAATGCAGCCAACGCGGCGACGAAGGGCATGATCGGCGGCGAAACATGATGCGTCAGTTGCAGTGTCGGCCAGGCAATCGAATAGAGGATCAGAGTGATCGCTACGATGACGATGTTCCAGAACTGACCGCGGGCCACGAAACTGGTTGCCCTACGCACTTTCTCCGAATGAACGACCGCCCCGTCGAGGCCGGACAGCATCGACCCGGCGGAGGCGTATGTCGGCGCGGGCACATCCGGTGCACCCTTGTTCTTCCTACGGACCTTGATCACTCGTCAAGCCTATGAAGGCGAACCCCGAAAGTCCTCATACTGCAGAGTGAGATCCCCCTACCTCCGAGGTATCACAGGGGAGGGAATTCTCACCCGAATGCGCGTCGGAGAACCCCTCCACAGAGCGATGACCGCCAGGATTGTCCGTTCATAGCGTGAACGGCATGCGGATCACACGGGTGAAAGACATCTCTCGAAGCGCCGGCACCTGGGCTGCCCTGGCGCTGGCTGCAACGGCAGCGATCACGGTCACTGCCGGAGCGAGCGGAGCCCAGTCGCCCCGCACCGAGAATTCGAACGCATCCAGGGCGATCGCCACCGTGACTACTGCGGATGCCGCTGACGCTGCGACCACCATCCCGGCGGACTTTGCGGCATTCGCCGGTTACACCCCCGCCGTCGTCGACGGATACCTCGCCAATCCCCACGGCGACTGCTCGTCGCCGGTCCCACTTCCCGACGAATTCGACTCGGCCTGCAAAGCGCACGATCTCGGCTACGACCTACTCCGCTACGCGCATTCGCACGGAACGGAACTGGGGCCGTGGGCACGTCAGGTCCTCGACGGTCAGCTCGACCAGCGAATGCATGCCGCGTGTGAAGACCGCACGTCCTTTCTCTCACGAGGGTATTGCTTCGCGATGGCCGATGTAGCCGTCACGGCTGTGAACGGAAACTCCTGGCGCCAAAGCTATCTGACGCCGGTCGCGGAATCGGGATTCGGTTACGGCACGGCCGGTGTTCTGGCAGTCTCCGCCTTCGGCTTCACCCTGATGCGATCGCAGCGCCTCGACCCGTCGAACGAGTTCTCCTACTCCCCGAAAGCGATTGCAGCATGAGCGTTCTGAATGCGTCACGGACCCCCGTCCTCGCCCGAGTCGGGGCGCTCGCACTCCCCCGCGTGTCCACGAGCGTCGCCGTGGCAGCGATGTCCGCCATCTCGCTGGCTCCCGGACTCCTGCCGCGATCAGCCGTACTACAAGGGGTGTTCAGCGGTCTGCTCGTCGCGGCCGGACTACTGGCGATGTGGGCGTTCTCCGCGGTAGCCCGTCGGCTCGTCCCCGACCGGGTCAAGGCCCGATTCGACGAACGTCATTGGCGCATCACCGCGTTCGGGTTGTCGACTGCCGGCACCGCAGTTGCGATGTTCGCCGCCGCCGGTTGGCAGAACTCGTTGCGAGCGGCGATGGGCGCACCGTCTGCCGGACTTCTCCACTGGGCGGAGGCGGGTTGCATTGCAGCACTGACCGCACTTGGTCTCTGGGGCATCGGGATCGGAATTTCGAAGGCGCTGCGGTGGATGGGTTTCGCGCGGAGCGTCGGCGCACTGGTCATGGGTGTTCTCGGGGTGCAGTTGGTAGTCGGTCCCGTCGTGTGGAACGGCCTCGCCGATTCGTTCGACAAGTCCAACGCGTACATCGACACTGCTCTGACACAGCCACTTTCGGCCTCTGTGTCAGGCAGCCCCGAATCTCTCATCTCGTGGACGTCGATGGGGGCGGAGGGACGCAAATTCGTCGCAGCAGGCGAAGACTCGGTGCGTGTCTACGCCGGTTTGGATTCGGCACCCGACACTGCATCACGTGCCGCGCTCGCGGTGAGCGAACTCGATCGCGTCGGCGGCTTTACCCGCAACAGCGTCGTAGTGGCCGTTCCGACCGGATCGGGGTGGATCGACACGCATGCAGTCGACGGTATCGAGCAACGGTTCGGCGGCGACGTCGCAATAGTCGGGCAGCAATACTCCGACGCACCCAGTTGGGCGACATTCCTGTTCAGCCGCAACGACGCCGAGGAATCAGCCACCGCCCTGTTCACCACCGTCGGCAGCCACATTGCCGCTATGCCCGCCGAGGATCGACCGGACCTGTTCCTCTACGGACAGAGCCTCGGCGCGGTCGGCGGCAGCGCCGCACTGACCGAGGCTTTGTCCGAGGGCAGTCCCACCACCGCGTGCGACGTGTTGTGGGCAGGTCCCCCGGCCGGCGCGACACGAACGGACGGCGCAACCGTCCTCGCGAACATTTCCGACCCGGTGGTGTGGTGGTCGCCTGCCCTCGCGACACAGAAACCGGATCTGAGCCGTGCCGTGCAAGATGCACCGATCCCGCAGTGGATCCCGGGTGTCACGTTCTTGCAGACCACCGTCGACATGCTCGGTTCGCTCGGTGTCCCCGCCGGTCACGGCCATCGCTACGGAACCGATCAGGGGACGGCCCTGAGAACTTGCTCCTGAAACTGCTGTGCGCCTTTATTAACCGCGGGGGGTTGATAAAGGCGCACAGCAAACAGGTCAGACCGCAGTCGCGATCGGGCCGCGTGCAGCTTCGTAGGCGGCACCGACACGGTAGAGGCGCTCGTCAGCCATGGCGGGCGCCATGATCTGCAAGCCCACCGGCAGGTTGTCGTCCGCGGACAGACCCGAGGGCACCGACATCGCGCAGTGTCCGGCCAGGTTGGTCGGCAGCGTGCACAGGTCGGAGAGGTACATGGCCAACGGATCGCCGACCTTCTCCCCCAACTTCCACGGCGTGAACGGGCTGGTCGGCGAGACCAGTACGTCCACCTTCTCGTAGGCCTTGTCGAAATCGCGCGCGATGAGCGTACGGACCTTGAGCGCCGAACCGTAGTAGGCGTCGTAGTAGCCCGAGGACAGTGCGTAGGTACCGATCATGATGCGGCGCTTGACCTCCGGACCGAAACCGGCGGCGCGGGTTGCCGCCATGACCTGGTCGGCACTCATGTTGCCGTCGTCGACACGCAGTCCGTAGCGCATCGCGTCGAAGCGGGCCAGGTTGGACGAGACCTCACTGGGCAGCACCAGGTAGTACGACGCGAGCGCGTGCTCGAAGCTCGGGCACGAGACCTCGACAACCTCGGCACCGAGTGCCTTGAGCTGCTCGACGGCAGCATCGAAGGAAGCGATGACGCCTGGCTGGTAGCTGTCGGAGTGAAGTTCCTTGACCACACCGACTTTGACGCCGCGCAGGTCGCCGTTTGCACCTTCGCGTGCGGCGGCGACGACCGGACGCACGGGGGCGTCGATGGACGTGGAGTCACGCGGATCGTGTCCGGCGATGACCTCGTGCAGCAGAGCGGTGTCGAGCACGGTGCGACCACAGGGGCCGCCCTGATCGAGCGAGGACGCGCACGCGACGAGTCCGAAGCGCGAGACGGTTCCGTACGTCGGCTTGGTTCCGACTGTCGCGGTGACCGCAGCGGGCTGACGGATCGAACCGCCGGTGTCAGTGCCGATGGCCAGCGGGGCCTGACGGGACGCGAGCGCCGCTGCGCTACCGCCGCCCGAGCCACCGGGGATGCGGGTGACGTCCCACGGGTTACGCGTCGGGCCGAAGGCCGAGTTCTCGGTCGAAGAGCCCATCGCGAACTCGTCGAGGTTCGTCTTGCCGAGGATCGGGATGCCGGCAGCGCGCAGCTTGGAGGTCAGAGTCGCGTCGTACGGCGCGACCCAGCCTTCGAGAATTTTCGACGCACAGGTGGTCGGCATGTCCGTCGTGGTGAAGATGTCCTTCAACGCGATCGGAACGCCGGCGAGTGCCGAAGCTGGTTCGTTTCCGCCTGCGAGCGAGTTGTCCACTGCTGCGGCGGCTTCGAGAGCCTGTTCGCCTGCAACGTGCAGGAAGGCGTGGTACTCGGTGTCGACGGCCGCGATGCGGTCGAGATGCGCCTGCGTGACCTCTACGGAGGACACCTCACGCGAGTGGATCTTGCCGGCCAGCTCAGCGGCGTCCAGCGTGGTCAGATCGGTCATTCGCCCTCTCCAAGGATCTGCGGAACCGCAAAGCGATCCTGTTCGACTGCGGGTGCTCCGGACAATGCCTGCTCGGGGGTCAACCCGGGCACGATCACGTCGGGGCGCGTCACGTTGGTGACGGCATTGGGATTCGCCATGGGCGGGACGTCGTCGGCGGCAACCTCGGTGACCACCTTGACGTGGTTGAGAATCGAATCCAACTGACCGGCGAACTCGTCGAGTTCGGCATCGGACAGGGCGAGTCTGGACAGCCGCGCGAGGTGCGCGACCTCGTCACGGGAGATGGCAGGCACCGCGGGGCCCCTTTCGGAAGAGGACGTGAACATTGCCGGTCCAGCCTAGTTGCTCGCCGCGACAGACCTGTAAGCACGCCCGCTGTATCGAACGACGAGCACGCTCACTGTGTCGATCGCCACGCCGAAAGCCCGCAGTGTGTTTCGCTCGTGTGACAAGCATGTGCATCTGGCGTGACGCCGCCGCGGCGCCCACCATCGCAGGTTGGGCAAGTGCAAAGATGAGTCAGGCCCGGGTCGACGTGATCCGGGCGAGAACCGATCAGCGAAAGGCACGCACGTGTCGTACCTGCTTCGCGTCCAACTGCCCGATCGACCAGGCAGCCTCGGCGCGCTCGCCGTAGCTCTCGGATCCGTGGGCGCAGACATCCTCTCCCTCGACGTCGTGGAACGAGGTGACGGTTTTGCCATCGACGACCTCGTGGTCGACGTCGAACCGGGCGCGCTGCCCGACACCTTGATCACCGCTGCCGAGCATCTACCGGACGTGCTGGTCGATTCGATCCGCCCCTACGCCGGGATTCTCGACACTCACCGTGAGCTCGAACTCATAGATTCCGTTGCGACGGCCCGAAACGATCGACTACAGGTCCTCGTCGACGGCGCGCCGCGTGTACTGCGAGTCGGCTGGTGCGTCGTCGCGGACATCGGCAAGCACGGTGCGTACCGCGTCGTCGGTAGCGCCGGCGCGCCGGAAACCCACGCCACCGACATTCCGTGGATGCCACTGGACAAGCCCACCGCCCTCGACGGCGAGGCCGACTGGGTTCCGGACGTATGGCGCGACATGAACACCAGCCTCGCTGCCGCACCTCTCGGCTCCGGCAATCGAGTCCTCATGCTCGGTCGTCCCGGTGGGCCCGAATTCCGCCCTTCGGAGATAGCCCGCCTCGGCTACCTCGCAGGAATCGTGGCGACGGTACTGGGTTGACCAGGCTGGCTGATCAGGCCAGGCCGCGAACCATGACGGTCAGTTCCATACCGCGAATCGGCTCCCACGCCCGCTCGGGATCGGGGACGAAACCGTTGCGGTCGTAGATACGACGGGCATCGACCATCTCGGGCTGCGTCGAGATGACCACCGAGTGATCGCCGCGGTCGTAGGCTTCGGCGATCACTGCGCGAACCAATGCGGTTCCGGCGCCCGATCCCCGAGCTTGCGGCGAGACTGCGAGCATGCGGAACTCGAGTTCGCCCTTCTGCGCAACATCCGCGAAGGGCGTGCCGGGTTCTGCGATCGTCAACGAGCCCACGACTTCGTCACCGAGAACCGCAACCAGCACCCGCCCCTGCTCCACCCGAGTTGCGGTGTCGCGCAGGCGCTCCGCGTACGGCGATCCGCCGGTGACAAATCCGCCACCCACGTACGACTGCACAGTCAGCTCCCCGACGGTCTCGAACTCAGCCGGTAGAACTTCACGAATCTCGATCATGGCGTCACTATCGCACCCAGCACACCAATCTCAGAAATCGGACAAAGTCACTCTGATTCGTCCAAATCGGTGGGAGCGACCGCATCCGGGCCATCTTCGAGCAACCGCCGGAAGCCGTCTTCGTCGAGCACCGGCACACCCAATTCGACCGCCTTGTCGTGCTTGGAACCGGGCGCTTCACCGACGACGACAAACGCAGTCTTCTTCGAGACCGACCCTGCCGCCTTGCCGCCGCGCACCAGAATCGCTTCCTTCGCCTGATCACGCGAGTAGGTCTCGAGCGAACCGGTGACGACGATCGAGAGACCCTCGAGATTGCGCGGAATCGAATCGTCGCGTTCGTCCTCCATGCGTACTCCGGCCGACGCCCACTTGTCGACGATCTGCTGGTGCCAGTCGACGGAGAACCACTCCACGACGGCGGCGGCGATAGTCGATCCGACGCCGTCGACTGCAGCCAACTCGTCGACCGAAGCTTCCCGAATGCGTTGCAGCGAGCCGAATTCGCCGGCCAACGCCCTCGCGGCAGTGGGGCCGACGTGCCGAATCGACAGTGCCACAAGCACTCTCCACAGCGGCTTGTCCTTTGCCGAATCCAGGTTGGCCAGCAAGCGTTTTCCGTTGGCGGACAGGGATCCCGCATTGGTGCGGAAGATCGGAACTTCGATCAGTTTCTCGGCGTCGAGTGAGAAGAGATCACCCTCGTCACCGATGACCTTCGCCTCCAACAGCCCGGTCGCGGCCTCGTACCCGAGCACCTCGATGTCGAATGCACCGCGCCCCGAGACGTGGAACACGCGCTCGCGCAACTGCGCCGGACAGTACTGCTGATTGGGGCATCGCACGTCGACGTCGCCCTCTTTCGCGGGTGCCAACAACGTGCCGCACTCGGGACAATGCGTCGGCATGACGAACTCGCGCTCGGTACCGTCACGAACGTCTGCCACGGGCCCGAGGACCTCGGGGATAACGTCTCCGGCCTTACGCAACACCACGGTGTCGCCGATCAGCACACCCTTGCGCTTGACCTCCGAGCCGTTGTGCAGCGTGGCCAAGGACACAGTGGAACCCGCCACCGTGACGGGTTCCATGTACGCGAACGGCGTCACACGACCCGTACGTCCGACACTGACCCGGATGTCGAGGAGCTTGGTCGTGACCTCTTCCGGCGGGTACTTGTACGCGATAGCCCACCGTGGTGCGCGCGACGTGGTGCCCAGACGTCGATGTAACGACATCTCGTCTACCTTGACCACCAACCCGTCGATCTCGTGCTCGACGTCGTGGCGGTGTTCTCCCCAGTACTTCATCTTCTCGACCACGGCGTCGGCGCCGACCACCCGTGAGGTGTGCGTGGACACCGGCAGACCCCAGGCGGCGAGGGCCACGTAGGCGTCGTACTGCGAGGCCGGCTCGAAACCTTCCATGCGCCCGAACCCGTGGCAGATCATTCCGAGGCGGCGACGCGCGGTGACGGCAGGATTCTTCTGACGCAGGGAGCCCGCCGCGGAGTTGCGCGGATTGGCGAACGGCGCCTTCCCCTCCTCCACCAGGGAGGCATTGAGTGCTGCGAAGTCCTCGAGGCGGAAGAACACCTCGCCACGCACCTCGAGCAGGCTCGGAATCGGGTACTCGTCCGTGGCGGTAAGGCGCTCCGGGATGTCGTTGATCGTCAGAGCGTTGAGCGTGACCAGCTCGCCCGTACGACCGTCACCGCGGGTTGCGGCACGAACGAGTTTGCCGTTCTCGTAGACGAGATTGAGGGCGACACCATCGATTTTCACTTCACAGAGATAGTGCAGTTCCGGCCCGGTTTCCTGCTCGACCTTGGCGATCCATGCTCGGAGCTCCGACTCGTCGAAGACGTTGTCGAGGCTGAGCATCCGCTCGAGGTGGTCGACGGACGTGAAGTCCGTCGCGAATCCGCCACCGACGAGTTGCGTCGGAGAGTCGGGAGTTCGCAGATCCGGGTACTGCTCTTCGAGAGCATTGAGCTGCCCGAGCAATGTGTCGAATGCACCGTCCGAAATGACGGGCGCATCACGAACGTAGTAGCGGAACTGATGCTGGCGTACCTCTTCGGCCAGCTCCGTCCACTGCTCGCGCGCCTCGTTGGGCGCTGGCTGCATTGCATCCGCGGTTTCAGTCACAGCTAGAAGATTATCGGTTCACACCGACACACCACACGACTCCACATCGGAACGCACACACTAGAACGCCGACGGATCGTCCACCAATGCCTTGCCGACGTCTGTACACAGCCGAAGGGCGGCACGAGCCCAGTCGAGGTTCGCACCCGAAAGACCGCAACGCGGAGTGACCGCGACCTGGGTCTGCAGGAGTTCACGAGAGAAGCCGAGACGATCTACCAGTGTGACGGCGGGCATCGCACACTCTTTCCACGTCACCGGCTTTTCCGGCTCCACGGACGGAACCAGACCGAGCGCCAATTCCTTGCCGGCGTCGAACAACTGGCCGATACCGTCGAGATCGCGTGAGCCGATGAGCGACATGTCGAAGCTCACGCCGAACGCCTGGCTTCGCCTCAGTAGATCCCACGGCATGTCTGTGCCGCAACTGTGGACGATTGTGGGCAGTCCGCAACCGCTGATCGTCGAGTCGAGTACGGCGAGTGCCTCGGGTTCCGGCAGTGCCGGAACGCTCTCCATCTTGGTGCGCCCAGGCAGCGAACCGGCCAGAACTGCCGCGATCTGCGGCTCGTCCAACTGAATCACCACTGCGGCGCCGGTGCGGCGAGTGACCTCGGCCGCATGACGCGCGAGACCCTCACCGAGTGATTCTGCGACGTCGCGGAGCGCACCGCGGTCGACGAGAACTCGCGAACCGTTTGCGACTTCGATCTCGGCGCCGAGTGTCAGCGGGCCGGCGACTTGAAGCTTGACGACGTGGTCTCCGCCGACCAAGCGCGCCGACTCCCAGGCTTCCTCGAGCGCATCGAGATCCTGATTCAGAAAGTCCTCGGCTCGCTTCGCGACATTGCCCCGCCGAGGCACGACTCGATAGGCACGGGTCGAGGCGTCGAGGTTGATGTCGACCAGAATTGCCCCCGCCCGGCCGACCATGTCAGCGCCGAGACCGCGGCTCGGCAACTCCACCAGATGCGGGAAACCACCCAGCTCACCGAGGATGGTTGCGGCACTTTCGCGGGCATCCGTGCCCGGCCAGGATCCGATTCCGGTGACGAGACCACCGATGGAAACCTGCTGCGTCACAGTGTGTTCGGCTCGGATTCGGTGCCCGAGATGGTGCCACTGCCGAGAACCTGGTCGCCCAGTTCTCGGTCGGGGCGATACAACACGACGGCCTGTCCCTTTGCGACGCCGGTCAGTGGTTCGCGCAACGAGATCGAGATACCGCCGCTCGAAGTACCGTCGTCGACGGCCTCCGCAACGGCCTGCGCCAGTCCACCGTGCGCACGAACCTGCACCATGCATTCGACGGGGCCCTCCGGCGCCTGGCCCGAGGTCCAGATCGCACGCTGCGCCGAGATGGCCCAGACGTCGAGATTCTTGGCCGAACCCACTCGGACCGTTCCGGTTTCGGGCTCGATCGCGGTCACGTACCGCGGACGGCCGTCACCCGCCGGACCTTCGACGCCGAGACCCTTGCGCTGTCCGATCGTGAAGCCGTGTACGCCGTCGTGTGCAGCGAGGACTTCACCCGAATCGGCGTCGACGACGCTTCCCGGACGAACGCCGATGCGCGCACCCAGGAATGCTCGTGTGTCGCCGGTCGGGATGAAGCAGATGTCGTGACTGTCAGGCTTGTTCGCCACAGCCAGACCGCGCTCGGCGGCTTCCTCGCGGATCTGTTCTTTCGGTGTGTCACCGATCGGGAACATCGCTCGCGAAAGCTGCTCAGCCGTCAGCACACCGAGGACATACGACTGGTCCTTGTCCGCGTCGACCGCCCGGCGTAGGACGCCGTCTTCGAGGCGCGCGTAATGACCGGTCGCCACGGCATCGAAGCCGAGAGCGACTGCACGGTCGGCGAGTGCGGTGAACTTGATCTTCTCGTTGCAGCGCAGGCACGGATTGGGGGTCTCACCCGCTGCGTACGACGCCACGAAGTCGTCGATCACGTCTTCCTTGAAGCGATCGGCGAAATCCCAGACGTAGAAGGGTATTCCGAGAACGTCGGCGGCGCGCCTGGCGTCGCCGGCATCTTCCTTCGAGCAGCATCCACGCGAACCCGTCCGCAATGCGCCCGGCGCCGTGGACAAAGCAAGATGAACGCCGACGACGTCGTGTCCGGCGGCGACAGCGCGGGCGGCGGCGACAGCGGAGTCGACACCTCCGCTCATGGCTGCGAGTACTCGCATCAGCGATCCCCTCCACGCGAACCGGCACCGGCAAGACCGGCGGCCCGAGCGCGCTCTACTACTTGTGGAAGCGCAGCGATGAGCGCGTCCACATCGGTGACACTCGACGTATGTCCGAGCGAAAATCTCAGTGAGCCACGCGCGACGGGCGATTCGACGCCCATCGCAATCAAGACGTGGCTGGCCCTGGCCACACCGGCGGTGCAGGCCGAACCGGTGGAACATTCGATACCGGCAGCGTCGAGCAGCATCAACAACGAATCGCCCTCGCAACCGGGGAAGGTGAAGTGCGCGTTACCGGGAAGCCGATCGGAACCGGTCGGGCCGTTGAGCACCGACTCGGGAAGGATCTCCAGGACCCCGCCGATCAAACGGTCACGCAGCTTCGCCAATTCCCTTGTGCTCGAATCGAAGTTCGCGACATTCGCGCGCAGCGCCGCAGCCATCCCGACAACTCCCGCGGTGTCCGGCGTCCCCGAACGCAGATCACGTTCGTGTCCGCCGCCGTGAAGGAGCGGCACACAGGGAACCTGGCGTCCGAGCAGAAGCGCGCCGACGCCGTGCGGACCACCGAACTTGTGCGCCGCGATGCTCAGCGCGGCCAATTTGCTCGCCGCGAAATCGACCGGCAATTGTGCAACTGCCTGAACCGCGTCGCTGTGCATCGGAATCTCGAACTCAGCCGAAATCTCCGCCAACTCCACGATCGGCATGATCGAGCCGACCTCGTTGTTGGCCCACATCACCGTCACGAGTGCTACCTCGTCGGCGTGGACGGAAAGCTCGTCACGCAAGGTCTGCGGGTCGACGACACCGTTCTCGTCGACCGGCAACCACGTCACGCGCGCGCCCTCGTGCTGCTCGAGCCACTCGACGGCGTCGAGCACAGCATGATGCTCGACGGAGCTGGCCAGGATGCGAGTGCGTCGCGGGTCTGCGTCACGGCGAGCCCAGTAGATGCCCTTGACCGCGAGATTATCGCTCTCGGTGCCTCCGGAGGTGAAGATGACCTCCGACGGCCGCGCACCCAGGCTGGCGGCGATCGATTCGCGCGATTCCTCGACGCGGCGCCGGGCCGCACGGCCGGAGCCGTGCAGCGAGGACGCGTTGCCCACGGTTTTGAAGGTATCGGTCATCGCCTCGATAGCGGCTGCCGACATCGGAGTCGTGGCGGCATGATCGAGGTACACCGGAAATCCGGCGTGGGCACTGTGTGCAGGCAGAGTCATGGCTTGACAAGGATAGCCCAGCACGAGAGTTCGACCAGCCTCGCTCAGCAGGCTAAGCGCTCATCGCCGGGGAAGGATCGATTTGTCCCATGGCTTGTGTCACGAGTTCCGGTGCGGGGTCGAAGATGTCGTGAGCTGCCAGATCGATGATGTCGACGCCGCGTACGGCGCTCTCGCATCGCTGCGCGAGATCGGCTCGACACTCCCCTGCCTCCTCGAGCGGAGCCAGCCTGACCTTCACCTCGACGTTCTTCTGACGCAGGATCCGACGGATGGACTGACCGATCGTTTCGGTGCCGACAAAGCAGGGTCCGGTGCACAGGGAACCGTCGGCGTTCTCGTAGCGGATCGCCATCGGCTGAACCGGGCATTCGGCGTCGACGGCTGCTTGGAACATCGCCGGACGAAAACCGCCGTACGCCCGCCCGCACCAGGTCGTTCCCTCGGGGAACACCATCACCCGGACACCTCGCTGCAGGCGTTCGCGAACGACGTCGACGGTTCCGGGGAGTTCACGCAGGCGAGCGCGGTCGATGGGGACGACGCGCATCCGGCGCGCGAGACCGCCGAGCACTGCCCAGTCGAGCAGGTCGGCGCGGGCGACGAAGTTGGCCGGAGCAACGGCGCTCGCGACGAGGACGTCGGTCCAGGACACGTGACCGGCGACAACCATGACCCCGTCAGGTTCCGCGCGCCCCAACCGCTGGTCGTCGACCGTCAGCTTCATCCCCAGACAACGAAGCAACGCGCGCGAGTATCCGCGTTGCATCTCAGTACGCCAGGTGCGCGGGAGGAGCCAGCCGGCCGAAAGCACAGGCGCAGTCAACAGTGCGGCACCGACCATGACCCCGCGGGCCATCACGGTGATACTCGACACACCGGGTGCGTCCGCGGGTAGGCACCCGTCGCCGCAGGGGCTCGTCGGCACCCAGTACGGCACCGCCGCGGTCATCAGCCGATCCCCGACTCGTGTGCGGCGGCCGCCGATCGCAGCCGTTCGAGGTACCGCTTGTTGGCGGAGTGAAGGCCTTGCAGCGCAACAAAATCGGCCACACCGAACTCGGGATCGTGAGCAGGTTCCCCGCAGATCATCGCGCCCATCCGCAAGTAACCACGGAGCAACGGTGGCATCGTCACGCGTTCCGGTGCGGCGATCTCGTCGAGCGTCAGACCCCCGAGGACCACCGGGTTTCGTGGGATCACCCGCCGCGACCCCGGACTGGCGTGCTTGTTCATCACGAAGTCACGGACGCCGCGGACATCGGCGCCGGCAATTGAATCGGGGCTCGGCAAGACGGGCACGGAGACGCAGCCCATCACCCACTCGTATCCGGTCAATTCGAGATAGTGCAGGATGCCCGACCACATCAGGCTCAGGACGGATCCGGTGCGGTGAGCGGGATCGACGCACGCGCGACCCATTTCGACGATCCTGTTCGCCACCGGATCGAGCGCGGAGATGTCGAATTCCGTTGCGGTGTAATACCCACCGGCCGCCGCAGCGGAATCCGGCGGCAGCATTCGGTAGCAGCCGACGTACTCCTCGGTGATGTTGTCGCGAACGAGAAGATGATCACAGAATTCGTCGAAGGCGTCGGCGTCGAGTTCGAACACCCCGGCCGAAGCGGGGAGGGAGAAGCCTGGCTCGGAGGCGAACACTCGGTATCGAAGGCGCTGCGCAGCGACACGATGCTCGCGGTCGGAGGAGACGATCAGGGAATATCTCGGCTGGGCGACCTCACGGCCGAGATTGTCACTCGCGGAGCGAAGGACTGACGTAATTGTCATGCGCAAGGTTTATCGAGCGCGAACGGCGTCTCGGTATCGACGAAGTGACATGCCGATGCAGGCCGGGTGAATAAAGCACTGTGCGCCTTTATCAACCGCGGGGGGTTGATAAAGGCGCACAGCAGTTTGCGCTTTTCAGCCCTTGTGGGACTTCACAGCTTCGGTGAGCTGCGGTGCGACGTTGAACAGGTCGCCCACGATGCCGAAGTCGGCGATCTCGAAGATGGGTGCCTCTTCGTCCTTGTTGACCGCGACGATGGTCTTGGACGTCTGCATGCCGGCACGGTGCTGGATGGCACCGGAAATGCCGAGCGCGATGTACAGCTGCGGCGAGACCGTCTTACCGGTCTGACCGACCTGGAACTGTCCGGGGTAGTAACCCGAGTCCACAGCGGCACGCGAAGCACCGACTGCAGCGCCGAGGGAGTCGGCCAACTCTTCGACGACGGAGAACTTGTCCGCGCTGCCGACACCACGTCCACCGGAGACGACAACCGACGCCTCGGTGAGCTCCGGGCGGTCGCCGCCGACGATGGGCTCACGCGAGGTGACCTTGACGGCACTCTCGTCCTGGGCTGGAACCTCGACGGTGATCTGCTCGCCTGCGCCGGCCTGCGGAGCAGCCTCGACTGCGCCCGGACGAACCGAGTAGACCGGAACGTCGCCGTTGGCCTTGGCCTCGACGGTGAACGCGCCACCGAAGATGGAGTGGACGCCGGTGCCGTCAGCCTTAATCTCGATGACGTCGGTCAGCAATCCGGAGCCCAGACGTGCGGCCAGACGACCGGCAACCTCTTTGCCCTCGGTGCCGGCTGCGGTGATGACTGCTGCCGGGCTGGTGGACTCGACCAGAGCGGCGAGAACGTCGACCTTGGGGGTGACGAGGTAGCCGTCGATGTCGTCGGACTCGGCGACGTAGATCTTCTCGGCGCCGGCTGCTGCCAGAGCGTCGGCGAGCTTTGCTGCGGTGCCCGCGGGGCCGGCGACAACTGCCGACGGCTCACCGAGTGCGCGTGCAGCGGTGATGAGTTCGGTGCTGACCTTCTTCAGCGCACCCTCTGCGTGCTCTACGAGCACAAGTACTTCTGCCATGACTTAACTCTCCCTGAGTTCTTCTGCTGGATGTCTAGAAGGGCGCGATCAGATGACCTTGTTGCTGACGAGGTACGCGGCAATCTTGGTGCCACCGTCTCCCTCGTCGACGATGCGCTCACCAGCGGTACGGGGGGGCTTGGGGGTGGAGGACGTCACGGTGGTGCCGGCGTTGGCAACTCCGACGGTCTCCGGGTCGACTCCGAGGTCGGCCAGCGTGTAGACGAGAACTTCCTTCTTCTTCGCGGCCATGATGCCCTTGAAGGACGGGAAGCGCGGCTCGTTGATCTTCTCGGTGACCGAGACGATCGCGGGCAGCGAAGCCTCGAGGCCGAAGACGCCCTCGTCGGTCTCGCGCTCACCGGTGATCTTGCCGTCGGCGACGACGACCTTGCGCAGCTGCGTGAGCTGCGGGATGCCCAGGTACTCGGCGATGATGGCCGGAACAGCGCCGACGCGGCCGTCGGTGGCCTCGTTGCCGGCGATGATCAGGTCGGCAGGCTCGTCGTTCTCGAAGGTGATCTGGCCGAGAGCAGCAGCGAGCGTCCATGCGGTCTGGATCGCGTCGGAGCCGTGCAGTGCCGGGTCGTTGATGTGGACGGCCTTGTCGGCGCCCATCGAGAGAGCCTTGCGGATAGCGTCGGTGGCGCGGTCGGGACCTGCGGACAGCACCGTTACCTCACCGCCCTGAGCTTCCTTGATGAGGAGTGCTTCTTCGACGGAGCGCTCGTTGATCTCGTCGAGGACTGCGTCGGCGGCTTCACGGTCAAGCGTGTAGTCGCCGTCGGTCAGCTTGCGCTCGGACCATGTGTCGGGGACCTGCTTGATCAAAACAACGATATTCGTCATGGGTCTTCGTCGACCTCCTGTGTGTAATTCACCTGATAAATCGTCTGTGGTGCTCGCGCAGTCCGAGCGTCCGAAAAGAGAGTCCGACAGGTCTCCCTACGGGCGAATTTCTCGGTTCACGTCGGCTGTGCGTTAGATTACCCCACGTTAAGTTACCGGTGGGTAACTTAACGTGGAACCTCGTCCACCATAACGGCACGAACAGGAATTGACAGCAGTGATCTGGACCACGGCGAACACGTTCTACTCGGATGGCACTAATCTCGCACGGGTGAGTGAAACGAGTGTCAGCAACCACGAGGACCCACCCCTGCCCTTGACGGGCGAACGAACCGTGCCAGGAATCCCCGAGGAGAACTACTGGTTCCGACGCCACGAAGTGGTGTACCGCGCACTTCTGGAGCGCTGCACGGACCGCCGAGTCCTCGAGGCCGGTTCCGGAGAAGGCTACGGCGCCAACATGATTGCGGACGTCGCAACAAAGGTTACCGGCCTCGACTACGACATCTCCGCGGTCGAGCACGTCCGTGCCCGCTACCCCCGCGTCGAGATGCTCCACGGCAACCTCGCCGAGCTTCCACTGGCGGACAACTCGGTTGACGTCGTCGTCAATTTCCAGGTGATCGAGCACCTGTGGGATCAGGGTCAGTTCCTGCGCGAATGCTTCCGAGTTCTCGCTCCCGGCGGTGAACTTCTCATCAGCACCCCCAACCGGATCACCTTCTCCCCCGGCCGCGACACGCCGCTCAACCCTTTCCACACTCGTGAGCTCAACGCCTCCGAAATGACCGAATTGCTCGAAGACGCCGGATTCCGCGTTCAGTTGATGACCGGCGTCCACCACGGTTCGCGCCTGAAGGAACTCGACGCCAAGCACGGCGGATCGTTCATCAATGCGCAGATCGACCGCGCGTTGGCCGGCGAGCCCTGGCCGGAAGATCTCACCCGCGACGTCGAGGGCATCACCGTCGACGACTTCAGCATCAGCGAACCCGACATCGACGACAGCCTCGACCTCGTCGCTATTGCCGTGAAGGAAACCGGCGAGTGAGTAACGCAACACCCGTCACCGAACCGGGGATGTTCGCCCTGGTTCTGCACTCCCATCTGCCGTGGCTCGCCAACCACGGCAGATGGCCAGTCGGCGAGGAATGGATCTACCAGTCCTGGGCTGCGTCGTACATTCCGCTCGCCGCCGCGCTACGACGCCTGGCCGACGAGGGCCGATCGCACCTGCTGACGCTGGGAATCACGCCCGTACTCGCGGCCCAGTTGGACGATCCCCACTGCCTCGCCGGGATGCATCACTGGCTCGGCAACTGGCAAATCCGCGCCCACGAGGCTGCCGGCATGCCGGACGCGGCGCACCGCGAACTCGGCGCGCGCGAACACCGGGCGTCAGCTGCCGCTCTCGCGGATTTCGAGACTCACTGGCAGCACGGCGCCTCACCGGTGTTCCGCGACCTCATCGATCGCGAGGCCTTCGAGCTTCTCGGCGGGCCGCTGGCCCACCCGTTCCAACCGCTGCTCGATCCTCGCTTGCGGGCGTTCTCCCTCCGCGAAGGTCTCGCCGACGCGCATGCCCGGTGGAATCACACTCCGACCGGGATCTGGGGACCTGAGTGCGGGTACACCCCGGGCATGGAGCGCGGGTACGCCGAAGCGGGCGTCACCCACTTCATGGTCGACGGCCCCGCCTTGCGCGGCGACACGTCCCTCGGCCGCCCGGTTCGAGAATCCGACGTGGTTGCATTCGGCCGCGACCTGCAGGTCAGCTACCGGGTCTGGTCCCCCAAGTCCGGATATCCGGGTCACGCCGCCTACCGCGACTTCCACACCTACGACCACGAGACGGGTCTCAAGCCGTCGCGAGTCACCGGACGGACCGTCGACTCCGCCGACAAGTTGCCGTACGACCCCGAACTCGCTGCGGCCGCCGTCGACAAGCATGTTGCCGACTTCGTCGAAACCGTTCGGGCGCGTCTGCGCAGTGAATCCACCCGCATCGGCCGCGACGCCCTCGTGGTCGCAGCTTTCGACACCGAACTGTTCGGGCACTGGTGGCACGAAGGTCCGCAGTGGCTCGAAAATCTCCTGCGCGCGCTTCCCGAGGCCGGAATTCGCGTCGGCACCCTCGCCGACGCCAAGGCATCGGGATACGTCGGCGAACCCGTTCAACTCGAGGATTCGTCCTGGGGATCGGGTAAGGACTGGCGTGTCTGGGCTGGCGATCAGGTGTCCGACCTGGTGCAACTGAACTCCGAAGTGGTGGAGACCGCGCTCGGCACCGTGGACAAGTCTCGCGGACGCGACAACGCACCCGGACGACCGGAACTGCGAAACCGGGTCAACGATCAGGTACTTCGCGAGACACTGATGACAGTTTCGAGCGATTGGGCATTCATGGTGAGCAAGGATTCGGCCGCGGGGTACGCCCGCGAACGCGCACACAAGCACGCCCACGCGACCAGGGAAATCTCCGAAGCGCTCGTTTCCGGCCGCGATGCCGTCGCCGAGCGACTCGCCGAAGGCTGGAATCGCGCCGACGGGTTGTTCCCGGGACTGGATGCTCGCCGTCTACCTGACACAGAACTGAGTCCGTCGTGAAAATTCTCATCGTCTCGTGGGAGTACCCACCGGTCGTCGTCGGCGGCCTCGGCCGACACGTCCACCATCTCGCCACCGAGTTGGCGGCTGCAGGCCACGAGGTCGTTGTTCTCTCGCGTCGCCCCTCCGGAACGGATGCGTCGACGCACCCGACGATCACGCACATTTCCGAGGGCGTCCTTGTCGTCGCAGTGGCCGAGGACCCCGCGCACTTCGTCTTCGGCGAGGACATGCTCGCGTGGACCCTCGCGATGGGTCACGCGATGGTCCGTGCCGGGATGGCGCTGCACAAGCCAGGAGTGGGCGAGGGCTGGCAGCCCGACGTCGTGCACGCGCACGACTGGCTGGTCGCACATCCGGCGATCGCCCTGGCCGAATTCTATGACGTCCCACTGGTTTCCACACTTCACGCCACCGAGGCGGGTCGCCACAGCGGCTGGATCTCCGGACGCATCAACCGCCAGGTCCACTCCGTCGAGTGGTGGCTGGCAAACGAATCCGACTCTCTCATAACTTGTTCGGCGTCCATGCAGGAAGAAGTGACCGAGCTCTACGGCCCGACGCTGCCGCCGATCACCGTCATCCGCAACGGAATCGACCTGACCACGTGGAACTTTCGCGAACGTGGACCGCGATCCGGACCGCCGAAACTCCTCTTCGTCGGCCGCCTGGAATACGAGAAGGGCGTGCAGGACGCCATCGCAGCACTCCCCCGAATCCGTCGTAGCCACCCCGGCACGACCCTCGCGATCGCGGGCGAAGGCACCCAGTTCACCTGGCTCTACCAACAGGCACGCACGCATCGCGTCGCGCGGGCGGTGGACTTTCTCGGCAACCTCGATCACACGGAACTGCTCAGCTGGCTGCACGGAGCGGACGCCATCGTCCTGCCGTCGCGCTACGAGCCGTTCGGGATCATCGCCCTCGAAGCGGCGGCGGCCGGCACTCCGCTGATCACGTCCACCGCAGGCGGACTGGGCGAAGCCGTCGTCGACGGGGTGACGGGGATGTCCTTCCAACCGGGCGACATCGCCGGGCTCACCTCGGCTGTCCGCGAGGTACTCGACGATCCCGCCGGGGCACAGGAACGGGCAGTGGCCGCCCGCGCACGCCTGACATCGGACTTCGACTGGCATCAGGTCGCCGAGGAGACTGCTCACGTCTACGCGGGCGCGAAGCGTCGGGTGCGGCAGCCGTTGGCACGGCCACAGATTCCCGAGCGGCCGCTCCCTGGTCGCTGACGCGCTGACCTCAGCGGGTCGGGAGGGGCGCGGTGAAACGAGAACTCGCATCCCCGAGCAGATGGCCTGGTGGCAGCATCCGGCCGCACAGCACGAGCAGGAGATCCTGCGCCGCCCCGTGAACCTCGGCGCCGGCACCGTACGTCCAGTCTCGGTCGTCGGCGCGCAACCGAGCGCCGTCGAGGTCAGTTCCGAAATACTTCACGGTTTTGGGCGAGAGTCCGCTGAGCACACGAGTGAGCCGGTCTTCGGGCACCACGTAATCGTCGCCGAGTGCCACGCGAATGTCCTGACCGTGGATCACGTCGTGCGAGAGCGCACCCTCGAAGCCGCCGCCTGGTGGCTTCCACGGGTGTGCAACGTTGTCGCGAAGCGAGGCAAGCAGTTGTCGCTCACCGACTTCCGACGCATCAGCGAGCGCTCGCCGGTTCGACATCTTGTTGAAGTTTCCGCGTGACTTGACCATTTCCACGACGAATCGCGGCGCCGAGTATCGGTAGGGCATGGTGATGTGCGCGATCACTTCGCGGACCCGCCACCCCTCGCACAGGGTCGGCGCGTTCCACTGCTCCGTGCTCAGGCCTTCGAGAAATCCCACCAGTTCGCGGCGCTGCGCCACGACCCATTCGGGTGTCTGTTCGCTCATGTCGGCACTCCTTTCACCGGCGCAGACTTTCGGCGCCGATACCGATACAGACCGGTGGCGGCGCCGAAAGTAATCGCTGGTTCTGCCAAAAAGTGAGCTACGACGTCGACGACGCGTCGGCAGCGTCCGCAGCAGCCTTCTTGCGTGCGATGTCCTCGAGCGCCGCGATGTACTTTGCACGATCGGCAGCGCCGGCTTCCCAATCGGACTTGCGGTTCTTGACCGCCTTCGCGGGCGAGCCGACCGCGATGCTGTAGTCCGGGATGTCGCCTTTGACGACGGCGTGCGCACCGAGGACACAACCGCGTCCGACGCGGGTATTTCGCAGCACGGTGACCTTCGCTGCCACCCAGGTGTCCGGGCCGATACGGACGGGGCCCTTGACGATGCCCTGGTCCTTGATCGGTGTGTTGATGTCGTCCATGCGGTGGTCGAAATCGCAGATGTAGCACCAGTCGGCTACGAGCGTCGACGCACCGATTTCGATGTCGAGGTACGTGTTGACGACGTTGTCCTTGCCGAAGACGACCTTGTCGCCGATGCGCAGCGAGCCTTCGTGGCAGCGGATCGCGTTGCCGTCACCGATGTGCACCCAGCGCCCGATCTCGAGGCGGGACAGGTCGGGGGTGGAATGGATTTCGACGTTCTTGCCGAGGAACACCATGCCGCGCAGGATCACGTGCGGGTTGGCCATCTTGAACTTGGCCAGACGGTAGTACCGCACCAGATACCAGGGTGTGTACGCCTTGTTCGCCAGAACCCATTTGAGGGAATCGACCGTCAAGAACTTGGCCTGATCGCTGTCGCCTCGGCGTGATCCCCGCCATCGAGTGCGCAACGGTGCGCCCCACATGCTCGTCATGAGTGTTCAGCCTACGTGGGGCCGACTCACCGACCCTCGGGGTGTGCCCCGTCACGTTGCCCCGGTCGGGATAGTCTCTGGTCCGGGCTTGTGCAGTTACCGAGGGCTCTTGATCAAGTGAAGGCAGGGAGATTGTGATGCGGCGGGTCCTACGGTCGTCCGTGATGGTGTCGACGGCGATCGCTGCGGCCCTGATCGCCGGTTGCGGCAGCGACGACGGACAGGTCGACCGGTACGCGTCGGCGGGTTGGCCGGCCATGCATGCCGACGCCCGCAACAGCGACACGAGCCCGGTCACCGGATCACGCGATGTCGAGTTCGCATGGTCACGCCCTCTCGGCGGTCCGGTTGCCGCGTACGCCTCGGTGGCCGCGAACGGCCAGAGCTTCGTCACCGCCCGCACCGAGAACGGCTGCAATCTCTTCTCGTTCCAGATGGATTCGGGTCGCAAGAAGTGGTGCGCTCGACTCAACGACGGAGTAGTCGCCTCGACGCCCATCGTCGACACTGCCACCAATGTCTACGTCGGCGAGAGCGGCGCGATGATGTCCTTCACCGAGACTGGTCAATTGCGTTGGCGCACGCTCGTTGTGGGCACTCCTCTCTCGTCACAGTTCACCGGCGACGGAAACCTGTTGTTCATCACCCAATTGGGTCAGATCAACGTGCTCGACCCGCAGACCGGCGCAAAAGTGGTTCCGTCGTTCGACCTGATCCCGCCGCCGTCGATCGACCAGGGCGCGAATGCAGAACTCATTCCCGACAACAAGGGTTTGAACGAGTGCTTCCTCGGCACGTCCGGCTGCCCGGTGGCCAATACCCCGGCAGTGGACCTGGGCACCGGCAAGTTCTACTTCACCTTCTACGGACCCAGTTCTCAGGCAGCCGATCTGGTCGCCATGAAGTACACGGGCGGCGACAATCCGTCCATCACCCGCGAGTGGTCCACCGACGCGCTTCCCGGTGGAACGGCGTCGAGCCCGGACCTGTCGAAGGACGGCAAGACCGTCTACGCCACCGACAACAACGGATCTCTCTGGGCAGTGAACGCCGAAACCGGTGACACCAGGTGGAGTTACGACATCGGCTTCAACTCGGCCGGTAGTGCCTCGACGTCCGACGACGGTTTGATCATTCCCGCCGGCGGCGACAAGGGCCACCTCCTTGCCGTGCGCGACGAGGGAGATCACGCCGAACTGGCCTGGGAACGTAAAGACCTTCTGCAACTGGGCGTTCCGGCGCAGACCGCCGGCAACACCGGATACACCGTCGTACGCGAGGGTGAGAACGGACTGAGCCTGATCACCTTCGACACCGAAACCGGTGAGACGGTGGATCAGGACACGTTGCCGGGAGCAGTCGGCTTCACCGTCGGCACCTCGATCGGCCCCAAGGGCGAAGTGTTGACGCCCAGCGCAATCGGTGAGCTGTTCGTCTTCAAGTGAGCTAGCGGGATGCCTCACAGATGAAGGCCGACGCCGATCGCCCGATCCGTACGATCACGACGCTCAGCGCAAGCGAGCCCTTGAGCTTGAGCCGTGGACGCAGCACTGCCGGGTCCACGTCGACTCCTCGCACCAGGATTTCGGCCACACCGCAGTCCCGCTTGGACAGTGTCTGTTTGAGCAGTTTCTCGGAGTACTTGATCTGCTCGAGGATCCGGAATCCGCGAACTCCCTCAGGGACGCTGTCACCGGTCAGATAAGCGATGCGTGGATCGAGCTGCCAGAGACCGTGTCTGGCCGCGTAGTGGCGCACGAGGCCCGCGCGCACTACCGCTCCGTCCGGGTCGATGATCCACTCCCCCGGCGCTTGCTCCGGAATCACGTCGTCCTCGGCGTCGGTGATCGCCCACCCGCTCCCGTCGGAGCGAAGCACCGAAGCTCGACGCGTGACGCCGGACTCGGCCAGCCCCGTCGACCACAGGCAGGCTTCCTTGACGCCGCCGTCGAGCGAGACGACCTCGACTTCCCCGTCCCAGCCCAGCTTGTCGAAATCGAGTCCCGGAGCGCACTTCACCGCGAGATCACGGCCGGAGTACGCCTCGATGAGGTCCGGCAACGGTGGCATCAACGCTGCCGGATCGTGAGTGCGGCGACCGCCCGATCGCCGTGCGGGGTCTGCCAGTACGACGGTGTCGCGTGTCGTCGGGCGGAGCGCGTCGGCCCGCAGCAACGCCGCGCTCGGCACATTGCGCTGTGCCATCGCCAGGCGAACGGAATCGATGTCGCTGCCGATCACGCGATGCGCAACTCCGGTCAAGGCATGCAGTTCGGCGCCGATGGAGCACGTCACGTCGTGGACGTCGCGCCCGATCAGACGCTGCGCGCGGTGGGCCGCGACAACGCCGGGAGTGGCTTGTTGCATCGCGTCGTCCGTGAACAACCACTGATCACTGCCGGGCAGTTTCGTAACGGCCTTGCGTCGAAGCAGGACGGTGTCCACGAGCGCAGGCATGTGATCACCGAAACGCGTACGCGTCCGGCCGATGTCGGCCAGACGCGTACGCGTGGACAGTTCGAGCTGATCCACCTCGGCCAAGGCAGCTACACCGGAATCACTTCCGAGATAGTCGACGTCGCCGAGGGTGAAGTCATAACCCAATTCAGTTGCCGGGCTTCACGCCGGTGATCATGACGTTGTAGAAGAATCCGCGAGGAACGACGTGGCGGAGCACCTTCTCGTCGACCCAGCTGAGCGTCTTCCAACCACCGAAAGCGAAACGCCCCCAGCCCCAACCGAGCTTCTCCGGCGGAACAGCCGCTTCGAAGGTACGGACCGGCCAGCCGAGAAGCGCCGCGGCGAATTCCTCGGTGGCAGCGTGGACCTGATCGGCGCCCGCAGACTTCGCCATGTTCTCGAGGTCGGTGGGGTCGAACGTGTGGATGTCGACGACAGCTTCGAGAGCTGCTGCACGAGAAGACTCGTCGAGTTCCTCTTGCGGACGACGCCAGTCTGCGAGGAACGGCAGCTTGGTCACGCGTGTGGTTGCTTCCCACGTCGCGCGGCCGAGCCAGCGGGCGTAGAAGTTGCCGACAGTGGTGGGCTCACCGGCGAAGACGAAACGTCCGCCGGGCTTGAGGACACGAAGGACCTCACGGAGCGACTTCTCGACGTCCGGAATGTGGTGCAGCACGGCGTGGCCGACCACCAGGTCGAAGGTGTTGTCCTCGTACGGAATGGTCTCGGCATCGGCAACACGGCCGTCGACCGGAAGGCCGAGGCTTTCGGCATTGCGCAGTGCGACCTTGACCATGCCGGGCGAGAGGTCGGTGACCGAACCGGTCTTGGCGACTCCACCCTGCATCAGGTTCAGGAGGAAGAATCCGGTGCCGCAACCGAGTTCGAGCGCGCGCTCGTACGGGAGCGGCTGATCGCCCGCGACGGCGTCGAAACGACCACGTGCGTAGTCGATGCAGCGCTCGTCGTACGAGATGGACCACTTGTCGTCGTAGGTTTCGGCTTCCCAGTCGTGGTAGAGCACCTGGGCGAGCTTGGTGTCCTTACGAGCGGCCTCGACCTCTTCGGCCGTGGCGTGCGGCCGCGGCGCGGGGTCGACTACCGAGGTGTCGGTAGCGGCGGGCGGCGTGACGGTTGCGTCGTCATTCGGGCTGGCTGTCATGGCGGCTATCCTACTCGCTGGTAAGAGATGAACAAGTTCTAGTTTAGGGGAGCCTACTCGCCCGTGAACTCGGCCTTGCCCGGACCGTTCGCGATGAACGACTCCATGCCGATCGCCTGATCCTTGGTCGCGAACAATCCGGCGAACAGATGCTGCTCGATCTTGAGCCCGGATTCCAGGTCGGTGTTCAGACCCTCGTCGATGGCTGCCTTGGCAGCAGCCAACGCACGTGACGCTCCCCCGACGAACTGCGAGGCCCATGTCCGGGCCGCGGTGTACACGTCGTCGGGAGCGACGACCTCGTCGACCAAACCGATGGCCAACGCCTCGTCAGCCCCGACGAAACGGCCGGTGAAGACCAGATCCTTGGCCTTGGCCGGACCGATCAGACGAGCCAGACGCTGCGTTCCGCCGCCACCGGGAATGATTCCGAGCAGAATCTCCGGAACTCCGAGCTTGGCGTTGTCTCCGACGATCCGGCGATCGGCCGAGAGTGCAACTTCGAGTCCACCACCGAGTGCGTATCCGGTGATCGCGGCAACGGTCGGCTTCGGGATGGACGCCACGGCGCCGAGCCCGGCCTGCATGCCACCGATCGCGTCACGGATCTGGCCGTAATCCATCTCGGCCATTTCCTTGACGTCGGCACCGGCTGCGAAGACTTTCTCGCCGCCGTAGACGATGACGGCCTTGACTGCCTTGTCGACGGTCGCAGCGTGTGCGGCAGCAGCCAACTCGTCCTGAACCTGACGGTTCAGAGCGTTCATGGGCGGACGCGCCAGACGGATGGTGCCGATGCCTTCGGAAACCTCGAGAGTCACAAATTCAGCCATGGTCGAGAGGTTACTTTGCCGCCTTGACCGACCACGGATGCGGCCCGGCGACGTAGTAACCGTCCTGGTTCGGGAACTCGACGCGCAGCGTTTCCTCGTCGGTGATCAACGTAGGCAGGATGACGGGAATCTCCGGCTCGGCTGCGAGTATCTCCGCCACCGAACTGAACTTGGCCAATTCGGTCAGCTGACTCCACGTCGGCGGCAACAGGATGCTGCCACCCTCCCGCCAATGCGCGAGCGCGTCCTGCGGGCTCTGCCAACGCACCTCGGCGGCCTCGGAGGTGACCCCGTCCGCGATCTGTCCGGTCGGTGACGCTGCGACGAAGAAGCGCGTGTCGTAGCGGCGGGTCTCGCCCACCGGCGTGATCCAGTTCGCCCACGGCCGCAGCAGATCCGTGCGCAGGACCAGGTTCTCCTTCTTCAGGAAATCGCTGAACGACAGCTCGTGCTTTTCGAGAGCTACTCGGTCCTGTGCATAGCCGGCCGTGTCCGCGACGACCGTGTCAGCCGTGGGGCCGGCCAGCAGGACACCGCACTCCTCGAAAGTTTCCCGCACCGCAGCCAAGACGAGAGCCTTCGCCCGAGCAACATCCGTGCTGAACCGCTCGGCCCACCACTCGACCGACGGTCCGGCCCACTCGACCTCGGCCGTCGCATCGGACTTGTCGACGCCGCCGCCGGGGAAGACCGTCATGCCCCCGGCAAACGCCATCCCCTGTACTCGTTGAAGCAGGAAGATCTCGATCCCGGATTCGGCATCGCGCACCAAGATGACGGTCGACGCATCCTTGGGCTCGGGGACAGCGTTTGTATTCTCGTTAGCCATGCTTCGCGAACCTACGCGATCTGTGATCTGGGACGCATTTCAGGTCCCACTGAAGCTCACGCGCGATGAGCTCCGGACGGTCTCGCGCGGCGCGCGAAGTATCGGCCGTCCGCCTTGTCGAGGCTGATGGACTGGCTGAATGCCGCGCTCAGATTTTCGGCGGTGATGACGTCGTCCAGAAGCCCCTGGGAGACGACCTCCCCTTCCTTGAGAAGGAGTGCGTGGGTGAATCCCGGCGGGATTTCCTCGACGTGATGGGTGATCAGGACGGTTGCCGGGGCGTCCGGATCGGCAGCCAGTTCGGCGAGTCTGGCCACAAGTTCCTCACGGCCACCGAGGTCGAGCCCGGCGGCGGGCTCGTCCAGGAGAAGAAGTTCGGGATCGGTCATCAAGGCTCGCGCGATGAGGACGCGCTTGCGCTCGCCTTCGGAAAGCGTCCCGTACGTCCGATCCGCCAGGTGCTCGGCGCCGAGGCTTTCGAGCATCTCCACAGCGCGCGAGGTGTCCATGGATTCGTACTCCTCGCGCCACCGACCGAGAACGGCGTAGCCCGCCGACACGACGAGGTCGCTGACCTTCTCGTCGCCGGGCACGCGGTTCGCCAACGACGACGAGGACAAACCGATTCGCGGGCGCAACTCGTTGACGTCGACCTTGCCGAGAACTTCGCCAAGGAGGTGGGCAGAACCACTGGTCGGGAAAGTCTCACCGGCCGCGATGCGCAGCAGCGAGGTCTTGCCGGCACCATTGGGTCCGAGCACCACCCATCGCTCGTCCAGCTCCACTTTCCAGGTGACGGGCCCCACGAGAGTGGACCCTCCCCGACGGATGAGTACGTTGTCGAAATCGATGAGCAGATCTGGATCAGGTAGCGGCACCCGAACATCTTCCCGCACATTCTCCGGCCGTTCACGGCAGGATCATCTTGCGTGTCGCCTCTCATCGAAACTCACACCCCGACGCCAGGGTCTCCGTTCCCACTCGGCGCCAACATCGTGGACTCCGGAACCCAGTTCGCGGTCCACGCCCCAGCTGCGTCGAGCGTCCACATCTGCCTGATCGACCAGGACGGAAACGAAGATCGCGTCGAACTTCGGCAACACACGTACGGAATCTGGCATGGAATCATCTCCGGGATCGGTGCGGGGCAGCGTTACGGAATTCGGGCGTCCGGCCCGTGGAATCCGCGCGCCGGGCTGAGACTTAATCCACACAAGCTGCTCGTCGATCCGTGGGCGCGCCGCATCGAGGGGGATCTCGGTGATCACCGTGCCCTCCTGTCGTACGCCGACGATCCCTTCGGCGACCCGTCGACGGTCGACTCGCTCGGCCACGTGCCGCTGTCCGTGGTGACTCCCGGCCTCGCGCCCGCCGGAGCCCGCCTCGAGACGCCGTGGGAGGAAAGCGTCATCTACGAACTGCATGTGGGCGCGTACACCGCCAGTCATCCAGGAGTACCCGCCGCCCACCGCGGAACGTACCTCGGCCTGACGGCACCGGCCGTGATCGATCACCTCGTCTCACTCGGCGTCACTGCCGTGGAACTGCTTCCCGTACAGGCATTTCTGACCGAACACAGCGTCCGCGAGCGAGGGATGCGCAACCACTGGGGATACTCGACGGCGTCGTACTTCGCCCCGCATCCCGGATACGCGGCAACTCCGGGCGGCGAAGTCACCGAGTTCCGGATCATGGTCGACGCACTACACGCGGCAGGCATCGAGGTCGTCCTCGACGTCGTCTACAACCACACCTGCGAGCAGAGTGTCGACGGAATCAGTGTCAGCTGGCGAGGTTTGGACGGCCCCGGCTATTACCTTCTCGACGGCGACGGCCGCGACATCGACCTGACCGGGTGCGGCAACACGGTCGACGCCTGCTCCCCCATCGCCGTCCGCATGATCACCGACAGCCTCCGTTACTGGGCCACCGAAATGGGTGTCGACGGCTTCCGATTCGATCTTGCGAGCGCGTTGGGTAGGCCGCGCGGCGGAGGCTTCGACCAGCGGGCGTCCATCCTGTCCGCCATCTCCTCCGATCCGGTACTGACTCGGTGCAAGCTCATCGCCGAACCGTGGGATGCCACTGCCGACGGTTACCAGGTCGGAAACTTCGGACTCCAGTGGTCCGAATGGAACGACAAGTACCGCAGCACCATTCGCCAGTTCTGGAACGGCGGATCCAGCGTCCGGAAGGTCGCGTCGCGCCTCGCCGGTTCCGAGGACATCTTTGCCGGCAGCCGCCGTCGCCCCTGGGCGTCGATCAACTTCGTCACAGCGCACGACGGGTTCACCGCCGCCGATCTCGTGGCATACAACCGCAAACACAACGAGGCCAACGGTGAAGACAATCGTGACGGCGCCGATCACAACGATTCGTTCAACCACGGAATCGAAGGCCCGAGCACCGATCCCGAGATTCAGGACGCCAGGGCACGTCACGTACGGGCGCTACTGGCCACACTCGTGCTGTCGACAGGTACCCCGATGATCACCGCCGGTGACGAGTTCGGCCACAGCCTCGGCGGGAACAACAACGCGTATTGTGTTCCAGCAGTTGCCTCCCCAGCCGAGTCGTGGGCACTGGACTGGACTACGGCCGATCAGTCGTTGATGCAGTTCGTCTCCCGAGCGTTCGGACTACGCCGAGCAGCACCGGCGTTGCGTCAGCCCGAATTCTTCGAAGGCAGAAGAAGACTGGAGCACCCGGACCTCGTCTGGTTCGACGCTGCCGGCGTCGAGTTCGACGACACCGCATGGTACGACGGGAGTCACCGAACGCTGCAGGCCTGGATCGACGGAGCCGACGTTCGGTCTCACACTCGAACCGGGCGCCCACTCGGTGACGACAGTTGGCTCCTGATCCTGCATTCCGGTGGACCGGTTCAGGTCACCGTCGGCACTCCGGAATGGTTCGACGGCACCTTGACTGCATCGTTCGATTCGGCGTCACCGACCGGCGAACCTGCCTCCACGGCCGAAGTTCCCGTCGGCACCGAGATTTCACTGACCGGACCCACGGTCTTGGCCTTACGTTCCGTGACACGTCCTCCGGTAACCGCTGCTGTCATGGAATCCGGCAGCAACTTGATCAGGAATTGAATGGTCGGCCCGATCCCGAAGGCGTACAACACGGTTCCGATGCCAACCGTTCCACCGAGGAGCCATCCGGTAGCGAGGACCGCGATCTCGATGCTGGTACGCACGAGCCTGACCGACAGACCTGTGCGAGCGACCAGTCCGGTCATCAATCCGTCGCGGGGGCCCGGCCCCATGCCCGCGCCGATGTAGAGAACGCTGGCCAGTCCGTTGAGGAGGATTCCCGCGACCATGATCACGGCTCGAACTGGCATGGAATCAAAGACGGGCAAGAAGGCCAGTGAGGTATCCACCGAGATGGCAATGACAACGACATTGGCGACCGTTCCGAATCCCGGCCGCTGACGGATCGGAATCCAGAGCAGCAGTACCACCGCACCGGTAATCGCAGTGATCACGCCGAAACTGAGCGAAACGTGCTCGGCCACACCCTGATGAAAAACGTCCCAGGGATCCAGACCAAGACCGGCTGTGATCATCATGGCCATCGAGAAGCCGTACAACCACAGACCAACGAACAGCGAGGCGAATCTCCGTATCAACACTCGACCATCTTGATGGCCACTGGACTGTTCATCCATAGCCAAGTTACCGATACTGGACTGGTCGGTTGCGTCTCTACGGAACCGCGATGACTGTCATGGAGCCTGGTGCCACTTCCGTGAAACCAGCGTCACGAACCGCGACGGCCTCCGACTTCTTCAGCCGAACTACTGCTTCGGCCCACTGTTCCGGGCTCGCGTCGCGCACCGAGCAGCGAAAGTCGTTCTGCGTCCAGGCCCAGCACTGTTTCTCGGACATGGCCGCCGCCAACAACATCGAGGCATGCCCGACCTGTGCCGAAGCCTTGCCAACCGTCATCTCGAGCGCCGAGTCGATCCACAGCACCGGAAGACCAGGCTCCGGCGGGCCAGGCTCGTCGTGCTCGAGATCGGTCCCACCGATCTGCAACTTCTTGATTCGCGGGTCCAGTTCTCCGACCGGCCCGGGAACCAGAGCCCGCGCCTGCGCGCCATCCACATCGACGGTGATTCCCGGTACCTCCTGCGCGGCGAGCCACTGCGCTCCTCGCGCTCGACGAGACACCTTCCGAATCCGGGCACCCACCCACGCCGAATAGTCCTCGTGCCAGGGGCCGGGTTCCCCGTCTTCGGTGAACCCGACGCGTTCGTCCAGACACAGCGCCACAGCCGCCGTTGCCGCAGCCTCGAGCAGTGCGGTGCGCTTGGGCGGGTCTGCCTTCGGAATGTGCAGAACGATCGGCATCGCCAACACCAGCGCCGGATCCGCGGGATCGTCTCGCCCTCCGTACCCAGCAGCCAGCACCGCGTGGCGCTCGCGCCAGCGCGAATCGGGGCCGGACATCACAGCTGGATCGGAACTGAATGCTGGATCGGAACTCATGGAATCGGTACGCGTCGCACGCCACCGTCGACGGCGTCCGCAGCCTCGACCTCGTCGCGGGTCACACCGAGAATGAACAGCACAGCGTCGAGGAAGGGATGCGACAACGCAGCATCTGCGACCTCCCGCAACGCAGGCTTGGCGTTGAACGCCACGCCCAGGCCCGCGGCGTTGAGCATGTCGATGTCGTTGGCACCGTCACCGACGGCGACGGTCTGTTCCATCGGCACACCGACCTGATCGGCGAACTTGCGCAGCGCAACGGCCTTCGCGGCGCGGTCGACGATTTCACCGATCACACGTCCGGTCAGCTTGCCGTCGACGATTTCGAGGGTGTTGGCGTGCACGAAGTCCAGTTCGAGTTCGTGTGCGAGGCCTTCGATGACCTGCCGGAAGCCACCCGACACCACGCCGCAGTGGAATCCGAGACGGCGCAGGGTGCGAATCGTGGTTCGCGCACCCGGCGTCAGTTCGATGCTCTCTGCCACCTCGTCGATGACGGAGGCGTCGAGACCGGCGAGTGTCGCCACACGCTGGTGCAGTGATTCGGTGAAGTCGATCTCGCCGCGCATCGCAGCTTCGGTGACGGCGCGGACCTCGTCCTCGACGCCGGCCTTCGCGGCCAGCATCTCGATGACCTCGCCCTGGACGAGCGTCGAGTCCACGTCGAACACGATCAGACGCTTGGCCCGTCGAGCGAGACCTGCGCGCTCGACCGCGATGTCGACGTTTTCGAGTGCGGCGACCTCGGCGAGTCCGGTGCGCAGCTTCGCGTCGCCGTCGGTCGTATCGGCCGCGCTGACGCTGAGTTCGAGGCCGGTGACCGGATAGTCGGCGACACCACGGATGGAATCGATGTTTGCGCCCTGCTTCGCGAGTTCGCGTGCAACCGATCGCATTGCGCGAGCATTGACCGGGCTACCGAGAACAACGACCGCGTGGGTGGACACCGCGGGCCGTCCGGGATCGGCACCGATTTCGATGTCGACGTTCATTCCGACCGTCGCCATCGCCTGTTCGAGTTCTTCCTGAAGCGCTTCGGGATCGTTCGGGCAGGCAACCATGACACCGAGTGTCAGTCGACCTCGAATCACCACCTGCTCCACGTCGAGTAGACGCACATCGTGCCGCGACAGCGCCGCGAACAGTACCGAGGTGACGCCAGGGCGGTCCGGCCCGGTCACAGTCACCAGAACAGTGGTGTCAGAGGCACCCACCGAAAACTCCGATCGTTTCTTCGTTCGCGTCTTGATCGTCACTATTGTGCCAAGCGAAAGGCCCCACCCGTTACTCGGGCGGGGCCTTCGCTGATTACTTCAGTGTGTTACTTCGCTCAGGAGCGGCTGTCGGTTCCAGGGTCGCCTTCGTCCCCGACCGTGAGCGGCTCGTGACGAGCATCTTCGAGCACGGTGCTGGCGTTCTTCCCGCCGTGGCCGGGGCCGACGTGCGCTTCCGCGCGCATCCGCTCCACCATGTGCGGGTAGTGCAGCTCGAACGCCGGACGCTCGCTACGGATGCGCGGCAACTCGGTGAAGTTGTGACGCGGCGGCGGGCAGGTGGTTGCCCACTCCAGCGAGTTTCCGTAACCCCACGGATCGTCGACGGTGACCACCTCGCCGTAGCGGTAGCTCTTGAAGACGTTCCAGATGAACGGAAGCGTCGAGGCACCGAGCACGAAGGCAAAGATCGTGGACACCGAGTTCAGCACCGTGAACCCGTCCGAGGGCAGGTAGTCGGCGTAACGACGCGGCATACCTTCGGCACCGAGCCAGTGCTGAACGAGGAACGTGCCGTGGAAACCGACGAACGTGGTCCAGAAGTGCCACTTGCCAAGACGCTCGTCCATCATGCGACCGGTCATCTTCGGGAACCAGAAGTAGATACCGGCATACGTGGCGAACACGACCGTGCCGAAGACCACGTAGTGGAAGTGGGCGACGACGAAGTAGCTGTCGGTGACGTGGAAGTCGAGCGGCGGGCTCGCGAGGATGACACCCGACAGACCACCGAAGAGGAAGGTGATCAGGAAGCCGATCGAGAACAGCATCGGCGATTCGAAGGTCAACTGCCCCTTCCACATCGTGCCGATCCAGTTGAAGATCTTCACACCTGTCGGCACGGCGATCAGGAACGTCATGAACGAGAAGTACGGCAGGAGAACAGCACCCGTCGCGTACATGTGGTGGGCCCACACTGCGATCGACAGAGCGGCGATGGCCAACGTTGCGTACACCAGGCCGCTGTAGCCGAAGATCGGCTTACGGCTGAAGACCGGGAAGATCTCCGAGACGATGCCGAAGAACGGCAGCGCGATGATGTACACCTCGGGGTGACCGAAGAACCAGAACAGGTGCTGCCACAGGAGCACACCGCCCGTTGCCGGGTCGAAGATGTGCCCACCGAGATGGCGGTCGACGAACAGGCCCATGAATGCAGCGGTCAGCAGCGGGAACGCCAGCAGGATCAGGATGCTGGTGATGAAGATGTTCCAGGTGAAGATCGGCATGCGGAACATGGTCATACCGGGTGCGCGCAGGCAAATCACGGTGGTGACCATGTTGACGCCACCGAGGATGGTGCCGAGGCCGGCGACAGCCAGACCCAAGACCCACAGGTCGGCGCCGACGCCGGGGCTGTGCAGCGCGCTGGTCAGCGGCGTGTATGCCGTCCAACCGAAGTCTGCTGCGCCACCGGGCGTGACGAATCCGGCCGTCGTGATGATCGCGCCGAACAGGTACAGCCAGTAGCTGAACGCGTTCAGACGCGGGAACGCGACGTCGGGTGCACCGATCTGGAGCGGAAGAATGTAGTTCGCGAAGCCGAAGACGATCGGGGTCGCGTACAGCAGCAGCATGATCGTGCCGTGCATGGTGAACAGCTGGTTGAACTGTTCGTTGGAAAGGAACTGCATGCCGGGTACAGCAAGTTCGGCACGCATCATCAGTGCCATGAGGCCACCGATGAGGAAGAAGGCGATGGAAGTCGCCAAGTACATGATTCCGAGCACCTTGGGATCGGTGGTCGTGATCATCTTGAAAATGAATGAGCCCTTGGGTCCCTGCCGCGGCGGGTAAGGCCTGGCCGGCGCTATCGTGGGGACTGGCTGGGGCGCTACGGCAGTCACTGATCCTCCTGAATGTGCCTTTGGTCGCTCCGCAGACTCCGTCAAAGAGCCCTTGGTTGCGCCCGCAGGGTCCGTCGCCCGGGCTGCGGACAACGGCTTCTGGCTTGCGCTCATCGAATCGTAGACCGTGACTCCGAGGCACCGCGACCCGGTCCTACTCTGCGTCGTACTCGAGCATCCGTTTTTGGGGGCACCAAACGAACGACCTGCGGTTTATGTTCCCTCGGGAGTCCGAACCCACATCCGAATCGGCGTGTCGTACCCGTCGAAGAATTCGGCCGGTGTCCGTTTTCGGCCATCTCCTCCACTGATAAGGTCACCCTCGCCTAACTCACCTCAGGAGTATTCAGTGAAATTCTTTCCCCGCCGCGCCGCGCTGGTAGCCGTCGCAGCCTCGATCGCCTTGGTCGTTCCAGCCTGCTCGAGTAACGACGAGCCCGCTGCAACCACCACCTCGACCGAGTCGGGCGCATTCCCCCGCACGATCGAACACTTCCGTGGAAGCACCGAAATCCCGGCAGCACCCCAGCGGATCGTCGCGCTCGACAACAGCTTCACCGACGCCGTCCTTCTCCTCGAATCCCCGCTCGTCGGCTACGTCGACTACCGCGAGCCCGGTCTGCCCGACTACCTCGGATCCTCGCGGGAGGAATTCGCCGCGGACGCCGTCTCGGTCGGCACGGTCAGCAGTGCAAGCCTCGAGAAGATCGCCGCACTGCAGCCGGACCTCATCATCTCCGCCGAGGTCCGCGACGGGAAGAACTACGAGCAGCTCTCCGCAATCGCGCCCACCGTCTTCACCCAGACGACCGGTCCGACGTGGAAGGACAACATCCGCGTAGTCGGTCAAGCGCTGGGCAAGGAATCGCTGGCCGAGGCGAAGATCACCGAATACGAAACACGCGCGGCTGCCGTCGGCAAGGAAATCAACGAGAAGGCGAACAACCCGGTCATCTCGGTAGTCCGGTTCGCCGGTGAACCGACCGCACGTCTCTACCGCACCACCTCGTTCAGCGGCATCGTTCTTCAGGACGCCGGATTGAAGCGCCCGGACAACCAGGGACCTGACCCCGCCGATGCCGGCAACATCATGATGAAGATCAGCCCCGAGCTGATCAACGAAGCCGACGCGGACGTCATCTTCATCAGCACCTGGCAGGACGCCGAGGGCAAGAGCGCCGAAGCCGCGAAGCCGTTCCTCGAGAGCCCGCTGTGGCAGACGCTTCGAGGACGCAAGGTCGACGTGGACGATTCACGTTGGATGTCGCCGGTCAGCATCCAGGGCGCCCACATGATCCTCGACGACCTCTCGGACACGTTCGAGGTGGACAAGCAGAACAGCTGAGTCGAACAGCTAACCTGAACGGCGCCCGCTCACACAGGAAGCCGTCGACTTGTCTGTTCTCTCACGCACGTCTGTTCTCTCACGCACGTCTGTTCTCTCACGCACGACCGCCTGCACGTCCGTTCGTCGTGTCTCGATCCTGGGGATCGCCGCCACGATGCTCGTCCTCGGTGGTTGCTCGTCCGACTCGTCGGACGATCCGGCGAGCACCATCGTCCGGACCACTACGTCGATCGCCGGTGCCGGCGTGATGGGCATCGAACGCGACACCGCCACCGCGTGCCCGACGCCGACGCAAGCCGACCCGGGAGCGGGCCCCGGGGTGAAGCGTCGAGTCGTACACACTGCGGGTGAAACCGAGGTTCCTTCCGATCCCCAACGGATCGTGGTCCTCGACAGTGTCTCGATGGACGCCGTGTGCGCCCTCGGTCTGTGGGAGCGGGTAGTGGGCGCCGCAACCGGTGTCGACTCGCCTCAACCGTCGTACCTGGGTTTCGGCATCTCGGAGATTCCGAGTGTCGGCCCCGTGAGCGCGCCTGACGTCAACGCAGTGAAGGCCGCCGCGCCGGACTTGATCCTCGGGTCCAGTCCGGCGTCCGACGGCTTGTACGGGCAACTCGACGCCATCGCCCCCACCGTGTTCGCGGGCTCGGATCCCGTGTACTGGAAAGCGCAGTTCGCCCTCGCCGGCCAGGCACTGGGCCGTTCGTCCGCGGCTGCGACGGAGCTGGACCGCTACCAGCAGGACGTCGTGCAGCTCGGCGACGCATTGAATGCATCGCAGACGCAGGCATCAGTGGTTCGGTTCGGTTCGAAGGACCTGCAGATCGAGGGCCCTGCATCCTTCGCCGGACAGATCCTCAGCGACGTCGGCGTCCGGCGCCCACCGGCGCAGCGATTGACCGATGCGACCACGGCACCGATTCCGGCCGACGATCTCAGCGCCGCCGAAGGGGACTTGATCTACGTCCTCTTCGACGGGCCGAACGGCCGTACCTACGGCACCGAGATCATGAAGAGCGACCAGTGGCAGGACCTCGCCGCTGCCACCGACCGACGTGTGTTCGTAGCGGAAGACGACATCTGGAACGGAAACGGGATGACTGCTGCCCGTGCCGTATTGGCGGACTTGAAGGGAACCTTGAACGGATATGCGAGCTGACCGGAACGAACCACAACTCCCACATTCGAGGCGGCTCGCCACAACTGTGACGGTCGGGTTCTGATCATGCCGATCCCGGAATTCATTGTCGCTTTGCGCGAGAAGGTCGGTCATGCGCCGCTCTGGCTGTCCGGAGTGAGCGTCGTGATCCGCGACGACGACGGTCGGGTCCTGCTCACCCGCCGCGCCGACAACGGTCAGTGGGCCGTCGTGTCCGGCGTTCTCGAGCCTGGGGAGGAACCGTCGGCGGCGGCGGTGCGCGAGGCGAAGGAAGAAACCGGCGTCGACGCCGAATTGGTTCGGATCACGAGTGTCGATGTCACAGAGCCCATTACGTACCCCAACGGCGACGTGACTCAGTACCTCGACGTGTGTTTCCTGGCCAGGTGGACCGGCGGAGATGCACACGTGGCGGACGACGAAAACCTCGAGGTCGCGTGGTTCGCGCCGAGCGGATTGCCTTCGGACATGACGGAAACCTCGCGTCTGCGCCTCGCAAAAGCATTGCTGGACAAGCCGGAAGCGTGGTTTCAGCGCTGACCCACTCGCCCATCGACGACCGAAGCCCGATTCCCGCGTGTGCAGGAGTCGGGCTTCGTTGGGTGCAGGGTCGCTCTAGAAATCCCAGTCGTCGTCTTCGGTGTTGACGGCTTTGCCGATGACGTAGGAGCTACCCGAGCCGGAGAAGAAGTCGTGATTCTCGTCCGCATTCGGTGAAAGTGCCGACAGGATAGCCGGATTGACGTCCGTCTCGTCCTTCGGGAAGAGGCCTTCGTAGCCGAGATTGTTGAGCGCCTTGTTGGCGTTGTAGCGCAGGAACTTCTTGACATCCTCGGTCAGACCGACGCCGTCGTAGAGGTCCTGGGTGTAGTCGACCTCGTTCTCGTAGAGCTCGAAGAGCAACTCGAACGTGTAGTTCTTGAGCTCTTCACGCTCGGCCTCGGTGAGCTGTTCGAGGCCCTTCTGGTACTTGTAGCCGATGTAGTACCCGTGCACGGCCTCGTCGCGGATGATGAGGCGGATGAGGTCTGCGGTGTTGGTGAGCTTGGCTCGCGAGGACCAGTACATCGGCAGGTAGAAGCCGGAGTAGAAGAGGAAGCTCTCGAGGAGCGTCGATGCGACCTTACGCTTGAGCGGCGACTCACCGTTGTAGTAGTCGAGAACGATCTGCGCCTTGCGCTGCAGGTTCGGGTTCTCCTCCGACCAGCGGAACGCGTCGTCGATGTCCGGGGTGGAGCACAGCGTCGAGAAGATAGAGCTGTAGCTCTTCGCGTGCACCGATTCCATGAAGGCGATGTTGGTGTACACCGCTTCTTCGTGGGGAGTGATCGCGTCCGGGATGAGGCTGACGGCGCCGACGGTTCCCTGGATGGTGTCGAGCAGCGTCAGGCCCGTGAAGACGCGCATGGTGAGCTGCTGCTCCTGCGCGGTCAGCGTTCCCCAGGACGGGATGTCGTTGGAGACCGGCACCTTTTCGGGCAGCCAGAAGTTGCTGACGAGGCGATCCCATACCTCGGCGTCCTTCTCGTCCTGGACGCGATTCCAGTTGATGGCGGAAACGCGACTGACCAGCTTGACCATAATTCCTACCTAGCGAGAGAGATACTGCCGAATGTTGGCTTGCCTGAACACTACCCGTTGTGTCGGGTCCGCGATGCCAACACAACAACATGTGTCGCACGCGCCCCTCCACGAGTACAAAAAATGTGATATCAATTAAATATCACTTACCGATGGAAAGCGAGTGTCGCATGACCAGCACACCCACCGTGGCCGAGAAACCGACCGGTGTCGCCACCACAACGATCGCCGAACGCCCAGGCTGGGACCTGTCCGGCAGCTGGATGCTCCTCGGCGGCGTCCTTCTCTTCCTGGCCGGAATCGCGCTGTCCGTCGTTGGCGGAGTTCTGGGACTCTTCGCCCTGATTCCGGTCGGAGTGGTGCTGTTCATCGCGTCACTCCCCCTCCTGATGGGCCTGACCTTGGTGCAACCGAATCAAGCCCGAGTTCTGCAACTTCTCGGAAGCTCGTACAGCGGCACCTTGCGCACGCCGGGACTGCGATGGACAAATCCGCTGACGGTCCGTCGATCGATCTCGACGCGCATCCGAAACCATGAGACCGGTCAGGCGAAAGTGAACGACGCCGACGGCAATCCCATCGAGATCTCGGCGGTGGTCGTCTGGCAGGTGGCCGACACAGCGCTCGCCTCGTTCCAGGTGGACGATTACGAGGAGTTCGTCTCCGTACAGACCGAGGCGGCCGTCCGCCATATCGCCGGTAGCTACCCGTACGACGCCGAAGGCCGAGTCTCGTTGCGCGAGAACGCCGATATCATCACCACCACCTTGTCGGAGGAGGTTCACGCCCGCGTGCGTGCGGCGGGTGTCGAAGTTATCGAGACACGCATCAACAGGCTCTCGTATGCACCGGAGATCGCCAGCGCGATGCTTCGGCGCCAGCAAGCGGGTGCTGTGATAGCCGCCCGCAAGCAAATCGTCGAAGGCGCGGTGTCCATGGTCGACATGGCACTCAAGCAGCTCGAGGAAAAGCACGTCGTCGAACTCGACGAGGAACGCAAGGCCACGATGATCAGTAACCTTCTGGTCGTGCTGTGCGGCGACCGCGACGCACAACCGGTGCTCAACACCGGTTCGCTCTACCAGTAAAGGAAAGGCCACATGGCCACGGATCCAGCTCCGCGATCCGAGCGTAAGAAGATCCTTCTTCGGTTGGACCCAGCGGTACACGACGCCCTCGCCCGCTGGGCCGCCGACGATCTCCGAAGTACCAACGCCCAGATCGAGTTTCTCCTTCGGCGCGCACTCACCGAGCACGGTCGAATGCCGAAGAACGCCGGCAAGATGCACGGTCCCGGCCGCCCGCCGGCCTGATACCCCTGTGCGCCTTTTCGGTAGTAACCACTACCGAAAAGGCGCACGGGGGCGGAGCCCTTTACAGCATGCAGGAAACGCAGCCCTCGACCTCGGTGCCTTCGAGAGCCATCTGACGCAGACGGATGTAGTACAGCGTCTTGATACCCTTACGCCACGCGTAGATCTGCGCCTTGTTGATGTCGCGAGTGGTTGCGGTGTCCTTGAAAAACAGCGTCAGCGACAGGCCCTGGTCGACGTGTTGCGTTGCGGCAGCATAGGTGTCGACGATCTTCTCGTACCCGATTTCGTAGGCATCCTGGTAGTACTCCAGGTTGTCGTTGGTCAGGTAGGGCGCCGGGTAGTAGACGCGGCCGATCT
Source organism: Rhodococcus sp. KB6 (assembly GCF_001445685.1). Classification (NCBI taxonomy): domain Bacteria; kingdom Bacillati; phylum Actinomycetota; class Actinomycetes; order Mycobacteriales; family Nocardiaceae; genus Rhodococcus; species Rhodococcus sp. KB6. Next base: position 52,225 of record NZ_LNAK01000134.1, on the reverse strand, counting down.
TGCCTTCCTTGCGGATCTCGATCTTCGACGCCACCGGGTGGATGGAGCTGGTGGAGTAGTTGATGTACGAGATCGAGCCGGTCGGCGGGACGGCCTGAAGGTTCTGGTTGTAGATACCGTGCTTCTGAACCGAAGCCTTCAGCTCACGCCAGTCGTCCTGGGTGGGGATGTGCAGCTTCGCATCGGCGAAGAGTCCGCGAACCTTGTCGGTTGCCGGCTCCCAGGCCTGGTCGGTGTACTTGTCGAAGAATTCACCCGAGGCGTACTTCGACTCCGGGAAACCCTTGAAGTACGAGCCGCGCTCGATGGCGATCTTGTTCGACGCACGCAGTGCGTGGAAGAGCACGGTGTAGAAGTAGATGTTCGTGAAGTCGATGCCTTCTTCGCTGCCGTAGAAGATCCGCTCACGAGCGAGGTATCCGTGCAGGTTCATCTGACCGAGGCCGATGGCGTGAGAGTCGTTGTTGCCCTGCTCGATCGACGGCACCGAGTAGATGTGCGTCTGGTCGGACACCGCCGTCAATCCGCGGATCGACACTTCGATGGTCTTGGCGAAGTCGGGCGAGTCCATGGTCTTCGCGATGTTCAGCGAACCCAGGTTGCAGGAGATGTCCTTGCCGACCTTCGAGTAGGACAGGTCGTCGTTGAACAGTGAAGGCGTCGAAACCTGCAGGATCTCCGAGCACAGGTTCGAGTGCGTGATCTTGCCTTCGATCGGGTTCGCCCGGTTCACCGTGTCCTCGAACATGATGTAGGGGTAGCCCGATTCGAACTGCAATTCGGCGACGGTCTGGAAGAACTCGCGAGCTTTGATCTTGGACTTGCGAATTCGCTTGTCGTCGACCATCTCGTAGTACTTCTCGGAGACGTTGATGTCGGAGAACGGAACTCCGTAGATGCGCTCGACGTCGTACGGCGAGAACAGGTACATGTCCTCGTTCTTCTTCGCCAGTTCGAACGTGATGTCCGGGATCACGACGCCGAGTGAGAGCGTCTTGATACGGATCTTCTCGTCGGCGTTCTCACGCTTGGTGTCGAGGAACCGGTAGATGTCGGGGTGGTGCGCATGCAGGTACACAGCACCGGCGCCCTGACGCGCACCCAACTGGTTGGCGTAGGAGAACGAGTCCTCGAGAAGCTTCATGATCGGGATGACACCCGAACTCTGGTTCTCGATCTTCTTGATCGGGGCGCCGTGCTCACGAACGTTGGTGAGCAGCAAGGCAACTCCGCCACCGCGCTTGGACAGCTGCAGTGCCGAGTTGATGGAGCGACCGATGGACTCCATGTTGTCTTCGATACGAAGCAGGAAGCAGGACACGGGCTCACCGCGCTGCTTCTTGCCCGAGTTCAGGAACGTCGGGGTGGCGGGCTGGAAGCGTCCGGCGATGATCTCGTCGACGAGTTCGACGGCCAGGTCTTCGTTGCCTGCGGCCAGGGTGAGCGCAACCATGCAGACACGATCTTCGAAACGCTCGAGGTAGCGCTTACCGTCGAAGGTCTTGAGCGTGTAGGAGGTGTAGTACTTGAATGCACCCAGGAACGTCGGGAAGCGGAACTTCTTGGCGTACGCGTGATCGATCAGGAACTTCACGAAAGTACGTGAGTACTGATCGAGAACCTCGGGCTCGTAATAGTTTTCCTCGACGAGGTAGTCCAGCTTCTCGTCGAGGTTGTGGAAGAACACGGTGTTCTGGTTGACGTGCTGCAAGAAGTACTGACGGGCTGCAGCGACATCCATCTCGAACTGGATCTCACCGTTGGCGCCGTACAGGTTGAGCATGGCGTTGAGTGCGTGGTAGTCGAGACCGTTGGTGGAATCGCCGCCGCGCGCATCACGCTCTACGCTTCCTGCCGCGATCGTGTCAGTGATGGTTGGCGCCACTGCCCGTGCTCCTTCTCTGTTTCGAGATGATTCCAGAACTCCCCCAAGCCTTCTCGTACCCGGTCGACGTCCTCGGCAGTGCCCATGAGTTCGAACCGGTACAGAAAAGGAACGTGGCATTTCTGGGAAATGATGTTTCCTGCATAGCAAAAGGACTCACCGAAATTGGTGTTTCCCGCCGCGATCACTGCTCTGATCAACGACCTGTTGTGTGGATTGTTCAAAAAACGAATGACCGGCTTCGGTACATAACTGGTGTCGCGCCCTGTCACGGTGACCCCGCCACCATAGGTGGGCAGAATCAGCACATAGGGCTCGTCTACACGAAATGAGCCGTCACGGTCATGGATAGGTATACGTGTCGCAGGCAGGCCGAGACGTTGAACGAATCGGTGGGTGTTCTCCGACACGCTGGAAAAATAGACCAGCGAAGTCATCGGTTGTCACCATTTTCTTGTACGGTGCCCGGAACTACTCAGATGTGTCGGCGGAGGTGTCCACCGCCGACACTGCGGCGCTTCAAGCAGCGACGGTCAGGGTCTTGATGCGATCGGGACGGAAGCCCGACCAGTGATCTTCACCGGCAACCACGATGGGTGCCTGGAGGTACCCGAGAGCCATGACGTAGTCGCGGGCTTCGGCATCCTCGGTGATGTCGATGACGTTGTATTCGAGACCGGCCTTGTCCAGGGCGCGGTAGGTGGCATTGCACTGAACGCAAGCGGGCTTGGTGTAGACGGTGATGCTCATGAGAGTCCCTCTTTCGCTTAGCCAACAAAGGCCGATGTAGTGATGTTCAGCACCGATACGACCGATTGCCGGAGTCTCGCTCGAGGCGTTCCGCGTTGTGGTCTCTCAGTGCTCAAGACACTACACCTAGTGGCCGACAGAAACACATAACGCGAGATGTTGTGAGTCACATCGTTGGAATTCCCAGGTCGCCCCAGTTCAGCGCCTTCATTTCCCGGCGCGTCGGCGTGTCGCGCGTCACAGTTTCTTTTTGTGCTCGCCAGCCTCTCGGAGCCGCGCCACGGACCTACCATGAGCGTCGTGGAAACACCCCCGAAGGACGAGGCTCCACGCCACGAGGCAACCGTGACGAGAACACAGCAGGTGACACCGTTGATGCGCAGAATCACCTTCGGTGGGGAGGGCCTGAGCGACTTCGAGACGAGCGGGAGCCCCGACGAACGGGTGCTCGTCAGATTCCCCCTCGATCCCCCTCACGCCCGTAGTTACACCGTCCGGCGCTGGCAGCCGTCGAAGAACGAACTGGAGATCGACTTCGTTCTCCACGGCCACGGCGGCGCGGCACTCTGGGCCGCGACTGCGCAACCGGGCGAGACCGTTCACCTCTCGACGGCGAGCGGGTGGTTCACGCCGCCGGCAGGTTGCGACTGGCTGCTGATGGTCGCCGATCACGCCGCTCTGCCCGCGATCGGGCGAATTCTCGAAGAAGCACCCGACGGTCTACCGATCCACGTCATCGCGCAGGTACCCGCGCCGAGCGAACAGCAGACGTTCACGACGCGCGCCGACGCTCACTACCGATGGATCGAGGAATCGGACTCGCTGCTCGCCGAATTGGCCGGCGCTGCCCTACCTCCCGGCGAGGGCTACATCTGGTGTGCAGTCGAGGCCGCGACCGCCAGACGCATCCGCGCCCATCTGCGTCGAACATGGGAAATCCCGGCACCCCGCATGCACGTGATGGGTTACTGGCGGGAGGACAAGGAGAACTGGGAGCGTCGGTACGCCGTCGTCGCCGACCGTATCGACGCCGCGATGGGCGAAGCGATGATGGCCGGCAAGGATTTCGAAGCGGTTCGCGACGCCGTCGACGACGCGATGGAACGCGAAGGGCTTTAGCGCATATGGGCGTGACTCGCATACGAGTGAGGGCCATACCTTCCGGCATGGCCCTCACTCGTGAAACGGATTACGCGTTGACGAGCTGCTTGCCGGCGTCGACGAGGTCGGAGACGACCTTGGAGACCTGAGCGAGCACCTCTGCGTTCTCACGCGGGTGCAGCTCACCGAACAGTGCGCCGGTTCCACCGATGCTCAGTGCGGTGTCCTCGACGACCTTGCCGCCGGCGATGCGGACTGCCTTGGTGGTGTCTTCGTGTGCCCACTTGGCGCCGTTGCCACTGGGCGAAGCGCTGATGACTGCGACAGCCTTGTCCTTGACTGCACCGACACCGTACGGACGCGAGATCCAGTCGATGGCGTTCTTCAGAACTGCGGGGATGGTGCCGTTGTATTCGGGGGTGACGAGCAGGAACGCGTCAGCGTCGCTCGCAGCGGCGCGCAGTGCGTCGACAGCGGGAATGGAAGCACCCTCGACGTCGATGTCTTCGTTGTAGAAGGGGACGTCGGCGAGGCCTTCGAAGACCGTCAGCGTTGCACCCTCGGGCGCGGCGGACACAGCCGTCTCGGCAAGCTGGCGGTTGACGGATCCGGCGCGCAGGCTGCCGACGAGAACGAGAACATTGGTCTGTGACATAGCGAGTTTCCTTCGAGAGTGGTGCGGTTGGTGGCTCCGGTTGAAAGTTATATCAACTAAACGGACCGCGGTCCACTTACATTCCCCGGCCCTGTAACCTGATCCCGTGAGCGCAATCCCCCTCCCCCAGATCGGCGCCGCGCCGGTCGAGCGCGGTGACGCAGCACGTAACCGCGTACTTCTGCTCGACGCCGCAGCCCTCCTCGTTGCCGAGCGAGGTGTCGACGCGGTGACGATGGACGCTGTCGCGTGCCGGGCCGGTGTGGGCAAGGGCACAGTTTTTCGGCGCTTCGGCAATCGATCGGGACTGATGCAGGCACTGCTCGATCACACCGAGCGAGAACTGCAACAGGCATTCATGTTCGGCCCCCCACCGTTGGGTCCGGGCGCGCCGCCGATCGAGCGCCTCATCGCGTTCGGACGAGCCCGGATTGCCATGGTGGAAGTACAGGGCGAAGTCCTCCGAGCGGCGGAAAACGCTCCTGAATACCGCTTCGGCGGTCCGGCCCGGGCTCTCGGCATCGCTCACGTCATCGGGCTTCTTCGAGGAGCCGGCGTCGAGGGCGACCTCGATCTGCTCGCTTCAGCACTGTTGGCACCACTCGAAGCGTCGCTCGTCCTTCATCAGGTGCGCGATCTCGGGATGACCACCGAGCGTCTGGCCGCCGGCTGGGAAGACCTTGCCCGGCGCGTTACTCGATGTTGACTCCCCCGATCCGTCCCACCACTTAATGTGAGCCCATGCGCATCGCTGCAGCCGTCATCGGCCTCCTGACCATCGCCGCGGTAAGCGGTTGCTCCGCTTCGTCCGACACCCCCGAAGACAAGACGGATCCCTCCGGTCGTGTGTTCATCTCGACCTCCGTGGATGGAACACAAATTCCCGGCGGCGGCCCGCTGACTCTCGACTTCAGCCAGGCCGGTCGAGTGTCCGCGAGCGCCGGATGCAACACGGCAAACGGTTCGGTCGAGTTCACCGACGGCACGCTGACCACCGGCACCATGGCGTCGACCATGATGGGCTGCCCTCCCGGCATCGCCGAATCCGACTCCTGGACAACAACATTGCTGACCGCTGCGCCGGCGTGGAGCCTCGACGGCGACACCCTCGTCCTGACATCGAAGGACGACACAGTCACCCTGCAGGACAAGAAAATCGTCACGCCGGATCGACCGCTGCAGGGCACGACGTGGACTGTCACGTCCCTCATCAGTCCCGATGCGATCAGTACGAGCCTGGCTCTGGAGACGTCAGCTCCCGAACTGACGATTGCCGCAGACGGTTCGGTCAGCGGGAGCACCGGATGCAATCGCATGACCGGAAGCGCCCAGACGTCCGACACCACAGTCACGTTCACGCCGATGGCAACCACGCGTATGGCTTGCCCCGAGGAGAACATGGACATCGAGCGCCAGATCCTGGCGGTGCTCGACGGCGAAGTGAGCTACACCGTCGACGCCGACACGCTGACCCTGCGCAAGCCCGACGACACCGGATTGATACTGACTGCGCAGGCTTGACCAGACGCTGCAGGCTCGATCAGACGTTGTCGAGCAGCCAGCGCCCCAACTCGCGGGCGCTGGCATCGATCATCGCGGGCCAGTCCAAGGCCGAGTCGTCCGCGTGATCGCTGACGTGTTTGACGAGTCGGCAGGTAGCACCCGCAGCCTGCGCGGCGAATGCGATGGCAAACCCCTCCATGTCGACCAGATCGGCTCGCTGCGCAAGGGCGTCCCGGGTTGCAGCGTCGGCGATGAATGCGTCGCCGGTCGCCAACACCGAGTCGTCACCGCCGGCGAGCACCAAACGGTCCGCGACGTCGTGCCCCAGCGCTCGGATCGCGGTGCTGCTGATGTCGTGATTGATGACGACGCCGGGAACATAGAGGCCGCCGTGGTGCGCGTGCAGCGCACCGGCTGTCCCGATGTTGACGACCAGCGGCAGATCATCCCGCTCGTACCGCGCGAGAGCAGAGGCGACTGCTGTTGCAGCACTGACCTTTCCAATCCCCGTGATCAGCAGTTCGTATCCTTGCGGCACGTATGCCGCTTCCGACTTCGTCGCACTGACCACCAGAACGTTGTTCGCACTCATGTGCGCGACCGTACCGCCCCGGATACGGTGGCACTGCACGCGCCTGCTCACATCGCTAGAGTCCATTCATGGCCACACTGCGTGAAAGCATCATCGAAGAACTCGGCACAAAGCCGACAATCGACGCCGCAGCGGAGGTTCGCGCGCGAGTCCAGTTCCTGAAGGACTACGTGCGCTCGACCCCCGCCAAAGGGTTCGTTCTGGGAATCAGCGGCGGTCAGGACAGCACGCTCGCCGGAGCCCTCGCCCAACGCGCGGTCACGGAACTTCGTGAAGAAGGCCACGAGGCCGAGTTCGTCGCCGTTCGACTCCCCTATGGCGCTCAGGCTGACGAATCCGACGCTCAGATCGCGCTCGGCTTCATCAAGCCGGACCGCTCTCTCACGGTCAACGTCAAGCCTGGCGCCGACGCGACGGCCCGTGAGGCCTCCGAGGCGTTGGGGAACGGCGAACTACGCGACTTCGTCCGCGGCAACATCAAGGCGCGCGAACGAATGGTCATCCAGTATGCGATTGCCGGTCAGCTCGGCTACCTCGTGATCGGTACCGACCACGCCGCAGAAGCGATTACCGGCTTCTTCACGAAATTCGGTGACGGCGGTGTCGACATCACGCCGCTCACCGGCTTGAGCAAACGCCAGGGCGCTGCATTGCTGCAGGAATTGGGCGCACCCGAGAGCACGTGGCGCAAGGTGCCGACCGCCGACCTCGAGGACGACCGACCCGCGCTACCCGACGAAGTTGCCCTCGGCGTCACGTACTCACAGATAGACGACTACCTCGAAGGAAAGGACGTTTCCTCCGAGGTAGCCGAGAAGCTCGAAAAGATGTTCACCAACACTCGTCACAAGCGCACGGTGCCGGTCACACCCCTCGATGACTGGTGGAAGTAACTCCTACCAGAGCTCTTACCAGCGACTAGCTACCGAACAGGCTGCCGAAGACGTCGCCCAGCGAACCCGTTCCCGAAGCCGGATCCTTCTACGCGAAGTTGGTGGTGCATCCGTTGAACTGCACTGCATCGACCAGCGTCGACGTGGCGGCGGAACCGGTGCCCACACTGACGCCGTAGTGGTCGACTACCGCGTTCGGGTTCGCGGCGACGATGTCAGCCAAAGGCACTGACACGCGGTCCTTGGCGCCGTCGATGTTCTGAGTGCTCCACCACACGCCCTTCTGGAGATCCGCGTGAACGCCGCCGTCAGCCGTCGGCGTGGCGTCGGGTCCCGGGACCCACACCAGGGTGGTGAATCCGTTCTCGAACTTTCCGCCGGTCGTTCCGGTGAGGCGGAGCTGGAACGCCGCAGTCGGCGTGGCGGCGCGCTCGGCAAAGCCGATCGCCTTGCCGACTGCGTCGGACAGCTTGATACCGCCGGCCGAATGGTAGGAAACCGAACGATCGCCGGTACCGTCGACGGCCAGCTTCAGTGAACCGTCCTTGTCGAGAACGTTGTCGGCCGAGTACGACGCGGTCTGATCCTTCTCGTCGGTGAACGGGATGCCCCAACCGTTCGGCGTCGCTTCGGTGGACAGGGTCGAGCACGAGGCTTCCGGCGCAGAAGAGCCGAGAGAACCGGTGGACGGAAGCGCAGTAGCAATTGCCGGAGCGGTGAGTGCAGCTGCCCCGAGGAGTGCTACGACGACTCCGACACGGCGCGTGGAATTAATCGACATTGAAATACCTTTCACATATCCCGAGTGGAATTGCGCCAAAATTAACACATGTCGACAATTACCAACAGCGAAGGTATTTCTTTTGTCATCCAAACAGATGACAATTCACCTTGGCAATTCGAAGTGAATTCGCTCCCCTAAAAGTAGGAGAAACTAAACAAAACGACCAATGCTGGACAATTGACCAACAATGGAGAAAACGGAGATAGATGCCACTTGAGCTGGAGTGATCAAGATATAAATATTTGGACCGGCAAACCGAAAAAGGACAATACGTCGGCAGCCCACAAATAGCTACGCCGGCAATTCTCGGACTAGCCTCCAGCGAAAGGCGGAAGAATATCGACAGCGCTACCGGAGGCTCGAGAGACGTCGCGGGTCAACTCGTCACCGACGAGGAAAGCCGAGACCGACAGCACTCGCTCCATCTCCGGTCCGTATCGCCCGACCAGCACCGCCACCAACTCGGCAAGTGTGTTGTCAGGCGAGATGGCGACTACCTCGCTACGGCAACCGGATACATCCGCTGCAGCAGCAAAGTAACGAACCGAGATCGAATGCGGATCAGCCACCAATCGCTCCCATACTTCTTTCCGGCGGAACGAAGTCCGCGGCGTCGATGCCGTGCCCTGCCCATTTGTTCCACATCGCACCGCGCCACAAATCCGCAAGTTCGTCGTCACTTGCTCCCGATCTGAGCGCCGCGCGCAGGTCAACTTCACGGTCACTGAACAAACATGACCGAATTGTTCCCTCTGCTGTCATTCGCGTCCGATCGCAATCACTGCAGAACGAGCGCGTCACCGAAGCGATGATCCCCACCGTCATTTCAGTTCCGTTGACACGCCATTCTTCAGCAGGAGCCGACGGGTCTTCGCGACCGATTGCGGCCAATTCGAAACGGTCACTCAATACCGACAGTAATTCAGCCGCAGTCACCATGTTCTCGCGCGCCCATGCATGGTCTGCATCGAGAGGCATTTGCTCGATAAAGCGCAATTCGACGCCGGCTTCGAGGCACCACTGCAAAAGATCCGCCGCGCCGTGGAGCGTTTCACGCATCAGCACCGCATTGATCTTCAGTGGCGCGAGCCCGGCCGCAGCTGCCGCTCGAATTCCCGCGAGAACGGACGGCAACCTGTCTCGACGCGTCAATTCAGCGAAATGGGCGCGATCAACCGAATCCAGGGAAACATTGATGCGAGTCAAACCAGCTGCAGCCAACTTCGCCGCACGATGTTCGAGCCCAACGGCGTTGGTAGTCATGGAAAGTGGAATTCCTGGCACGCGCGCGGCGCACCCCCCGATGATCTTTTCGAGGTCACTACGCATCAGCGGTTCGCCGCCGGTGAATCTCACCTCGCGAATACCGACTCGTTCGACGCCGATTCCGACTACTCGAATGATCTCGTCGGCACTCAGAAGATCTTCCGCAGCGATGGCCGGCAAGCCTTCCTCCGGCATGCAATACGTGCAACGAAGTGAACACTTCTCGGTGATCGAGACTCGCAGATCTCTGGCAACACGCCCGAACCTGTCGACCAGGAGATCCGTCTCGGGACGACCGGCGAGGGAGGCAGCGTCGAACCGCACGGTGGGAATTCCCATCGAGACCACTGTCATCACTTCACCAACTTCCGTATTGCTCCAGTATGACCGAAAGCCGTACTCCGTGTGTCGGACGGACCACACCGCCTAGGATCAAAACATGTCGAGGTTGTCGAGGTTACTGTCATGAGCGCGCGTTCGGTCGAGGAACACGCGTCGCACATCTCCGGATTGCTCACCGGCCTGCACACCCTCTCTCCGACGGCAGTTCCGACGGCAGAAGCGTTGGGGCGCATAACTTGCTCGGATATCGCATCGCCGGTAGACCTGCCACTCTTCCGCAACTCGCAGATGGACGGGTATGCCGTCGATGCTGCTTCTGTGGCCTCGGTTCCGACCACACTGACGGTTCGAGGCGTGATCGCCGCTGGAAGCGGAAAACCACCGAAACACCTTCCAGGATCGGCATTTCGCATCATGACCGGTGCTCCGCTCCCCGAGGGTGCCGACGCCGTTGTTCCGGTCGAGGACACAACGGGTGTCACCGAGCACGTCGTCACGATCGAACGGGGCAGGTCGGTAGGCGAATTCGTACGCGAACGTGGCAGCGACATCACCGCCGGAATGCTACTGGTCACGGCCGGAACGCACTTGGAACCTCGCCATATCGCCGCGCTGAGTGCTGTGGGCTTGGCCTCGCTCGACACCTACACGAAGCCACGGGTCGCGATAATTACGACGGGCGCCGAACTGAAAAGTGCCGGAACAACTCTCGAACCCGGTGAGATCTACGATTCCAACGGTCCAGCTTTGGCAACATTGGCCGAAGCCAACGGCGCCGATGTCGTATCCGTCGCCCGAAGCAGCGACGACCCCGCCGAGTTCCGCGAATTGCTCTCGTACGCAACCTCGGTCGCTGATCTGGTGTTCACCTCCGGCGGAGTGTCCATGGGCGACTTCGAGGTGGTGAAGGAAACTCTCACGCCTCTGGGAGCACACTTCGGCCACGTCGCAATGCAGCCGGGCGGTCCGCAAGGCACTGCAGTGGTGAACGAAGTGCCGGTACTGAGCTTCCCGGGCAACCCGGTGAGCACGATGGTCTCCTTCGAGGTCTTCGCACGGGGCGAACTGCGCCGGGCCGCGGGCCTGCCCGAGATCCCGCGCGAGCGACTCCCGTTGACTGCACCGCTGCGTTCGGTGGACGGCAAGCGGCAGTTCCTGCGGGCACGCAGAACTGCGGACGGAATCGAACTCGTTGCCGGACCCGGATCGCACCTTGTTGCAGCCATGGCGTGGGCCGACGTCCTGATCGACATCCCCGCCGCCGTGACCGAGCTCGGCGCGGGCGATCTCGTCGACGTCGTCCCGCTCTCGACTTCCTCGATCTGATTCACTCGATCTGATTCAAAGGACACTGATGACCGAATTGACACACGTCGACAGCGAGGGCCGAGCGCGCATGGTCGACGTCAGCGCCAAGGCCGAGACGACGCGTATCGCCGTCGCCGCCGGCGAACTCGTCACGACCGCCGAGGTAGTTCGCCTCGTCCGCGCCGACGGCATGCCCAAGGCTGATGTCCTCACCACCGCGCGCATCGCCGGAATCGCCGGTGCGAAGAAGACCTCCGAACTGATCCCGCTGTGTCATCAACTCGCGCTCTCGTCGGTCAAGGTGGAATTCGGGTTCACCGAAACATCGATCACCGTCGAGGCGACGGCGAAGACTCGCGGACAGACCGGCGTCGAGATGGAAGCACTCACCGCCGTCGCGGTAGCCGGCCTGACCTTGCACGACATGGTCAAAGCGGTGGACCCCGGAGCTACCATGAACGGCGTTCGTCTGCTCACCAAAGACGGTGGTAAGCGCGGACATTGGACCCGCGACACTCAGAACGCACAGACAGCTCCGGCGCACACCTTCACCTCGGCACGGTCCGCGACCGTCCTCGTGGCTTCCACCGGCGGTGCGAACGGCACCAGACCCGACACCACCGGACCCACGATCGCGACCTGGCTACGTGAACGGGACTTCGAGGTACGTGGACCGCTTGTGTACGCCGACGCAGACATCGCGGCGGGCATCGCTGACGCCAAGGAGGGCTCCCCGTCACTCGTCATCAGTACCGGCGGCACCGGGGCTTCCCCCACGGACGCCACCCCGGAAGCTACCCGGGCAGTCTTGACCCGTGAGTTGCCCGGCGTCGCAGAAGCGATCCGGACCAAGGGCCTCGAGAAGACACCGCACGCGTCGCTGAGCCGTGGTGTGGCAGGTCTCACAGGTACGACGGTCATCGTCAATCTTCCGGGTTCTCCCGGTGGAGTAAAGGACGGTCTCGCCGTCCTCGAACCCATCATCGATCACCTGCTCGCGCAGGTCGCAGGCGGAGGAGCGCACGATGAGTGAGCTATTGGCTCGGATCTCCGAGCAACCGATTCACGCAGACACCGTCGACGCCGCCGTTGCCGGTCCGAAGAACGGCGCTGTTGTGGTGTTCACGGGAACGGTGCGCAATCACGATGGAGGTCAAGCGGTTTCGGCGTTGGAGTACCAAGCGCATCCGGATGCCGAACGCTTCCTCGAGACGTGCTGCCAAGAGGTTGCGGCCTCGACCGGCCTGCCGGTTGCCGCGATCCATCGCGTCGGTCACCTCGAGATCGGCGACCTCGCACTGGTCGCCGCCGTCGCCGCGCCGCATCGAGCGGAGGCGTTTGCCGCGTGCGCCGAACTGGTGGAGCGCATCAAGCACGAGGTACCGATCTGGAAGCGGCAACACTTCGCGAACGGCGTCTCCGAATGGGTCGGGTTGTAGGTCGAACGCTCCGGGAAGGTAGAGTTGCGATCACTAGGTGCCTGAAATCGGGCATCCAGCGTCGTAGAACGCAAATTTTCTTGCTGAGTGCTCAATGCACCCGCTCTTCTTACGGCGAAGAAGCCTGCCGACCGGCAGCGCCGCCACCACTGTGCTTGATTGTTCGACCGGTTAATTCCCGTGTCGGCATCCGGGCACGAACACGTGCCCGAAAGGCTCTGAACACACTTGTCTGACATCTCTACGCCCGCTACCACCTTCGCAGCCCTCGGTGTGCGCGCACCGCTGGTGAAAGCTCTCGAAGACGGCGGAATCACTTCTCCGTTCCCGATCCAGATCGACACCCTCCCCGACACTCTCTCGGGGCGCGACGTACTGGGCCGCGGAAAGACCGGAAGCGGCAAGACCCTCGCGTTCTCCATCCCCATGGTCTCCCGCCTCGCCGGCGAACTGTCCGGAGGAAAGCGTCGTCCGGGTCGACCGCTCGGCCTGGTGCTCGCACCGACGCGTGAGCTCGCCACCCAGATCACCGCAACCCTCGAACCGTTGGCCGCCGCATACGACTTGCGCGTGACCACGATCTTCGGTGGTGTCTCGCAGCACCGCCAGGTTCAGGCTCTCAAGGCCGGAGTCGACATCGTCGTCGCCTGCCCCGGTCGCCTCGAAGACCTCATGAAGCAGAAGTTCGTCAGTCTCGACGCCGTCGAGATCACCGTGCTCGACGAGGCCGACCACATGGCCGACCTCGGCTTCCTGCCCGTCGTCACCCGCATCCTCTCGTCCACCCCGCAGGACGGGCAGCGTCTACTGTTCTCGGCAACGCTGGACAACGGCGTCGACAAGCTCGTCAAGCGTTTCCTCAAGAACGAGGTCATGCATTCGGTCGACGAGGCCAACTCCCCCGTCGCCGCAATGACGCACCACGTGTTCGACGTCGACGGCGTCGAAGCCAAGAAGGCTCTGGTCGAGAAGCTCGCTTCCGGTACCGGTCGTCGCATCCTGTTCATGCGCACCAAGCACCAGGCTCGCAAGTTGGCTCGCCAGCTCACCGAGTCGGGCATCCCGTCCGTTGACCTTCACGGCAACCTCTCGCAGGCTGCTCGCGACCGTAACCTGGCGGCATTCTCCGCCGGTGAAGCGCGCGTCCTCGTCGCCACCGACGTCGCAGCGCGTGGCGTCCACGTCGACGACGTCGAGTTGGTCGTCCACGTCGATCCGCCGGCCGAGCACAAGGCTTACCTGCACCGCAGTGGTCGCACCGCTCGCGCAGGCAGCGCCGGCGACGTGGTCACCGTGGTTCTGCCCGAGCAGCGTAAGGATCTTGCGATCCTCATGCGCAAGGCAGCCATCAAGGTGACCCCGGTCCGTTCGACTGCCAACTCCGAGCACGTCGTCAAGTTGGTCGGCGACATCGCACCGCACGTCACGCCGGCTCCGAAGGCTCCTGCCCAGCCCAACGGTGGACGCGGACAGCGTCCCGCCGGCCAGGGTGGACGCGGCGGCGCAGCACGTTCGGGTCAGGCTCGCTCCGGACAGGGCGGTCAGTCACGCGGTGCTCGCACCGGCGGAGCTGCCCGTCAGGAACATGCCGGTGGTGGCGCTCGCCGTCCCCGCACCGGCGGCGGCGCTCGCACCGCAGGCTCCACCGGTGGCCGTCCCGCACGCTAGGCCCCCGGTACAACTCAATAGGTTTCGTAGTGGACAGCGTCGGCCAGTGGCCGGCGCTGTCGCCATCCGAAGCGTTCGAGATCCGGAACCTGTTGAAACTCGGTCACCTTCCCGACGCACAGCCACGCAATGGGGCGAACGGGTGACGGAATGCCCATGAGTTCGGTGAGGTACTTCTCGTCGTAGAACGAAACCCAGCCGATGCCGATCTCCTCGGCTACCGCGGCGAGCCACAAATTCTGAATTGCCAGTACCGCCGAGAACAGCCCGGTGTCGTCGACGGTATGACGGCCGAGGATGTTCGGGCCACCGCGCGACGGGTCGTAAGTGACGACGATGCCGGTACCGCTCTCGGCGATTCCCTCGATCTTGATGGGGTCGAACGTCGAGCGGCGATCCTCGGGCAAGGACTGCGCGAATTTCACCCGGGCATCGGCGACGTGTACCGCGAAGGTGTCGAGCGTCTCCGGATTACGAACGACGACAAAATCCCACGGTTGCGTGTTTCCCACGCTCGGCGCGCGATGGGCGGCGTCGAGAATGCGCATCAGAGTTTCGTCGGGGACGATCTCTCCCGAGAACTCGGCGCGAACGTCTCGGCGTCGCCGAATCGCTTCGTACACGGATACAGCTGATTCACTCACGCCCCGACGGTATAGCGGTGCAATCCCAGCATGGCGTCGGGGTGCGGTTCGACCGTTTCTTCGCGCATGCAGGCGCGGAGCGCGCTGCCGACCGCCCCCGAATCCATCCCGGTGCCGATCACGACCAGTTGCGTGGTTCGAGGTTCGCCCGACTTCCATCGCAGCGGTGTGATCCGGACATGATCACCCACCGATTGGATCTCGAATTTTCCTGTGTAGCCCGGAATCTCGAAGTTCACGAAGCCCTTGATGCGGTAAACACCCGACGGCTGATTCTCGAGAAAGTGCGTCAAGGCCCTGGCATCGAGAGGCGTCTCCGATGCGAAATCAACCGATTCGTAGCGGTGGTGCAGGTGATCGTGGTGACACGAGCCGTCCTCGTGATCGTCGTCGTGCCCGTCGCGCAGGAGCTCGTCGAGGCTCAGTTGATCGCCCGGAGCCGGAGGGGTCACCTCGCCGGTATCGAACAACAGAGCGGGGTCTATCCGCGAGTGCGAGGTTTCCACCATCGGCGCTCGCGGATTCAACTTACGAATTTCGGCCGTGAATCGCTCGCGTTCGGCGACCGGAACGCTGTCGATCTTGTTGACTACCACCAGGTCTGCCAGGCGGACATGTTGATCGAGCTCGGGATGTTCGCGGCGAACGGTGGAGAAATTGGCTCCGTCGACCAGGACCACCAGGCCGCCGTAGACGACAGACGGGTTCTCACTTCCGAGGACGAGTCGAATCATGTTCCGCGGCTCGGCAAGCCCGCTGGCCTCGATGACGATCACGTCGATCCCGGACTGCCGGTGCGCCAACTTGTTCAGCATCTCGTCCATGTCCGAGACGTCGACAGCGCAGCACAAACAGCCGTTGCTGAGAGAGACCATCGAATCGACCTGACCGGCGACCATCATCGAGTCGATGTTGACGGATCCGAAGTCGTTGACGATCACGCCGATGCGTACACCGTCGTTGTTACGCAGAAGATGGTTGAGCAGCGTCGTCTTGCCCGAACCGAGAAAGCCTGCGACGACTATTACGGGAATCTGCTTCTTCGCCACCACACAACCTTCCGAAACCACACGTACCGATCAGTGATCGTAGTGGAGTGTGGCTCCGGAAGGTTCACGCTGACAGCAGACTCACACCGTGCAGAGCGGACGGATGTCCGACGTGCCCTCGGTGGTCGGTGACGTCAGGATCGTGCATGCGTTGTATCCACGGGATTCGGCGACCCGGCGGATCTCACTCCAGCCTGCCGCGTCGATGACCGCCGACCGTGAGAGCACGAACCCGGAAAGCCTGAGCGGATCGCCCACCAGTGCCCACGAATAGTCGTCGGCAATGTAGGTGACGATGTAGTTGGGTGGGCCGTCCAAACTTTCCTGTGAGGGCACCCCGGGGAAGCTCACATGCAACTGGGCACCCGTTGCTGGATCGGTAACTCGGGCATTCCCGACGATCTCGTTGGCTTGACCGGTCCACGTCGTACACGTGTTCTTCACGCTCACGTTCGTGGAATCGACAATCCCGTAACTCGCCCGGGTGTCCTTCGCGCACGCGAGGTTGAAGGGCTGAGGAATCGCCGCCACCTGGTTCCATTCCCCTACGTAGCGCGCGACGTCTAGGTTCGCCACCGGCTGCAAGGGTTCCCAGAGTGGGCTCGCCTGCGCGGTTCCCGAAAACATCGTCGCTGCGGCGCACACTCCCGCAATCGCAATCGCACTTCGCCCCGACCACTTCATGTCACTGCTCCTCGTCTGTACAACGCTCGATCGGCATTGGTTCCTCAAGGCATTCGGAGCTGACGGACTGGAGGATGGGGCGGTATGTAAAACTACTTTTGGTTTGTTATGGACCTACTTCACAAACCTTATGTAGTCTTTGCTAAAAGATAGCTGAAAGTCGGACGGAGCTACTGTGATGAAGGTTGTCGACTTAGGTCTAGAACGCACTCGCTATGCAGTCATCGACGAGACGATCGAGTCGAGGTGGCGCCGAGTCACCTCTATGCAGCACGACGCCGTTGCCGTCGTGACTCCGCGCGACCGGATCACTTTCGCCGAACTCGAACTCCGGACCGACGCATTGGTCCGCGAACTTCGCCTACGTGGGTCACACGGGGCACGCCCGGTTGCGGTCGATCTCGAACCAACGGCCGAGTCGGTGCCCGCCATCCTCGCCACTCTGATTTCCGGTCGGCCCTTGGTCATGATCGACCCACAACTCCCCGAGGCCCGCCGAGCGCACATCATGAGCACCTCGGGCGCCGTCGCGCTGCAGTCGATACTCGACGAGTCTGCTGCGACAGGCTTCAGATTCGACAGCGCGTTGGAACCATCGAGTTCCGACCCTGCCATGATCGCGTTCACGTCAGGCACCAGCGGGGCACCCAAGGGAGTCGTGTTGAGCCACTCCATGTGCCTGAACAAGGCCGACGAACTCGCCGCAGCAATCGACCTGCGACCCGACGATCACATCGGGAACCTGTTGCCCGTCAGTTTCGGAGCCGGAATCACGGCCCTGATCATGGGCCTGATGAACGGAGTCACGGTCTTCTGCTGGGATCCACGTATCGACGGCGTCTCGGGAATCGACGACTGGCTGATCGAGAATTCGATCACGACCACGCACTGTGCGCCGTCCTTTCTGCGGGCGTGGTCGGATCTCGATTGCGATGCAGCAAATGATGATTCGATCGGTTCCCTACGCGTCGTCGTAACGTACGGGGAAGCAGTTCACGGCGAGGACTACGCGCGCCATCGCAGTCACGGCTTCGCTCGCGTCACGTACGTCAACTGGCTGGCCACCACCGAGACCGGTGTCGTCGCGTACAACGCGTTCCCACCACATTCCGAACTACCCGTCGGAGTGGTACCGGCCGGACGTGCTCGCGACGGCAAGGACGTACAGATCGTCGATGTGAACGGCGTGCCTCTCCCCGACGGAGAGATCGGAGAGATTCAGGTTGTCTCCAGTGATCTTGCCGACGGATACCACGGCGACCCGGATCGAACTGCGACACGATTCACGCGCCTGGGCGACGGAGTGAGCATCTACCGGACCGGTGACCGGGGCCGCATCGACGAACGCGGAGAACTGCAACTGCGGGGACGCGTCGACGACGCCGTCAAGATTCGGGGCTACCTGGTGGAGCCGATGGAAGTCGAGGCGCATATTCGTCGAATTCCAGGCGTCGCCGATGTTTTCGTGGCCGTCGTCCTCGAGAACGATCGACCGGAGATCGTCGCCTACGTGGTCCTGACCAAAGCCGTGATGGCACGGTCGGGCGCCGAGATGCGGCGCGAATTGGCAACATATCTGCCGGCCTGGATGCTCCCCCGACATTTTGTTCTGATGCCGGCGTTGCCCCGCAACGAAAGAGGAAAGGTCGATCGAACAGCGCTGCCCTCCGTCGAGGTGCGGTCCACTCCACCGACTCTCGCCGGGCCCGCCGAATTGTGGTTGTCCTCGATCTGGGAGTCGATTCTCGGTATCGACTCCATCGACCGTGAGGACGACTTCTTCGAACTCGGCGGCGATTCGCTTGCTTCAACCGAAGTGGTGGCAAAGATTCACGACATGTTCCGGATCCGGATCACGGCGGCGGAGTTCGCGGCCGCCAGTACCGTCAAAGACCTTGCAGCGCTGGTGGATCGGCGCAGAATCGATCCCGATGATCGCGTCTGTCACAACACGATGGTGCCACTGAAGCTCGAAGGCTCCGGGCGACCGCTGTTCATCATGAACGGAGCGGGGTGCCCATCGACGACGCTGTCCGCCTTGTCGAAAGCGCTTCACACCGATCGGCCGGTTTACGCACTTCAGCCACATGGCTTCGAATCTCGCGGACTACCCGACCGGTCGGTGAAAGCAAGCGCCCGCCGTTTCATTTTCGAAATCAAGAAGATTCAGCCCACCGGGCCATACCTCCTCGCCGGATACTCGTACGGCGGCTACGTGGCGCTGGAAATGGCGACACAGCTGTCCGAGTCAGGTGACACTGTCGAACACGTCACCGTTCTCGACACCAGAATCTCCACCGAGGCTGCCGCACGACTGGCTGGTCGAGCGGGCATCACTTTGGATCCGTCGATCGTCGACCTTGCACCACAACCATCCACCAATGCCCGCTGGAAGCCGACCAGACGCACCGTCGCGGCCATGTGGATCCGCACGCTGTTCGCCGGCCTTCTGCAGTACCCGCCGGCCACCCAGTGGACCGTGTTCCTCTACATAGGAGGCCAGGCGCTCCGGAAGCATCGGATACGAGCATGCGCCGCGCCCGTCACCGTGATCCGTGGGGCCACCAACAACCGTGGACGCGAGATCTGGTCACTCATTGCCACGGGCTCACTGGATTTCGACGACGTCGACGCGTGCCACGAAGACGTCGTCCGCCAACCGTACGTCCGCAAGACTGCGGCGATCATCGATCGAGTCTGTGATCGAGCGTGACCAGCGCTCCTCATGTCCAGCTGTAGAAGAAAGAGCGGCGCGGAGTGAGGGCCCAGTCGGTCGTCGACGAACACACTCGTTCCTTGACGAACGCACCCGCCCTGCCTGCGACGAACATGCCCGTTGCGTTGTCGACACGAGTGGTCCGCTG
This sequence comes from Rhodococcus sp. KB6, assembly GCF_001445685.1. Lineage (NCBI taxonomy): Bacteria > Bacillati > Actinomycetota > Actinomycetes > Mycobacteriales > Nocardiaceae > Rhodococcus > Rhodococcus sp. KB6. The sequence goes on along the minus strand of NZ_LNAK01000134.1, from coordinate 32,798 downwards.
GAACACACCTCGCCGCCTTCCGAGACTGATGCACCGGCCTGCGAACTTCGGAGCCACCGGGCGCGGCGCGGAACCTTCGAGTCGATGCAGGATCGTCTCGGCCGCATGGACTCCCAAGGGAATCGCAGCCTGACAACTCATCCTCAGTAAAAGATCACCGACTGCGACCGCATCACCCGCACCGACGATGTTGGGGTGGGACGAGCATTCGAGTCGGTCGTCGACCTTCAGACGACCGAGACCGTCGACGGGAAGGCCACTTCGGCGCGCCAGATCGGGGACCCCGAATTCTGTCGCGAGAATCGTGCAATCTGCCTCCACCCGTGCGCCTCCCGCAAGCTCGCAGGACGAACCGTCGATCCGCGTCACCCGGGATTCGGTGACGATGTCGACCCCAAGATCGGTCAATGTTCTGAGAATTGCAGATCGCGCACGCTCTGACAGATCCGGGGCCACGATTCCTCCGGTCACCAAAGTGATTCGGCTGCTTCGCTGCTCAGCCAATTCTGCGGCAGTCTCGATTCCGGTGAGACCGCCGCCGACAACGCAGACCGTAGCCTTCCCGTCGAGTGTCGCCAGTCTGGATTCGAGGCGAACCGCGTCCTCGAATTCGGAGACGCTGAACCCGTGCTCCGCCGCCGCGGCAATAGTGCTGGGTAACTGCCTACTTCCGACTGCGTAGACCAAGTAGTCGTAGTCGAGCACGCTGCCGTCGTCGAGGGTGAGCCTGCCGAGCGCCGCCTCGATCGTCGTCACCTCTCCGAAGACTCGGTGTGCCGCACGCGGTAGCGCCCTGTCGAACGAGACCGTCGCGTCGTAGCCAGCCGCAATCATCTGATGGAGCCGCTTCGCTGCCATGGCGCCCGCATATCCTGCACCGATCACCACCACGTGTGCGCGCACGATTCCCCATTCCGCCGCTGGTCTCCGTACCGAGATGCACGGGCCGATCAGGCCTCACAGCGGACAGTAATGCGCACGAAAACAACAAATGCTCTGCACCGTTTGGTGCAGAGCATTTGTCTTGGGTGGAGCTAAGGGGACTCGAACCCCTGACCCCCACACTGCCAGTGTGGTGCGCTACCAGCTGCGCCATAGCCCCGTATTCAGTTCGCTCTAACAGTCGAACTCGCAGCGGCTGTTCTGCTTTCCGCTTGCTGGAAGAAAGTTACACCACTTGACTCCTGGGCAACAAATCGCCTGGTCAGAGCGAAGCGGCCGCTCCTCGTCGGAGCGGCCGCTTCAGCTCAGGAGGAGAGCTTGGAAACCCAGTCGCTGCTGCCCGTGTCAACGATCTTGCCGTTCGCCACTACCGTGGGCGTCCCGTTCGACCCGACATCCTTGAGCGCCTGGCTGGCGGCTGCGGCATTGGCCGCGGCGGCTTCGACGTTGGTACCGGAAGAGATGCAGGTTGCCACGTCCTCGGATGCGCCCGCATCACGAGCGATCTGGGCGAGGTCGTCGTTGGTGTGGTCGCTGCTGCCGCCCTCGGCCGGCTGCGTGTCGGTCGCGAAAAGCTTGTTATGGAATGCGGAGTACGCAATCGCGTCACCACCCTGAGCGACGCAGAGCAGAGCGGCGCCGGCCCGTGTGGAGTAGTCACCGCTGCCCGAGGCCCGGTTGAGGAAGTTCAGCATGTGGTACCGCACGGCGACGTCACCGTTGTCGACGGCGGCCGCGAGAGCCTGGCCACTGAGGTGTTCGAGAGCAGCACAGGCCGGGCACAGCGGATCCTCGAAGAGATCAATGGTTGTCGCGGCGGAGGGCTTGCCGAGCAGCACCACTCCGTTGTCCTGCACCGTGACGGCAACTTCGGAACTCTGCACGGAGCCGTAACCGTCGTTCTGGGGCTTGTTCTTGCTGTTCGTCCACAAGACACCGCCGATGACGAGGGCCGCGATCACGAGCACCGCGAGGCCACCGATGATGTAGGTGGAGCGGCTCGAGACCGGTTCCGGAGAGTATTTGTTCTTGCTGCTCTTGGTGCTCACGCTGATGCAGTCCTTCGTGCGTCGAAACGATTTACCGATTGCTTACCTTGCCACTGAAGACTGAGTATCCACTGAGAACGCAACGCGTGATCCGGGCCCCAACGCGAGTGGCGAACGCGGGAACACGAGCAGCCAGACGGCAAGTGCCAAGAAGCCCAGGTCGCGGAGAATCTCCTTCGAATAGTCCCAAGCGCCGACGTCGGCTGCACCTCCGCCGCCGAAACATCCGCAGTCGATGGACAATCCCCTGGCCCACACCGAAATGATCACCGCAATGAGAACCGTGAGGATGACCACCGAGACTGCAGCGGATGCTCGCACCGCCAACCCGACGAGGATCAGCAGGCCCAGGACTATTTCGACCAGGGGAAGAGCCGTCGCCACCGGACCCACCAGTGACTCGGGCAATAGTTGATAGGCGCGCACCGCGATCTTCGTCTGAACGGGATCAAAGAACTTGAGTCCCCCGGAAATCAGCCAGACGGCCGCCAAACCCAATCGGGCCACAAGACTCACGATGCGAATTGCCACCCGATCGAGAGTACAGAATGCCCGGTCAGTCCAGGTTTGTCCGCGCAGGAGTATCCGTTAGCACCGTCACATCAGTCAGATCTTCTACAACGGATTCGACAGGCTTCGTTCGCGACGGGACGAACAACCACCCCGTCGCCGACACGACTACTACGGCTCCCATCACCGCGAAGGCCGCCGAGTACGACACATGCTGGGCGATCAGTCCGGCACAAATCGGCGCCACTACCCCACCGATGTCGGACATCATCTGGAATACCGCCAGAACGGGTCCGCCTCGGGCCGTCGATCCGACAACATCGGCAACCGCGGCCTGCTGGGCCGGACTCATGAGGCCGGAGCCGACACCAGTCACTGCGGCAATGGCGAAGAACACCACGAGGTTGTCGGTGAATCCCATTGCGATGGTTCCCAGACCGCAGATGAGTAGGCCGCTCACGACAAAGGGCTTGCGTCCGAAGCGGTCCGAGAGTCGTCCGGAGACGATCAACACCAACGCATTGCCGACGGCGAAGATCGTCAGGGCGTAGGCCGCAATCGAGGGGTCTCGGCCGAGGAACTCGACGACGAACAGGGGAACCATGGCAACGCGAACTCCGAAGATCACGCCACCGAAGGCGAGGTTCGATCCGAGCGCTGCCCGGTACACCGGAGACTGGAGGCCTTCTGTGAGAGTCATCGACTTCACATCGACAGCCTTGTCCGGTGACGCCAAATGAGATCCACGCAGGCTCACGAAGACAACGAGCGCGGCGATCACCAACGCAATTGCGTAGATGATGAACGGCATCCGCAGACCGAACTGCAACAGCGCTCCGCCGACCAGCGGGCCGCCGATCGATCCCATGAGAAAGCTTGTCGCGTACAGACCCGACACGCGGCCGCGACTGTCCGACGGTGACATGCGAATGATCAGCCCGAGGGCCGACACCGTGAACATGGTCGACCCGATGCCGCCCAACGACCGGAACAGCAGAAGTTGCCAGTACTCCCCCGCGAAAGCGCACGCACCGGTCGAGACCGCGACGATGAGAAGGCCGACGATGTAGACCGGCCGCTCACCGAGTTTCTGTACCAAAGTGCCGCTCATCGGCGCGAACACCAACCGCATGAAAGCGAAAGACGAGATCACGATCGTGGCGGCGGTGACCGATACGTCGAAGCTGCGCGCGAACTGAGGTAGTGCCGGGGCGACCAACCCGAATCCGAGGGCGATGACGAAGCTGGCGGCGACCAGTACCCAAATTTCCTGTGGCAGCTTGGCTGCACGAGTTTTCATGTCGCCCGGAATTCTAGCCGGGCGACATGAGCGGTCCGCGGGCTAGTTCGCCTTCAAGACGCTGGACACCAAGTCCTTGGCCGCTGCCTGAACCTGAGCCAGATGATCGGCGCCCTTCATCGACTCGGCATAGATCTTGTACACGTCCTCCGTGCCGGACGGCCTCGCTGCAAACCACGCGTTCTCCGTCGTCACCTTGAGACCACCGATCGCCGCGCCGTTTCCGGGCGCGGCAGTCAGTGTCGCGGTGATCGGTTCACCCGCCAACTCGGTCGCACTCACCTGGTCGGGAGACAGTTTTGCCAAGACTGCCTTCTGTGCGCGCGTCGCGGGCGCATCGATACGTGCGTACGCCGGGCTCCCGAACTTCTCGGCCAACGCGGCGTAGTGCGCTGACGGAGACTTTCCCGTCACCGCGGTGATTTCCGACGCGAGCAACGCAAGGATGATGCCGTCCTTGTCCGTCGTCCAGACGGAACCGTCGTGTCGGAGGAAGGACGCGCCGGCGCTTTCCTCGCCGCCGAATCCCACGGACCCGTCGAGCAATCCTGGAACGAACCACTTGAACCCGACCGGAACCTCGAGCAATTCGCGGCCCAGGCTGCTCACGACACGGTCGATCATCGAGGAACTCACGAGTGTCTTGCCGACCTTGGTATCTGCGCCCCAACCTGGCCGGTTCGCGAACAGGTACTCGATGGCAACGGCGAGATAGTGATTCGGGTTCATCAAACCGCCGTCGGGAGTGACGATGCCGTGGCGGTCGGAGTCCGCATCGTTTCCGGTCGCGATGTCGTAGCGATCCCGAATCCCGATCAGCGACGCCATCGCGTCGGGCGACGAGCAGTCCATGCGGATCTTGCCGTCCGTATCGAGCGTCATGAACCGCCAGGTCGGATCGACGAGAGGATTCACAACTTCGAGGTCGAGTCGGTGAGTTTCGGCAATCGCGCCCCAGTAGTCGACGCTTGCCCCGCCGAGGGGGTCTGCACCGATCGTGATTCCGGCATCGCGGATCGCGTCGAGGTTGAGGACACTGGGGAGGTCTTCGACGTAGTAGCGGAGGAAGTCGTAGCGTTCGACGCGGTCCAGCGCTTGTGCCGCCGTCACACGCCGTACCCCGGAAAGCCCCTTGCGCAGTAGCTCGTTCGCTCGATCGGCGATAACCGACGTCGCATCCGTGTCCGCGGGCCCGCCGTGCGGCGGGTTGTATTTGAAGCCACCGTCACGAGGCGGATTGTGTGACGGTGTCACGACGATGCCGTCGGCTTTGGCCTCCGGACCCGTCGAGTTGTATCGCAAGATCGCGTGACTGACAGCCGGGGTGGGAGTGTAGGCGTCGCGTGAATCGACGAGGACGACGACGTCGTTGGCGACGAGGACCTCCAAGGCCGACAGCCAGGCAGGCTCCGAGAGCGCATGTGTGTCCCGGCCGATGAACAGCGGGCCGTCGATTCCCTGCGAAGCGCGGTACTCGACGATCGCCTGGGTTGTCGCCAGGATATGAGCTTCGTTGAACGCCGAGTCGAGACTGGAACCGCGATGTCCTGAAGTGCCGAAAAGTACCTGCTGCATCGGGTTCTCAGGATCCGGAGTGCGCGTGTAATACGCGGTGACCAGATGAGGAACATTGATCAGATCCTCTGGCAGAGCCACTTGTCCTGCTCGTTCGTGCGCCACGAATCCCCCTCGGCCCGGTGGTCGACCACTGTGTCGACGCGACTGTGGACAATTGTCTACCCTGGCCGCGTGGCGTGCACGCTCGGCGCCGGATCCGTCAATCCGTGATCTGGATTCCCAACCACGCAGCGGACAGTCCCACGATCAGACTGAGGACGATGTAGATCAGAGAAAGCGCCGTCTGGCGCCTCTCGATCATCCCGACGTTCTCGGTCGCGAATGTCGAATAGGTGGACAAGCCGCCGCAGAAGCCGGTCGCCAGAAGTGCGGCCATCTCGGTGGAAAGAGCTGCCCCGGTGAACAATCCAAGGAGGAAGCAGCCGATCACGTTCGCGGCGAACGTCGCAGCCGGAAATCCCTTGTACGCGGGCACATACCGCGCCAACAGGTACCGGCCACTCGCACCAGCGCCGCCGCCGAGCGCCACCAGGAGAACTGTCATGCCGACGCTCCGTCCCGCGCGCGGATCCAGCGTTCACCGAGCCCTTTGCCCAGTGCTGCAGCGAGGATCGCGGGAAGCAACGTCCCGAGAACATAGAGAATCGATCGCCACGGACTCTCCGTCACGGCGTGAACCGCGAAGGACGAGAAGGTGGTGAAGCCGCCGCAGAAGCCCGTGCCGAGAAAGAGGTACCCAACCTTGTTGTGCACGAGCAGGGCCGCGAGAACACCGAGAACGAACGAGCCGACGACGTTGATGACCAGCGTCGTCCAGATGTGGGGAAAGAGCTCCCCCAGACCGTAGCGGCTGAGCGCGCCCAACCCTCCGCCGACGGCAACCGCGCATACCGCAGCCGGCAGTTTCAGATCACCCATGCTCTGGCCTCACCCGAAAGAGCCTACGTCCCGGAGCGGGCTTTCGGCGGGCGAGGAATGAAGTAACTTGTCCGCTGCTGATACTCGCGATAGCCCGGACGCTGTTCCATGTGTCGCTCGAGCAACCGCGCTCCGGTGGCGAAGACCAGGAAGTACGTCATGGCGATCGGTGAGAGGACGGTCAACACCCCCGGCCACACGGACGCCGAGACGAGGAAGATCCCCCACCAGACACACGCGTCGCCGAAATAGTTGGGATGCCGCGTCCATGCCCACAAACCTTGATCCATGATGTGGCCACGGCTGCCCGGATCGGATTTGAACTCCTCCATCTGTCGGTCGCCGACCGTCTCGAACGTGACGCCGACAATCCACAGCGCGATTCCGAGTACGACAAGAAGTCCGAAGCTGCCGTTCGACACTGCTGCGACCTGGATCGGCAGGGAGACGAACCACAACGAAATCCCCTGCGTGAGATAGATCTTGCGGATCGCATACAGCGTTCGATTACCCGTCGCTCGTCCGAGCATTTCTTCGTACCGCGGGTCTTCACCTTTGCCACGCGATCGAATCGCCATGTGCGTCGCCAACCGCAGACCCCAGATCGCCACGAGCGCAAGCATCAGCAACCGGCGCCAGAGGTCGCCGGTTCCCACTATCGCGGACACGAGCGCGATCAGAACGAAGCCGGCGCCCCATGACACGTCGACAACGTTGTGGCGCCCGATCCGTACACCGATCGTGGCTGTCACCGCCATTCCGACGGCGATCGCCAGCAGACTCGTGAGTGTGACCACTCCGAACGCGCCCCAGTCGAATCCGTTCATCGCCGCGACACCCACTGCGGCCGTACCGGTTCCATACCCGATCGACCATCACCGTGCGGCCGGACCGACAGAATCTGATCGACGCCCATCCTGCCGTCCCGAAATGCCATCCCTCCGCCGACGAGGTAGAGACGCCACACCCGGGCGACTTCGACACCTACGAGTTCCACGACGCGATCCCAGTTCGATTCGAAGGTCTCGACCCACGCGTCGACGGTCCGCACGTAGTGCTCACGCAGGGCGTGGACGTCCCGCACTTCGAGTCCACCTTCCTCGATCATCGCAACAGTGCGACCGACGGGCCGCATGTACATGTCCGGCGCGATGAACGACTCGATGAACGGACCTCCCCCGGGGTGCGGGCCAGTGCGGGACATCTGCTGAATCAGCACACGGCCACCGGCAATAACATTGTCGTGGAGCGCTTTCACGTAGGTCGGATAGTTGTCCTCACCGACGTGCTCACCCATCTCGATGGACGCGACCGCATCGAAGGGACCGTCTGGAATCTCTCGATAATCTTGGAGGCGAATCTCGACCCAGTCTTCCAAACCGAGCGCGCGGACCTTCGCGTCGACAAAAGCCTTCTGCTCCGCCGAGATCGTGATTCCGACAACCCTGGCGCCGTACTCCCGCGCTGCATGCAGGCTGAGCGAGCCCCAACCACAGCCGACATCGAGAAACCGCAAGCCTCGCGCTCGATCGAGACCGACCTTGCGGCACACCAGGTCCAGCTTGTCTGTCTGTGAGTCCTCGAGCGTGTAGTCCGGTGCATCGGAAGTCCAATAGCCCGAGGAGTACGCCATGTTCTCATCGAGGATCAATTGGTAGAAATCGTTCGACAAATCGTAGTGGTGCCCGATCGCCTCGCGGTCGCGGGCGAGGCTGTGCAGGCGCCCCTTCACCTGAGCCTGCGACGCCGGCGGAGCCAAAGGTCTCCCGAAAGCACCGAAGGATCGCGCAGCCTTGACCGCGGCCAAGACGAGCGACGGTGTCGGGGTAATCGACCCGAGCCCCCGCTCGGCAGACACCTTCCACACGTGTGTGAGTGCATCGCCTAGATCGCCCTCGACGTCGAGTTCACCGAGAACATACGCCTGCGCAGCCCCCAACTCGCCGGGATTCCAGAGCAAGCGTCGCAAAACGTTCGGGCTGTAAAGCGTCACCTTCGGAGCATCTTCCGGACCTGCTGTGCTGCCGTCCCATGCAGTCAACCGCACCGGAAGTTCGCCGCCGACAAGTGGACTGAGGATGTCCGAGAGACGACCCGCAACGCCGGTACCTTGTGTCGTTCGATCCATTGTGGCAGTCATCGCTGGTTCCTCCGATCGAGAACAATTTGCTGGACGTCGAGATACCCCGACCGAAACCCCGCCTCGGAGTAGCAGAGGTAGAAATGCCACATGCGCGCGAACACTGCGTCGAACCCGAGCGCGGACGCCTCGTCGGTGCGAGCGCTGAATCGCTCGTCCCACAGTCGCAACGTCTGCGCGTAGTGATCGCCCATCGACATCCGCTCACGCACCCGCAGGGTTGTCATGCGCTCGGTGACGTCCTCGATCGCCCGCACCGACGGGAGAAATCCGCCGGGGAAGATGTACTTGTGCACCCAGGTGTAGGTGTTGCGGGTCGCGAGCATTCGATCGTGCGGCATCGTGATGGCTTGGATCGCCGCGCGCCCACCCGGCGCCAGCAGGGCGTCGATCGTCTGGAAGTAGCTTCCCCAGTACTGGTGGCCGACGGCCTCGATCATCTCGACCGACACAACGGCGTCGTACTCCCCCTGTACCTGCCGATAGTCGAGAAGGTCGACCTGAACGCGATCTGCCAGTCCCGCAGCGCTTATCCGCTTCGCTGCCAATTCCTGCTGTTCGACCGAAAGTGTCACCGAGCGCACCGTCGCTCCCCGTTGGGCAGCTCGGATCGCCAATTCTCCCCAGCCTGTGCCGATTTCGAGCACTCGCGAACCGGGTCCGACACCTGCGCCATCCAGCAGTCGATCGATCTTCCGATGCTGCGCCGCTGCGAGCACGTCCCACGATGGGGTCGCCCCTACCGACAGATCCTCGAAGAGGGCACTGGAATACGTCATGGTGTCGTCGAGGAACAGTTCGAACATCTCGTTCGAGAGGTCGTAGTGCCGGGAGATGTTCGAGCGCGTGTTCTGCGTCGAATTCCGTTCACTGCGAGGCTGCTTCGGAATGTAGAGGCCTCGTAGCCGCTGCAGGAAGTCGGGAATGAGCGTCGCCACGCGGGAGGCGAAGACTTCCAGGACCGCAGTGAGGTCGGATGCTTCCCAATCGCCCGCCATGTAAGACTCGCCGAATCCGATCAAACCACTGTCCCCCACACGAGCAGCGAAGTCGTCTGGGCGGTGAATGACCATCAACGGCGAATCGGGGCTACCGCCACCGGAGAACTCACCGTTGGGCATCTGGACACGCAGCGGCAAACGTGCGACCGCCTTGTGGAACAGGGCGCGGGCAACCGGTGATGCAACCCGCACTTTGAGCCCGCTCGGCACGGTGGCGACGCCCGGCCACCGCTCGGTTTCGATCGTGTGAGCGGAAGGTTCGGTGCCGAGAGTGGTTGTGGTCATTGCACTGCCTCCTGCGGGTGATGTTGCGGTCGGGGAACGATGGGTAAGCGCCTGGCCCACAGCCGGATTCCTTGAAATCTGATCTGCGCGGCGACTCGGAGCGGAGCCAGCGGGATGGCGAGCGCACTGCGCACGATCTCGCGCGTCGTCGCCGGCACACAACGACCGGACACCGTGGCCACGAAGGGCGCCTTGCCGTCACGGGCCAGAACTATCGAGAGCGCGAGCGCGGTGTCGGGTAGCGGAAGTCGCATCCGGTACTCGCCGTCCAGATCGTTGAACGGAGATACGTAGAACTCTTTGGACGTGCGAACCGCGCCACGTTCGTCGGTGTCGAGCAGGTAGCAGTGCCGCTCGCCGTAGGTGTTGTGAACCTCGGCAACGACGCACCGCTGACTGCCGTCGTCGTTCAGACACCAGAACACACTCAGCGGGTTGAACACATGGCCGAACACACGCGCGTTCGTAAGCATGAGGATGCGACCGCCGGCGAACTCCAATCCGTTGGTTGCCAGAAAAGTCTCGACGTTGGCACGAATCGATCGAGTGGGGTCGCCGAGGTGATCCCCGGCGTCGAACTTCGCCAAGGGCCGCAAAGCCTTCGGGAGCTCGGGCAAATCGTCGACGTCGACGAGCCAACTGTAGCTTCGGTACTCGAACTCGTTGTGCAACGGCTCCGTTCGTACGTGCCGAATGCTCGTATGAACGATGGACGGCGTGATGGGAGTAGTCACGGCCACCGACCTCCGACGCGTTCGGCGGCACGCAGGCCAGAGAGTGCACCGTCCTCGTGGAAGCCCCATCCGTGGTACGCACCGGCAAACGCGAGCACGTCCGAGTCCAACTCGGGAAGCCGCGCTTGAGCGGCGACGGAGGTGGGTGTGTACTGCGGATGCTCGTAGGTCATCTGATCGATCACCGAGTCCGGGGCCACCATTTCGTATCCCCCCAACGTCACCAGGTAGCGCCGGCCGGTCTCCGGCAGCCGCTGCAACCTCGTCATGTCGTAGCTGACCAGAACGTGATCCGGCTTCGCGTTGCATTCAGGGATGTAGTAGTTCCACGACGCGCGCGCATTGGTGTTGCCGGGCAGCACATTTTCGTCCGTGTGAAGTTGGGTGTGGTTGACGGAGTACGGCATTGCACCGAGGACCTGGGATTCGGCAGGCGTCGGATCCGCCAAAATCTTCAGTGCGTGCTGCGGATGCGTTGCGACCACAACTGCGTCGAAGGTCTGGATCTGGTCGTCGCCGTCACGAATGTCGACGCGATCGTCGAACCGGTGGACGGCGCGAACCGGCGTGTTCAGGCGGATATCCCCGATACTTTTGGCGACGAGACGAACGTATTCGCCCGATCCACCGGTGACTGTTCGCCAGGTCGGCGATCCAGTGACGCTCAGCATTCCGTGGTGATCGAGGAACGAGAACAGGTACCGCGCGGGATATTTCAGCGCCGAGCCGGGATCACACGACCAGACTGCCGACACGAGCGGAGTCATGAAGTGAGCGGTGAAGTAGTCGGAGAACCGGCCGCTGCGCAGAAACACTCCCAGTGTCTGGTCGGGTGCCGACGGATCCGTGTTGTCGAGCAATGCGCGGGCACGGCGATGGAAGCGCTTGACCTCCATCAACATCGACAGAAAACTGCCGTTCACCAGCAGCCCCGGCGTCGGGAGAACGCCGCGCAACCCTTGGCCTCCCGAGTACTCGAGCCCGCACCCCCCACACCTGACCGACATGCTCATATCGGATTCCTGCGTAGGCACATCTAGTTCTGCGAACAATCGCAACAATGTCGGATAGGTGCGATCGTTGTGGACGATGAACCCCGTGTCGATGGCGAGGCTTCGCCCTTCCGGGTCGGTGACCGAATGGGTGTCCGCGTGCCCGCCGAGCCGTGAATCCGCTTCGTAGAGGGTGACGTCACTGTCCTTACTGAGCACCCACGCCGCTGTCAGACCTGCGACACCACTACCGACGACGGCCACCTTGCGCTTGTCGGAACTCATCGTCGTTCTCCCATCTTTGTTGCGGCTACCCCGCGACTCATTCCTGCGATTGCATCCGCGACGAGGCGATGCCAAGTCGCCGCCCGACGGAGCATGAAGTGGCCTGCGCCGTCGATGCCGATCCATTCAGCGCTCTTACCCGACTTCTGCAGTTCGTCAACCTTCCGGCGAGACGCTGCCGGGTCGGTCCACGAGTCGGCCGTGCCGTGGAGCACAACCAGCGGTGTGTCCGAATGCAGATTCACCGACGTTCCATCGGGCCACCACGGCGCCAGCGCGACCACACCGACCACCGCCGGATCGCCACATAGTTCGGCGGCGACCCGTCCGCCCATCGAGTGCCCCAGCAGGATCACCTGAGCTTGTGAATTACGTTTCGTTATCGCGTCGAGTGCGGCGCGGGCGTCGGCGACCGGACTGCGCTCGGCACCGTTCCAACCTCGAACTCGATAGCGAGCCTGCACCGCTTTCACACCGGAGAGGCGAAGCTGAGCGGTGAACGGGCACATCCGAAGGTTGGACAGATGCCAGGCGCGAGCCGGGCGATGGCTCGATACCTTTCCTCCAGGCAGCACTAGCACCACCAGGTGCTGGTCACCGTCCTGCTGTTGCCGTCGGTTGGGCGTCATACACGGCATTCGGAGCCGAAAACCATTTGGATGGGGTTCGTAGAATTTCTTTTGTGAATCGTGAAGCACTCGTCGGCGATGTCCTCGACGCCATGGACGCCAACTTGGTATCCCATGCTTGCCACCTGCATGAACACTTGCCGACGGGATCGGTCACGGTCTCTGCAGATGTTGTCGTCGCAGACAGCGGCCTCACCGACGACACTTTCAACATCATCGCTGGTGCGCGCTTCGCTGTACCTGCTGCTGAAGGCCCGGAAGAAGACCGACGACTACTCGACGTACTCGCGTGGCTTCGAGCAACCGGTCGTCCGTTCTCCTGGTGGACGGGTCCGCGCGACAAGCCCTCTGACCTCGGTGCTCGCTTGTCAGCCCTCGGCTGCGTGCGCTCCGAGGAAGAAAGAGCGATGACGGCAGACTTGGACGTCGTCCCACGCCCAACGCCTGTCTCAGAACTGTGCGTTCAGCGAGTGACGACTCGTTCGCAGCTCGCCGACTACGCCGCCGTGATGGCCGCCAATTGGTCGCCGCCCTCAACCGCAGTAATACGTTTCTTCGAAGACACCGCCGATGACATCCTCGATGAGCGCTCGCGGAGTTCGTTTGTCGTGGGATACGCGAACTCCCAGCCTGTCGCCGGAGCCGAGGTCCATTTTGCCGCCGACGTCGCCGGACTGTATGGGGTCGTCACACTCGAAACGGCGCGCCGACGCGGATTCGGCTCGGCGGTCACCCTTGCCGCACTCGACATCGCCCGCGAGCGAGGTGCCCGAACCGCTGTACTTCAGGCGTCCAGCGACGGCGCACAGCTCTATCGAAACGTCGGCTTCGAGGATGTCGGTACCTACGCCGAGTACTCGATCGGCAGCGGTTAGACGTCCCCGCGGGGACGCTTTCCGTCCTCATCCACGGATGTGTGTCGGTACTGGCATCTATTATCGAACGTACATTCGAAACATTGTCGGACACGCGCCGGGGGGCAACGATGAACGCAGCACTGACCGATACCGCAGAACTGACCGATACCGCGGCACTGATCAATGAAGAAACGCCGGATTCCACCCGAAGCGACGTAGAGCAACTCGGCTCCGAAATCTGCGCTCTCGCCGGCCAGATCGCCGCGGCCACGGCTCGATTCCTCACCCTCCTGTCGAAGTTCGACGAAGACCGCGGCTGGTCCGGCCCTGGACTGCATTCATGCGCCCACTGGCTGTCGTGGAAATGTGGAATGAGCCTGCACACCGGCAGGGAATATGTTCGCGTCGCCAAAGCGCTCCGACCTTTGCCCGAGATGCGGAAGGCCTTCGAGCAAGGCCGGCTGTCCTACTCGAAGGTTCGCGCACTCACCCGGGTCACCACGCCGTCAAACGAAAAGCAGATGGTTCGGTTCGGATGCGAGGCGCCCGCAGCCCAGATCGATCGTCTCGCCGCAGGTCTGCGTAAAGCAACCGACAATGAATCCGGCAAAAGCAAAGCGCCCGAACATCTTCAGGTCCGCTGGCATTGGGACTCTGATACGGGCGAGTTTGTCATCAAAGGACGCCTGCCCGCACAGGACGGCGCCCGAATCCTCGCAGCATTGGCGGTGGCGGAACGTGAACGCACCCGAACCGCTGCCATCCGCCCTGTCGACGAGAAGGCTACAAAGAACCCGGCCGGAAATATCGGACCAGGACTCGTCGCGATGGCAGAGCTCGCCACCGCCGCAGTCACAGACCGCACGTCCAAGGCCGCCGCGAACGAAGTTGTGTTCTTCCACGAAGCGAACACCGTCCGTGTACCGAGTGGACCCGCGCTCCCCCAAAGTGCCGCCGAGGAAGTGCTCTGCAACGCGAAACTTCGCCTGGGAACGACAAAGGAGGGATGCGTTTTGAATCTGGGCCGAAGGACCCGCGTCGTCAGCGCCAAACAAATGCTGGCATTGAATTACCGCGACGGATCTTGCCGCACACCGGGTTGCGGGCGGACTCGCTTCTTACACGCACATCACGTGAAATTCTGGGGACGCGGCGGAAATACGGACTTGGACAATCTGATCATGCTGTGCGGCACCTGCCACCGCGCGCTGCATGACGGCCAGTTCACGATCACTGCTCTCGGCGAGCAGAAGTTCGAGTTCCTTTACGCCAATGGTGACGTCATCGACCCAGCACCACCGACCGAGGGATTCGCTGATGGCCTACTGCGCGGAGACATACCCGACGACGCGATCATCCCAAGATGGGACGGCGAGCCCCTTCACCTCGATCACGCGGTCAGCGTCATCCTCGACGGTTGGGCCGCCTGAGGAAACATTGGTCTAGTCCAATCTGAATCTGCCGTGAACAACAGGACAACCCTCACATCCAGGTAGTGCAATTGGTCTAGTCCTATCGCAAGATGCTTAGCGTGACCAAGAAAATCGCACGCACCTCAGCCGCTATCACACTCCTCCTCGCCGGCGCTGTTGCTGCCGGAACTGCAACTGCTGCAGCAATTCCCGGATCGTCCGACCTCAATCCGTCGGCCGCCGAGAAGACAGTTGTCATCGGCCTCGACGGCACTATGCTCAGCCACATCAAGACCGCCGACGCTCCCCGCCTCCAGAAGCTGATCGCCGAAGGAACCAGCGGAGAATCTTCCATCCTCGGCCACACCACCATCTCCGGACCGTCGTGGTCGACCATCCTGACCGGAGTCTGGGATACCAAGCACGGAGTCAAGGACAACACGTACGCGGGCGCCCGCTTCGACCTCTACCCGAGCGTCTTCACCCGGCTGGAAACAGCAAAGCCCTCCCTCCTCACCGAATCGATCTCCACCTGGGGCGGCATCGACAACATCGCCTCCAGTGGGACACCGAAAGCCGACGTTGTCGTCACCACGGCCGATGCAGGTTCCGGAGCGGCCACCGACGCTGCGACGGCAGACGCCGTCGCCCGCGACATCACAGACAAGGGACCTGACCTGATCTTCACCCAACTCGATCAGGTGGACGGCGCGGGACATAGCGGCGGCACCAACGGCGCTGCGTACGAAGAGTCCATCGCCTCGGTCGATGCTCAGGTGGGCAAGATTGTCGATGCCGTCGATCAGCGCGCAGCAAAGACCGGTGAGAAGTGGACCGTACTGGTCACTGCGGATCATGGGCACAAGCCCACCGGCGGGCACGGCGGTCAGACACCCGCGGAAGCAACGACATTCGTCATAGCACGCGGCTCGGGATACGCGGCCGGTAAGAACACAGACTCGTACACGATCGCCGACATCACCCCGACAATCCTCCAGAGCCTGGGCGTTGCATTGCCTACCGATTTGGACGGCAAGCCGCTGGCCAAGGAAGCTCCCGGCTTCGTCGGCTCGGTCGACCTGGGATTCTTCGGCTCCTGATCGCAAGAAGTCCCGAGCGCGGCAGCAAAGCGCCGCAACAAAACAGCAGCAAGGCAACAAAAAGGTCGGGCCGGAGAGCGTGTGCTCTCCGGCCCGACCTGTTGTGGAGCTGCCGGGAATTGAACCCGGGTCCTACGTTGAATCGCTAGGGCTTCTCCGTGTGCAGTTCGCTAAGTCTCTACTTGGATCTCCCAGTCTCGCGAACAAGCTAGGATGACGATCCCAGTCACTGTTTGATGTCCCATCCGACTCCGTGACCGAGCCGAACAGTAAAGCCCTCTAGCTGATGCCAGGAACCGGGTCGAGGGCAACCCCGGGCTGACAGACACGCTTCGCTACTTAGGCAGCGAGAGCGTAGTCGCGCTGATTGGAATCGGCGCTTATAGGTTTGCAGCGACGCTTACGGTGGTCTCTTGCCTGCACCGACACGCTTCCCCTAACTCAACACACGCAGTCGAAACCGTTCAGCCCCGTGTGTGCCCCGCGTCTTTCGTGGGGCTATTCACTATAACGCGCCGAAGTTCGGAAGTCATACCAATTAATCGGCGGCACTTTCCGTGTCCTTCGCCCCAGCTGATTCCTGCACCCCAGCCGTTTCCTGCACTGCAGCCATCTCACGCTCGGCGGCACCGGTGATGTTGGTGATCATCCCCTGGAAGACGACTCCGTGGAAAGGCAGGATCGCATACCAGTACGCCCGACCCGCGAGCCCGCGAGGGAAGAAGACCGCGCGTTGATCGAGGTGGGAACCCACCGGCCGTCCGTCGGCACCGGCTGGGCCTTCTGATACTCGCAACTCCAACCATGCTCCGCCCGGGACCTTCATCTCGGCGCGCAATCGGAGCAACTTGCCTCGATCGATTTCTTCGACCCTCCAAAAGTCCAGGGCTTCGCCCGTGTTGAGCCGGCGTGGATCCCGCCTGCCCCGGCGCAGTCCGACACCACCGACCGCGCGGTCCATCCACCCCCGAATGGCCCACGCCAAAGGGAATGAATACCAACCGTTCTCGCCGCCGATCGACTCGACCACCGACCAGAGGGTTTTCGGATCCGCCGCGCAGTCACGTTCGCGATGATCGACGTAGACCGCTTCGCCGGCCCAATCCGGGTCGGATGGAAGAGGATCGGATGGAGCGCCCGCGATCGTTGCACCGGACCACGCCGTCTCCACCTCACCGGTGTCGATCTTTCGAAGTGCCAGTCGCACCGCTTCTCGATACGGCGTGAGGCCCTCGGCGGGAGGCGGGATGAAGCCGTCGATGTCGTGATTGTGCATCACCGCGTCGTTCTGCAGGGATTCGATCAGGGGCATCGCCAAACCTCGTGGGATCGGCGTGACCAATCCCACCCAGTGACCTGCCAGACGCGGGGTGAGGACGGGCAGGACGAGGATGCGTCGGCGTACCAATCCAGCGACGTCGGCGTAGGTGTTCATCATTTCGCCGTACTGCATGACATCCGGCCCACCGATGTCGAAGGCGCGGTTGACCTCCGGCGTCGTCGCCGCGGCTGCAATCAAATAGTGGAGTACGTCACGCACCGCGATCGGCTGAATGTTGTTGTGCACCCACTTGGGTGTGGTCATCACCGGAAGCCGATTGGTCAAGTGGCGCACCATTTCGAAGGACGCCGAACCCGATCCGATCACCACTCCAGCTTGGAACACAACCGTCGGAACCTCGGAGTCGAGCAGGATCCGACCGACTTCGAGCCGGGACTGCAAGTGAGTCGACAACTCTCGGTCGGAGGGATGAAGCCCGCCCAGGTAGACGATCCGTCGCACCCCCGCATCGCGGGCAGCGGCGGCGACGTTCTCCGCGCTTCGCTTGTCGATATCCGAGAACGACCCTCCCCCACCCATGGCGTGAACGAGGTAGTAGACCACGTCGATATCATCGAAAACACCTGAGAGGGTGGCACTGTCGGTCAGATCCCCGCGCTTGATCTCCACGGAATCGTGCCAGGGAACATCGCGTAGTTTCTCCGGGCTGCGCACCACCACTCGAACTCGATGACCCTCTTCGACCAGGCGAGGGGCAAGACGTCCGCCGATGTATCCGGTCGCACCCGTGATCAACACTCTCACTGCGTCCATCACCCCACGCTACGCACAATTCAACTGCGAAGCGCGAGTGCAACCCCGAGGTCGTCGTTGGTCAACATCATGTTGATCCCCGCTCCGGCCTTCGCCCCGGCGGCTGCGGCCATGATGACCTGGGCACCCGGGTCCACGACATTGCCCGCGGCGAACACGCCGGGCACGCTTGTGGCCCCCATCATGTCGACTGTGACGAAATCGCCCATCATCGTCTCGGCGCGCTGCGCACCGAATGCGCGCAAGATCGCATCGTTGGGGTCCATCGTGAGGGCGCCACCGACAAAGACCGCCGAACGCGCGACCACACTGCCGTCGGCCAACCGCACGCCCACCAACCGATCATCCTCGACGACAGGACCAGTGACCTCACCCTCGACGATCGAAATACCGCGAGCCGCAAGCTTTTCCCGATCTTCGGAACTCAGTTCGGTGATGCGATGAAGGAAGAGAACCACGTCATCGGACCACTGGCGAACCATGAGCGCCTGGTGCATCGCAAATTCCGCGCTCTTGGCGATCACGCCGAGCGGCTGATCACGCACGCCATACCCGTGGCAGTACGGGCAGTGCAACACATCGCGTCCCCAACGCTCGCCGAAGACTTCGAGTTCTAGCGGTAGGCGGTCCGTCAGACCCGTCGAAACAAGCACCTTGCGCACCTGAATCTTGATGCCGTCAGCCAGTTCTACCGAGAATTTCTCGCCGTCCCGTGTCACGGAGACAACGGTGCCGTCGTGGAACTCGCCGCCGAATTTGCGGACCTCACCTCGGCCGATGGTCAACAATTCTGCCGGGTTCATGCCGTCACGGGAGAGGAATCCGTTCATGTGGTCGGCGGCCGCGTTCCGTGGCGATCCGTTGTCGAAGACGATCACGGACCTGCGTGCCTGACCGAGAATGAGTGCGGCGTTGAGGCCTGCCGCACCGGCTCCGATTACTGCTACGTCGAATGAGTTCTGCGTCATGAATCCAGAATGACAAGAGAACGCAGTCTTGACAAACACTGTTGCCACTTTGGCAAAATGAGTGCATGACCGAAACATCGTTCGAAGCCGTACTAGCCGGCATCGGCCCTCGCCTACGTGCGTTGCGCCAGCAGTCCGAGATGACCCTGGCCGACCTGTCGGAGACCACCGACATCAGCGTCAGCACACTGTCGAGACTCGAATCCGGTACTCGCCGAGCCAACTTGGAGTTGCTGCTGCCGATTGCCAAGGCACACGGCGTCCCGTTGGACGACCTGGTGAACAGCAAGATCAAGGACCCCCGCGTTCGAGAAGAACCTCGAACGGTCGGATGTATGACGGTCATTCCGCTGACCAGTCAACCCGGCAATCTGCAGGCCTACAAGATGATCATCTCGCCCACCGACGACGATCGCGAACCGGGATCCCACGAGGGCTACGAGTGGGTCTACGTTCTGTCCGGGCGCATCCGACTCCAACTCGGCGATCGGGATTTCATCATGGGCGCAGGCGAGGCCGCCGAGTTCGACACGCACATCCCGCACCGCATCAGTGCTGCCGGCGGCCGGCCGGCCGAGGCGATCAGCCTCTTCGGAAAACAAGGCGAGCGGGTTCACCTACGCGCAGCGCCGGCCGACAGACGCGGCTGAAACGCTAGGACTGAAAACGCTGGAACTCGAAAAAATCTAGGCGCCCGCGACGGCAATCATGCCGACTGCCGCCAGCGCCAACAGCATTCCCGCTTGTTGCACGCGGCTTACCCGCTCGCCCAGCATCACCATGGCGAGCAGAACCGTCGCAGCCGGATACAGCGAACCGATCACGCTGACCAGTGAGAGCATTCCGCCTTGGAAGGCGTAGATCATCGTCCCGTTCGCGACGACGTCGAGGACGCTGACGTACACCGCGAGCTTGAGTGGCTCGCCTCGTGGGAGAACGAAGTGACCGGCCGCCAGCGCGACCAACCACACCACGACGGTCGCGGCGCCTCGAGATACGGCCAACGCCCACAGCCCGCTGCCCTCGCCGATCTGGTGAAGTGCGATGAACGAGAGCGCAAATGCGCCACCGCTTCCGACGGTCAGAAGAGCCACTTGTCTGGTGAAGCGGAGGGTGATTCCGCCGGCAACCTCACCCGCGGTGTCGTCAGGCGACTCGCGGCTGACCAGGACGACGGCGACCAGCGCGACGGCAATACCCAGGTACGCGATCAACCCCGGCCGCTCACCGAAAGCGAAGCCGACGAGCACCGGAATGCCCGCCACCAGAACAGCTGTCAGCGGCGAGACCACCGACATGGGGCCGGTTGCCAGCGCGAGATAGAACCACCAGACCGCCAGACCACTCGTGACGCCCGCGATCGCGCCCCAGATCAAACCGTTCAGCGTCAGCGTCCCGGATACGAAAGGTGCTGCGATCAGAACGATGACGAGCGAGAGCGGATACGAGACGATCACCACACGCAGTGCGGCAACTCGTCGTGACGCAACTCCCCCGACGAAGTCGCTGACTCCGTAGGCAACTGCCGCCACGAGGGCAAGCAGGATGGAGGTCAGCGCATGCCCTTGATACGACGACCGAGCTCGCGGGTCACCTCGCGCTCGGCGGTGCGCTTGGCCATGTCCTGGCGCTTGTCGTAGTCCTGCTTACCCTTTGCCAGTGCGAGTTCGACCTTGACCTTGCCGTCGTTGAAGTACATCGACAGCGGGACCAGCGTCTGGTTTCCCTCGCGGGTCTTGCCGACGAGGTGCTCGATCTCACGCTTGTGCAGCAGGAGCTTTCGGGTACGACGTGGCGAATGGTTGTTCCACGTGCCTTGCGTGTACTCCGGAATGTGCAACGAGCGCAACCACACTTCGCCGTTGTCCACCGTGGCGAACGCGTCGACGAGCGACGCCTTGCCTTCACGCAGACTCTTGACCTCGGTCCCGACGAGAGCGATGCCGGCCTCGTAGGTGTCGATGATCGTGTAGTTGTGGCGTGCTTTGCGATTGGTCGCAATGACCTTGCGGCCCTTTTCCTTCACTGTCCGGGCCTCTCAGTCCGCTGTCTTGCTGTCGAATGGTTCTTGCTGTTCCAGCATAGAAGCTCGTGCAAACCGATTATTCGCGGACGTACAGACGCAGCGTCACGTACGCCGTCACCGCGGCCATTCCGACACCGGCAAGTACGAGGATCGGCGAGACGAACAGCACGTCACTGTTGGAGATCCGCGCCACGATGTTTGCTTCGTAGACGTCGGACAGGACCCCGTCGATGAAGACGTTCTTCGCCGTGAACAGTCCGGCGATGGCGAGCACCGCACCGATCAAGGCCGCCACGACGGCTTCGAGGAGGAACGGAAGCTGGGTGTACCAACGCGTCGCGCCGACCAACCGCATGATGTTGACCTCGGTGCGACGCGTGAACGCGGCGATCTGGACCATGTTGGCGATCAGCAGGATGGCCGCTATCGCCTGGACGATCGCGATCGCGAACGCTGCGTTGCGCACGCCACCGAGGACGCTGAACAGTCGGTCCACCAACTCGCGCTGATTGAGCACACTCTCGACGCCGGGCCTCGAACCGAAGGTGTCGTTGATGACGCCGAACCGCTCCGGGTCACTGAGCTTGACCTTGAACGACGCCGGGAAGCTGTCCGGGCTCACCAGGGCTGCCAGTTCGGGCTGGTCCTTGAAGACGCGCTCGGTGGCGTCCTTCACGGCGTCTTCGCGGTTGAGGTACTGAACCGCGACGACGGACGGAGTCTGCTCGAGTTCCTTGCGCAACGAACTGCAGATCTCCTGCTCGCAACCGGGATCGGCCGAAGAGATGTCGTCGGTCAGGAAGATCTGCACCTCGACGCGTTCGAGGAAGATCTGCTGGGTCTTGCCTGCCATCTGCACGACCAGCAGACCGCCGCCGAAGAGTCCGAGGGAGATCGCCGTCGTCAAGATCATGGCGATGGTCATCGTGATGTTGCGGCGTAGGCCGGTCAGGACTTCGCTGAAAATAAAGCTGGCGCGCATCGGGGAATCCGATTCCTTTTCGAGAGGCCGGTTGTTTCACGACAACCGGTGGGCGTACGGGACGTGTGGTCGTAGTCGGCGCTACCTGCCGACGCCGTACACACCCCGCGCTTCGTCTCTGGTCACCTTGCCGAGATCGAGTTCGATGACGCGTCGACGCATGGAGTCGACGATGTGGTGATCGTGGGTCGCCATCACGACGGTGGTGCCGGTGCGGTTGATCCGCTCGAGCAGCAGCATGATGTCCTGGCTCGTTTCGGGGTCCAGGTTGCCGGTGGGCTCGTCGGCGAGCAGCACGAGAGGGCGGTTCACGAATGCGCGGGCGATGGCGACGCGCTGCTGCTCACCGCCGGAAAGTTCGGTGGGCAGTCGATCGGCTTTGCCGGCCAGACCGACCATGTCGAGAACCTCGGGCACAGTGCGCGCGATGACGTTGCGGGGCTTGCCGATGACTTCCAACGCAAAGGCCACGTTCTCGGAGACCGTCTTCTGCTGAAGCAAGCGGAAGTCCTGGAACACACAGCCCATGCTCTGGCGAAGCTTCGGCACGCGGCGGGCCGCCAACTTGTTGACGTGGAAATCCGCGACCTCGATGTCGCCGGACGTAGGCGACTCCATCTTGAGCAGCAACCGCATGAACGTCGATTTGCCGGAGCCGGAGGGGCCGATGAGGAAGACGAACTCCCCCTTCTCCACCTCCACACTGACCTTGTCGAGCGCCGGCCTGGTGGAGGCCTTGTAGGACTTCGACACATTCTTCATGCTGATCACAACTAGCCAGTCTAGCCGTTATCTAACGGTGACCTTGGCGCCACGCGCGAGCACCCTCGTCCTTATCCGGTACCGGTGGTCGCGGGTGACTGCGGCACAGACGTCGGTGCCTGCATCGCCGCGCCAGGTTGGGGAACGGTCGTCGTCGCCGGAGTGGTCGGCACCGTGGTCGCGGACTGTTCGGCGTTGCCCGGCGCAGGCGCGGGACCCGAAGTCGGAGTCGGAGAACCTGAGCTGCCCGTGCTCGATTCCGGAGACTGGGTCTCGGACGTAGTCGTCGGCTCGGTCGAGGACGGCACGGGGGTCGTCGTCGACGGTTTGACCGAGGGCGCGACGTAAGGCTCGGTCTGCGACGTGTCCACGCTGGGCGGTGGTGTCACTGCGGTCGGGTCCTCAGGATTGAGATACGTATGCAACAGATACGTCAATATCCACGCCACGATGAGAATGAAGGTAGAGGTTCGCATCCGCCCGCCGAAAATCCGGGACGGGAGCCAGTCCAGGTGAAACAGTCGGTCGAGTCCGCGGCGCGGTTCCTGATCGGTCATTCGCTCGCCTCCTCGGTCCGTACGGTGTGCAGATCCGGTGACACCGTGATCCCCTGACGTCGCAGTGCTGCGGCGACGCGGACGCGAAGAGCGCGTCCGACCTGGAACTGTTTGCCAGGGAGTGTGCGCGCGACCATCCGCACGTTGACCTGATCGACCTCCAGGCTTTCGACGCCCATGACCGTGGGCTCGTCGAGCAGCAGTTTCTTGAGTCCGCGGTCGGCCATCGCGTCGACTCCGACCTGGCGAAGCACCTCGTTGACCCGGGTGAGATCGGCGGTCGCCGGAACCGGAACGTCGATGACGGCGCGTGCCCAATCCTTGGACAGGTTGGTCGCTTTCACGATCTGCCCGTTGGGAACGGTGATGACCTCGCCGTCGGAGTTCCGCATTCGCGTCACGCGCAGGGTCACGTCCTCGATGACACCCTCGGCGTCGTCGGAGGAGCCGGTGATCGCAAGTCGCACGGTGTCACCGAAGCCGTACTGACGTTCGGTGATGATGAAGAAACCGGCAAGAATGTCCTGCACGACGCGCTGTGCACCGAAACCGAGCGCGGCACCGAGAACGGTCGCCGGCGCGACGAGACTTCCGATCGGCAGGTTCAGTTGGTCGAGAACCTTCAGCGTCGCGATCACGTAGATGAACGTGATGACCACCCAGGTGATGACCTGCGCGACCGAGTGACGATGCTTGGTCGCCTCGGAACGAACCAGCGCATCGCCCAACTGATAGTTGGAGTCGATCTGGTCGGTGACCTTGTTGCCTCCCCAACTGACCAACCGGGCGAGAATCATCGCCCCGAGCACGGTCATGAGGACGGACAAACCGGTGGTTTGAAGCCAATCGAGCAGGTTCTGCCCAGGTCGAAGTAAAGTCATCGTGCCTTTCGGTATCCGAACGCTATGCGGACTGGTTCTCGCTCATGCGCCAGCGGATGCCGGCCTCGAGGAACCCGTCGATGTCGCCGTCGAGCACTGCCGACGGGTTGTTGACCTCGTACTCGGTACGCAGGTCCTTGACCATCTGGTACGGATGCAGAACATAGGAGCGCATCTGGTTGCCCCACGAGCTGCCGCTGTCGCCCTTGAGCGCATCCATCTCGGCGCGCTCTTCCTGACGCTTGACCGCGAGCAGCTTCGCCTGCAGGACGCGCATCGCCGATACCTTGTTCTGGAGCTGCGACTTCTCGTTCTGACAGGTGACGACGATTCCCGTCGGGATGTGCGTGAGTCGAACGGCGGAGTCCGTCGTGTTGACCGACTGGCCGCCGGGACCGGACGAGCGGTAGACGTCGACGCGGATGTCGTTCTCGTTGATCTCGATGTGGTCGGTCGTCTCGACGACCGGCAGTACCTCGACCTCGGCGAACGACGTCTGACGACGCCCCTGGTTGTCGAAGGGGCTGATGCGAACGAGCCGGTGGGTGCCCATCTCGACGGACAACGTGCCGTACGTGTACGGGCCTTTGATCGCGAACGTCGCGCTCTTGAGTCCGGCTTCTTCGGCGTACGACGTGTCGTAGACCTCGACGCCGTAGTCGTGCTTCTCCGCCCAGCGGATGTACATACGCATGAGCATCTCGGCCCAGTCTGCAGCGTCGATACCGCCTGCACCGGAGCGGATGTTGATGAGCGCATCGCGCTCGTCGTACTCGCCCGAGAGCATGGTCTTGACTTCCATCGCCGCGATGTCTTCACGCAGGCTGGCGCGCTCGGCGTCGGCATCGGCCAGCGCGTCGGGGCCTTCGTCTTCGGCCAATTCGTAGAGGATCGGCATCTCGTCGAGCCGCTCGCGCAGTGCCACGATGCGCCGCAGTTCGGCCTGCGCGTGGGAGAGCTGGCTGGTGACCTGCTGGGCGTGTTCCTGGTCGTTCCACAGACCCGGGTCGGCTGCCTGGTGCTCGAGCTCGTCGATGCGTCGGCGCAGCTCCTCGACGTCCACAACCGATTCGCAGGTGCGAAGGGTGGTGTCGAGGGCGTTCAGGTCTGCAATTACGTCGGGATGCACGGTTCTCAAGGCTACCGGGTGCCGACCTCGGCCCTGCCGCCCGTCACGTATTGGGATCACCGGGACTGGAAGCCTTGCCAACCTCGCTCCGAGGGAACCTACTGGAACGATGACTGTCACCGACGAATACCTGCAGAACAACGCCGCCTACGCCGAGCAGTTCACCGTACCGCTCCCCCTCCCACCCAGCAAACACGTCGCCGTACTCGCCTGCATGGACGCCCGCATCGACGTCTATCGGGTGCTGGGAATCAAGGAAGGCGAATCGCACGTCATCCGCAATGCGGGTGGAGTCGTCACCGACGACGAGATCCGATCCCTGGCCATCAGCCAGCGTCTGCTGGGAACTACCGAGATCATCCTCATCCACCACACCGACTGCGGAATGCTGACGTTCACCGACGACGACTTCAAGCGATCCATCCAGGACGAGATCGGCATCAAACCAAATTGGGCTGCCGAATCGTTTCCCGACATCGACGAGGACGTCCGTCAGTCGTTGAAGCGCATCGAGAACAGTCCGTTCGTCACCGCGACGACCTCCCTACGCGGATTCGTCTTCGACGTCGCAACCGGAAAGCTGAACGAGGTCCTCCCCGATTGAGCCGGTAGGTTGTGTACCCGTGACCGATCGCGCATCCGACCTCGCACTCGCCCTCCGTATCGCCGACGAGGCTGACGCGATCACTCGCGCCCGCTTCGGCGCCCTCGACCTTCGAGTGGACGACAAGCCGGACCTCACCCCCGTCTCCGACGCCGATCTGGCTGTCGAGCGAGCAGTGCGCGCGACGCTCGGTGAGCATCGTCCTACGGATTCCGTACTCGGCGAGGAATTCGGCGGCGACGCAGTCTTCGAGGGCAGACAGTGGGTGGTCGACCCCATCGACGGGACCAAGAACTTCGTCCGCAACGTACCGGTGTGGGCCACGCTGATCAGCTTGCTCGAGGACGGCGTCCCGGTCATCGGCGTCGTGAGCGCACCTGCACTGAATCGGCGATGGTGGGCTGCAACAGGTTTGGGTGCACATACTTCCTTCGGGGACAGTGATGCGCGGGCGATCCAGGTATCCGCCGTCGATCGCAGCGAGTCAGCGAGCCTGAGCTTCTCGAGCCTCTCGGGGTGGAAGGACCGCGGAATTCGCGATCAGTTCGTCGAACTCACCGACGACGTCTGGCGCGTGCGCGGTTACGGGGACTTCTTCTCCTACTGCCTCGTGGCCGAAGGCGCCGTCGACATTGCTGCCGAACCCGAGGTGTCGCTGTGGGATCTGGCAGCGCTCGACGTATTGGTCCGTGAGGCCGGCGGCGCGTTCACCGATCTGGACGGCGGCGCAGGTCCGCACGGCGGCAGCGCGGTCGCCACCAACGGACTGCTGCACGAAGACGTTCTGGCCCGCCTGCGGTAACACCCGAGTACCAGAACATCCCACCCGCCGCAAGGGTCCGAGGGAGGAGTTCCGACAGGCCCGTCGGCAGGATTCGGCACGACATCTCGGCCCGTTGACTGGAAGTAGTTGATCACGCACTACTTCCAGGAGAACGATGAACCGGATTTCCAGGCGCACGATTCTGTTCGGTCTGGCCGCAGCGCCCCTCGGGCTCGCGGTGGGCTGCGGCGCCGACCCGGCAGCGAAGAGCGCCACGTTGGCGGTGGCCGGAACTTCGCGTCCGCTACCGATTCCGCCGCTTGCCGAATCCACCGTCGACGACGCAGGTGTTCGCCACTTCACACTTCGTGCCGGTGCCGGGACCACCGAGATCGTCGCGGGAAAACTCACCGACACTTGGGGTTTCAACGGATCCATTCTGGGGCCGACCGTCCGCGCCGAACGCGGAGAATCTGTCGCATTCACGATCGACAACACACTGGCAGAGCCCACGACCGTCCATTGGCACGGCATGCATCTGCCCGCCCGATACGACGGCGGCCCGCACCAGACCATCGAAGCCGGCGGACGCTGGGAACCGGCGTGGACGATCGGCCAGTCGGCGTCGACGCTCTGGTATCACCCACACCCGCACGGATCCACCGAACGGCACGTGCAGCGCGGTCTCGCCGGACTGTTCCTGATCGACGACGCCGACACGCGGGCGTTGGACATCCCCAAAACCTATGGTGTCGAGGATGTTCCGCTGATCATCCAGGATCGTCGATTCCTCGCCGACGGCAGCTTCGACGAATCGGATCCGACCGACATAGGCCTGCTCGGCGACACGATCGTCACCAACGGCATCTCCGACGCCTACCTCGACGTCACCACCGGGGTCGTCCGGTTACGCATTCTGAACGGCTCTTCCGGCCGTCTCTACAACCTGGGGTTCCCCGACGACCGCACGTTCGATCTGATTGCCACCGACGGCGGACTGCTCGAATCACCTATTGCGATCAAGCGGATTCAGCTCAGCCCCGGCGAACGAGCCGAGATCGTGGTTCGCGTCGACCCCGGTGCGACGACCACACTGGTGTCGTTCCCGATCGAGGACGGCGGTGGCGTGAGTTCCTCCGACGCCGAGAACTTCGGCATGAACGACCGCTTCGACATCCTCGAACTGCGGGGCGTTGCCAGCCGCGCGTCACGGTCGACTCTCCCGGCGCAGTTGGCCGTACTGCCGAGTCTGGATCCGTCGAAGGCAAGCGTTTCCCGAACCTTCGATCTGCAGTGGTACATGATCAACGGGCAACGAATGGACATGAACCGCATCGACTTCGAGGCCGAGGTCGGCGCGACCGAGGTGTGGACGATCACCAACAAGGACAACTGGCCACACAATTTCCATGTCCACGACGTACAGTTCCAGATCCTCGACGTCGACGGTCGCACTCCTCCGCCTCACTTACGAGGACTCAAGGACACTGTTTACACACCACCGGGCAGTAGGATTCGCGTCGCGCTGCAGTGGTCCGAGTACACCGATCCCACCTTCCCGTACATGTTCCACTGCCACCTGCTGATGCACGAGGACCAAGGGATGATGGGCCAATTCCTCGTCCTCGAACCGGGGCAGAAGGCGGCTCCGATGCAGATGGACATGCCGATGGACATGCCGATGCCTTCGTCTGGTTCGCACTCCGGTCACTGAAAGTTCTGCAAGTGGTACACGGCGAGGCGAACCCGATTGTCGCAACCGGTCTTCGACATCAGGTTCGCCACGTGCGTCTTCACCGTGGTGACACCGAGATGCAGCGTGTCCGCGATCTCCTGATTGCTCTTCCCTTCTGCCACCAGCGCGAGGACCTGCGATTCGCGATCGGTCAACGGAACCTTCTCCGTCACAGCAGTGTCTGCGATACCACCGATCACCGCTCGATCCACAACGCGGCGGAGAAGTTCCGGAGTGAACACCATCTCGCCCTCGGCGATCCGCCGAATGGCACCGAGCAACTCGGCGGGTTCGGTGTCCTTGACGAAGAATCCCGAAGCCCCCGCGGCGAGTGCGGGATACAGATGATCGTCGTCGTCGAAGGTGGTCAGCACGAGGATGCGCGCTCGACGACCGGCCTTGACGATCTGCTGCGTGGCGCCGATCCCGTCCAGCCCGGGCATTCTCAAGTCCATCAGAATCACGTCGGGATCCAATTCTGCAGCGAGCGCTACCGCCTCGACGCCGTTCGACGCCTCACCGGCCACGGTCATGTCCTCGGCTGCCGCGCACAGCATCCGCAAACCGGCGCGCACAAGTCGCTGGTCGTCGACGATCAGCACGCTGATCACGAGACATCGCCCGAGACAACGAGTGGAATACTCACGTGCACTTCCCATTTCCCGTCACTGTTGGTGCCCGCGGTCATCTCGCCGCCGACCAACTCCGCACGCTCCTGCATTCCCACCAGGCCATGACCTGCACTCCGAGGCGATCCCTCGACGTCGTTGACAACCCTGACATGCACCCGGTTGTCTTCGCGACCGACCGAGACCGATACCAGCCCCTTCTTGTCGCCATGCTTCATGACGTTGGTCAGTGATTCCTGAATCACCCGCAACAACGTCAGCCTCCCGATCGCGTCGAGATCGGCTGCGCCTGACTCGACATTCTCCTGGGCATCGAAGACTGCCTGCACCTCGAAACCCGCCGCACGCACACGATCTATCGCCGCCTCGATTTCCGCCTCGACGGCATCCGGCTCGACCAGAGCGACCTCACCGAGCGAAGGATCACGAAGTGCGACCAGGAGGCGACGGATATCGGCCAGCGCATCGGACGCAGTCCCACGCACATCCGCGAGGACCTCACGCACGGCCTCGTCCTGGGGCGCCAAGACATGTTGAGCCACGCCGATTCTCAGGACGATCGATGCCATGTGGTGCGCAACCAGGTCGTGCAGTTCGCGGGCGAGCGCACTGCGCTCCGCAGCGCGGGTCTGCGCAAGATTGTTCGCGGCCAATTCACGCTGCGAGCGTAGATACAGCCCGAGCAGCAGTGGCAACCCCACGTACGCAAGCACTTTCACAGCCGTCGTGACAGACCAGAACGCTTCGTGAGATTCGAACCAGATACCCGCGAGCACCGAACCGCACCATCCTGCTGCCGATACGGCAACCATTTCTCTACGCTCGGCCCGCATCGTGACGTCGACGACGGCGACCGCCCCGAGATACGGAACAAGCTCGGACAGCCCCCAGGCGTCGGCGACGAACATCGGAACGGCGAGCGCCGAGATGACCAGGGACGCGAAGACCGGCCATCGACGGCCGACGGCGAAGGCGAGCGCCGACAGCATCGACAGAATCCAGTAGGTGAGGGGAACTCGATACTCCCCCGGATACGTGCTGGCGATCAACAGGCACGGGACCACCACCAACGGCGTGTAGCGCACGTACCGCTGTATCCGATCTGGCACCTCTGTCCGGTTCACCCCTCGAGCCTATGACGCGCATCATTTCGCGGTTTCTCGACAACAGACCTTACTGATGAGTAAGATAAGGATCGTCCAACGCCCCAACACCGAGAAACAGCTGGTGATCATGACCAAGCAAGACAGTGTTGCCCCCGACAAGAGCGCTCAGCGCAGCGAATCGGGCGCGCAGCGCGGCGGCGCCAAGGGTGCGCCCCGCGACACGTCCGCCGTCGGCCTGAACCCGATCAAACGCGACGCCATGGGCGCAGCCATGCGTGTGCTTACCAAGATCACCGGTTCGGAACTGGCCGAGAAGTTCAATCTGCGTCAGACCATCGATCGCGTGACCTACGAGGGCACCAAGACGGGCTTCAAAACCCTGGGTGCCGCCACTCGAGGATTCCAGAAGGTCTCGGGCAACGGCGCACCCAAGCGCCTGCCCGACAACCCGAGCAAGAACGCCGACTACTTCGATCTGACCCCCGACGACGACCAGAAGATGATCGTCGAGACCGTGCGCGAGTTCGCGGCCGAGATCCTGCGTCCCGCAGCGCACGACGCCGACGGCGCAGCGCAGGCACCCGCCGATCTCTCCAAGCGCGCAGCCGAGCTCGGCATCACGCTGATCAACGTTCCCGAAGAACTCGACGGAGCAGCTGCCGACCGCGGCGCAGTCACCAATTCGCTTGTTGCCGAGGCACTTGCGCACGGAGACATGGGACTTGCACTTCCGATCCTCGCACCCAGCGGCGTTGCAGTCGCACTGACGCAGTGGGGCACCGACGCGCAGCAGAAGACCTACCTTCCGGCCTTCACCGGCGAGCAGGTCCCCGGCGCAGCAGTGGTGGTCAACGAACCACGCGCACTGTTCGATCCGTTCGCCCTGCAGACCAAGGCAGTTCGCTCCCCCAGCGGCTACAAGCTCAACGGCGTCAAGAGCTTGGTGCCCGCCGCGGCTACGTCCGAGCTCTTCGTCATCGCCGCAGAACTCGACGGCAAGCCGTCCTTCTTCATCGTCGAATCCGACACCAAGGGACTCGTCGTCGAAGCAGATCCCAGCATGGGACTGCGCGCCGCCGGCCTGGGTCGCCTGATCCTCACCGATGTCGCTGTGTCGGAGTCCGCACTGCTCGGCGACGGTGACGCCGAGCAGCGCAAGGCCGAATACGCCGACGCGATTCGCCTGGCTCGCCTCGGTTGGGCGTCCATGGCCGTCGGAACCAGCCAGGCAGTTCTCGACTACGTGATTCCGTACGTCAACGAGCGCGAAGCGTTCGGCGAGCCGATCAGCCACCGCCAGGCGGTTGCCTTCATGGTCGCCAACATCGGCATCGAACTCGACGGACTGCGCCTGGTCACGCTTCGGGGCGCTTCACGCGCCGAGCAGGGCTTGTCTTTCGCTCGCGAATCCGCTCTGGCCCGGAAGCTGGCTTCCGAGAAGGGCATGCAGATCGGCCTCGACGGTGTGCAACTCCTCGGTGGACACGGGTTCACCAAGGAACACCCGGTCGAGCGCTGGTACCGCGACCTCCGTGCCATCGGCGTTGCCGAGGGCATCGTCCTCATCTGACGCCGCTGAACTTCCAGGAGAACCACGATGATCAACCTCGAACTTCCCAAGAAGCTCAAAGCATCAGCGAACCAGGCACATCAGGTCGCGGCGCAGATCTTCCGACCCATTTCACGTAAGTACGATCTCGCTGAGCACGAGTATCCCGTCGAGCTCGACACCATGGCCGCCATGGTCGAAGGCCTCTCCGATTCCGGTGGAGACATCGGCGGTGCCAGCGGCGGACGGTCCGACGCGAGCGCCAAGGGCGGCAACGCCAACGGCGGCAACATGTCTGCGCTCCTCAACTCGCTCGAAACGTCTTGGGGCGACGTCGGACTCATGCTCTCGATCCCCTACCAGGGGCTCGGCAACGCCGCGATCGCCGCAGTGTCAACCGACGAACAGCTCGAACGTTTCGGCAAAGTGTGGGCCTCGATGGCCATCACCGAACCGAGCTTCGGTTCCGACTCCGCCGCCGTGACCACCACCGCCGTTCTCGACGGCGACGAGTGGGTTCTCAACGGCGAGAAGATCTTCGTCACCGCCGGTGAGCGTTCGACGCACATCGTCGTGTGGGCGTCGGTCGACAAGTCGAAGGGCCGAGCGGCCATCAAGTCGTTCGTCGTTCCGCGTGACGCACCGGGCCTGAGCGTTGCTCGCCTCGAGCACAAGCTGGGCATCAAGGCCTCCGACACCGCAGTACTCCTGCTCCAGGATTGCCGCATTCCCGCGGACAACATCCTCGGCAGCCCGGAGGTCAACGTGGAGCAGGGCTTTGCCGGCGTCATGCAGACGTTCGACAACACCCGGCCCCTCGTTGCAGCCATGGCCGTCGGCGTCGGACGCGCAGCTCTCGAAGAACTGCGCGGCATCCTGACCGAAGCCGGTGTCGAGATCTCCTACGACACACCGGTCTACAACCAGCATGCAGCTGCAGCCGAGTTCATCCGTTTGGAAGCCGACTGGGAGGCCGCGTACCTGCTGTCTCTGCGCGCGGCGTGGATGGCCGACAACAAGAAGCCGAACTCGCTCGAAGCGTCCATGTCCAAGGCGAAGGCCGGCCGCACCGGCACCGACGTGACGCTCAAGGCAGTCGAGTTGGCCGGCACTTACGGCTACTCGCAGCGCCCGTTGCTCGAGAAGTGGGGCCGCGACTCGAAGATTCTCGACATCTTCGAGGGCACCCAGCAGATCCAGCAGCTGATCGTCGCACGCCGCCTGCTCGGAAAGTCGTCCGCCGAACTGAAATAGCAGTTCAGACGCTAGAAATGATTGTG
>NZ_LNAK01000133.1:0-316 GCF_001445685.1 Rhodococcus sp. KB6 | reverse complement strand
CAGCCTCCTACGTCCTTCATCGGCTCCTGGTGCCAAGGCATCCACCGTACGCTCTTCATTACTTACAACAAAGATGCTCGCGTCCACTGTGCAGTTCTCAAACAACACACAAACAACCACACACACGTTGACAC
Source organism: Rhodococcus sp. KB6 (assembly GCF_001445685.1). Taxonomy (NCBI): domain Bacteria; kingdom Bacillati; phylum Actinomycetota; class Actinomycetes; order Mycobacteriales; family Nocardiaceae; genus Rhodococcus; species Rhodococcus sp. KB6. Next base: position 182 of record NZ_LNAK01000133.1, on the reverse strand, counting down.
CAACACCCACCAAAGTGGACCGGTATGACAACTGCAGTCATTTGTCGTTACTTCCTAGAGAGGAAACACTCGCGTGTTCTCTCAGGACCCAACAGTATGTCGATATATTGTTCGTCGGTTTCCCACAGAGGAGAAACCGTACGACGATCAAGTTTGTCAGCGTCCACCCATGAGCTCCTGCC
>NZ_LNAK01000132.1:0-241 GCF_001445685.1 Rhodococcus sp. KB6 | reverse complement strand
ACGAAGTCGTAACAAGGTAGCCGTACCGGAAGGTGCGGCTGGATCACCTCCTTTCTAAGGAGCATTCTCCAATCCAATATCCACACAGGTGGATGGTTGGTTGGCAGAGCCTGTTTCGGACCCACTTGTGGTCCGGCAGGAGCTCATGGGTGGACGCTGACAAACTTGATCGTCGTACGGTTTCTCCTCTGTGGGAAACCGACGAACAATATATCGACATACTGTTGGGTCCTGAGAGAAC
>NZ_LNAK01000131.1:0-319 GCF_001445685.1 Rhodococcus sp. KB6 | reverse complement strand
GTTGGCTGCTCGGGTGGAGTCGGAGGTTGGTTCGGGTGCGCGGGCGGCGTTGACTGCTCGGGTGCGTCCGGAGCGGGTGCCGTTGTCGTTGGCGCAGCAGCGGATGTGGTTCTTGAACCGTTTCGATACGTTGTCGTCGGCGAACAATATTCCGGTGGCGATTCGGTTGTCGGGGTTGTTGGATGTGGAGGCTCTGCAGGCTGCGGTGTCGGATGTTGTTGTGCGGCATGAGATTTTGCGGACGGTGTATCCGGAGGTCGACGGTGTCGGGTTCCAGGAGGTGTTGTCTGCGGATCGGGTGCGGTTGGATTTGTCGCCG
>NZ_LNAK01000130.1:0-260 GCF_001445685.1 Rhodococcus sp. KB6 | reverse complement strand
CCGACAATGGATTCGGAGTTCGTTCGAGTCAGCTCGCCGAGCTTGTCGGAGAGCTTGGGCAGCGCTCCGGTGTCCTTCATGTCGAAGAGCAGATGCTGAGTGCCCCACGTTCCGGCCGCGAGAATGACGTTCGCAGCCGTGTAGGTGCGGCGGTTCTTTCGTCCGAATGCACCGGTTCGCTCGGTGAACACGTCCCACGAACCGTCGCGAGCCTCACGAAGCCCGGACACGGTGGTCATCGGAATGATCTCGGCGCCGGC
>NZ_LNAK01000129.1:0-262 GCF_001445685.1 Rhodococcus sp. KB6 | reverse complement strand
CCATGTGACGTGCCCCGGCTTCCCGGACGGTCGGGGTTGGGTGGCTGTGATGTCGCTGCGTTCTCGTCGAGGGGGTCAGCAGACCCGATCAGGGTCGATTGGGATGAGACGCGAAGGCGGCCTCGGTCTGAGCGTGACCGGACAACGACTTGAACCGGATCGTGCGGTCCTCGCGTGCCGCGTGGTGGAACCAGATCAGTGGTGCCGACGGTGCGGCAGCGAAGGCGCTGCTCGTGACACCGTGATCCGGCGGTTGGCCCAC
>NZ_LNAK01000018.1:0-82810 GCF_001445685.1 Rhodococcus sp. KB6 | reverse complement strand
TGTCACAGGGTTGGTCCTTCTTGGTCGAGAACGGCTATTTCGCAATTCCCATTCTCGCGCCGAGGACCAGCCCGTCTACTTCAGTCCCGCGTCAGCAACGTCCGTACCCGCAACAACTAGCCGTGGCGGCACTTTTCGGACTCTTCGCGACCCGTGGTCGTTTCCGTGTGGTTGCCCTGCTTGCCGTGGCTGCACTTGTCCTGGTCTTTCCGCTCGCCGATGCGTTCAGGTACAGCACGTCGGCACAGTTCAAGACAAGCTCGCCTCTCGAATCGCTCACGTCTCCGGACTACGACGCATTTGCGCAGGTCAACAACACCGTCAACTTTGTGAATACGCACGGGGTTACCGATGGCAAGCAGGCACTCGGAGTTGTTCTTTTCTGGATTCCGCGGACCATCTGGCCCGGCAAAGCTACGGACACGGGCATCCTGCTCGCGGAGAGCCGCAACTACACGGTCAAGAACCTTTCTGCTCCGTTGTGGTCCGAGCTGTTCGTCAACGGTGGGTGGATCGCGCTGATTGTCGGAATGGTTGCTCTAGGCTTGATCGCAGGGATTCAGGACAGGCGAATCGAACTGTCGCTGCGCCAGTCCAGGGCGCCGACGATCCTTGCCTGCATCCTGCCCTTCTACCTGATCATTCTGCTCAGAGGATCACTGCTGCAAGCGATGTCGTACTTCCTCGTCATCATCGGTTGTGCATTCTTCGTCTCACGGCGGGAGGTGACTCGATGACTCGGACGAACCGATTCTCGTCGAGAATCTCTGCCCGTCGCCCGCTGGAACTCGTGGGCCTTGCTCTGCTGGTGGTACTGGTCGTTTGTGCGACGGCGCTGGCGGTGCGTCAGAATTCGGCTGCCGGAAACGGCCGGTCCGCCCTCACAGCAGCGACAACGGTTCCTCAGTTGCCGCCGGACACAGCGCCGGCATCGATGTGGTTCGGCGACAGCTTCACTGCGGGCATCAACGGAATCGGGCTCGGGGCATACCCGAGAATCATCTGCGTCCGGATGGGGTGGGACTGCAATGTCGATGCTCAGGGAAGCACCGGTTTCACCAACGACGGCGCACCCGAGTATCAGGGAACTACAACACGATTCGAGAATCGACTACAGGTGTCGATCGAGCGGTATCGAGCGGACATCATTTTCGTGGACGGTGGGCGAAACGATCTGCACATGAGTCCGATGGATTTGTTTCCCGTCATGACGTCGTACATCGATACCGTCCGGGATGCATGGCCGGATGCGCGTCTGGTGATCATCGTGCCGACATACGTCACACCTGTGCCGTACGACGGATACGACCAATTCGTATCAGCGCTGCGAAGTTACGGGGAATCGGTTGCCGCGACCGTGATCGATCCTGTTGCCGACGGTTGGTACGCCGACGTGGACCTCACGACACTGAAATTCGAGGACGGTGTGCACCCGAATGCAGTGGGGAACGCAGTGATTGCTCAGAAACTGGTGGAATCGCTGACCGCCTCCGGTGTGATTCGCGAGGGCGCGCCGAATGGGGGGATTCTGCGATGAACCCGTCCCGCTTCTTCGGAATCCTTCGTGACAAGTGGGTTGTCGTCGGCATCTCGACATTGCTCGGCCTGCTGGTAGGCGTTCTGCTGACATTGCTCACGCCGACCACTTTCAAGTCCTCGACCCAGCTCTTTCTCACCACGCCAGGGTGGGGCACACCGACCACTCTGGGCAATGCCGATTCGAGCCCTTTCCAAGGTGACGAATTCTCGCAGCAACGAGCGGGTACGTACACGCGTCTGGCGGAGGGTGCCGACTTCTCGGCCCGCGTCGCAAGTCGTCTGGGCGAGAGTGGTCTGCGTGACGTCGAAAGCATTTCGGTTCGCGTTGTGCCCGACACCGTGTTGCTCGAAATCTCTGGCACCACCGACAGCGCAGACCGGGCGTTGCAACTGACGAACGCGGCTTCGGATGAGATGAACGAGACGATCCGGCGACTCGAGACGCCGAGTGGGACTTTGATCCCGACGGTTCAGCCGCTGACTGTCGTCACGGCGTCAGCACCGACGAGCCCGGCTGGTCCGCAGACGATTCCGAACGTTCTTCTGGGGTTGGTCGTCGGATCGATGGTTGGAGTGACTGGTGTGATCTTGGCTGCTGCGAGGTCGAGAGCAGTTCAGGGTGTCGACGAATTAGCGGCCTGGACGGGTCTACCTGTGCTCGAGTCGATCCCGTACCTCGGTGACAGGGGATTGTCCGCCGAGGAAGGTGCTCAGTCGGCATCGAGAAGTTATTTTGAGAGACTGCAGTTCAACCGAGATCTCATCGGGTCAGGTACGCCCGCGTCACCCGTGCTCGTGACCGCTGCCGACGAGGGGAAGATCAGCAGGTTCGCAGCTGGCGGCATCGCCGATGCTGCTTGCGCTCTGGGGTATTCGGTGGTTCTCGTCGACTGCAACTTCCGATCCTCGCGTGCACATATCGAGTTCGGGGTCACCGACATCGTCATGTCGGACAGCGTCCTCGATGATGTTCTGATCTCGACACCGCTGCATCCGACTCTCCTCCGGAGCGGTTCGCCGACCGAAACTCCGGAGCGAGTCTTCGAGTCTGAGTCGTTCAGGCGCATGCTGCGAGATCTGAGTGCCAGGTTCGACGTAGTGGTTGTTTTCGACTCCGGCGGGACGCAGTATGCCGACTCGGGCCGACTGGCCAAGGTATGCCGTTCGATAATCCTTGTCGTTCAGTCTCATTCGACAAACATGCAGACGGTGATGACGAAGATTCACGATCTGGAAATCGCAGGAGCGAAAATCGAAGGTTCGGTCCTCTTGACGACCACGCGCCGAACGCAGCGAGGGGCAGTGTTGCCCGTGAATCGGCCAGACACAACTGACTCGGTGGCAAGTTACACGCCACGGCGCGACGGAGACACACGCACACAGCGATCTCCAAGAAAGGCGAACACATGAATGCACTCAGCACTGCCGCGCGAATTCTGAGGCGGGGGTGGGCACTACCTGTCTTCGCGGTGCTCGGCTTGATCCTCGGTGCTTTCATGGCCATCTCGAGTCCGTCGTCCTACACGTCGACAACTGTGCTGTTCATCGGCTCGCCGATCAGTGCTGACTCGGCTGGCGCCTACCAGGGCGATCTGTTTTCTCAGCAACGAGCGGCGACCTATGCCCAACTGTTTTCGAGCGACGATCTGGCGGTCAAGGTGATCGACGACCTGGGTCTTCCAATGAGCGGACATGAGTTGGCCTCGCAGGTTTCGGCGGCAGCAGTTGAGAAAACTGTGCTCTTGCAGGTCTCGGTCACGGATTCGACGGCCGAAGGATCGGCCGGTATCGCCAATGCGTATGCGAAGAATTTTGCACAATATGTGGGGCAGTTGGAGACCCCTAACGGTGGTGGCCGTCCGAATACCTCCGTCCAGGTGGTCACCGAGGCCAACGCTGAAGATGCCAGTGGGGGTTCGAATCTCGTGATGACGTCCCTGTTCGGCCTCATCGGTGGCCTGGTCGTCGGCATCGGCGTCCGGGTGCTCCTTGGGCGACTCGACCGGTCCGTTCGAAGCGCTTCCATGCTCTCGGCCGTTGCAGGTGTACCGATTTTGGCGACAGTTCCGGAATCGGCCTCGCGGGGATTTCGCGCTTTGACGTTCCCCGCCGACGGCGCGACCGCCTATGCCGAGTCGATACGCAAGCTCAGGACAGGTATCGAGTTCGCCGGCCCGAGTGCCGACGCGATCCGTTCGGTCCTCATCGCCTCGCCTCGGTACTCGGAGCCTGCGGGGTGCATCGCAGCCGATCTCGCGGTTGTCCTGTCCGAAGCGGGACGTCGAGTGCTGTTGGTGGACGGTGACTTGAGGTCGCCGAGCTTGGATTCTTACCTCGGTATCAAGCCGGCAGTCGGCTTTTCCGACGTGCTGGCCGGTGCGATTCCGCTCGTGGACGTGCTCGTTCAGGTACCCGGTCGCTCATTGACTCTGCTGCCCGCCGGCTCGATACGATCCGATTCCGGTGATGCCATCGCATCGGTCTCGGCACGCGAGATGCTTTCGGAAGCCTCCGAGAAATTCGAATACACGATCGTCGTGGGTCCACCGTTGTCGCTCTATTCCGATTCGGCTGTGATCGGCTCAGTCGTCGACGGCGTCGTTCTTGTTTCAACACAGAGTATTTCGTCGGTCGACGAGGTGGAAGGCGCAGCGACCACGCTGCGCGCTGCCGGCGCGAACCTGTTGGGCGCGGTGCTGTCGGGTGTCGGACGGGGTGGCTGGGTCAAGGTCCGCAGCCGTGTGAGTGTGGTGGACGAGCCTGCGGCGAACGAGCCTCCGGTGAATGATGCATCGAATGAACCAGTCGGCGCGTGGCCTCCCGTTGAACGAGGAGCCGGCGCGCAGGTAATACACGCAGAACCAGGTGTGGGATCGACGGGGAAGAATGAAGTGGAGAAGCATGATTCGGGGGATTCGGTCGAATCTCCGGCCGAAGATATGCGCATCGATTTCGACGAATGGGAGCCGGCGGAGACTGAGGGGCGCTACACGCGCAGTGATCTGGACAGTCCGACAGTGGCGATCCCTCGCTCGATGCTCCGCACAAAGGTCGCGCAGAAGGCGAACCTCTCGAGTGACGAGTTGCCGACCGATAAGCGGCAGGTAAGATCACTCGGTGGGAACGGCGATTCCGATTCCAGGTCGAATCATTCGCCGCAAGCTTCGGATTCTGTGCAGCAGAATTGAATTGGAATTCGATTTCCAGGTTCGGGATGTCAACGTCACCGGACATTGCGGCGTAAGGCCGTGTGTGAGAAGGGGTGGCTGATTCGGTGAACGCCGATGCTCGAAAACGGAAACGGGTGAGTATCGAAGGTTCGCGGGACAGGAAATTTCGTGCAGTTACCATCGGCATTGCGCTGGTGTCGTCAGTGCTTCTCGTAGTGGCCGGCCTCAGGCTCTCTGATGGAGTGGACCCAAACGCGAGGGTTGACGCGGCGGTGTCATCACATCCCGCCGTCGAGCTTCCGGACAACGGACAGTCGACCGCCAAAATGGTCTTTGCGCACTACTTCCCGCCGTATCCCCTTTCGATCGACAACCTACCGTCGGGCGAAGACTATTACGCCACGCAGTATCTCAATCCGAACGGTGAACGAGGTTCATACGCCGCATTCGGAGGGTTTCTTCGAGACCGACCGCAACCACGGCCTGTTTCAGCTGACCCACAGTGGAGGCAGCGAGATCTCGAAGATGAAGTGCGGCAGGCAATCGACGCGGGAATCAGTGGGTTCTCGGTTGACATTCTGACGAAGTCGTCGAACCCGTTGTGGTCTTCGTCCGTTCCGTCCCAACTTCTCGCCGCTTCGGCCGCGGTTGATCCTGCGTTCGAAATAATGCTGATGCCGGATATGAACGGCGAACTCGGCACATTGGACCCCGCGAATCTGGCAGGCGAGTTGTCGCAGTACGCGTCATCGCCGTCGGTTTTTCGATTGACGGACAACCGGGTGGTGATTTCGCCCTTTCTTGCCGAGAAACACGACCCGGCGTGGTGGTCGCAGTTTCTCGAAATCATGAAGGCCCGCCACGGGATCGAGGTGGCCTTCGTTCCACTCTTCCTGAACTCCACCACGAATATGGATTCATTCGCGTCGATAAGCTATGGAATGTCGACGTGGGGTGGACGTAACCCTTCCTTCAACCCAGTGACGGACACCGGGATCGGCTCGCCACTGGATCAGGTGAACCGAGCGCACGCTCTCGGCAAGATATGGATGCAGTCGGTCTCGTTCCAGGATGCGCGTCCCAGCCAATCGGTTTTCGACGAAGCGCAGAACACTGGGAATCTCCGAAACACCTGGCAGATTGCGCGCGAATCGGATAGCGAATGGGTGCAACTAATTTCGTGGAACGACTACAGCGAAGGTACGGCGTTTGCACCGAGCGAGGGGCACGGTCGTGCGCTGCTCGATTTGAACGCATATTTTGTCGACTGGTTCAAGACCGGAACGGCACCGGCGATTGCACGTGATATCGCGTACGTCACCTATCGGAACCAGCTGTCGTCCGCGCAACCCGCACTACCCTCGGTATCACCGATGATTCTGCGTGCGGGGTCGTCCCCGGTTCGCGACACGATCGAGGTTTTGACCTTCTTGGTCGAAGGTGCCGAAGTGAAAGTTACGGTCGGCGGTACGACGACCACGTGCAGTGCCGATACAGGGATGGACATCTGCACGGTTCCATCGGCGGTCGGCGCCGTCTCGGTCAGCGTGGTTCGAAACGGGGCGGAAGTGGCTTCGGCGAAGGCACATTCAGACGTCGTGTCCACTCCTGCGGTTCAGAACATGGAGTACCTGGTCGATTCGAGTTTTGGACGATAAATCAGCAGTCCGACGGCGGTGACTCGCCTCTGAAGCGCGCTTGGAGCCAGGCTGCGGTCTCGGACCCCGGATCCAGATTATTGTGAGTTTGGCCTGCCCTGACGATGTGCTGCACCGAATCGCCGAACGCACAGGCATTGTCGACGGCCTCTTGCACCCACTGCGGGCGGATCGTCTGATCAGCGTCGCCGTTGATGACCAAGAGTGGTCCTCCGGCCGGACGCTGCGGAAGGGCGATCGATATGAGCCAGTCGCGCAAGACTGCTCCGGCCTCGTCGGAGTTCGGCAGGGTATCGGCGGGATTCAGTCGTGATGCTTGTTCGCCGCGTTCTTTCAACACCGGACCCGCACATGCCAGCCACATCGCAGAGTTGCTCGCCAGCGCGCCGTGTAGGTAGTTGCCTGGATCGGTGCCGGGTCGAGCGATGGTCAGCCCAGATACTACGTACGACATCATGATCTGCTGTTCATGCGTCAGCCACTGCGACTGGGCCAAGTCGGCGAGCTTGGAAAGATCTGCCGCCGGAGCCAGCGCTACCGATCCGACAAAATTCAATTCGGGCGCGTAGAAACCGGACAACTCTGCCGCCGCCCATGTCGCCTGCCCGCCGATCGACACGCCGAGTCCTGCCCATTTCCCGGACGTGTCCGGGACCATTTCTCGCGCCGCGCGAACTCCGTCGATCAGGTTGAATGCGCTGGTGTTCGGATCGAGGTACGGGTTGATGCCGCCTGCCGGACCCAATCCTTGGTAGTCGGTCATGACTGCGACGAACCCAAGTTTCATCAAAGGGACGATCGTGCTCGCGTAACCCAGGAGATTCGGGTACATCGAAGGTCCGCACTCCGCAGTCACTCCCGTTGTGCCGTGACCGACGGTGACAACAGACCGCCCGCCGGGTGGTGGATCGCCTTCCGGAACGAAGACGACTCCAGACACGACCGTTGAGCTTCCGTCCATACCTGAAGTTGATCGGTACGTGATCTGGTGGGCAGTCGCGCCCACGTCGGCGATCAGTGGATCGATTTCGTCGAACGCGGACGCACTTTCCAGTTTGCCTCTGGCCGCGACGGCGTCGGCGCTGATCGAGGGAAGAGGTACGGACGTAGGAGTCGGTTTTGAGGGCCTTGTGTGGGCAGTGCAACCGGTCAGAAGCGCCACGGTTGTCGCTGCAACGACTACAAATACTTGGGACGACGTTGTAATTCCGTCCCGGGTAGACGTGCGCATCATGCTCCGAGTCGCTCCTGATCGCGCTTCGACACGGTGAGTTTTCGGTCTCCGAACGCATCGAGTGCAGAGGCAACTATCAACCGGCGGACGCGTTCTCGCGAACTGCGATGGAACAGGTTGTGATCGCCGGAGCCTGAGAACAAGACCTGTGGAGGATTCCTCGATCTCGAAAGACGCGCTATACCTCGTCGGCCTCTGTTCGCCTCGAACCACGCTTCGTCTTCCGGCGAGAGTGACACTGCAGTTTTTGTCCCGCGGCGGGTCAAGGTCCGAAGCATCGACTCGGGGGCATTGACCAATCCGAGGAAACCGAGACCGAGCCACACCGGGTAGGGAACGTACCGCTGAGCTCGTCGTCCGGAATTGCGAATTGTTCTGGCCACGAGGAAAATTCGGTTTGCAACGTCAGACTCCATTGCATCGACGTGTGCTTTCTTCACTGGTGGTCGGCGATTGTTGATCGACCAGTTCACTATGTTGAGAAGCACCACGGACCTTGCGCCGCGCTGGCTTGCTGCATAGGCGCCCATCCATGCGCCGGAACACATTCCGACGTGCATCCGGCGGGACGGCGGCACGTCGAGAGTGTCGACGAGATCCAACACATTGCGGCGCGCTTCCGGAGACACGATGGGCGTGCTCTCGTCGGTGCAGACCGTGCCGCTGTCTCCTGTGCCCATCCTGTCGAAGCGAATCGAGCGAATACCGTGCGAGGCGAGAGTTCGAGCGGACTCGACCCACAGTCTCGCCGGCCCGATCCGGTGCTCGTTCGCGGTGCTGTGAAAGATCGCTGTGGCAGCGTGGCTCGCGGTCGTGCGGGATGCGGTGGAGATTGCAAATAGTGATCCGGTGGACCGTCGTTCCAATATTTCCCAGACTTCTTCGCCGTCGTCAGCCGTCGCGACATGCGCCGCCGACGTGATCTCTGGATCGACGGAAGTCTTGTCCTCGCCGAATTGTCGCGACACCCAACTCGAAATCCGCTGTATGTCGTGCGTAGGCACCGAGAGTACGAAACTGCTGGGGGAAACGAACTGATTCTGGCGTTCGACGAATATGCGTTCAGCACCGGATCGCTCGAGCATCCGTACCACGCGGGGCGAATCAGCGAATTCAGGGCGAATCGCGGCGAGGACTTTTGTCGACGAACTCGGATCGAACGTGCTGAGGTCAAGTCCGGAAAGGTCATTCACCGCTGCGGAAGCCAGCAGGCCGCCCACGATCGATGTGCAATCGTCGTGGTGGGGGTCGTCGTCGACCGAAACGCGGTACAGCGACGTCAGTTCTCGAACATAGGCCCTACCGGATATGACCGGATCCCACAAGACCATCGCACGTAGGTCGCCAAGTGTATCTACGGTGGACGCGGCCAGTAGGGCCCCTGCACGCAAACCTGCGACGGCAACGGACTCGATACCTGTGCGCCGCACGTACGAAACGGCTGCTGTCACGCTGGCCTGCCAGTGCGCAACTGCTAGCGGGTCATCCTGCCGACCGGATGAATCTCCTTGTCCCTCATAGTCGAAACGAAGAGCGAGGAATCCGTGCTCGGCAAGTTCTTGGGCGAGTTGGCGCAGTCCCCGATAAGCGCTGATGTGTTCCTTCGCGAGGGGTGGACATATGACCACGGCACCGCGCACGGCAGCATCCGACGGCAGGTGAACCGAGGCGAACAGTGCCCCATCACCAGGGCCCGGAATCCACGTGTCGATCGTGCGAATCCCGGTCGGTGTCTGGCGGTCGCGGAGGTGCCGGGTGGTGATCGCCAGCAGGGTGGGGTTGGGTGCGTGTAGTGCGGACATCACGGTCGTCATGTTGGCCATCGACTTGTTCAAGGACCTCTCCACACATTGATTCGGCCTGCCAGTTTCGCGTAGTTCTCCGGTTTCCAGAGGATCCGGTAAACTTCCCGCTACAGATAACATACCGCAAGTATGTTTTGCGGCGGATGAACAGTGCAAGAGTTCGATATGGGGGTGCGTACAGCGATGGATCCAGTGTTCGGTGCGTCGTTGGGCGCTGCCTCGGTTCGTATTGTTCGGGCCGACCCCCAGCCGGAAACCGGATCCACGAGCGGTCGATTCCTGACTCGGACTGTAGATGCATACGACGCCTCTCCGGTCCGGACAGCCGCGATTCACCTAGTTGCTGCGGTTCGCGGGGACACGTCACGGATGGTCATTTCGGTTCCCGACGAGCGGCAGAACGTAGCGCTCGAATCAGAACTGCGTGCCCGAGGTATCGAGGGCGTTGTCACGGTGCCGGAAGCGGTTGCCGTTGTCGCGTTGGTACGGACTTCGGGTGCGGCCGAAGGTTTTCGGTTACTTACAGTTCTCGATATCGGTCGAACCGGAGTGACTGTCTCGATGATCGAGATCGGGACCGCGACAACCATCGCGTCCACGCGGTCGACGGCGCTCGCCGGTGACAGGCTCGACGGGGTTGTCGCGGAGTTACTTCCCGCAACCACTGTTGATGCAGCCCTCGACGCTGATTCAGCGTTCGACGCCCGCGAAGTCAAGGAGTATCTCGCCAGTGGCTCCCGTCGTGCGCAGGTGATGCCCGTTCCCGAATCCATGTGCATCCGTTTCGATTCGGTTGTCAAGCGTGAAGTCGAAGACACGCTGATGGTGATTCGAGAAGTTGCGGCACGAGCTCGGTGTGTCCCTGACGCTTTGGTTCTCGTCGGAGGAGGCGCCCGAATTTCACTGGTGGAGAAGATACTCGCGCGGGAGTTTTCGGTACCGGTGATCAGGCCGGCCGAGCCCGAGCTCGCCTCGGCCAAGGGCGCAGCATTGATAGCCGAGGTCTTACATCAGGAGCACCCCAGCTCGGAAGTCGCGGTTTCGGACGTCGCGGTTTCGGCAGTCTCCGACTCGGAAATCGCAACGGATACTGTAGAAATGTCTTCCGATCAGGCCGTGGTGCACAGCGTCGGTGAAACCGAAGAAGACACCGAATCGGATTCGCTACCTGCTGGTGGGCTTGGGAGGATGCAAATCCTTGTGGGCGTCGGGTTCTCGATGGTTGCGCTGACCAGCTTCCTCGCGTGGGCGGTGCTGCGCCCGTTTTCGGATCCTGCACAGGCGGAACCGCCGCAGGCGCAAACAACGGCAATTGTCGCGCCGGTACCTACCTCCGACTTGCTGCCGCCGACCACGACCAGAGCAATCGATCCACTGACCGAGCGGAATCGGGCACCGGTCAATTTGGTGCGTTCGTGGAGGTACTGAACACAGAGACTCGCGTCAGGTGAACAGTTGGGAACTCCAGTCCTTGCCGTCGGCGAGACCGCCGGGGCAAGCGAAGACCGCAGAACCGACGTGCTGGATGTATTCGTTCAGCGCATCGTGTCGTGAAAGGTTTTGCTGCATCGGAACAAACTGCTCGACCGGATTCCGGCAGTACGCAACGAAGAACAGTCCCGCGTCCAGGTGGCCGAAGCCATCGGAGCCGTCCGTGAAGTTGTATCCGCGGCGCAAGATCTGAATCCCACCGAGTTCCTCGGCAGAGGCCAGGCGCACGTGTGAATCCTCCGGGATGACGAAGTCGTGTCCCATTTTGGAATCGAGATCGAGCTCGTCGAACTCGTCCTTGCCACCGAGCGGCGCTCCGCTGCGTTTGGAGCGGCCGATGACAGCTTCCTGTTCCTTGAGTACTGCGCGATCCCACTGCTCGATCAGCATGCGGATTCGTCTTGCGACGAGGAATGAGCCGCCCGCCATCCAGGCCTGATCGTCAGTGGGATCAACCCAGACGTGCTGGGCGAGTGCGTTTGGATCTTCCGCCTTGATGTTGGCTGTTCCGTCCTTGAACCCGAACAGATTTCGTGGTGTCGCCTGCGTCGTCGAGGTCGAGGATGTTCGTCCGAACCCGAGTTGCGACCATTTGACCGACGCGGTCCCGAACGCGACTCGCGCGAGGTTGCGGATCGCATGGACGGCAACCTGGGGGTCGTTGGCGCACGCTTGGATGGCGATGTCGCCCCCGCTGCGATTCGGATCGAGGTTGTCCGCACGGAAGTGGGGGAGATCGAGCAGGGCAGCAGGTTTCTTGTCTGCGAGACCGAACCGGTCGTCGAAAAGTGACGGTCCGAATCCGATGGTCAGGGTGAGTTGCGACGGCGCGAGATCGAGTGCCTCACCCGTATCGCTCGGTGGTGCATACGGACCGTCGCCGGTCGCTCCGTCCTCGGTTGCTTCCTGACCCGCCGTCATTCGTTCGGCCATCGCCGTCCACGTCTGCAGCAGCGTGATCAGTTCGTCGCGCGACTTCGTCGTCACATCGAAAGCGACGAAGTGCATACGATCCTGGGCCGGCGTCGTGATGCCTGCCTGATGCTCGCCGCGAAAGGCCACCACGTCTGCGTGATCGGTGCCGGAACTCTCGTCGGCGGTCACCCGCCCGATGACGGCACCGGCACCGGCCAGGACGGCGCCCGCCCCCACGGCGCCGAACAGTCGGCGCCGTGAGACTGCCTGCGGTGCTGCGCTTTCCGCAGCGGGTGTGCCTTTCGGTGAATCAGTCATCTACTGTCCCGCGACTACTTCCTGGACCTGGCTGACCTCGGCGGACAGAGCATCGATTTTACGCGAGAGTTCCTGACGCTGCGCCTCGGTCACGGTGTCGTAGTACACGAATCCGTCGCCGACCCGGAACTGCGCCAGCGCAGCGTCGAGGTCGGCGAATCGGTCAGCGATGCGCTGGGCGAGCTCGGGATTACGTTCCTGCAGAATCGGGTTCAGTGCCGCGATCGCCGCTTGTGAGCCATCGACGTTGGCCTGGAAATCCCAGAGGTCGGTATGCGAGAAGATGTCTTCTTCTCCGCTGATCTTCGACTTCGAGATCTCGTCGAGCAACCCTTGAGCGTCGCCGGCGATCTTGGTGGGATCGATCGTGTAATCGTCCGCGTTCACCTGGTCGGCAAGGTACTGGATGTCTTCGAGCAGCTGATCTGCGACCGCGTTGGTGTCCGGCTGAAGCCCGGTCACCCACAGATCCTTCTCGAGGCGGTGGAACCCGGTCCAGACCTGACCGGGCTCGAGATCCGCTTCGCGAAGGTCCAGCTTGGGATCGAGTTCGCCGAAGCTCTCGGCTTCGGGTTCGATGCGCTCGTAGTAGGTACGTGCGATCGGGAAGAGTGCCTTCGCCTGGTCGACGTTGCCGGACTGGACGGCGGCGACGAACTGAGCTGCGGTGTCCTGCAGCGCGACGATCTGGCTGCGGATGTAGCGACGGTAACCGTCGGCGGCTTCGGCGAGCTGGCCGCTCTCGTCGGTGGCCGCCTGCGAATCGCCTGTGACGACGAAGTCCTGACGGATGCCGGTTCCGACCATGCCCGGCTTGCAGGCGAGCTGGTAGGTCGCTGCTTCAGGGAGAGAGACGATCAGCTGACGGGTCAGTCCTGGGCCGATGTTCTCGACCTCGCCCATCGCTCGATCACCCTCGGCGAAGACGTAGAACTCGGTGACCTTGGAGCCGTTGTTCGTCACCTGGAAGGTCGACGTGCCGGTCGTCCCCGTCGTGGCGCTGACCTCACATGAGTCGTCGGTGGCGGTGACCGTGATGTCGCCGTCGTTCGCCGTCGTCTTCTCGGTGCACGCGGCGAGGGAGAAGGGAAGTACCGCAGCCGTGGCCAGTACGAGGGTGGATTTACGCATGTCGGCAATGCCTCTCAGGATTTTTCGGGAACGTGTGTGTCGTGCGCGGGCGGGGCCGTCGGCTCGGTTGGCTTCGACGGAAGGGGACGCAGGAAGAGTGCTAGGACGACTACGAGGTAGACGAGCCATGCGACGGCTTGCAGGACGGTCGGGTCCGGGCGGAAGTTGAAGATTCCGGCGAGGACGGTGCCGTACCAGGTCGACGGGTCGTAGCCGGGTGTCAGGTTGAACGCGAGATTCGAACCGCCCGGCAGGACGTTTCCGGTCTGCAGAGCGCGAACACCGTACGAGAGGATTCCGGCGGCTACGACGATGAGGAAGATCGCCGTGTACCGGAAGAACGTCGTGAGGTTGAGACGGAGGGCGCCGAAGTACATGGCGACGGTCAAGACGGCGGCCAAGAGAATTCCGAGGAGCAGTCCGACCAGCGGCCAGGAGCTGCCGGCGGTGTTCTCTGCGTACCCCACCATGAGCAACGCTGTCTCGACGCCTTCACGACCGACCGCGAAGAATGCCAGCGACAAAATGGCGACGGGTCCGGCAATGAGCGCCTTTTCCATCCCCGCCTTGAGATCTCCGGAAATGTTCTTCGCTGCCGTACGCATCCACAGGACCATGATCGTGACGATGACGACGGCGATCAGGGAGGCAACGCCCGCGATGATCTCTGCGGTCAGGCCGTCGACCGTCGACGTTCCGTAGTGGATCGCGAAGAAGATGATCGCCACCATCGCGACGGCGATCGCGACGCCGAGCCACACCCATTTCAGTGCGTCCTTGCGCTGCGCCTTCACGAGGTAGGCGGCGAGAATCATCACCACGATGCCCGCTTCGAGGCCTTCGCGCAGACCGATCAGGCCACTGCCGAATAACTGGGTGGCAACTGATGGTGTGCTCGCGGCAGCGAGTACCGACACGGGCACGGGCGACTCCTGACAGGAAGGGTGTAACAGCTTCGGACAAGTTCGTGAGGCTAGGCCAGCCTTAACTCAGAAGAAGATACTCCATCATCGACGGCGAACCATGCCCTCACCTGTACTTTTGCTGTTCTTTACCAATGGATTCGGGAGTAGTTCACTCGCATGTGGATGATGGAGGGGTGTACCGAACTCCCGTAGCCCGCAGAAGTCCCCGGCGTCTCTCGCGAGCCGTAGCAGCAGTAGCTGCCGGAACAGCTTTGCTGGGCGCAGGCGTCGTGGCTTGCGGATCGAACGAACCGAAGGTTGCTATTCCCGAGGGCATACCCCCAGGTACCGGCTCTCCGACGCCGCCGATCGACATCAATGCTCCCGGCCGCAGTGCTGATCAACTCGCCGACTGGGCAGCGGGATTGTCGGACGACATCGGGATCGGGACGACGGCACTCGAGGCCTACGGGTACGCCGCCGCGGTGATGGCCGAGACGCTTCCCGGCTGCGGAATCGGGTGGACAACTTTGGCCGGTATCGGCAGCGTCGAGAGCCGCCACGGGACCTACGACGGCTCGTCGGTCGACGCGTTCGGCCAGGTTGCTCCGATCATTCGGGGAATCCCTCTCGACGGTGGCCCGGGAGTTGCCGAGATCCCCGACACCGACGGCGGGGCGATGGACGGCGATCCAGTGCACGACCGTGCGATGGGGCCCATGCAGTTCATCCCCGAGACGTGGCTCAAATGGGGAGTCGACGCCAACGGCGACGGCCGGGTGGACCCCGACAACATCGACGACGCTGCCCTCACGGCCGCCCGCTACCTGTGTGCACGCGGGGGAGACCTCACTTCCGCTGCCGGATGGCAGCAGGCACTGATGGCGTACAACCTCTCGGGCGACTATCTCGCGCTCGTTCGTGATCGTGCGTCGGCGTATTCAGTCGGGGTACGGCCGGACTGACGGTGATCGATCCGCAGGTCGGACCCGTGACCGCGCGTCGATAAAGAAGCCTTCGGCCCGTGCGGTTAGGCTGTGTGCTGGCACTACAGAGGTGCTGGCACTGCAGAGGCCCAGCCGCGATCGTGGTCCTCTTTCGACCGGAGGGGTCGGAGCCCAAGTGTCAAGCACGCAGAGCGTGCCCCAATGCGAAGCCCATTCGAAGGAGAACCACACAGTGGCCAGTATTGAGCAGGTCGGAGCTCGCGAGATCCTTGATTCCCGTGGTAACCCCACGGTTGAGGTCGAGGTTCTGCTCGAAGACGGAAGTTTCGCCAGGGCTGCGGTGCCGTCCGGCGCTTCGACGGGTGAGCACGAAGCCGTCGAACTGCGCGACGGTGGCGCACGCTACGGCGGAAAGGGCGTCGAGAAGGCCGTGGAGGCTGTGCTCGGCGAGATCGCTCCTGCCATCATCGGCATCGACGCAACCGAGCAGCGCACGGTCGACCAGGCGCTGCTCGACGCGGACGGCACCCCGGACAAGTCGCGTCTCGGCGCAAACGCTCTGCTCGGTGCCTCGCTTGCCGTGGCTCGCGCCGCCGCCGAGTCCTCGGGCCTCGAGCTGTTCCGCTACGTCGGTGGCCCCAACGCTCACGTTCTCCCTGTCCCGATGATGAACATCCTCAACGGTGGCGCACACGCAGACACCGGTGTCGACGTCCAGGAGTTCATGGTTGCTCCCATCGGCGCACCGAGCTTCAAGGAATCGCTGCGCTGGGGCGCCGAGGTCTACCACTCCCTGAAGTCGGTTCTCAAGGAGAAGGGCCTCTCCACCGGTCTCGGCGACGAAGGCGGATTCGCGCCCGACGTCGCAGGCACCAAGGAAGCACTCGACCTCATCACGATCGCCGTGAACAAGACCGGCCTCAAGCTGGGTACCGACGTCGCGCTCGCTCTCGACGTCGCTGCCACCGAGTTCTACACCGACGGCACCGGCTACAAGTTCGAGGGCAAGAACCGCACCGCGGCCGAGATGGCGGCGTTCTACGCCGAGCTCATCGACGCCTACCCGCTCGTTTCCATCGAGGATCCGCTCGACGAAGACGACTGGGACGGCTGGGTCGCACTCACCGATCAGATCGGCAACAAAATCCAGCTCGTCGGCGACGACCTCTTCGTCACCAACCCCGAGCGCCTCGAAGAAGGCATCGTCAAGGGTGCGGCCAACGCACTCCTGGTGAAGGTCAACCAGATCGGCACCCTGACCGAGACCCTCGACGCCGTCGATCTCGCTCACCGCAACGGCTACAAGACGATGATGAGCCACCGTTCCGGCGAGACCGAGGACACCACCATCGCCGACCTCGCGGTTGCCGTCGGCAGCGGCCAGATCAAGACCGGTGCTCCGGCACGCAGCGAGCGCGTTGCCAAGTACAACCAGCTGCTGCGCATCGAGGAAAACCTCGGCGACGCAGCACGTTACGCCGGCGAGGTTGCGTTCCCGCGCTTCGCTTTCGAGGCCTGACGGAAATCTAAGATTCAGTAGTGTCTGCACAGCGCGGTAAGCCACGATCCCCCGGCGGAAGTCCGGGGGGTCGTGGTTCCCGTCGTGGGGACACACCGTCGCGTGCGCGTCGGGACAGCGCCCGACGCCCGCGCGTGTCGGAACCTTCGGTAGATCCGGCAGCAGTTGATTCTGCTGTGACAGACCCCGCGCAACCGGGGGTCTCCGCCGAGAAAGCATCGGCGCGAGGGTCGAAGTCGGCCCGGGGGAAGAGCGGAACCAACAAGTTCTGGTCTCGGCTTCCGAAGTCGGACAACACCATTTTCGGTTTGTCCACCAGTCGGGCAGTTGTGCTCGCGATGGTTGTGCTCATGCTGGCGCTGACACTGGCAGTGCCGCTCCGTACTTACATCAGCCAGCGTTCGGATGCCGCGCAGGTGGCGGCGGAACGTCAGGTACTCGAGGAAGAACTGCGAAAGCTGCAAGGGCAGAACGCGCGCTTCGACGACCCTGCGTACATCGAAGCTCTTGCACGAGAACGCCTTCGGTACGTCAAACCAGGCGAGACCCCGTTCCAGGTTCAGCTTCCCGGTGACTACAAGGAACCCGAGAAGAAGCAGGAAAAGGAAACACCGCTCACAGGTCCGTGGTATCGCGATCTGTGGCAAACGATTTCGGAACCGCCAGTGGTTCCCGAGACGACGACACCGGCCCCGATGCCGTTGGCGCCGATAGAGCCAGAAGAACAAGGAGTACCCACCGGGTGAGCAACACGTCCGAAAATTCCCCACAGGTTTCACAAGCGGATCTCGACGCCGTTGCCGCTCAATTGGGCCGTGAGCCACGCGGAGTGATCGAGATCGCGTACCGCAGCCCGGACGGTCAGCCGGGCGTGGTCAAGACCGCCCCCAAACTTCCGGACGGAACACCGTTCCCGACGTTGTACTACCTCACGGACCCGCGACTGACTGCCGAAGCGAGCCGTCAGGAATCCGCCGGCGTCATGCGTGAAATGACCGAACGCCTGACCCAGGATCCGGAACTTGCCGCGGCTTACCGCCGGGCGTACGAGTCGTACCTTGCCGAGCGGGACGCGATCGAATCTCTGGGAACCGACTTTGCCGGCGGTGGAATGCCGGATCGTGTCAAGTGCCTGCACGTGCTGATGGCACATTCGCTTGCCAAGGGGCCCGGCGTCAACCCGCTCGGTGACGAGTCCGTCGCGTTGGCCGGTCACGGAAAGCTGCGCGGCACTGCAATTCCCGCGGACTGGCCTGGCATCGACGATGCCGACAACACCGACCGGTGACTCGCCGTGTCGCCGCAGTCGATTGCGGTACCAACTCCATTCGACTGCTGATCGCGGACGTCGGCGCCGACGGTCGTCTGGTGGATGTCCGGCGCGAGATGCGCGTCGTGCGACTCGGTCAAGGTGTTGATGCGACAGGGGCATTCGCGCCCGAGGCCATCGAACGCACCCGGGTCGCGCTGGTCGAGTACGCGTCGATGATCGCCGATGCCGGAGCAACCGCCGTTCGCATGGTCGCCACCTCGGCTACTCGCGACGCTGCGAATCGGGAAGAATTCTTCACGATGACGCGGGACGTGCTCGGCGCGGTGATTCCCGGATCCGGAGCAGAGGTCATCACCGGCGACGAAGAGGCGCGCCTCTCGTTCAGCGGTGCTGTGGGAGAACTCGATCCGTCCGAGGGCCCCTTCGTGGTGGTCGATCTCGGCGGCGGATCCACCGAAGTTGTCCTCGGCGACACGTCGGGCGTCCAGGCTGCATACTCCACCGACATCGGCTGTGTGCGCGTCACGGAGCGTTGCTTACCGTCGGATCCGCCTACAGCAGAGCAGGTTTCCGAGGCGACGGCTTTCGCGACCGCGAAACTTACCGAGGCGTTCGAGGCCGTACCTGTCGAGAAGGCGCACACGTGGGTGGGTGTCGCTGGAACCATGACGACGCTGGCCGCGATCGCGCAGGATCTTCCGGAGTACGACGCCGAGAAGGTGCACCTGTCGAGGATTTCGTTCAATCAACTGTTCGACGTGTGCGAGCGTCTCATTGCTATGCCTCGGGTTGATCGTGCTGCCTTCGGCCCGATGCATCCGGGGCGGGTGGACGTCATCGGCGGCGGAGCGATCATCACCACGGTGCTGGCTCAAGCGTTCGAAGCCAAAGCCGGGATCGCCGAACTGGTTGTCAGCGAACACGACATACTCGACGGCATCGCGATGTCGGTAGCTCAGACCGACCCGATAGTCTGATCCCTGCCGCACCCGACCCGTCGGGTGCGGCAAGGCCCCCATAGCCCAATTGGCAGAGGCAACGGACTTAAAATCCGTCAAGTGTCGGTTCGAGTCCGACTGGGGGCACCACGTAGATCCTCCTGCACATTGAATCGAAAAACCCCGCTCGTCCTCTTCGGGCGGGCGGGGCTTTCCGTGGAGCAGCGACTGACCACCACGTGGCTACTGAGCCCAGACGGTCGTCCCTGCAGGAGCATTCAGCGTGTTGACGAGATCGATGCCGGCTACGACAGCCGCGCCGCCGCCGCCGAGGATCGTTCCGGCGACACCGCCGATTCCGGCGCCTGTTGCGAGGCCACCCAGGCACAGTGCCGCGGCGACGGGGAGTCCGACGATGGTCAAGCCCAGCGGAGCGCCGACAGCGCAACCGATTCCGGCGCCGACGATGGTGCCGAGCAGGCTGCCGACCTGAGTGCCGAGTCCGAGTTGGCTCTGGAAGTGCGCAATCGCCCGATCATTCTCCTCGGGCGAGGCGACGGGCGTCCATTCCTTTGCCGCAGGCGCACTCTCGGGTCGAGGTGTTGCCTTCGCAGAATCGGTGATCGGTGTCAGCGTGAGGGTCTTACCGTCTTCACTGATCGTGCGATCGAAGGGGAACTGTAGATCCCCGAGGTTGTATGCGAGAGGCAGGGAAACAAGGTCGGCTCCCTTGCTGTCCTGCAAGACGACGGACTTGCCGTCGCCGGACACCTTGAACAGCCCGGCGTCGATGGTGGTGACGATCGACTTGTCGACGACCTTCGCTTCGTAATTCACGTCGGTCGACGGATCAGCTGATGCGATCCCTGTTGATGCTCCGACTGCAGCGACCGCTAGAGCAGTCACAGCCGCCTTCTTGAAGAAACCCATAGTTCAACCCCGTGTTCGCCTGCGTGTGCTCGCAGAAATTCGACAACTTCGGACATTGGTAAACCCCCGACAAAGCCTTCGTATTAAAGCAGACCGAAGTGACGGAAGGGATAGTTGCGCTCGGGCCGACCGGAAGCGGCCGGTGTAATCGAATGTGCAGCGTGCAGTATCAAGTTGTCGAACATGTGTGCGAAAATGTGGAGATGCGGTTGACCGAGCAATCCCCGGACTGCTGCTCCAACGGACACCGGCTCACGGCGAACACATGCCTTGTCGGTTGGGAGGTCTGCGGGTGTGCCTCGACGGAGAATGGCGGACACAGGACCCATTACTGCAGGCGATGTGGTGAAACTGTCCGGACGCCGGAGTGTGTCGGCGTGGATCCGCAGAAAAGTCGGTGGGGTTGAAGTGCTGTTACGTTGTGTTTCAAAGAGATTCGCGAGAGCCTCACCCGGCGGATCGGTGCCGGGTGAGGCTTGTGGATCAGGTAGGCGGGGCGACGGGTGCGTCGCTGCTTCCTCCCGAGCTCCCGCTCGACGAGCCGGTGCCGAACAGTAGGCCGAAGAAGCCGGAGATTGCGCCGAAGAAATCGAACATGGGCGAGCCTTTCGCGAGGACGAATGCGGTCACGACAAGTGGCCGACTTGTGGTGGTGTTCAGAGAAGTTCCGTCGACATTGACGGCAAAGGCGTCGGACGAAGGCCGACTGCCGGATGAAATGTACGATTCGTCCCCGTTTCATACAAGTCTTTCCCGAGTAACAGTTACTTGAGGCTTAAATTATCGGGGGTGCCTGCCTGATCTGGGGTGCCCTGCCTGCTTGGGTGGGGCAACCAGGCAGGGCAGTGGTTGGCCGTCCCTCTCAATACCGACCTACGGCGAACCATCGGCGTTGAAACTACCCACAGTTCGTGACGTGCGCCACTTACGTACCGCTACCTTCGTTAGCCGAGGTCGGACGTTGCGGCGAAGGCGGTCGTCGACGTCCCCGCGGGGACGTGGTTCATCGAGAAATCGCGGTCCCGATCAGGGTTGACGACGCTTGCAAACAGGAGCATGGCGGCGACAAAGAGAACTCCTGCGGCGAGGTAGGCGATTCTCACGGGCAGGCGCGGGCGTCGATCTGAATTCGTGGACATTCACGTTCTCCATCGGTGCATGTTGGACGAACGCCTAGTTTAACGATCAACTAATGAAAGGGTGCGAACAGTGACGCAAGATACGAAAAGGCCCTCGATCTCGGGGGAAATCGAGGGCCTTTCCGGTCGAACGTCGGCGCCGCCAAGCACATAGCGTCACCGACCCACTATCGGTGTCGAGCGTGACCCCTCATGTCCGACCCCACTTCTCGACACTATCCAGTAACTTGCGACATTGTGGATGATTCGGACATTGTCATTCGGATGGGGGAGATCCCGTCCGCAGCCCCTACTTTCGTCCGGCAGCCCATTTCATTCCCCAGTTGTAGGCCCGATCGAGATCTGACTGACTGCCGTTGATGTACTGAACTTCACGGGTCACCGTCACGCCCTGACCTGAACTCTGGATGAGAGCGATTGCGCACAGTCGCTCCTGGTTGCTGGCGGAGTCGAGTCGCACTTCCACCTCCGGCCCGTTGGTGGGATACAAGGTGACGACGCCGTCCACCGCCGCCCAGTTGGGAGCGCCGTCGTAGATCATCGCGAAGATCAGGATTCGCCGGAAAGCGCTTGGGTCACCAAGATTGACGTGCATGTTCTCGCCGCCGGTGTTCGCACCACTGCGGTCGTCGCCGTCGAGGGAGATGTAGGGCGGAGAAGTCAGTGAACCGAAACTGTTACCCAAGGCCTGAACTACTCCCTTGGACCCGTCGGCAAGTTCGTAGAGGCATCCGAGGTCCAGGTCGACCGCACCAGAGCCTGCGCCGGCGAGCTTGGCGAGAAAACCGGTCTTCTTCGGTGGTGCCCCCTGTGACCAGTTGAGGTTCACGCGCATATTGCCTTGTCGTTCACCCGCCTTCGCGAGGTTGACCGTCGGTGCCGATTTGGTGAGCGTGATCTTGCTCAGGCTGACCGGTGCTTGCGACGGAGTGGACTCGCCGGAACGTCGGGTGTAGTCGATTGCCATCGTGATAGTCCTTGTCTGAACTCAAATGAGTCCGATCGTGTTACCCGTCGAGGAATCTCCACCGACGTGATCGGCGATCTCCGGCCATTGTCCCTCATGTCTGATTTCAACCCATGGGCATCAAACTTGCGGCGCCAACTTGCGGCAGACCAGCAGTTTGCTGATTACTGTGTCTGTGGGCAGACGCGACTCCGAAATAGGGTGGACGCACTGGTTGACACGGCAACGTCCAATTACGGAAGAATTGCTGAGTCGAACGTCCGATTCAATTTCGTCGTGGGAGCGGGAGGTAAGTGATGCCAGTCCTGTCGCTTCTGCAACCCCGCCAGAGAGAAAGACTGACGCCCGCCCAACGTGATGACGTAACTCGTGAGCAGATAGCCGTTACCTTCGGCGTGCTGCCATGGGCCGCTGCCGTCCACCTCGTCGTCACACTCGGGCTGACGTTGTATGTAATTCCCCCGGACGGCGGACCGCTGCCGCGTGTGTGGCCATTGCTGTCCGGCGTGATCGGGTTGGTGGGGATGTGCGTGGGTCTCGCCATTCATTTCAACCTGATCACACCCACGTACCGGATGTCCTACGCGTTTCTCATCGTCGAATTTGCTGTAGTCGGGATCCTGTATTCCTCGCTCGCCCTGGTCCTGTACCCGATCCTGGACGATTCCGGCGATCTGATCCTGATAGCGGTCACCACATCGATCACCGGTGCCGGAGCCGTGGCCACCGCGATGTTGCGAGTGGTGGGGGTCACCTGGGTCCTGTCCAATCTGATAATCCTCGGGGTGGCATTCTGGCTTCAGCCGGGACCCGAGTTCGAACGAATTCTCATTGGAATGATCGCCTATGGCGCGGCTCTGATCGGCGGCACGATAGTGGTCTCGGGCAACCTGGAATCTCGCTATCGAGCTGAATTGAGCGCCGCGTCGGAACGATCGGTCGTGCAGATGCTTCTCGAAGACTTCGAAGGCAACGCCGGGGACTTCGTGTGGGAGACGGACCAGAAAGGCAAGTTCAACCGAATCCCGACGCGGCTCGCGGTCGAAGCGGGGCTGGACTCCACCGAGTTGCAGGGAACGGCGTGGCAGGACCTGTTCATGGAGTTGGGCACCCTACGGATCCCCGGCGGGATCGATGCGCTCATGGAGTTGCAGCAGGCCCGCCACACGAAGACCGCATTCGTCGACGTGCTCGTTCCGGTCCGAGTTCACGGTGAAATTCGGTGGTGGCAGATCTCCGGACGCCCGCGCCCCGGCCGTACACCCGACGAGTTCGTCTGGCGAGGAGTCGGTTCCGACGTCACGGAAGTAAAACTGCAGAGTGACGAGATCGTGCGGATGGGTCGTGTGGACGCACTCACCGGTATGCCGAACCGGCACAGCTTCTGGACCGAGCTCGAGCGACTGCTGCGCGAGCCGTACACAAGCGAAAGTGGTCTCGCGTTGGCCATGCTCGACCTCGACAACTTCAAGTCGGTCAACGACACACTGGGACACACCGTTGGCGACGCGGTTCTGCGAGAGGTCGCGGATCGCCTGTCCGAAGCCGGCGGGGTGTCACAGTTGTTCGCACGTCTGGGGGGAGACGAGTTCGCGGTTCTTTTCACCGATGTGGGTGACAGCTCACAAGTTCGTACTCTGCTCGGCCGCTACATCGAAACTCTGCACGAGCCGATCACAGTGGCCGGTACGCGGTTGGAGATCGGATGCAGCATCGGGTACTACCTCCCCGACGAGCTGCCGTCCTCCGCCGACGAGATGATGGGCGCTGCGGACCTGGCCTTGTTCGCGGCAAAGGAATCCGGGCGCGGGGCCGTACGTGAATATCGAGACTCGATGAAGTCCGTGGCCGATCGGCGGGCCCGCCTGCTCGAAGATCTGGGAAACACTGTCGCGGAGAAGGACCTCGAACTCGAGCTGTTGCCCAGGATCGACGTGGTTTCCCGCGAGATCGTGGCCGTGGAAGTCCGCGTGATCTGGCACAACGCCCGCCTCGGTGCCGTTACGTCCGCCGAATTCATGAGCGTCGCAGACGACACCGGTTTGGCGTACTCACTGGGGACTACCGTCTTCGAGTTGGCCTGCGAGGCGGCGTCCCGCCTTCCTGATCACCTGCGGGTAGCCGTCGCGGTATCGACGCGTCAGCTCGAATCGGATTCCTTTGTCGTCGCGATAGGGGATTCGCTTCGACGATCAGGTGTCAGTGCACATCAGCTCGAGCTCCAACTCAACGAATCATCGGCGATCACCGACGAGTCCAAGTTTGCGTTGCACGCCATCGCGGACATGGGAATCGCGCTGACCGTGGACGAGTTCGGCGCCGGATTCTCCTCGCTCGCATCACTGTCCGGCCTTCCGTTCACCCGAGTCCGGATAGAGCGCTCCATTTCGGGTGCAGTGCCTGGTGGACGGTCGATCCTCGAAGCTGTCGTGGATCTGGTCGACGCGTTGGGAATGGAGGTCGTCGTCTCGGGAGTCGACGGTGAGGAAGACTTGAAGTCCGTGGCCGCTGCAAGGGTGAGGACTGTTCAGGGATACATCGCCGGCGGAGCCATGTCGGTCGACGCGGTCGCAGCGGCGGTAGCAGGCCGACGTGGATGACCCGGCAGTACTCCGTAGGCGTCGTGTCGAGACGTCGGTGCGCAAACTCGGTCGCAGCGGCACGGAACAACACCTCTCGGATTACGATCGCCGTCGCCTACTCGATCGACGACTGCGGTTCACCGCGCGCGTACTGCCGTGGTCGTTTCTGACCGCAGCGGTTGCGTTGTCAGCGATCGTGGTGCTTCTACCGGTGGATTCCGGATGGTTCACCTTCGCCTGGTCGAGCGTCATGCTGTTGTCGAGCGCTGGATTCAGTGTGTATTGGCTCCGGCGCTCGCGTCTCGGCGTCTCCGAGTCCCAGACCACCGAACTGGTGGTACTCACAGTCGAAATCATTGTCTGGGGAGTGCTCCTGGCGTGCTTGGCTCTCGTTCTCTTTCCGATGCTCGATCCTCGTGACGAGTTGGTACTGAGCTCGACCTTGATCGGTGGGATCGCGGTCGGCGTGTTTCCCACCATGATGTTTCGCGGAATCACTGTGGTCTGGATCAGCCTGGTGGGAGTCGGGTTGGCCGGGGCGTTCTGGACGGAACCGGGCACATCGCGTTTCGTGCTGATCGGGGTGCTGGTCGTCTTTGTAGGTTCGCTCTACAGCGGAACTTTGCTGTTGGCCAAACTTTTCGAGAGACGGCTACGCGCCGAACTCATAGCCGAGGACGAACGAGATCTCGTCGAGTTGTTGCTCAACGATCTCGAAGACGGAGCACAGGATTGGCTCTGGGAGACCGATTCGCGCGGTATCGCCAGTACCGTGTCGTATCGATTCGCCGAGCAGGTCGGTTTGCCGGCAGCACAGATTCGGGGCCGCACAATGCACGAGATCCTGATCGGGATCGGCGCGTCCCGAACAGATGTGGGCAGGAAGTCCCTTGATCTCCTCGCCGCGAATTTTCAAGCCGGGACGGCGTTTCGGGACCTCACCATGCAGGTCGTCGTTCGGGGCGATACTCGCTGGTGGTCGATGTCAGGTCACCCGGGCAGTGGCGATGGGGCGACCTACGGGTGGCGCGGTGTCGGATCCGATATCACGCACTCGTATCACCAGCGCCAGAACATCTTGCGATTGGCAGAGATCGATTCGTTGACCGGGCTCAGAAATCGGTACAGCTTCAACGCTCAACTGTCTTCGCGGATTCGGGACGGACACAGGGTGTGGCTGGCAATTCTGGATCTGGACAACTTCAAGTCGATCAACGACCGGTTGGGACACCACATCGGAGACGACGTGCTTCGCGATGTTGCCGGCAGACTGCACAGCGTTCTGCGATCGAACGAGATCTGTGGCCGACTGGGGGGTGACGAGTTCGCCATCGCCTTCGACGACCTAGCCTTCGACGACATCGGGAGTGCAGATGAGGTGGAGAAGAGATTCCAAACGATTCTCGACTCATTCGAACGACCATTTTCACTGGTCGGCAACCAGATTCGCATTCGTGCCAGTCTGGGGTACGGCTCGATGCCCGACGATGCCGACAGCCTCGAAGACCTGGTGATTGTCGCGGACCTCGCGCTTTACCACGCAAAGGAGAGCGGTCGGAACCAGATTCGCGCCTTCGATGCGACTTTGCGGGATCGTGCGACGGGTAGGGCCAGGGCATTGTTGGATCTTCGTCGTGCGTTGATCGACGAAGAGTTCGAGTTGGTTTATCAGCCACAGGTCTCGGCCGCGACGGGAGTTGTTGTCGGGTTCGAGGCTCTGCTGCGGTGGAACCATCCGACTTCAGGTCTCGTCTCGCCGGGAGACTTCATTTCGGTCGCCGAGGAAACCGGCTTGATCGTGCCGATCGGTGCAGGTGTTCTGAGGGCTGCCTGCACGGCGGCGACAACGTGGCCGGAGGACATTCGGGTTGCCGTCAACGTTTCTCAGGTGCAACTGCGTTCGAGTCGATACGTCGACTCGGTACGCCGGACACTGATCGAGGTGAACCTCCACCCCAGCCGACTCGAGATCGAGGTGACCGAATCGTTGGTCATCGACGACGCCGACCGAGATGTGTTGGTACAGCTCTCGGCGCTCGGCATCGCCATTGCGATGGACGACTTCGGCACAGGGTTCTCCTCGGTTGCCAGCTTGGCCCGGCTGCCGCTCGATCGGTTGAAGATCGATCGGGCGTTCGTCGCACCGCTGGACGCGGATCCCTCGAATTCGAGGTTCGCTGTCTTGCGAGCCGTCATCGCGATTGCCAAGTCTCTGGGGCTGGACACCGTCGCCGAGGGCGTGGAGACGGAGAGGCAGCGCGCGATAGTGACCGAGTGCGGATGTGACGTGATCCAGGGGTACCTCGAGGGAATGCCGATACGGGCAGCCGAGATTCCGCGCTATTTGAATGGGCGACTCGGCGGTTCGAGCAGGTGGGGTGTCGCGGCTACCACTGAGTGAGAACTTTGCGCCCGTTTTGCCGTTCGATGTGTGACGGTACGCCGAAGTGCTTCACATCGAACTGCAGAAGGGTGTCTTCGTGGTGGTCGGATCGGCGTACTCCCCAGGGCCGATGTTGGTGGGTAAGAAGGCAGTGGTCACAGGCGGTTCCCAGGGAATCGGCGCAGCGATTGTTCGAGCATTTGCATCGCATGGCGCGTCAGTTCTGGTTGTCGACGTAGCTCCTCTTGGCGACGTCGAATTCGACTCGGCTGCAGGTGGTTCGATCAACTATCTCGAGTACGACGTGCGGACGCGGGAAGTCCCCGTAGCGTTGACCGAGTTCGCTCCGGACGTCCTGGTGAACAACGTGGGTCATTTCCTGAACCCGCCGACAGAGTTCACCGGTACGGATCCCGGTTTCTGGTCCGAGGCCGGCAGCATCAATTTCGATCACGTCGTGCGTCTGACCCATGCCCTGCTTCCCGGCATGATCGACCGCGGTTTGGGTGGATCGATCGTGAACCTGACGACGGTGGAGGCGCATCGAGCGATCCCGGGCCACACGATGTACTCGGCATACAAGGCCGCGCTGACACAGTTCACCAGGAGCCTTGGTGTGGAGATCGGTCGAACCGGAGTGCGCGTCAACGCCATTGCCCCGGATCTGATCGAGTCGGTACAGGTGCCGTATCGCACGATCGTTCCTGCCGACGACTGGGACAAGTGGCCGGGGTGGGCACCGTTGGGCGGACCGGGCCAGCCGGTCGACATTGCCGGCCCCGCACTGTTCCTGGCTTCCGACCTGGCGAGATACATCACCGGAACCGTGATCCACGTCGACGGCGGCTCGCACGCTGCCGGAGGCTGGTTCCCCACAGAAGAGGGTGGCTGGACCAACCGGCCCCGAAAGGCTTGACACATGACAACTTTCAGTCTGAACGTTCCCAACTTCGGCACCACTCTCGCGGAGGACTCCTACGCGAAACTCGTGCAGGTCTGTCAGAGCGCGGAAGCTGCGGGCTTCGACCGGGTCCTCGTCACCGATCACGTGGTGATGGGCTCGGACAACTCGGCGTACACGTGGTCGGCGTTCCCCACCGAGCCCGACGCCAACTGGCTCGAGCCGCTGACCGTCCTGGCTTTTGTTGCCGGACAGACGAAGACAATTCGCTTGGGGACCGGAATCGTCATCGCGGCGCTGCGCGGGGGAGCGGTACTGGCCAAGACGGCCGCGACACTCGATCTGCTCTCCGGGGGCCGACTCGACCTTGGCGTCGGAACAGGTTGGCAGGAACGTGAATACGAGGCGGCAGGTATGGACTTCGGTAAAAGGGGACCACTGCTCGACGACGCTCTCGCAGTGTGCCGGGCCCTGTGGAGTTCGGCGCCGGCGAGCATCGACACCCCTCGTCTGAAGTTCGACGACGTGTACTGCGCGCCCCGTCCGGCCGCTGGAATCCCGATCTGGGTGTCCGGTTCGCTCTCCAAGGCCGTTGTACGACGCGTCGCAACCTGGGGTGACGGGTGGATTCCGATCATGGGTGCCGCGGACGACGACCTACGTGAAGGGATCGACGTCATCGGCAAAGCGATGGCGGATCTCGGACGCGATCCAGCGGAATTGCAGGTCCGTGGGCGACTGACCGTCGTACGCGGGTCCGACGGTTCGATCGACCTCCCGGCGACGATGATCGGCGCCGAGCAGCTGCTCGAATCCGGTGCCACCGATGTGCTGGTCGCGCTGGCGGCAGTAGACCCGGATCCGGATGCGGCGATGGCAGAGTTCGGCGAGCTGGTGGCGGCCTTCGCAAAGGTGACCCGCTGACGATTGCGTCGAGGCGGTAGTTCTATCGTGCGAAGTGTTGTAGTGCAGCCTGATCGAGGAGAGAACACATGACCGAGAGCATCGTCGTGGATACGAGCCTGGAAGCGCTGCTCGACGCCCGGATCAGCTGCCGCGCCTACGAGGACCGTCAGGTGCCACGTGAGGTGATCGAGGAGATCCTTCGGCTGGCGCAGAAGACGCCGTCGTGGTGCAACACGCAACCGTGGCAGGTCGCGATCACCGAAGGGGAGGGCACCGAGCGATTCCGCGCCGGCCTCGGTGAGTACGTGATGGCCAACGCCCAGGAGTCGGACTTCGAGTTCCCGCGCGCGTACCAGGGCATCTACAAGTCGCGTCGGTTCGACTGCGCGATGGCGCTGTATTCGAGCGTCGGAATCGAGCACGGTGACCGCGCCGGATCCGCGGCACAGACGATGAAGAATTTCGAGCTCTTCGGCGCTCCTCACGTCGCGATCATCACCACTGACGAGGCATTGGGCACCTACGGCGCAGTCGACTGCGGGTTGTACGTGAACAGCTTCCTGCTCGCGGCCCAGAGTCTGGGGGTCGCCACGATCCCGCAGGCGGCGCTCGCGGGCAGCTCCAAGTTCATTCACGAGCATTTCGGTATCGACGACACTCGCAAGGTTGTCTGCGCGATCTCGTTCGGATACCCCGACGCCGACCACCCGGTGAACGGATTCCGCACCGAACGCGAAACCGTCGACAACGTCGTGCAGTGGATGTCGAACTGACAGGGATGTCGAACTGATCACCTGCTGGTCGGGGGATTGAGTGTTGCGTAGTTCCACCTGAAAGACTGGTGGCATGTCCGACACACCCGAACTGTTCGATCGTCTGCGCCGATTCCCCGATGTCGAGGCACCCAATCTCTTTGCCGTCGATGCGGCTGATCGTCTGATCCTCGACGAGGCCGCCGACGCTCTCGCCGCGGCACCGGCGGGCACCGTCGTCGTGATCGGCGATCACTACGGTGCGCTGACTGCCGGTGTTGCGCTCGTGCACGGAATCGCTGCCGTGCGCGTTCACCAGGATCCGCTCACCGGAGAGCTGGCCCTCGCGAACAATGCGCGCGAACTCGGATTCAGTGACGCCTTCACCTCGCACGGACTGGACGAGGAGTTGCTCAGCGGCGCCCGCGTCGTGCTCATGCAATTGCCGCGTAGCCTCGCCGAACTTGCCGAGATCGCCCAGTTGATCGCGCTCCACGCCGACCCGGCGGTTCGTGTCTTCGCCGGTGGGCGTGACAAGCACATCACCCCGGCGATGAACAAGGTTCTCGGCGAATCGTTTTCCGACGTCAGCGCCTCGCGTGGACGGCAGAAGTCCCGCGTACTCAAGGCTTCGGAACCGAAGGCCGATGTTGCTATCACGTTCCCGATGACCGAACGCCTCGACGAATTCGACCTCGACGTCGTTGCTCACGGCGCAGTGTTTGCCGGTGCGAGCCTGGACATCGGCACCCGGTTGCTCCTGGAGAACCTCGGAAAGATTGCGGTCGATCCGCTGAGCGACGTGATCGATCTGGGTTGTGGCAGCGGCATTCTCGCGGCGGTGATCGCGCGGAAGTTCCCGGACGTGCACGTGATCGCAACGGATCAGTCCTCGGCAGCCGTCGCTTCGGCTCTGGCGACTGCGTCCGCAAATGGCGTCGGCGATCGAGTGAGCGGCCTGCGCGACGACGCCGTGGGTTCGTTGCCCAGTGCGAGCGCGGATCTGGTTCTGTTGAACCCGCCGTTCCACGTCGGCGCGGCGGTCCACACCGGCGGAGCACTCAAGATGTTCGAAGCTGCCGGCCGTGTCCTGCGTCCCGGTGGCGAGTTGTGGACTGTTCACAACGCGCATCTGGGGTATCGCGAACCGTTGAAAGCCGCGGTGGGTCCGAGCGAGGCGATGGCGAAGAACGCGAAGTTCATCGTGATGAAGTCGGTCAAACCGTCCTAGTATCGAAAAGGGACGAGTGTCGAAGAGTGTTGATCTTCCGGAAATGCGCCGGGAACTACAACCGAAGCTTCGACGTTGTAAATTACGAGTGCTTTACTTTTAGTCAGGTACACGGACCGTGTCGGAAACTCGGATCCGTCCGGCGAACCCGCGACGCACCCGTCGTAGGCCACCACGATGAAGGGATGATCACGGTGCGCACCACCAGCAACCCGGTGTTCCGCAATCTGCCCAAGCAAGAGGGCAACGGATACGCCTCGTTCGGATCTGCGACGGCGGGCGCCTCGCAGGCAACCCAGCAGTTCGGTCAGCCGCAGTACGCTCCGGCCGAGCCGTACCAGACCGGTCCCACCTCGCGGGCCATGACGATCGACGACGTCGTCACCAAGACGGGCATCACGCTCGGTGTGCTGACGATCTCGGCACTGGTGTCGTACTTCCTGGTCAACAACAACGCCGACCTCGCAGCCCCGCTGGTCATCGGCGGCGGTCTCGTCGGCCTCGTTCTGGTTCTGGTCGCGACGTTCGGTCGCAAAATGGACAACCCGGCAATCGTGTTGGCGTACGCCGCGGCCGAGGGTCTGTTCCTCGGTGCGCTGTCGTTCATGTTCACCTTCCAACTCCAAGGCGCTGACGCGTCGATGCTGATTGCGCAGGCGGTCCTCGGAACCTTCGGCGTGTTCTTCGGCATGTTGGTCGTCTACAAGACCGGTGCGATTCGGGTGACACCTCGTCTGACGCGAATGATCATCGGTGCGTTGATCGGTGTTGTCGTTCTGGCGCTCGGTAACCTCGTCGCGAGCTTCTTCACCGAGGGCGGACTGGGCCTGCGTGACGGTGGAACCGTCGCCATCATCTTCAGCCTCGTCTGCATCGGCATCGCAGCCTTCAGCTTCCTGCTCGACTTCGACGCCGCTGATCAGCTGATCCGCGCACAGGCGCCCGAGAAGGCAGCCTGGGGCGTCGCATTCGGGCTCACCGTCACCTTGGTCTGGCTGTACGTCGAGATCCTGCGTCTGCTGAGCTACTTCAACAACGACTAGTTCTCGAGTCGATCCGTAACACGAAGAAGGGCCCCGCGAGGGGCCCTTCTTTTGTCGTCTGTGGACGGTTACGGTGCTTGGATACCTAGCAACTGCTTGGTTTGGAACGAAGGGGAGCGAATGTCGACAAACACCTCTGAACCCATCCTGGTCGCGGATGCCGGAGCAGTGCGAACGCTGACCTTCAATAATCCGAGTCGCCTGAACGCATTTGATGCAGCCGGTTTTCGAGCGTTCACCAAGGCGCTCGACGACGCGGCGTCGGACGAAGCCGTGGCCGTGGTGATCGTCGAGGGCGCAGGCAAGGCATTTTCCAGTGGCGTCGACCTACGCGCACTCGCCGAACCAGGCGCAGACAACGCCGACTTCGGCCACGCATTCGCGCCGCTGATCGTCGCGCTGGTGGAGTTCCCGAAGCCATTGATCGCCGCGGTACACGGCGCTGCCGTCGGCATCGGCCTGACCATGCTGCTTTACTGCGACGTCGTCTACGTTGCCGAGGACGCACGTCTGCGGGCACCGTTCACTTCGCTGGGTACAGCTCCCGAAGCTGCCAGTAGTTGGTTGCTGCCCAAGGTGATCGGAACGCAGCGAGCCGCCGAGCTGATCCTGTCGGCGCGGTGGCTCAGCGGCGTCGAAGCGGCCGACTACGGACTGGCGAACGTGGCCGTACCGGCCGAAGAGGTTCACAGCCGTGCTCGGGAGAGCGCCGAGCAGATTGCCGCCAACGTCGGACCGGCAGTCCTTGCCGCCAAACGACTGCTCCGTCACGGATGGGCGGACGAAGCTCGCGCTGCCGTGCAGCGTGAGGACGACGCTGCGCGAGAGTTGATTCGCGAGTTGGGGAGTTTTGCTCGGAAGTTCACGACTACCTGAAACCCGACCACACGAAAGCGGCCGCCCGGCAGAAGCCGGGCGGCCGCTTTCGACGTGCTCAGGGGATCAGCTGAGGCGCTCGATCACCATTGCCATGCCCTGTCCGCCGCCGACACACATGGTCTCGACGCCGAAGGTCTTGTCCTGCTCCTGCAGGTTGTTGATCAGGGTGTTGGTGATACGGGCACCGGTCATACCGAAGGGGTGACCCAGCGCGATCGCGCCACCGGAGATGTTGAGCTTGTCCTCTTCGATGCCCAGTTCGCGAGCGGATCCGAGGACCTGCACTGCGAATGCCTCGTTGATCTCGAACAGGTCGATGTCGGAGATCGACTTGCCGGCGATCTTCAGGGCGTTCTTGACGGCCTGGATCGGGCCGAGGCCCATGATCTCGGGGGACAGGCCCGAGACGCCGGTGGAGACGATGCGAGCGAGCGGGGTCAGGCCGAGTGCCTTTGCCTTGGTGTCGGACATGATCACCAGTGCGGCTGCGCCGTCGTTGAGCGGGCAGGCATTGCCGGCGGTGACGGTGCCGTCGGGGCGGAAGACGGGCTTGAGGCCGCTGATGCCCTCGTAGGTGGTGCCGGCGCGGGGGCCGTCGTCCTTGGTGACGACGGTGCCGTCGGCGAGCGTGACGGGCGTGATCTCACGCTCGAAGAAGCCGCGAGCGATGGCTTCCTCGGCGCGGTTCTGGCTGCGAACTGCCCAGCGGTCTTGGTCTTCGCGGGTGATGCCGGTGGCCGAAGCGACGTTCTCGGCGGTCTGGCCCATGCCCAGGTACACGTCGGGGATCAGGCCCTCTTCGCGAGGATCGGTCCAGGCGACTCCACCTTCGGCGAGCTTGGCGCTACGGGCCTGCGCTGCGTCGAAGAGCGGATTCTTGGTGTTGGGGAGGCCGTCGGCGTTGCCGGTGATGAAGCTGGAGACGGACTCGACGCCGGCGGAGATGAAGACGTCGCCCTCGCCTGCGCGGATGGCGTGCAGAGCCATGCGGGTGGTCTGCAGCGAGGAGGAACAGTAACGGTTGACCGTGACACCGGGGAGGAAGTCGTAGCCGAGCTGGACGGCGACGACGCGGGCGATGTTGAAGCCCGACTGACCGGCGGGCTGGCCGCAACCGAGCATGAGGTCGTCGATCTCGGTGGGGTCGAGCTCGGGGATCTTTGCCAACGCGGCGGCAACCATCTGAGTTGCGAGGTCATCCGGGCGGATGTCCTTGAGCGAACCCTTCATTGCGCGGCCGATGGGCGACCGTACTGCTGAGACGATTACTGCCTCGGGCATGAAAACTCCTTTTGTGTACTGCTCGAGGGCGGCTTGAAACGCCGTCGAGCAGGGCAAGTTGAATGCAGCTTCGACTTACAATTTACGTTGCCGCTCCCAGATGGTGGTCACGCAGTCTCACTCAGTTGACGTCGGGGCGCTGACCTGCAGGTTTGGTGCGTCTCGCGAAGGCTTTCCACTGGGTTGCCGCCGCCGTCAGTCGGGCCGCGACGGTGCGGGCTTGCGCCGCCTCTGAAACGTGGGGGAGCTCGGGTAGCGGGCCACCCTGCCATTCACCCAGAGCCGACGCGAGAACCGGGACGATCTGCTTCGCCGCGAGTTCGTATCCGGCCGCGGACGGATGGAAACGGTCGGCCGAGAACATCGTGTCGGGCGAGGCCAGGAATTCCTTGGCCAGCAGGTCGGCCAGTGGAACGGGATGACCCCCGGCGTTTCTGGTCGCGGCCGCCTGGGCGAGTGCGAGGCGATGGCCCCATTCGCGCACCACGGAGCGCAGAGGTTGCGGGATCGCCGTGACCACCCCTAGATCCGGGCAGGTGCCGACAACAACGACGGCGCCGCTCTCGCGTAAGCGTCGAACCGCGTCGCCGAGGCGTTTAGCCGACGCGTGAATCGCGTTCTTGGCGGTGACGTCGTTGGCGCCGATCAGGATCACCGCAGCGTCCGGGGGAGGACCGGCGACGAACATGGCGTCGACCTGCCCACTCAACCCGCGGGAGGTGGCGCCCCCGATGGCCTTGGTGCTCAAACGGATTCGCTTCCCGGTTTCACTCGCAAGCAGCTTCGCGACCTGAACACCCGGTACTTCCGAGGCCGTCAGCGCGCCGACGCCGGCCGCAGACGAATCGCCGAAGATCATCAAGTGGAGATCGAAGGGCACGGCCCGCCACCAGAGTTCCGGGTTGTCGGCGCCGGGCGCGTACACCCCGTCCGCCTCGGGTGGCTTGGCGATATTGCGACCGATCACCCCGCGGGCCGCCCCCGCCTGCGACATCAGATAGTTGTAGCCCAACCAGGAGAGCGTGCCTGCACTCGATCCGGCCACCACCGTGGCCACCGACGCTTTCAGTCCGGTTCGACTCACACTTGCCAATCTAGCCGGATTGCACCACCTTCGCCCGACGTCCGCGCGCACCGTTTTCTTTCATCTGGGAACATGGACGAATGCGCATCGCGGAACACGTCGTCGACCTCATCGGCAACACCCCACTCGTCAAGCTCACGTCCGTCACGGGCGAAAACTTCGGCACGGTGGCAGCCAAGGTCGAATACCTCAACCCTGGCGGTAGCTCCAAGGACCGCATCGCCGTCAAGATGATCGACGCAGCCGAGGCTTCGGGTGAACTGAAGCCGGGCGGCACCATCGTCGAGCCGACCTCGGGCAACACCGGAATCGGCTTGGCGCTCGTGGCGCAAAAGCGTGGATACAAGTGCGTTTTCGTCTGCCCAGACAAGGTCAGCGAAGACAAGCGCAACGTCCTGCGCGCCTACGGCGCCGAGGTGGTCGTGTGCCCCACGGCCGTCGCGCCGGACAACCCGAACAGCTACTACAGCGTCTCCGACCGCCTCACCCGTGAGATCCCCGGCGCCTGGAAGCCCAACCAGTACTCCAACCCGGGCGGACCGGAGAGCCACTACGAGACCACCGGCCCCGAGATCTGGGCCGACACCGACGGCAAGATCACGCACTTCGTCGCGGGCGTCGGCACCGGCGGCACCATCACCGGCACCGGCCGCTACCTCAAGGAAGTTTCGGGCGGCAAGGTCAAGGTCATCGGCGCAGACCCCGAGGGCTCCGTCTACTCCGGCGGCACCGGTCGTCCGTATCTGGTCGAAGGCGTCGGCGAAGACTTCTGGCCGTCGGCATACGACCCGTCCATCCCGGACGAGATCATCGCCGTCTCGGATGCCGATTCCTTCGAGATGACGCGTCGCCTCGCCCGCGAGGAGGGACTGCTGGTCGGCGGTTCCTGCGGTATGGCCGTCGTCGCTGCCCTCGAAGTAGCCAAGCGTGAGGGCCCCGACGCCCTGATCGTCGTCCTCCTCCCGGACGGTGGCCGCGGCTACCTGTCCAAGATCTTCAACGATCAGTGGATGGCGTCGTACGGATTCCTGCGCACCCCACTCGACGGCAAGACCAACGTCCCCACCGTCGGCGACGTTCTGCGTGGCAAGTCGGGCGAGCTGCCGGACCTCGTTCACACCCACCCGTCGGAGACCCTGCGCGACGCGATCGAGATCCTGCGCGAGTACGGCGTGTCCCAGATGCCCGTCGTGGGTGCGGAACCGCCGGTCATGGCAGGCGAGGTCGCCGGAAGTGTGTCCGAGCGGGATCTGCTGAGCGCGGTCTTCGAAGGCCGTGCGCACCTTGCGGATTCCGTCGAGAAGCACATGAGCAAGCCGTTCCCGCTCATCGGTTCCGGCGAGCCGGTCTCGGCTGCCACGAAGGCGCTCGGGGACACCGACGCACTCATGGTCGTCGACGACGGCAAGCCGGTCGGTGTCATCACGCGCCACGATCTCCTGGGTTTCCTGAGTTCGGATTCCTGAGTTCGGATTCCTGCGCCGGCGCCGGCGCCGTTAGGCTGGGGACCATGAGTGAGCAACGCAGCAAGGCCGACAACATCAGCTGGCAGGGTTTCTCCACGAAAGCGGTGCATGCGGGTTACGAACCCGATCCGCTGACCGGTGCGGTCAACGTGCCGATCTACGCGAGTTCCACCTTCGCCCAGGACGGCGTCGGTGGAATGCGCAGTGGCTTCGAGTACGCGCGAACGGGTAACCCCACCCGTCGCCCACTCGAGGCGAACCTCGCAGCGCTCGAATCCGGAACCTACGGCCGAGCGTTCAGTTCGGGAATGGCGGCCACCGACTGCCTGCTCCGTTCGGTACTTCGACCGGGCGATCACCTGGTCATCCCCGACGACGCGTACGGCGGAACCTTCCGCCTCATCGACAAGGTCTTCACGCAGTGGGGGATCGAGTACACCCCGGCTCCGGTGTCCGACGTCGATGCGGTGCGCGCGGCGATGAAGTCCAACACCAAGCTGGTCTGGGTCGAGACGCCCACGAACCCGCTGCTCAATATCGGTGACATCGAGCTCCTTGCCGAGGTCGCCCACGAGGGCAACGCAAAGATCGTGGTGGACAACACCTTCGCCTCGCCGTACCTGCAGCAGCCGCTGCAGCTCGGTGCCGACATCGCGCTGCACTCCACGACCAAGTACATCGGCGGACACTCCGACGTGGTCGGTGGCGCTCTCGTCTGCAACGACGAAGAACTGGACACCGCGTTTGCCTTCCTGCAGAACGGATCCGGCGGCGTTCCCGGCCCGTTCGACGCGTTCCTGACGTTGCGCGGAATCAAGACACTGGCGCTGCGCATGGAGCGTCACAGTGACAACGCGGAGAAGGTCGTCGAATTGCTCGACGGCCACCCCGCGGTTGCCGGCGTCATCTACCCCGGACTGGCTTCGCATCCGTCGCACAAGGTCGCGGCCAAGCAGATGCGACGCTTCGGCGGCATGATCTCCGTCCGCCTCAAGGGCGGCAAGGCGGCAGCTCTCGACCTGTGCTCGCGCACCGAGATCTTCACGCTGGCAGAATCTCTCGGCGGAGTCGAATCCCTCATCGAATTCCCCGGTGCGATGACCCACGCCTCGACGGCCGGTTCCGCTCTCGAGGTTCCCGACGATCTGGTTCGCCTGTCGGTCGGCATCGAAGACGCCTCCGATCTGGTCGGCGACATCGAGCAAGCGCTGTCCTGATCTTCGCTCTACAGTAATTCGACTTCGAATCTGCAGTGCGCCTTCACACCTCACGAGGGTGTGGAGGCGCACTTTCTGGAGGCATGCGTGAATCTCGAACAGATAAAGGCTGCACAGCAACTGCTCGCCCCGGTCATGCGACGCACCCCGGTCGTGGCCTCGCGAGTGTTGTCCGAAACCACCGGCTTCGCCGTGAGCTTGAAATGTGAAAACCTGCAGCGCACCGGCTCTTTCAAACCGCGCGGTGCGTACAACCGCATTGCCAATCTTTCCGCAGAGGAACGGGCAGCGGGCGTGGTGGCGGCCAGTGCCGGTAACCATGCGCAGGGAGTTGCCTGGTCTGCAACAGAATTGGGAATCAAGTCGACCGTCTTCATGCCGACGGGTGCGCCGCTGCCGAAGTT
This sequence comes from Rhodococcus sp. KB6, assembly GCF_001445685.1. Classification (NCBI taxonomy): domain Bacteria; kingdom Bacillati; phylum Actinomycetota; class Actinomycetes; order Mycobacteriales; family Nocardiaceae; genus Rhodococcus; species Rhodococcus sp. KB6. The sequence goes on along the minus strand of NZ_LNAK01000018.1, from coordinate 44,802 downwards.
GGTGGCCACCAAGGCATATGGAGCTCAGGTCCACCTGCACGGTTCGACTGTCGACGAAGCGCTCGTGGCCGCTCGCGAATTCGCGGACCGAACCGGAGCAGTTCTGGTCCACCCGTTCGACCACGAGGACGTCGTGGCGGGGCAGGGGACTGTGGGGCTCGAAATCCTCGAGCAACTGCCTGAGGTCGGCACGATCCTCGTTCCCACCGGCGGCGGCGGTTTGATCGCGGGAGTGGCTGCAGCCGTCAAAGCTGTACGCCCGCAGGTCCGCATCGTCGGAGTGCAGGCCGAGACCGCGGCTGCCTGGCCGGCGTCGTTGGCAGCCGGGAAGCCGACCGCCTTGGCGTCGATGTCCACGATGGCAGACGGTATCGCCGTTGGCTGCCCGGGCGAGGTTCCGTTCGCCGAAGTTGCCGCCCATGTCGACGCCGTGGTGACGGTCAGCGAGGAAGCGCTGTCCAAAGCGCTCCTGCTGTGCCTCGAACGCGCCAAGCTCATCGTCGAACCGGCCGGCGTCGCGGCCGTCGCGGCCTTGATGACCTGTACTCCGGAGGAGCTGGGACTGACAGGGCCGGTGTGCGCCGTGCTTTCCGGCGGCAACATCGATCCGCTACTTCTCACGCACGTCATCTCGCACGGTCTGCGAGCGGCCGGACGGTTCCTCGGTGTTCACATCACCATCGACGATCGGCCGGGCGCACTGGTCTCGTTGCTCGAAGTGGTTCGAGCGAACGGCGCCAGCGTGGTCGATGTCATCCATTCCCGTACCGGTGGCGAACTCGCGCTCGACGAAGTGGAAGTCTTCCTCACCGTCGAGACGCGTGGTCCGGACAACAAGGCGGAACTTCTGACGGCCTTCGACCGCGCCGGTTACGCAGTACGACTGCAGAACTGAGGCGAGTTACTCGTCAGGCCAGCCGCCCAGAACCGTCACGCGGTACTCCTGGTCGACCAGCCTGGCGGGTACGTCGAGTTGATGTAGCCAGTCGATGGCCGAACCGCCCATGCCGACCGCAACCCGACTGAATGCGGCGGCCTGGGCGCAGGAGGATGCAATCACCGACACCGTGCGCCACATCGGCGTCGCCGTCGATTCGCGGTGCAGTGGCTTGACGGTGCTGGCCGTGGCGATCCCGCAGTCGGACGGAAGTGCTACCTGGCAGGTCGGGTCGCCGGGCAGGTCTTGCACCTGAATCTGCCAGCCGTCTTCCGGCGCCGGGCCGGCAACCGCGATGTCCCCGCCGAGGCCGACCAGCACGCCACACCCGAGAAGAGTCGCAGTGGACGCGGCACAGTGGTCCGCTGAACTGGCGCGGGCCGTCGCGGACAGATCGAGAACGACGTCGTCCGGGCTGTACACGCGGTTGTTCTCGACGCGAATCTTCCACCAGGAGTGAGGGTCTGCCGACCCGGCCGTCGGCGTGAGTTTGCCGTCGGTCAGTCGTGCGACAGCCAACGCGTCTTCGAGGAAGTGCGCGAACATCGGGGTCACGGCGACGCCGTCGACGTTGCTCGCGGCGCTGACATAGGTACGAATCTCGGAGTCGGCACGATCTCGATTGGTGGCGGCGTCGGCAGCGGTGAGGTACCCGCGAACCAGGCTGGCCGCGGAGGGAAGGACTTCAGGGTCGGTGACGACGACCCGGGCCTGAACCCCCCACGTGAGCCACTCGGAGGCCGAGCGCGGAGTACTCACGAACCGTTGGAGACGGCGTCCGGGGTTCCGAATCCGGCGACCACGACGGGCCGCTTCGCTACGGGATTCTTGGTGTGAGAAGCCGACGTGTCCGGTGCGAGTGCCGTGGCAGTGGGAGAAGAAACGAGTGAAAGTCCGCCGCTTGCGAGTGCTCCCGCCACAGCCGTGGCTGCGAGGGCGAGGCGAACGGGTCGATACACCGTAGTGCGTCCCCGGGCGGGTCGTGGCCGATCGTCGCTCATGGACTCAGCTTGCACGCCGAACCTGAGAAAAGCCTTGGCGTCTGTAGTCATTTGCGTAACGCCCGCCGAGATAAATGAGACATTGGTTACAGGAGTCGCGAGACTGAGCCGTGTCGAATGCATGTTCGAAAGAGTAGATGTTCGCACCGACAAGTTTCGGGTACGACCACGTACGTGGATTTTCAGAGGTTTATCGGAGGTTCGGATGGCAGTCGGTGTCCTGGCGATCGCTGTGTCGATCGGCACCGCACTGGGCGTGATGAGTGGAACTCTCGGAGCGCCCGCACAAGTCGAGAAGAACGAGTCTTCGAATGCTGCAGTCTCACTTGCAGCCTGGAACGGACCGGCACGAACTCAGGACACACCTGAGGGAATCGTGCCTTCCGTACCCTCCAACTTTCCGGGAGCGACATTGGCGCCCGTGGGAGCGGTGGCAGTGTTCGCGCCGTGGATCAAAAAGGCCGGTGCTCTGTGCTCGGAGATCACGCCCGCGGTGATCGCCTCGCTGTACTCGGTCGAGAACGGATTCAAGTACGGACCCGATACCGACATCTCACCGGAAGGTGGGCGCGGGCCTGGCCGCTTCACCACCGCAGCGTGGACGGCATACGGCAAGGACGGTGACGGCGACGGAAAGATGGACATCCTGGGCGTTGCCGATCCGGTGATGACAACCGGATACCGGTTGTGCGATCTCGTGAAGCAAGCGCAGTCCTGGCAGAAGTCCGGTGAGGTCGAGGGCGATACCGTCGACCTCGCGCTCGCTGCCTACGACGTCGGGCCGGACGCAGTTCGCGAAGCGGGCGGCGTTCCGGCAGACAAGTCGGGCGAGGTTCCTGCGGAGCAGGCGGTCGCCGCTCCGTTCGTCGCCCAGATCAAATCGTTGCAGGACTCGTTCGCCCTGATGCTTGCGCCCTTCGACTACAACAACCTCGCCGCAGCGGTGGGCGGCGTCGTCGAGGCCGGTCTGAAGTTTCTCGGATTGCCGTACGTGTGGGGTGGCGGAAACATCAACGGGCCGTCGATGGGCGGGTTCGACTGCTCGGGGCTGACGTCGTACGCGATCCACGCGGCCACCGGGGTGACTCTGCCCCGGACCTCGGAGACGCAGTGGGGTGTCGGCGTCGAGATCCCGCTGGATCAGGCGCAGCCCGGTGACCTGTTGTTCGGCAACTGGCAGGCAGGCGGCCCCGGCCACGTGGCGATCTACGTCGGCAACGGTCAGATGCTTCACGCACCCACGTTCGGCGACGTGGTGAAGGTCGGCCCGATCTTCGCCGGCATGAAGGCTCGCCGCGTGGTGTGAGTGGGCAGGAAACGGCGAGCGTCGACAGAGCAAGAAGCGCCACCCGACCGAGTCGGGTGGCGCTTCTTTTCAGAGCTGGTACAGCCGATCAGCTGTGGTAAGGCTCCGCGCTCAGCAGCGTGACCTTCATGGTGCTGCCGTTGGGCAGGTTGTACTCACGCGTGTCGCCGACCTTGGCTTCGAGCAGCGCGCCGCCCAGCGGTGAGTTCGGCGAGTAGACCTCGAGCTTGGCGTCACGTGCGCCTTCTTCGCGGGTAGCGATCAGGAACGTCTCGGTGTCACTCTCGTCGCCGTCGTAGTAGACCTTGACTACGGATCCGGGCAGTGCGACACCGGACTGAGTGGGGGCCTCGCCGACCTTTGCGCTGTTCAGCAGCTCCTGGAGCTGGCGAATGCGGGCTTCCTGCTGACCCTGCTCTTCGCGGGCAGCGTGGTAGCCGCCGTTCTCCTTCAGGTCGCCCTCTTCGCGACGCTCGTTGATCTCGGCGGCGATGACCGGGCGATTGGCAATGAGCTGGTCGAGTTCGTTCTTGAGCCTGTCATGTGATTCCTGGGTAAGCCAGGTCACCTGGGTCTCGGTCATCTCGATCACTCCCTAGTAGTCGGAGCCGGGGGCTCCCTCGACGATCGCTGCAACAGCAGCGAACAACGACACAGAAGCACCACCAGGGATGCAACCTTGCCGTCAAACCTTGCGTCAATGCAGCAATACACGGTTCCACCCGGAACCGTGTATCGGGCAATTCTATCACGCATGACTACCCGCCCTGTCCGGCGTCAAACGTCCGGCAGGGTGGGTGCGTTCCGAGGTCAGCTCTTGGTCAGGTACTCCGGAACGTCGAAGCTGCAGCCGTAGACGTCGGCCATGCCTGGCGGCTGGGACGTCTTGACCTCGGTGTTGAACTCGAGGGTCTGATGTTCCGACGACGGGACGTAGACCTCACGTCGACCGGTTTCGGAGCCGTCCTTCGAGCGTGCGCGCACGATGCACATCGCTTCACGCGACGAGTCGTCGCGTGTGACGGTGAAACGGATCTTCACCGTGGAGTCGTTGGCGATGTCGAACGAGATGGTCTCGGTCTCGATTTCCTTGACCGCAAATTTTCCGTACGCGTAGTACGCGATTCCGCCGCCTACGACGATGACGAGAGCGGTCAGAGCCCACACCATCCACTTGCGGGGACTGCCCGTGCGAGTTGTGCTCGGGTACCGATCTTGGGGAAGCGGTTTGCTCATCACTCTGCTCTCGAAGACTCGAGTTCGCGTGTCGTGCAGCAACTGACTGTGTCCCGCCGGATTACCGAAGGGGTCACGGCTGCGCCAGGAACTCTCGGGTGGAACTATAGAGGACGTATCCCGTCGCGCCGTCGGTAGGTTTGTCGGCAGTCGGTACGTTTGACGGCAACGGCCCGGAGTAATCCGAGCGGTGCACAGCGTGTGATTCGAAGACTGCCGGTGACGGCTACAGGTGAACTGCCGGTGACGGCTACAGGTGAACTGCCGGCAACGGCTACAGGTGAAGTTGAGGTGAACGAACACGTGAGCGGATTCCGGCTCATGGCCGTCCATGCCCATCCCGACGACGAGTCGAGCAAGGGTGCGGCCACCACCGCCCGTTATGCAGCCGAAGGCCACGAAGTGATGGTCCTGACGCTCACCGGGGGTGAGCGTGGCGACATTCTCAACCCGGCCATGGACGTTCCCGGTGTCCGCGATCGAATCAGCGAAGTTCGCCAGGAGGAGATGGCCGAGGCCGCTCGCATCCTGGGCGTGAAGCAGCGCTGGCTCGGTTTCGTCGATTCCGGGCTTCCCGAGGGCGACCCTCTTCCGCCGCTGCCCGAAGGGTGCTTCGCCCTCGTTCCGCTCGAAGAGTCGACGCGCGCTCTGGTCAAGGTGATTCGCGAGTTCCGTCCCCACGTCGTCACGACGTACGACGAGAACGGCGGATACCCGCACCCGGATCACATCCGGTGCCACGAGGTGACGATGGCAGCCTACGAAGCCGCCGCCGATCCCGAGTACTTCCCCGAGGACGGTCAGCCGTGGGAAATCAAGAAGGTCTACTACTCGCACGGATTCATCCGTAAGCGCCTCGAACTCTTCCAGGAGGAGTACGAGCGTCGCGGAGAGCCGTTCCCGATGGCGGACTGGCTCAAGAAGTGGAAGACCGAACGCGGCGACATGATGGTCCGGGTGACCACTCAGGTCACGTGCGGCGACTACTTTCCCCAGCGTGACGATGCTCTGCGCGCACACGCGACGCAGATCGATCCCAACGGTTCGTTCTTCGCTGTGCCGCTCGACATTCAGCAGAAGATCTGGCCCACCGAGGAATTCGAGCTCGCCAAGACGCGGGTCACCACGTCCATTCCGGAAACCGACCTGTTCGCAGGTCTCGAAGAGGACGCTCAGAAGTGAATGCTCTGTCCGCCGAGGTAGTTCTCGGCACCACACAATTTCTTGCTCAGACCCCGAGTAACCCATCCGGCCCGGAGTTCGGAAAGTCGTCTCCGGTCGGCCTGCTGGTGATTCTTGCGCTGCTCATCGGTGTGATCCTCCTGGTTCGGTCGATGAACCGCCAGCTCAAGAAGCTGCCGGAGACGTTCGAACCGGATCATCCCGAACTCGATCAGCAGGCAGACGAAGGCACCGACCGGGGAGCTATCACTGCTCCGAGCCCGGCGGAACCCAACGTCTCTACCGAGAAGAAGCCCAAGCAAGAATCCTGAGACGAACGAGGTAGCGGCGATGGACCCACGGATGCGGAACAACCTGGGTGGGTCCTCGAGCCCTTACCTGCGTCAGCACGCCGACAATCCGGTCCACTGGCAACAGTGGGGCGAAGAAGCGATGGAGTGGGCGCGCGAGCGCAACGTGCCGATCCTCCTCTCGATCGGATACTCGGCGTGCCACTGGTGCCACGTCATGGCGCACGAGTCGTTCGAGAACGACGAGATCGCGGCCGTCATGAACGCGAACTTCGTCTGTGTGAAGGTGGACCGAGAAGAACGTCCCGACATCGACGCCGTCTACATGAATGCGACGGTTGCGATGACCGGCCAGGGCGGCTGGCCCATGACCTGTTTCCTGACTCCCGACGGTTCACCGTTCTACTGCGGCACGTACTACCCGCCGACGCCTCGCGGCGGAATGCCTTCGTTCACACAGCTTCTCGAAGCGATAGCCGACACCTTCACGAATCGGCGCGACGAGGTCGACAACGCGGCACAGTCGATCGTCACGGAACTTCAGCGCGCGTCGGGCGGGATTCCGTACGGCGGAGCACCCATCGACGCCGAGCTGCTGAACGCGGCGGGTCGGTCGATCCTCGGCGACGAGGACGTCCCGCGCGGGGGATTCGGTGGGGCACCGAAGTTTCCACCGTCGGCACTACTGGAGGGGCTGCTCCGACAGTACGAGCGAACGGGTTCGGGCGAGATCCTCGGCGGCATCGAGCGCACCGCCGAAGCAATGGCACGTGGCGGGATCTACGACCAGTTGGGTGGCGGTTTCTCGCGGTACTCGGTCGATGCCGAGTGGGTGGTTCCGCACTTCGAGAAGATGCTCTACGACAATGCGCTGCTCCTGCGGTTCTACGCGCACTGGGCGCGGCGCACCGGATCGGACCTCGCCACTCGCGTCACCGAGGAGACCGCAAGGTTCCTGCTCTCCGATCTGCTGACCGAGAACGGTTGCTTCGCTTCGGCTCTCGATGCCGACACCGACGGCGTCGAAGGCCTCACGTACGTATGGACGCCGACGCAGCTGGTCGAGGTACTCGGCGCGGAGGACGGGCAGTGGGCCTCGGAGTTGTTCCGGGTCACCGATACCGGAACCTTCGAAGAGGGTGCGTCGGTACTGCAGTTGCTCCGTGACCCCGACGACTGGTCGCGCTGGCAGACGGTCTCCGACGCTCTACGCGCCGTCCGGGCTCAGCGTCCACAGCCCGGCCGCGACGACAAGGTGGTGACGGCCTGGAACGGGTTGACCGTCACGGCCTTGACGGAAGCGGGACTTGCCCTGGACCGACCCGACTGGATCGCGGCGGCGGCCGAGTGCGCTGGCGCTCTTCTCGACCTTCACCTGGTGGACGGTCACTTGCGTCGCGCTTCCCTCGGCGGGGCTGTCGGCGCCCCGACGGGCGTGCTCGAGGATTACGCAATGTTGGCCACCGGCCTCCTGGCTCTATACCAGGCAACGGGATTGGCGCGGTGGCTCGATGCGGCGCAGCAGTTGCTCGACGTCACTGTCGACCACTTCGCTGATCCGGCCGAGCCGGGAAGCTGGTTCGACACGGCCGATTTCGCGGAGTCGCTCGTGACTCGGCCCCGAGACCCGTTGGACGGCGCGACGCCGTCCGGTGCGTCGAGCGTCGCGGAGGCTCTGTTGACCGCAGCGGCGTTGACCGATGCCGAGCGCTCTTCTCGTTACGCCCAGGCCGCGGCGGACGCGCTGGCGAGGGCCACGCTGCCGCTCGAGCGTGCGCCTCGGTCGGCGGGGCACTGGCTCGCGGTGGCGGAAGCGTCGTTGCGTGGTCCGATACAGGTGGCCGTCGTCGGGGAAGGTTCGCTGTTGGCCGATGCCCGCCGGCTTGCGCCGGGTGGTGCAGTGGTTGTCGGGGGTGCCCCGGATTCTTCACCGCTGCTTGCAGATCGACCCCTCGTCGACGGTGGTGAAGCCGCGTACATCTGTCGGGGATTCGTGTGTGATCGGCCGGTGACGACGGTGGTGGAACTGGCGAGTCAGTTGAACACGACGAGCCATACCGCGATGTAGTGGCAGATCGCTGCGACGACCGTCGCGGCGTGGAAGAACTCGTGATGCCCGAACGTCGTGGGCCACGGGTTTGGCCATTTCGTCGCGTACAGAATTGCGCCGACGCTGTAGAAGATTCCGCCGACGAGCAGCAGCACCATAGGCGCCACACCGACCTGGTGCGTCAGTTCACCGACCACGGGAACGATCGCCCAACCGAGGAGCAGGTAGAGCGGGACTCCCACCCATTTCGGGGCGGTGGGCCAGAGCATCTTGAGTGCGACGCCGGCGAGCGCGCCTGCCCACACGATCGCGAGGATGATCTTGCCGGTGTGAGTCGGGAGGCCGAGCATGGCGAACGGTGTGTAGCTGCCGGCGATGAAGAGAAAGATCATCGAATGGTCCGCACGCTTCATCCACGTACGGCCCTTGACCGTCTGCCACTGGATGCGGTGATACGTCGCACTGATGCCGAAGAGGCCGCAGATCGTGACGCTGTAGATCGCGGTTGCCCAAGCCGCTTTGGCGCCGACCTGAGCGCCGGCTACGGAGACGAGAACGATGCCTGCGACGACGGAGACACCGAGCGCCCACAGATGGATCCAACCGCGCATGCGTGGTTTGACCGGAAGCTCTTCGAGCCCGAATGCCGTCATGTGCAACCCCTCTCGTTCCGTACTGTTGCCAACCGCGTAACCTACGGTACCGTAGGTTACGCATCAGTAGCATAACCTACCTGCGGGTTTTCGACGCGTACAAAAAGCGTGACGGCGCTCGCATGTGGCTGTCACTGCCGGGCGTAGTCTTTGACACCATGGTGATGTCACGGTGAATCTGCGCGGACTGCTGTACAGCATCTACGAGCGACGACTCCTCAGTCATCTCGACGGTCTCGCGCACCCACGGCACGTAGCGGTGATGTGTGACGGAAATCGGCGATGGGCTCGCGAGAACGGCTTCACCGATGTCAGTCACGGGCACCGCATGGGCGCGCTCAAAATTGCCGAATTGCTCGAGTGGTGCGACGCCGCCGGAATCGAGATGGCAACCATCTACCTGCTCTCGACCGAGAACCTGCGCCGCGAGCCGGAAGAGCTCGACACCCTCCTCGAAATCATCACCGACGTCGTCGAAGAGATCTCCGGGCCCGGCAAGAACTGGAGTGTGCAGATCGTCGGGGCTCTCGATCTTCTGCCTCCCGAGCAGTCCAGGCGCTTGCGGGAAGCGGCGGCGGGGACGAGCGGCCGAACCGGGACACATGTCAACGTCGCGATCGGATACGGCGGGCGTCAGGAGATCGCCGACGCCGTCCAATCGCTCCTGCGCGACAAGATCGGTGCGGGTCTGAGCGGCGACGAACTGATCCAGGCCGTCACGGTCGACGGCATCGACGGGCATCTGTACACGTCGGGACAGCCCGATCCGGATCTGGTGATCCGCACCTCCGGCGAGCAGCGGCTCTCCGGATTCCTGTTGTGGCAGAGCGCCTATTCGGAGATCTGGTTCACCGAGGCGTACTGGCCCGAATTCCGTCGAGTCGACTTTCTTCGAGCCTTGCGCGATTACGCGGCGCGCCACCGCCGGTTCGGCGCCTGAGCCGTCTCAGAGCTTGCGCAGTCGCAGCCGGTTGATCGTGTGATCGGCGTCCTTGCGCAGCACCAGGGTTGCGCGGGGGCGGGTGGGGAGAATGTTCTCCACCAGGTTCGGGTGGTTGATCGAGTTCCAGATCTCCTTCGCCGCGATGGTCGCGTCACGGTCGGAGAGGCCGGAGTAGTGGTGAAAGTGAGCGTTCGGATCGGCGAACGACGTGTTGCGTAGCGCGAGGAACCGCTGGATGTACCAGGCTTCGATGTCCTCGATGCGGGCGTCGACGTAGATCGAGAAGTCGAACAGATCGGAGACCATCAGACGCGGGCCGGTCTGCAGGACGTTGAGGCCCTCGATGATGAGGATGTCGGGCTGGCGGATCAGGTGGTACTGGCCCGGGATGATGTCGTACGACGTGTGCGAATAGACCGGCGCCGCTACCTCTTCCGCCCCGGACTTGACTTCGGTGACGAAGCGCAACAGCTTGCGGCGATCGTAGCTTTCGGGAAAACCCTTGCGGTGCATGATGCCCCGACGCTGGAGTTCCCTGGTCGGATAGAGGAATCCGTCCGTGGTGACGAGGTCGACGCGCGGATGGTGATCCCAGCGGGCCAGGAGAGCTTGCAGCACACGAGCAGTCGTGGATTTTCCGACCGCGACCGAACCGGCGACACCGATGACGAAGGGCACCTGACGATCGGGATGCTTCTCGCCGAGGAAGGTCGCGGTGGCCGCGAACAGTCGTTGGCGTGCCGCCACCTGCAGGTGGATCAGACGTGCGAGGGGGAGATAAACCTCGGCAACTTCTTCGAGATCGATCTGCTCGCCGAGACCACGCAGGCCGTACAACTCGTCCTCGGTCAACACCAGTGGCGTCGACTTACGCAGTGTCCGCCACTGCTTGCGGTCGAACTCGACGTAGGGACTCGATTCGTTGGTGCGCGCCATCAGCCCAGCTCACCGGCACGTAGTGAACCCGGGGCCCGGCGGACGAAACAGCTATGCGAGCAAGCCAGGCGCGTGTGCGCACGATCCGAGTGCATAGTCGGATTGTGCTCGGTGCCACGTCCGGGACTTTCGCCGGGTGGCATTCCGGAGCGAGCGACTAGGCTCGGTGGTTATGGATCCAGACACACTTGTTCGCCAATACCTGCTGCTCGGACTGGGTTTCGACCGTCTCGAAGACGGGTTCGTCGACGCGTTCACCGGTGACCCGGTGCTGCGTAAGCAGATCGAGAGCGCCCCGAAGCCCGATCCGCGTGAACTTGCCCGCACGGCACGTGAATTGCGGGGCGAGTTGGCCGGAAGTGGTCTGAATGCCGAACGCTCCCACTTCGTCGACGTACACCTTCGCGCTCTGGAATGCTCCGGGCGCAAGTTCGCGGGTGAGGACATCGGCTTCGTGGACGAGGTCGAGGCGTACTTCGACGTCCGAATCGAGAAGGGAAACGAGGACGCCTACCGCGACGCTCACCGGTTGATGGGTGAAGTTCTGCCCGGTCCGGGACCGTTGGCCGAGCGGGTGCAGGCCCATCGCAAGGCCGACGAGATCCCCGCGGCGAAACTGAACGAATGCGTCGAGGCAATGTCGAGTGCGCTGCGCGATCTGGTCCGCGGCACGTTCGGGCTTCCCGCGTCGGAAACCGTCGAATACGAAGTGGTGGGGGACAAGCCGTGGTCCGGCTTCAACTACTACCTCGGTGACTACCGCTCCAAGGTTGCGATCAATTCGGATCTGCCGCAGTTCATGGCCAACCTGCCGCGGCTGATCGCGCACGAGTCCTACCCCGGCCATCACACCGAGCATTGCCGTAAGGAAGCCGGTCTGGTCGGTTCGGGCCAGCTCGAGCAGACACTGTTCCTGGTCAACACGCCGCAGTGCATCATGGCCGAAGGCCTCGCGGATTTGGCGCTGGAAGCGATTGTCGGCCCGGACTGGGGTTTGTGGGCGCAGGACATCTACGCCGATCTCGGCTTGTCTTTCGACGGGGAAAAGGCGCAACGGCTCTCCGCCGCGTCGGGGCAACTGCTGAGTGTCCGGCAGGATGCGGCGCTGATGTTGCACGACGAGGGGCGCAGCCTCGACGACGTGGCGCTGTTCCTCGAACGGTGGTCGCTGTCGACGCCGGAACGCGCTCGCCAGTCGCTCAAGTTCCTGTCTTCGCCGCTGTGGCGGGCATACACCAGCACGTATGTCGAGGGATACCGCCTGCTCGGGGGCTGGCTGGACGAGGTGCCGGTGGGCGCGGAGCGCACCGAACGCTTCCGCAGGCTGCTCGACGAGCCGCTGGTCCCCAGCTCTCTGCGTGCTGCCTAGTGCCGGGTGGAGACGGCGGGAGCGAACTTCGTAGACTGGACGCATTCGTTTCCGCATCCAGCTTGGAGATTCCTCGATGACCGCTGTGCCCGGCTCCGACGTCAACTCTGCATCACTCGCCGAACTCGACCCCGAAGTCGCCGAGGCGATGGCTGGTGAATTGGCTCGTCAGCGCGACACGCTCGAGATGATCGCGTCGGAGAACTTCGTTCCCCGCTCGGTTCTGCAGGCTCAGGGCAGCGTCCTGACCAACAAGTACGCCGAGGGCTACCCGGGACGTCGTTACTACGGCGGTTGCGAGCACGTCGACGTCATCGAGGATCTGGCGCGCAACCGTGCGAAGGAACTCTTCGGTGCAGAGTTCGCGAACGTTCAGCCGCACTCGGGCGCACAGGCCAACGCTGCTGTTCTGATGGCACTGATGAACCCGGGTGAGAAGCTGCTCGGCCTCGACCTTGCACACGGCGGTCACCTCACGCACGGCATGAAGCTCAACTTCTCCGGCAAGTTGTACGACGTCGCGTCCTACGGCGTCAGCAAGGAAGATCACCGCATCGACATGGACGAGGTGCGCTCGATCGCCCTCGCCGAGAAGCCGAAGGTCATCGTTGCCGGTTGGTCCGCATACCCGCGTCAGCAGGACTTCGCGGCGTTCCGTGCGATCGCCGACGAGGTCGGCGCGTACCTGTGGGTGGACATGGCTCACTTCGCCGGACTGGTTGCCGCAGGCCTGCACCCGTCGCCCGTCCCGTACGCAGACGTCGTCTCCTCGACCGTCCACAAGACCCTCGGTGGTCCGCGTTCGGGCCTGATCCTGGCGAAGAAAGAGTGGGCCAAGAAGCTCAACTCCGCTGTCTTCCCCGGTCAGCAGGGTGGACCGCTCATGCACGCCATCGCGGCCAAGGCAGTCACCTTCAAGATCGCTGCCGGTGAAGAGTTCAAGGATCGTCAGGCACGCACCCTTTCCGGTGCGCGCATCCTTGCCGAGCGTCTGGGCAACAAGGACGTCGCAGACCAGGGCATCAGCGTCCTGACCGGCGGCACTGACGTCCACCTCGTGCTCGTGGACCTGCGTAACTCGCAGCTCGACGGCCAGCAGGGTGAGGACCTTCTGCACGAAATCGGCATCACGGTCAACCGCAACGCTGTTCCGTTCGATCCCCGCCCGCCGATGACCACCTCCGGTCTGCGTATCGGTACCGCAGCGTTGGCCACTCGCGGATTCGGTGATGCCGAGTTCACCGAGGTCGCCGACATCATCGGTACCGCTCTGGCCGGCAACGCGGATCTGCCGGTGCTGCGTGCGCGCGTCGCCAAGCTCGCCCTCGACCTTCCGCTGTACGACGGTCTCGAGAACTGGGGCCTGCTCAGCAAGAACGTCTAGGAATTCCTTCACCGACGGCCCGGTCCCTTTCGAGGGGCCGGGCCGCTGGTTTTTTTCCAGTCGCGGATTGTGGCATCGGTCACATGACCGATGGTGGCCGAGTTCGGTGCTTCCTAGCCTGAGAGCATCACCCCTCCGGCGAAGGAAACCCCATGACCGAACAGAATCTGCATTGGCTCTCCGCTACCGAGATGGCGGCGTCGGTCGCGTCGAACAGTCTCTCGCCCAACGAGATTGCCGAAGCGATGATCCAGCGCGTCGACGCCGTCAATCCGTCGATCAACGCGATAGTGCAGTTCGATCGCGAGCAGGTCACGCGCGACGCGGCCGAACTCTCACGGCAACAGGAATCGGGCGAGAAACTCGGCCCGCTGCACGGCGTTCCATTCACGATCAAAGATCTGACGGCAGTCGACGGGCTGCCGACCACGTTCGGGATGAAGCCGATGGCCGACAACATCGCGACGGGAAATGCCGTCGTCGTGGACAGGCTGCGCGGCGCCGGCGGACTGTTCCTGGGAAAGACGAACACTCCCGAAAGCGGTTACTACGGTGGCACGGACAACCACCTGTACGGGCCGACGCACAACCCGTGGAAGCTCGGCAACAGCGCGGGCGGGTCCAGTGGCGGTGCTTCGGCTGCTGTGGCTGCAGGCCTCGGGCCACTTGCCGAGGGCAGTGACGGCGCCGGATCGGTGCGTATCCCGTCGGCGCTCTGCGGGGTCGTCGGGCTCAAACCGACCACCGGCGTGATTCCTCAGACCATCCTGGCCGGGCGCTTCTACAACTGGGCGTACCACGGTCCGATCACCAGGACCGTCGCCGACAACGCGCTGATGCTCGACATCATGGCCGGGCCGGACAATGCGGATCCGCTCTCGATCGAGCGTGCGGAGACCTCGTACGTCGAAGCGGCGAAGGGTGACGTGAAGGGGCTTCGCGTCGCGTGGTCGACGAATCTCGGCCTCGGCCATGTTGATCCGGAGGTGCTGGCGGTGTGCCTCGACGCGCTGGCGGCATTCGAGGAATTGGGTGCCCAGATCACCGAGGCCACCCCGCAGTGGGGAAATCCGTCGGAGTCGATGTGGAACGGCATCTGGGTTCCCGGTTTCGCTTCCGAATACGACTTGCTCGACTGGGAGAACCAGCGCGGCGAGGTCGACGACAACCTGATCGAGATCATGCACGAGGCCGAGCGGCTCACCGGTGTCGACGTCGGGCGGGCCGACGCATTCCGCGGCGTCATGTGGGACACGTGGACCACGTTCATGAACGACTACGACGTGTTGGTCTCGCCGACCTTGGCTTCGGCCACGTTCCCGCTCAGTCAGTTCGCGCCGTCATGGCTCGAAGGTGCGTCGTTGCGTGAGCAGTTGCTCGATTGGCTCTTCACCTACCCGTACAACATGCTCAACAACCCCGCGATCACCGTGCCCGCCGGATTCACCGCCGACGGTCGACCGGTGGGGCTGCAGATCGCCGCACGCCACCGCCAGGACGCACTGGTTCTGCGGACTGCCGCGAACTTCGAAGCGGTGCGTCCGTGGGCGGACAGGAAGCCGGCCGATTCACTGGTGGTGGCCTAGCTCACACGATTGGCTAGATTGGTGTGATGACGTCTGTACTGCCTGATCGCGGTGCTGGACCTGACATGTTCGCGCCGCGATCGCCGGCGGCCGGGGCGTACGGCATTCTCGGCCTGTGCGCCGAAGAACTTCGCGCACGTGGACTCGCGTACTCGGCTGCGGCGGTCACGTACCGAGACCCGTCGAGCGGACGGCATCGGGCTCTGGCGAGTTCCGGATACGACGCCAGGGTGCTCGAGTTCCTGCTCGACGACTTCGTCGCCGATCGCAATCTCTTCGGCATCATTCGCGAGGCTTCGGGCGTGCCCGTGTTCTGGCAGGACGTGCCACGATTCGAGCAGGTCGAGATGGTCACCGATGTTCTGCGGCCGTCCGGGTACGCCGAGGGTGCCTCGGTCGCATTGGGGTTCTCCGGCCGTGAGGTGACCGGATTGCTGCACATGAGCTTCGCGGATTCCGGCGTCGTCGATCGCGTACGGGAGGTGGTGGCGGCGTCCAGCGCAGCCTGCTCGCGCGTCGTGGGGGACCAGGTGGCGCTCGATCGTGTCCATCTGAGCCCACGGGAGATCCAAGTACTGCAATTGGTGGCCAGGGGCGCGGGCAATGTCGAGATCGCCGAGGAGTTGTTCGTCAGCCGTCGAACCGTCGCCACCCACCTCGAGAACATCTTCGTCAAGACCGGAACCAATTCGCGGGTTCAGGCAGCGGTGCGCGCCGCGAAGTGGGGTCTGATCGAGTCCTGAGTGACGCTGAATCACACGAGTGGCATTTTGTTACCTGGCGTTCACCAGATGTGCGGCTCGTTCCGTGGCGCGAGTGTCCGATCCGCAGTACCGTCGGCAGTAACGAGTAACCAGAAGTTACTTGTGCGGGAGGTTCTGATCGTGACTGAAACACTCAGTACGAGAGGGCCGGCGCCCGGCCCTTGTTTCAGCTGACACAGCGTCACCTGACACCAGAGCCGTCCGGCCCAGCGAGCTGAGTTTGCGCGGGTGCCGCGCAGACCTAGGAGCCCAACGTGACTGCATCACGCTCCGTCTCTGCCCACTCGGCCCGGGCTGATCTATCAGCCGGGAATCATTCGGGAGATGCACTTCGCACGTACGTCTTGGATACCTCGGTACTACTGTCCGATCCATGGGCTGTCACTCGATTCGCCGAACACCACGTGGTACTGCCACTCGTCGTGATCAGCGAACTCGAAGGCAAGCGACACCACCACGAACTGGGATGGTTCGCCCGAGAATCGCTCCGCATGCTCGACGATCTCCGGATCGAATACAGCCGCCTCGACCGTCCGGTACCGATCGGCACCGAGAACGGGACACTGCAGGTCGAACTCAATCACACCGACCCTGCGGTCTTACCCGTCGGATTCCGCACGGACAGTAACGATTCGAGAATTCTGGCGTGCGCGCTGAACCTTGCGGCGGAGGGCAAGGACGTAGTCCTCGTCAGTAAGGACATTCCGCTTCGTGTGAAGGCAGGCGCGGTGGGACTACCTGCCGACGAGTACCACGCTCACGACGTCGTGCCATCCGGATGGACGGGCATGACTGAGCTGGACGTCGCCTCAACGGACATCGACGAGCTGTTCAACGAGGGTTACCTGGACCTCGACGAAGCGCGAGATCTGCCGTGTCACACGGGTCTTCGCCTGCTCGGTGGTTCGTCGAGCGCCCTCGGTCGGGTGACTCCCGACAAGCGTATCCAGTTGGTGCGCGGTGAGCGCGAGGCGTTCGGGTTGCACGGCCGCTCCGCCGAGCAGCGCATTGCGCTCGATCTCCTCATGGACGAGAGCATCGGTATCATCTCTCTCGGTGGTAAGGCGGGCACCGGTAAGTCGGCCTTGGCTCTGACGGCAGGTTTGGAAGCCGTTCTCGAGCGCCGCACTCAGCGCAAGGTTGTCGTCTTCCGTCCGTTGTATGCCGTTGGCGGACAAGAACTCGGCTACCTTCCCGGTAGTGAGAGCGAGAAGATGGGCCCGTGGGCTCAGGCCGTTTTCGACACTCTCGACGGGTTGGCCTCGCCAGAGGTTCTCGAGGAGGTTCTCGCCCGCGGAATGCTGGAAGTGTTGCCGCTGACGCACATTCGTGGTCGGTCGCTGCACGATTCGTTCGTGATCGTCGACGAAGCGCAGTCGCTCGAACGAAATGTTCTGCTGACAGTGCTTTCTCGTCTGGGAACCGGCTCGCGAGTGGTCCTCACGCACGATGTCGCGCAGCGTGACAACCTGCGAGTGGGCAGGCACGACGGAGTTGCGGCCGTCATCGAAAAGCTCAAGGGGCACCCGCTTTTTGCGCACATCACACTCACGCGCAGTGAGCGTTCGCCGATCGCCGAGTTGGTGACCGACATGCTCGAGGAGTTCGGCCCCACTTCCTGAGAAGTGATCTCCCCGTGCGGACTTCGGTCTGCACGGGGAGATGCCTGGGTTTGAAGTTGTTCAGTTTTGCAGCGGTCCCAGTTCGTTGTCGAGAACTTCCTGCACGACACGCATCGCCGCCAGCCCCGCCGGCGCGCCGCAATACGCGCTCGCGTGGATCACGGTTTCGACGATCTCGGTGCGCGTCAATCCGTTTCGCAATGCCCCACGTACGTGGCCTTTGAGTTCGTTCTCGGCGCGCAGCGCGATCAGCATCCCCAGATTGATCAGACTGCGACTGCGGCGATCGAGTCCGGGACGCGTCCATACCGAACCCCAGACGTTGGCCGTCACGAAGTTCTGCAGTTCTTCGCTGTCCGTTCCCCGGGTGCGCTCGAAGGCGGCGTCGACGAAATCGGCCCCCATGACTTCGGTGCGCACAGCCAATCCGGCGTCGAAGGAGTCAGGCGTGGTGTTTTCGGACATGGCAGGTTCGCTCGCTTTCGGCAGGTGATTTCAGGCCGGAGCAAGCCTACTTCGTGTCCCGGTCCCGACGACTGCGCGGCCGACCGCGGTTACCACGCCCCACGCGACGTCTCGCAGACTGAAGTAGTCCCGCCAGACGCAGACCTTGCCGTCGCGCAGTTCGAAAGTTCCGCATACCCAGAACTCGATGCGCAACGGTCCGACAGTGAGGATGTCGGTGCGTTCGGTGAGCACCGTGGACTCGTCGCCGACGATGTGGTGCATCTCCGCCTCGAATTTCAGTGAAGGCTTCGTGACCAGACGAAGCGCTCGCACGACGGTCTTCTTGCCTCGCAGGGTGGGGAGCGAGACGTTCTGCCAGACGATGTCGTCTGTCATCAATTCGGCTGCGGCGTCCACGTCGAAATCGGTGAGGGCCGCGAACATTGCGTTCACCGTGGCTGTCGAACTACTCATGGGGTGTCCTTGGCTGATTATTCGGCCGGTGTTGCCCGGATGAAGGTACCGAGATGATCGTGATCGAAGTACTCCAAGGTTAGCGAGTTTCCGTCGAAGGTGGCCTTCGAGACCGTCCCGGCCGGTGCGTTCTCGCCGCTGAGCGGGAACGTGAAGGTGTTTCCGTCCCAGTGGGTCAGAGGGTACGTCGCGGCCGCGGGACCCATGGTCAAGGTCAGCGCACCGTTCTGCTGCGTCACGAGCGCGGGACCCCAGTACGGATTGCCGTAGTCGCCGGTCAATTGGTCTGTCGGTGGCGCGGGAGCGGGGGAGGCCGGCGGCGTCTTCCCGGCAAGTTCGCCCTCAGGGTCGGCTTGTGAGGCAAAGGACGCTTCGTACAGCGGGCGCCACTCGCGGGTGATCTTCCCGAACTGCACCAGATCGGCGAATTCGGCGGTCAAGGTCTCTGCGACGCCGGTGGGCGTGCCGTTGGTCAGAACGACTATGCCGACGTCAGCGGAGGGAATCGTGACGAAATTGGTCCCGGCACCGAGCAGGAAGGCGCCGGAGTGGCTGGCGGTCACACGGCCTGCCGCGCTGTCGGAAACGTTGAACCCGTAGCCGTAGAAGCCGGAACGTTCCCCGATTTCCTGCGCATGGCGCGAGACGATTTCCGGGTTGACTGCTGGCACGAGCGCATCCGTCTGAACGACCTGCTGCCCCTGATACCGGCCGCCCGACAGCACCATGTCCAACCACTTGGCCATGTCGTTCACCGAGGAACTGACTCCACCGGCGGGGGATTGGGCGTCGGCGTCCCGAACCGGCCCTACCTTGTACTTTCCGTCTTCGAGGATGTGGCCGACTGTTCGATTTTCTCGGGCTTGGTAATCGGCGAACCGCGAAGACGTCGAAGTCATACCGAGCGGACCGTAGATCGTGTTCTGCGACAGCGTTTCCCAATCGGTGCCCGCCGCGGCTGCAACGGCCTCCGCGCCGGCAGTGACGCCGAAGTTCGTGTACTCGTATGTGATTCGGAAGGGATTGAGCGGTAGTTGGCGAAGTTTTTCGAGCACCTGGGCCCGGTTGTAGCCCAGGTCCTCCAGCCCGTCGCCGGCGTGGTCCGGTAACCCCGACCGATGCGTGTAGAGATCGGAGATCGTGAGGTGGTCGGTCACCCACGGATCGGCAAGCGCAAACCCCGGCAGTTTCGAGATCACCGGAGTGTCCCAGTCGACGGTCCCGATTCCGACTTCGTGGGCGACCACCGTGGCCCCGACCGATTTCGACACCGATGCCAGTTGGAACACGGTGTCGGCATCGACGGTGGCGCTCTTACCCAACTCGCGAACCCCGAATCCCTTCGCGTACACAGTCTTACCTCCGTGCACCACGGCCACCGCCATGCCGGGAACACCGGAACTTGCCATGAGGTCGTTCGCGAGGCCGTCGAGCTTCCCGACCGCGTCGTCGATTTGCCCGTCCGGGATCGGCACCCCGGCGTCGAGACCCGGGCTGGCGTCGCTGACGACCGGCCCGGGCGCCGAGGTGGTGTCTGAATCGGACGAGCATCCGGCGAGCAGGGCGACCGTGAGTACTACCGGAACCGCCGCTGCCGACAGTCGCGAGCTGTTTCTACTGGTGATGGACACGAGATTCTCCCTAGCAGGGTTGTCGTCGGTACCACTCGGTCAACCCAGTATCGGGGAACGGCGGGCTGATATTGGGACAAATCGGGAAACCTTGTAGCTACTTCGGGGTCTTGGTTGTCAGACTGCCGAGAATGGAGCCTTCCGTGACCGGCTTCCAAGGGAGCAACAACGCGACCAGCAGAGCGGTGATCAATGCTGCTCCGACCGTGAAGTACGACGCGATGGCGAAACCTTCCAGGCATGCGGTCTTCATCGTGTAGATCAGACTGTCCTTCTGCTGCTCGAAGAGCGGACTGATGTCGCGGGAGCGGATCTCGATGACGCTGAGCACGGACTCACGAGCGAAGCCTTTCTCCTGCGCCGACATCACGGCGTCGGGAATGGCGTCGACGATCGGAGCCACCTTGGACGTGTAGTACGAGGCGACGATCGAACCGATGACGGCGACACCCAGGGTCCCGCCGAGCTCACGCGTCGTGTCGTTGACTGCCGAACCTGCGCCCGCTTCGTCGAGGGGCACCGAGGACATGATGGAGTCGGTCGCCGGTCCCTGGACAATTGCGAGGCCCAGACCCATGAGGACCATCGAGATCACGACGGGTCCGAGGTAGGGCGTCTCGACGGTCGTCCGACCCGCCAGGAACATCCCGCCGCTGAGTACCAGGAGGCCGAACACCATCACTGCAGTCGTGCCGAGTCTCTGTGCCGCCAAGGTGGCGACTGGGGCGCCCACGGCGACAGCTGCAGCGAAAGGCAAAGAGTGGATGCCGAATTCGAGCGGCGAGTACTCCCGAACGCCCTGGAAGTACTGCGTGATCAGGAACAAGAATCCGAACATGCTGAAGTAGCTGACAGCAATAGCCAAGGCGGGGAAAGAAAACCGCCGGATTCGGAAGAGATTCATGTTCAGGATCGGCGCGTCGGTGCGCAGTTCCCATGCTACGAATGCGGCCAACAACACTGTCGCAGAGAGGTATCCCGTGATGCTGAATGTCGACACCCATCCGCGATGTGGTGCGTCGATGATGGTCCACACCAGAATGACGATGCCGAGGAGCGACAAGATTGTTCCGACGAAATCGAATCGGCCGACGTGGAGCGCCTTCGATTCCGGAACAACCAGCAGCACACCCACGATGACCAACAGTGCTGCCGGAACGTTCATCCAGAACACCGAGTGCCAGGAGAAGTGCTCGAGAAGCCAGCCGCCCGCAGTCGGGCCGATGGCAATCGCGAAGCCGGCCATTGCGGTCCAGGCCGCGATGGCGATGGCTCGTTCTCTGGCGTCGGTGAAGATGTTGGTGATCATGGCCAATGTAGCCGGAAAGACCGCTGCGGCAAAGACACCCATGGCGGCTCGCGCCATGATCACCTGTTCGAGGTTGGAAGCCAAAGCGCCGACGAGCGACATCGCACCGACGCCGATCAAGCCGATGATCATCACTCGGCGGCGTCCGAAGCGGTCACCCAGGTGGCCGAAAGTGAGTAGGAACCCGGCGAAGGTCAACGTGTACGCGTCGACGATCCATTGCAGGTCGCTGACGCTGGCGAACAAGTCGACGCTCATCGTCGGCAATGCGACGTTGACCACTGTGTTGTCCAGCACGACAAGGAGTTCGGCGAGGCAGATGAAGATCAGCGCAGTGAATCGACGGGACTTGGTCATCATGGGCGCCGAGGGCGCCGGTGCAAGTGTGTGAGACATGTTTGTACGCCATCTCTGCTCCTGCGCGGACGGCAGCAGCGGTTGGAAGAAAGAGGGTTGGTCAGCTCGGGGCCGAGACCAGAGCCTTGAGGTGAGCGCCGATGCGATCGAGAGGCGCCGTGGTGTGCTGAGCTTTTGCCATCAGCGTCGCGCCTTCGATTGACGCGATCACGACGGTTGCCCACTGTGCTGCAGTCTCGGACGGCTGTCCCTGCTGCCAGAAGAACGATGTGAGAAGCGATTCCCACGAGGTGAAGGATTCGCCCGCAGCAGTTAATGCCGCCAGCGTCGACGCGCCCTCCACTGCCGCGGCTGCGACCGGACAGGAGGAGGTGAAATCGCTCTCTACCAAGCTGTTTCGAAATATCGTGACAACCGCGTCGATGATCTCCGGTGGGGAAGACTGAGCGATCATCGAACTGATGGCGGCACTGACGCCCCGGCCGAAGTAGGCAACTGCTTCGCCGGCCAGCTGTCCTTTGCCCTCGGGAAAGTAGTGGTACACCGACCCTCGGGGAGCTCCCGAGCGTTCGACGATCTCGGTGAGCGAGGTCGTCGCGATCCCGTGTTCACGGAAGGCATTGATGGCGCCGACCAGCATCAGAGTGCGGGAATCGGAGTCGGCCATCCCGCCATCGTATGCAATCGCAGTGCTGTTCGAATCATCTGGTGCCGCTGATTCTCTTGGTACTCCCCACTTGCGACGCGCTGCGGCGATCGGACAACGCGTCTGCGGGCCGGTCATGGCAACGAGGCGTCTCGAGGTGTGTTCATCACTGCCTCCCAGTATGTCGATCGGTATAGGAACGAATCTGAGACTAGATGTAACCGACAGACACAGTCAAGTGTTGTGTGCAGGTGGTGGGTATCGACGGAGATTCTTGGTGGCAAAACTCCCCGAACAGTGGTTATATCGTGCGGTATAGAGCTGTTGCTTCGAGCACCAGCTTCGGAGGAGAGGAAACGACATGCCGGTACCGACGTCAGTTGCACGAAAACGAAGAATCGAAGTCGCAGTCGGGAAGTATTTCGCCAATCCGCTGGTCACCGGATTGAATCGGATCGGTTTGATGCCGTCGTTGATGACCGAGATCGAGACGGTTGGACGCCGAACCGGTCTGACCCGCCGAGTGCCCGTTGCGATCACCTACGACGGTGACGAGGCGTGGGTCATTGCGCAGCATGGCACCGGCACGGGGTGGGGTGCCAATATCTCTGCGACGCCGAAGGTTCGGATCCGTCGCCGCGGCGAGTGGGTGGACGGACAGGCCCAGATCATGCCGGACGACGACGTGCCGGCGCGGGTGAAGACATTTGCGTCGGGGAAGATCAGATCGGCGCTGACGGCCTCTGCCTTTCGCGGATTGCAGACCGACCCGGTCAGTGTTCGCATCAAACTCGCACTCGATTCGTCAACCGATTGAATCAACGGGAGTTGAAATGGCCGGTGCGGAATGACCCGGTGCGTTCTCGTCGTTGACGAATGCAGCGGTGGCGCGATCGCCACTCCACACGACGAAGGAGCAGGATCATGCGCATCGGAATCATCGGAGCCGGTCAGATCGGTGGCACGCTCACACGTAGGCTCGCTGCGCTCGGTCACGACGTGCGCGTCTCGAACTCGCGGACACCGGACACGCTTGCAGAACTGGAAGCCGAGACGGGTGCGAAGGCAGTCCGCAGCACCGAGGCCGCCGAGGGTGCCGAGCTGGTCATCGTGAGCATTCCGCAGAAGAACGTGGTTGATCTACCGGCGGGGATTCTCAGCGGTGCGGTCGCCGGTGCCCCGGTCATCGAGACCAACAACTACTACCCGCAACAGCGTGACGGTCTGATCGCCGCCATCGAGGACGGACAGACCGAAAGCGGATGGGTGCAGGAACACCTGGGTGTACCGGTGTTCAAGGCGTTCAACGGAATCTGGTGGAAGCATCTCCTCGAGAAGGGGCTTCCCGAAGGTGCAGAGGGGCGCATTGCGCTACCCGTCGCCGGCGACGACGACGCGAACAAGCAGGTCGTCTTCGATCTGATCAATCAGTTGGGCTTCGATCCCGTCGATGCGGGAACGATCGACGATTCCTGGCGTCAGCAGCCGGGAACTCCGGTGTACGGCAAGGACTTCGATCGAGAAGCGACGTTGAAGGCATTGGCCGAGGCGAGCCCCGATCGCACCGACGAGTGGCGGGCAACCGCTGCGGTGTGAGTGCAAGGGTGGCGGTTTCCGAAGTGGAAACCGCCACTCTTTTGTTTGTTCAGTCCTTGACCTTCGCCATCGCCAGAACGTCGAGACGCTTGTCGAGTTCTTCCTCGCTCAGCTTGTCCGGGACGAGTCCGCGCTCGATGACGACCTGACGGATCGTCTTCTTCTCTTTGAGCGCCTGCTTCGCGACGGCTGCGGCTTCCTCGTAACCGATTGCCGAGTTGAGGGGCGTCACGATCGACGGCGACGATTCGGCGAGTGTCTTGAGGTGCTCCTCGTGCGCGACCAGTCCGCTGACGCACTTGTCGGCGAGCAGTCGAGAGACGTTGGCCAGCAAGGTGAACGACTCCAGCAGGTTGCGGGCCATGACCGGGATGTAGACGTTGAGTTCGAAAGCTCCGGCGGCGCCACCCCACGCGATGGCGGCGTCGTTTCCGATCACCTGAGCCGCAACCTGAGTGGTTGCCTCGGGCAGGACCGGGTTCACCTTTCCGGGCATGATGGAGCTTCCCGGCTGCAGATCGGGGAGTGCGATCTCGCCGAGTCCGGTCAGCGGACCCGATCCCATCCACCGAATGTCGTTGGCAATCTTCGTCAGTGAGACGGCGATGGTCCGCAGCGCGCCCGATGCCTCGACCAGTCCGTCACGCGCGGCCTGCGCTTCGAAGCTGTTCTTCGCCGGAGTCAGCGCGTCGACACCGGTCGACTTGACCAGTTCGGCAACAACTTTGGGGCCGAATCCATCCGGAGCATTGAGACCGGTGCCGACTGCTGTTCCGCCGATCGGCAGCTCGCCGAGGCGGGGGAGTGTTGCGTTGACGCGCTCGATGCCGGCCTCGATCTGACGTGCGTAGCCGCCGAACTCCTGACCGAGCGTGACCGGCACAGCGTCCATCAGATGGGTGCGCCCGGATTTGACGACGGTCTTCCACTCGGTCGCCTTCGTGGCAAGCGCAGCATGCAGATGTTCCAGTGCCGGAACAAGATCGGTGACCGCTGCTTCGGTAGCTGCGACATGCGTGGCGGTGGGGAAGGTGTCGTTGGAGGACTGCGACATGTTGACGTGATCATTGGGATGTACGTCCACACCGGCGGCCTTCGCGATGGATGCGATGACCTCGTTGGCGTTCATGTTCGAACTGGTTCCCGAGCCGGTCTGGAAGACGTCGATGGGGAACTGATCGTCGTGCTTGCCTTCGGCGATCTCGTTCGCGGCGGCGATGATTGCGTCGGCCTTGTCCGCGTCGAGGAGTCCGAGGTCCTTGTTGACCTGCGCACACGCTGCTTTCAGCAAGCCCATTGCGCGGATCTGGGTGCGCTCGAGCGGGCGCCCGCTGATCGGGAAGTTCTCGACTGCACGCTGGGTCTGTGCTCGCCACAGTGCGTCGATGGGCACCCGAACTTCGCCCATGGTGTCGTGTTCGATTCGGAACTGTTGATCGTTGCTCTCCGTCATGGCTCCACATTGCCACTTTTCGAGAGCGGGTAGGGGACTACGTCCCCCGTGAGCGGTTGAGGAATGCAGGGACTCCCTAACCACTCACGGGGCGGAGCCCATCAGAACGTCGGGGGAACCGCGCCCTCTTCGCCGTCGAAGTCGACGGAGCTGTACTCGCGCAGCTTCTCGAGACGGTGGTACGCGTCGATCATGCGAACGGTGCCGGACTTGCTACGCATCACGATGGACTGCGTGCTGGCGCCGCCGCCGTAGTAGCGGACGCCGCGCAGGAGGTCACCGTCGGTGACGCCGGTGGCGCAGAAGAAGACGTTCTCGCCCGAGACGAGATCTTCGGTGGACAGGATCCGATCGAGATCGTGACCGGCGTCGATGGCCTTCTGACGCTCTTCGTCGTCGGTGGGGGCCAGCTTGCCCTGCAACGATCCACCCATGCAGCGCATGGCTGCTGCGGCGATGATGCCCTCTGGCGTTCCGCCGATGCCCACGAGCATGTCGGTGCCGGACTCCGGACGCGCTGCGGCGATCGCGCCGGCAACGTCACCGTCGGAGATCAGACGGATACGAGCGCCGGTGTCGCGAACGTCCTGGATCAGCTGGTTGTGACGCGGGCGGTCCAGGATGCAGATCGTGATGTCGGAGACCGACGCCTTCTTGACCTTGGCCACGCGCTTGATGTTCTCGGCGATCGGTGCGCTGATGTCGATGACATCTGCGGCATCCGGCCCGACAGCGATCTTCTCCATGTAGAACACGGCCGACGGATCGAACATCGCGCCGCGCTCGGCAACAGCCAGAACAGAGATCGCGTTGGGCATGCCCTTGGACATCAAGGTGGTGCCGTCGACCGGGTCGACGGCGAAGTCACAGTCGGGGCCGTCGCCGTTTCCGACCTCTTCGCCGTTGAACAGCATCGGCGCTTCGTCCTTCTCGCCTTCACCGATGACGACGATGCCGCGCATCGAGACTGACGAGACGAGCTGACGCATGGCGTCGACGGCTGCTCCGTCGCCGCCTTCCTTGTCGCCGCGGCCTACCCAGCGGCCGGCAGCCATAGCACCGGCTTCGGTGACTCGGACCAATTCGAGTGCGAGGTTACGGTCCGGGGTCTCACGATGAGTGCTGCTGGCCGTCATGTGCGGTGCCTCCTGGCGCGGTCGCGGTCGACGGGGTGTGTCGACGCAGTGGTTTCTTCAGGCGTCATTGTCCCAGATGGGAGCGGCTACGTGCGCTGTCGGGTCGCCGCAGAGACGTTTTGTCTCGCTCGAGGGGGACCGGGAATCGTATCTACTGCGCAGTACCTGGATACTGGGGGTGTGGCATCGAAGAAACCCCGCATTCTCGAAGACAACAAAGACATGGTCTGGTCTCTCGTACCGTTGGTGCTGTTCTGCATCATCATTGCGGGCATCGCCAGCCAGTGCACGTTCAGTCCTGGCGGCCCGACACAGGGGCCTATCCCGAGCGTCGACGTGGACGCAGCTCTGAACTACGACGCGAAGGAACTCGGATTTCCCATCCGTAATCCCGGTGTTCCGGACGGGTGGACTCCGAACTCCGGCAGTCGCAAGATCATCTCCGGCGACGGCGGCGGAGATTCGAGCACTGTGGGATTCATCACGACCAGTGGTCGCTACATCCAGCTGACACAGAGCAACGCCGAGGAATTCCCGTTGGTGTCACATGTTGCCGGTGGACAGCGATTCGCGACCGGAGTCGAGACCGTCGGTGCCGATACGTGGAACGTCTTCGGCGGCGAAGGTGTCGAGTCGATCTGGGTCACGGACGTCGGGGATGTTCGCCTGTTGCTCACGGGCGCGGCGACGCCGGAAGAGTTCCGGATACTTGCCGAGAAGGTCGGCGCAGCGCAGCCGATCACGCCATAGGATTTGCGGTCGGAGCGGACGCTACTCGTCCGCTTCGGCCAGAGCCTTTTCGACGCGGGCCCTCGCGCCGGCCAAGTGCTCTTCACAGCGCTTGGCCAACGCTTCGCCTCGCTCCCACAGTGAGAGTGACGCGTCGAGGTCCAGACCGCCCTGTTCGAGAATCTTCACGACGCTCACCAGTTCGTCCCGGGCTGCTTCGTAGCCGAGTTCGTTGATGTCGGTGTCGGTGGCGTTGCTCATTTTTCTCTTCCCATCACTGCGGCGCGAACGGCGCCGTCTGCAAGTCGAACTCGAATCTGGGTACCGGGTGGCGCGTCCTCGACCGAGCGCAGAACCTCCGGATCGCCATCGGCGACAACACGTTGCACGACTGCGTACCCGCGGGCCAGCGTCGCGGCGGGGCCCAGCGTGGTGAGCCGGGCGCGCAGATGCTCGATCGTTCGGGACTCGGAGTCGATCAACCGAGTCACATCGCGTCGCCCGGCGGCTTGGAGCCTTTCGACCTCCTCGGCGCGACGGTCCACCGCGAGCAGCGGCGATGCCATGACCGGTCGAGTGCGCAACTGTTCGATCAGATGAGACTCACGCTTGACCCAGCTGCGCAGTGCCGCAGCGCTGCGGTCACGCAGATCCGCAACCAGGGCAGCTTCCGCAACCGCGTCGGGTACGACGCGCTTGGCCGCGTCCGTGGGTGTGGCTGCGCGCAGGTCGGCGACGTGGTCACTGAGCGGGCTGTCCGGCTCGTGTCCGATGGCACTGACGATCGGCGTCGTGCAGGCCACGATGGCGCGGCACAGCGCTTCGTCGGAGAACGGCAGGAGATCCTCGACGCTACCGCCGCCGCGAGCGAGGATGATGACGTCGACTACCGGGTTGGCGTCGAGTTCCTTCAGCGCTTCGATGATCTGGGGAACAGCAGTCGGGCCCTGAACCGCGGTGTTACGCACTGCGATGGCAACTGCTGGCCAACGACGATGGGCGACTGAGACGACATCCTTCTCGGCCGCACTGGCTCGGCCCGTGATCAGGCCGATCGTGCCGGGCAGAAACGGAAGCGGCCGTTTGAGCCGCGGATCGAACAAGCCCTCGGCGGCGAGCAAGGCGCGCAGTCTCTCGATGCGGGCAAGCAGCTCACCGATACCCACGGCGCGAATCTCGGTGACACGCAACGACACCGTTCCGCGTCCGGTGTAGAACGAGAGCTTGCCGAACATCACGACACGCGAGCCCTCGGTCAACGGCACCGGGGAGTTGTGCAACAACTGCGGTGAGCACGTGATCGACAGCGACATGTCTGCCGACGGATCACGCAGGACGAGAAAGGCCGTTCGGGTGCCGGGGCGTGCATTGATCTGGGTGATCTGGCCTTCGACCCAGATGCTGCCGAGCCGATCGATCCAGCCGGCGACCTTGGCGGAAACCGTGCGGACCGGCCACGGCTGCTCAGCGCTGCTGGCGCCGGACGATCGCTGCGATGAAGCGGGGGGCGTTGCGGAAGTCACTTTGCCTTGGCTGTGGTGATGCGGTTGGTGAGCATGGTCTGGAACGGTGCCCGGGCGAGCGTCGCATTCTCGTAGTCCAGGACTGCGGTCAGCTCGTCGATGCTGAGCGTCCGGATGCGCGCACGGAGCTGTGCGAGTGTGAGGTTGGGGTAGTCGAGTTCGGTGACGATCTCGGGCTCTTCGGCAGGTCCGTCCGTCGTAGCTGCCGTGGATTCGGACTCGGCGACGGGTGCGGGTTCCTCGATGGGGGCAGTCGGCTCGAGCGAGTAGAGCGCGAAGCGACCGGCGTTGGTCGGGGTGTCAGCGGTGGTCGATCCGGTGGAAGACGTCGGGTCAGCAGGCGCGTCGACGTCTTCGTCGAAGACCGCCCACTCGGGCTGTTCGTCCTCGGAAGACCAGTTGATCAGTGCAAATGCCTGATCGCCCTTGATGGCCAACGAGGTGATCGACTGCTGCACGCGCATGCTTGTCTGCAGCATCTGGCTCACGGCGGTCATCGGCAGGGCGACGGCGGTGGTGGGCAACTTCTTTGCCTCTTCCATCGCGGTGACGGCGAGTCCCGCGGCAACGCGCGCCACGAACGGTGGTCGGATCATTCCCACAGCTTGCCGCAAAGCTCCGACAATCGGTAGCCGACTTGCCTGTGACGGCCGTACTCGTTTACTTCGGAACCTTCGATCGGAGCCCGAAACCGAGGTGTTCACGTTTGCCGGAGTGTCTCACGTTCGAGGTGCCAGTAGGCTGGTCACATGTCTTCGGCTGTTCCTCTCAATCTCGGTATCGCGCACTCGGCTGATTCGCCGTCCACCCGCAAGGGCAGCGCCAAGCGCGTGCTCCTCGCCGAGCCTCGCGGCTACTGCGCCGGCGTCGACCGCGCGGTCGAGACCGTCGAGAAGGCCCTCGAGAAGCACGGCGCACCCATCTACGTGCGTAAGGAGATCGTCCACAATCGCCACGTCGTCGAGACGCTCGAAGATCAAGGCGTGATCTTCGTCGACGAAACCGACGAGGTTCCCGAGGGATCGTTGCTCGTGTTCTCGGCGCACGGTGTGTCGCCGGCCGTCCACGACTCGGCTGCCGAGCGGAACCTGCGCACGATCGACGCAACGTGCCCCCTGGTCACGAAGGTGCACCAGGAAGCAAAGCGATTCGCCCGCGACGATTACGACATTCTGCTCATCGGCCACGAAGGCCACGAGGAGGTCGAGGGCACCGCAGGTGAGGCTCCCGATCACGTCACCATCGTCGACGGCCCGGATTCGGTCGACGCGGTCACGGTTCGTGACGAGTCGAAGGTCATCTGGCTTTCCCAGACCACACTGAGCGTCGACGAGACGATGCAGACCGTCGCGCGCCTGCGTGAGCGCTTCCCCAATCTGCAGGACCCGCCGTCCGACGACATCTGCTACGCCACGCAGAACCGTCAGGTCGCGGTCAAGGCGATGGCTCCCGAGTGCGATCTCGTGATCGTGGTGGGTTCGCGGAACTCGTCCAACTCGGTTCGCCTGGTCGAGGTCGCGCTCGGGGCGGGCGCTGCCGCGTCGTACCTGGTCGACTACGCCCGTGAGGTCGATCTCGCGTGGCTCGAGGGTGTCCAGACAGTCGGCATCACGTCAGGCGCATCGGTACCCGAGGTGCTCGTGCGCGGCGTGATCGAACTTCTTGCCGAGCACGGATACAACGACGTTCAACCCGTCACCACTGCCAACGAGACTCTGGTGTTCGCCCTTCCCCGTGAATTGCGAGCAGCGCGCACGTCCTGAAACAAGAAAATGCGGGGCACCTTCCATCTGGAAGGTGCCCCGCATTTTTGTGCTACCGGGCGCGTCTGTTCAGGGCTCTTCGCGATCGCGGTACCGAACTCGCGGCGGCGGATACGCGGGAAGATCGACTCCGGGTGGGCGGCGGCGAGGGGGCAGCGGCGGCGATACGTCGTCACCCGAAGCGAAGAAGGGCTCCATCCGCTCCTCACGTCTGGGCGACGGAGTGGGCTCGGGCGCCCGGCGGCGACCGTACGACGGGTAGTCGTCGTCTGCCACGGGCCGACTGTCGGGCTGGGGGCGACGCGTAGGCGGTTGGTGCGTGCGATCGACCCTGGGTGGCTGAGGGCTTCTCCGAGGCGGCAGCGGACGCTCGTCCTGGATCGGCTCGCGCCTGGGGGTGCTTCGGTAGGCGGGCTGCTCGTCCACCTCGGGGGCGCGGCGACGCGGGGGCCCGGGGACGGGCGCGTCCGAGACTCTGCGTCGACGCCCGGTCTCGGGTGCGGGTTGTTCTCGCGTGGCAGCTGCAGAGGAGTCACGAGTGGTGGCCGCCGAGCGGCGGGAGCGGGTCGAGCGCGCGGGTCCGGTGGGGCGCTGATTGAGCAGGAAGTATCGGAAGCCACCGATGATCAGCACGACCACGGTTGCGGCCAACATGATCGGAAAGCGGTTGACCAACGGATACGCGATGTTGATCGCGATATCGCGCAGCGCGGTGCTGTTGTCCTTGCCGATGAGCGTGTGCCCGATCGGCACCGCAGCGAAGAGCAGCAACGGCGGTTGGGCCATCGCGGTGAAGAGGGCCTTGTTCGAAGCGGCAACCACAGCGAAGAGACAGCCCAGGAAGTAGAACGTCGAGAACACCGCGGTGAGCTCTCCGCCGCCTCCGGTGGCATCGATCAGTACGCCGACGGCGGTCACACCGGCAGCAAGCAGGATCACTCCCCACCAGGGCAGGCCGGGGACGGTCACGATGAGCGATCGCTTGTCCAGCGGTACCCCGGAGCGAGCACGTTGGGTTGCAGACACATAACGACATTAGCGGTTCTTGCGTTGTCGGCCGTGTTTGTGCGGGTCGTGGCTGGCGCATTTATCGACGCGATGGCGCGATGGTTTCGGGTTCTTCGTCAAACGAACCGGACGGATTGTGTGCAGGGTCACCGGACGCTCGTGGGTTGGGGCACACCGACGAAGCCGTCAGCGTGGGAGATCGGCGGTGTCGGTGGGCTGCTCTACCGTCGGATTCATGAAGATTCTGCACACCTCCGATTGGCATATAGGTCGCACCTTTCACGGCGTCGATCTGTTGGCCGATCAGGCGAGTGTGCTCGGTTCCATCGCAGATTCCGTCCGCGAACACGGCGTCGACGTCGTGGTCGTGCCCGGTGACATCTACGACCGCTCGATTCCCAGTTCCGACGCGGTCACCGTGTGCAATCGAGGCTTCGAGGCAATCCGGGCGGCGGGGGCGGTCATCGTCGCGACGTCCGGCAATCACGATTCCGCGGTGCGGCTCGGAGCCGGGGCATCCTTTGCCGCTGCCGGCGGCTTGCACTTGATCACTCGCGTCGGCCAGATCGGTACTCCGGTGATGCTGAGCGATCAGTTCGGTCCTGTCGCCTTTTACGGGATTCCGTACCTCGAGCCGGAGATCACGCGCGTGGAGTTGGACGTGCCCCGGGCTCGTACTCATTCCGACATCCTCGGAGCGGCCATGTCGCGTGTTCGGCGAGATCTCGCCGAACGAACGGCTGCCGACCCCGCGACTCGATCGGTATTGCTCGCCCATGCCTTCGTCGTGGGCGGTGAGGCCTCTGAATCGGAACGCTCCATCTCGGTCGGCGGACTGGAGACCGTCGCAGTGGGCGAATTCGACGGCGTCGACTATGTCGCCCTCGGACACCTGCATTCTCCGCAGATGCTCTCGGAGAGTGTGCGGTACTCAGGTTCACCGTTGCCGTATTCGTTCGGTGAGCGCAGCCACCGTAAGGCGGCGCTGCTGATAGAACTCGACGCAGCCGGCCTGTCGTCGGTGCAGCGCCTGGATCTCCCGGTCATTCGGGGGCTGAGCCAGGTGACGGGAACTCTCGAGGAACTACTCGGTGAGTCGAAGTACACCGATTCCGAGCAGTGCTACCTCTCCGCATTGCTCACTGATCCGGTTCGTCCCGTCGATGCCATGAGGCAACTTCAGGCGCGTTTTCCCTTTGCCGTTCATCTCGAATGGCAAAGGCCGGAAGGGCAATCGGATCTCAAGTACCGTGACGCGGTACGGGGTCGATCCGACATGGAGATCGCCCGCGGCTTTGTCTCGGCAGTGCGTAGTGACCCGTCCGAGCGTGAGGTCACGTTGATGGCCGAAGCGCTCAGCGCTGCCGCGCGCGCCGAGGAGTCCACGGTAGAACTGAGTGAAACCGCGTGAGGCTGCACAAACTCGAAGTCAGCTCTTTCGGGCCCTTCGCCGACACGGTCGAAGTCGACTTCGACCGTTTGGGTGCAGACGGGCTGTTCCTTCTGCACGGTGACACCGGGGCAGGCAAGACCACGATCCTCGACGCGGTTGCGTTTGCCCTGTACGGGCGGGTGCCGGGTACGCGCAACGAGGGCAAACGGCTACTGTCCGATCACGCGCCCGCCGGTTCGGTGCCGCGCGTGGAACTCGAAGCGACCATCAGTGGTCGCAGAATCAAACTTGTTCGTAGTCCAGAGTATTCGCGCCCGAAGAAGCGTGGCACCGGTTCGATCACCGAGAATGCAAAGGCCACACTGACGTGGTTGGACGGCCGCGGCGAGAATCTTTCGCGCATCCCTGACATCGGTGACGAGATCAACCGCCTCATGGGCATGAGCGCTGATCAGTTCTTCCAGGTGGTGCTCTTGCCGCAGGGTGAGTTCGCCAAATTCCTGCGTGCCGAGAGTGACGAGCGAGGCAAACTGCTCGAGCGTCTGTTCGACACCAAGCGTTTTGTCTCCGTCGAGGCATGGTTCGACGCCAAGCGAAAGGCAAGTGCGACCGCGCTCGCGGCCAGGGAGCAATCCGTGCGGCTGCTGCTCGCGAAGGTCGAGACAGCTGCGGGACTCGAGGTAGGCGCCGAGGCACACCCACTGGAATGGTCGCGCAAACTCCTCGCCGAGGCTCAGGACACCCGCGATACAAGTCTTGCGGAGCTGGTGACCGCGAAAGATGCAGCAGCCGAGGCTAATCGGGTTCTGTCGGCGGCGCAGCGAACCGCAGATCTGGTCGCTCGTCGTAATCGTGCGACCGCTGAACTCGCAGCATTCAATACGGGCGCCGCCCAAAGAGCTGTGATCGGCGCTGAACTCGAGACCGCCAAGCGCGCACTGCCGGTGGCCGCTGTCGCCGGCGATGTGGACGCTGCCGGCTTGCACCTCGCTGCCGCACTCGAATCGATGACCGCAGCGATGTCGACCTACTCCGCAACGGGCGGTCCGGAGATTTTCGTGCCGGAGGTGTGGCCACCCACCGACGACGAGCGTCAACGCGTCGTAGCTCGGATCCGGACCTGGCGTGACGAGATCGTTCGCCTGGACGCAATGGCGGAGGATGCTCGCAGAGCCGATGCGGCAGAAGCCGAGATCGAGAAACTCGGAGTTCGGCGAGACGCTCTGTCCGAGCGCATCGATGCCATCGCGGTTGAACGCACTCAACTGCCAGAAATGGTGCGCTCGGCCGGCCAACGACTGGAGGATGCGCAACGCGCGCACGCGGCTCTGCCCGGCCTCGAAGCTGCACTGGCCAAAGCATCGGATGCTGCGGCAGCGGCTCATGAATTCGTCTCTCTGCGTGCGCAAGCCGAGAAGATTCGTGTGCAGGTGTTGGATGCGCGCGACGCCCATCAGAGTGCTCGCGGGCGCTGGCTCGACCTCGTGCAGAAGCGTATCGAGGGCATGGCTGCGGAGTTGGCGAGTTCACTCGCGCCCGGTGACCCATGCCAGGTGTGTGGTTCGCGTGAACACCCTGCGCCGGCGCAGTCTGATGTCGTGACGGTCACCGAGCCCGATCTGGAAGTCGCGTCCGCAGCCGAGCGTGCGGCCGAGAAAGCCCTGAGCAAGGTAGTCGACCGCCAGGTAACCGTCGACCGTGACATCGACCGGGTGATCGCCCGCGGCGGGGACGGCGACGTCGCAGAACTCGACAGGCTCCGCGCCGCGGCTCGGAACGCCGTTGACGAGGCGACCCACTCTGCCGGTCAGGTTGGAGGGTTGGCCGACAAGCTCGGGCATCTCAACGAGCGTGACGGCGAGCTGCAACAGGAATCCGCTTCTCTGACGGCCGAATTGGCGGCACTGACCGAGCGTACGACGACTCTGTCGGCCACGGTCGAGCAGATTCGAGCGGCGATCGTCGCTGCGGTGGGAGAAGATTCGACCATCGCTGCTCAGCGCTCGCGGTTCGAAAGGCTTGCCTCCGCTGCCTCGGCGGCGTCTGAGATGCGTGACGACGCCGTTCGTGCGCAGGCGCGATCGGCGGAACTGTCGACCAAACTGGCCGCTGCGGCGGCCGCTGCTGGATTCGATTCGGTCGAGGCTGCGATCGAAGGGGTGAGATCGCCGGCCCGAATCGCAGCGATCGAAACGGAACTCGCCAAAGCACGCGACCTCGAGGTGGCCGCTCGGACGGTCCTCGACGACCCCGAGGTCGTTGCGGTGAGCGAAGTCGAGACAGTCGACGTCGACGGTCCTCGCGAGCGTGCTCTTCAGTGCGCCGAGGTGGTGAACTCGGCTGTTGCAGCTGCTTCCCTGGCCGAGAACCGTGTGTCGGATCTCGAACGGTTCAGCGGACAACTCGAGAAGGCATACGAAGCGGTTGCACCTGAGCGGGAACTGCACGACGAACTCGCGGCCCTCGCCGACGTGATCGCCGGTAAAGGGCAGAACAGTCGCAAGATGTCGCTGAGGGCTTATGTACTCGCGTCGCGGTTGGAAGAGATCGCGGTGTCGGCATCGGTTCGGCTGCAGCGGATGTCCGGGGGCAGATACGAGTTCGTGCACAGTGACGAGGCAGGTTCTCGGGGTCGCCGCGGCGGTCTGGGGCTCGACATCCGGGACGACTTCACGGGTGTCGTTCGCTCGGCGAAGACGCTCTCGGGCGGTGAATCATTCTTGGCGTCATTGTCTTTGGCCCTCGGACTTGCCGATGTGGTTGCGGCGGAGTCCGGCGGAATCGTTCTCGACACGATGTTCATCGACGAAGGATTCGGCACTCTCGACGCCGACACCCTCGACTCGGTGATGGCTGTGTTGGATGAGCTTCGCGACGGTGGACGAGTGGTGGGCATCGTCAGTCACGTGGACGAGATGAGGCAGCGAATCCCGAGTCGCCTGCACGTCATTCGCGGACGTGCAGGCTCCTCGGTGAAGGTGATCGCGGGCTGATCAGGCCTTTTTGTTCTCTACCTCTGACTCGGCGTCGTCGTCTTGATCCTCGAGGATGTCCGACGCATCGCCGGCGGGCATCGGCTCGTTGTCGCTTGCGCGTTCGTCGATCTGCTCGCCGATGTACCGGATGACAACTGCTGCCACAGCGGCGACGGGCACTGCGAGGAACGCGCCGACGATGCCGTACAGCGAGCTACCGGCGGCCACGGCAAGCAGCACGATGACGGCGTGGAGTTTCATCGACTTGCTCTGCAGCACAGGCTGAAGGACGTTTCCTTCGATCTGCTGAACGGCCAGGATGATGATCAACACGATGATGGCGGTGGTGAGACCGTTGGCCACCAGCGCAACCAACACGGCCAGGGCGCCGGCGACAAAGGCACCGACGATCGGGATGAAGCCACCGATGAACGTGAGAATTGCCAGCACCGGTGCCAGCGGGACCCCGAGTATCAGCAGTCCGGCGCCGATGAAGACCGCGTCGATCAGACTCACCAGTGCTTGTGTCCTGATGAATCCGCCGAGCGTGTCCCACATGCGGGTGAGGACCTCTTCGAGATGCCGACCGGCGCGGCCGCCGCCGACAGCGTGGAGCCAGGGGATGAACCTCGGTCCGTCCTTGATGAAGAAGAAAGCGAGAATCAGGACCAAACCGAGCGTGACCAACAACGAGCTCGCTGTGCTCACGCCGCTGAAAACGCCTGAAGCGATGGCGGTTCCACTTTCCTGCACCTTGGTGATGACGGCATGGACGGCGTTGTCGATCTGGTCGTCCTTCAGGTTCAGCGGCGGACCCTGGAGCCAGTCCTGAACCTGGTTGATGCCCTCGGTGGTCTTGTTCGCGAGCTCGGGGGCCTGGCTGACCACTGACGGAACGATGCCGGCGATCACACCGGCCAGGATTCCGATCGAGAGCACCAGGGTGATGCCGGCTGCCGCGGCCGGTGGCATACCGCGCTTGATCATGCCGCGGGTCGGCGGCCACATGACTGTCGCAACAACGATAGCCAGAGCCACCGGCAGGATGATGACCCAGAGCTTTTCGATCAGCCAGCCGAAAATCCAGGCGCCCAGCGAAATCGACGCCAACACCAACGACCATTTTGCGAGCCACATACCCCCTTGCCCGATGATCTCGCCGCGGTCGCGCTTGCGCACCCCTGCGGACGTCCCCTTGTCTTGCTCGCTCACTGATCGTCCTTTCCGTCGGCGCAGGGATCTCCTCGCCGATGTGCGAATCCGGTGATCTAGCTGAGCTGATCGTAACGACTGCATGCGATAACTCGTGTGTTGCGCTGCAATACTGTGTTTTGAAGCATGCTGATCGGACTAACATTTCCGTCATGAGAATCGCAG
The DNA here is from genome assembly GCF_001445685.1 of Rhodococcus sp. KB6. Classification (NCBI taxonomy): domain Bacteria; kingdom Bacillati; phylum Actinomycetota; class Actinomycetes; order Mycobacteriales; family Nocardiaceae; genus Rhodococcus; species Rhodococcus sp. KB6. Next base: position 7,726 of record NZ_LNAK01000018.1, on the reverse strand, counting down.
CAGCAGTCGGGGCAGCAGCAATCGTCGTTCTCGGGCTCACCGCGTGTAGCACCGAGGATCAGGACAACGCGCAGAACAAGATCAGCGAGGCAGTCACGAGCGGGCAACAGGCGCTCGAGACGGCGAAACAGTCAGCGGGCAACGCCATCGATCAGGGCAAGACGGCGCTGTTCGTCGCCACGTTCCGTGGGGCTTACGCACCGTTGGCGGAGAACCGCGACGACGCAGACATCGAGGAGATCTTGACGACCACGTGTACCGAGGTCGCCAACGGCACGGACGAGGCGGAGGTCAAGACCAAGATCACCGACCTGGCCGAGAACAACGGCAACAAGCCCACCGACGAGCAGGCCGGCCACATTTACGAACTCGCGAAGGCCACCTGCCCCTGACCGGATTCAGCAGCAGCGGGCGCCTGGGTTGGCGTCGGCTGCTGCGTGTCGGCGGCGCCAGAACTCTCGTTCGCTGATCACCGGTGAGTCGGCGTGGTGGCGTCGGGTGTGCTCGACGTAGCGCTGATAGTCGAGATCACCCATCACCGAGCGAACCCACCACAGCGTTCCGCGGAACGCTGTGGTGAGTTTTGCCGTCATGGTCGCCGTCGTCATGGTCAGTGCCCACCTCCGTGTGCGGCGCCGGGCGCCCGGACTTTCCCGGCTTTGATCAGCTCGTCCCATTCTTTCTGGATTTCCTTCTCCGCGGGCGTCGGAATGAAGCTGGCGGGTCCGAAGATTTTCGACGGTTCTTCAGGGGACTCGGTGGTCGGCAGCCCGCCCGCTCGGATTGCCTTGGCACATACGATGATCCCGGCGATGACCACGACGATCACCAGTGACGCGAAGATGATCGACAACGTGCCCTGGATGAAGGTGTTGCGAATGACGGCATCGATGGCCTCCGGAGTCTTCGCGGAACCGTGCGCCGTCTCGCCGGCAGCCTTCGCGTCCTTGAACACGTTGTGCTGAGCCCAGTACCCGATCGCGGGGTTGTCGGAGAAGATCTTCTGGTACGACGCGGTCATGGTTACGACCAGGTCCCACACCAGCGGCACGCCGGGAATCCAGGCCCATTTGAACAGGCCCTTCTTCATGACGATCGTCATGACCACCGTCAGTGCGATCGCGGCGAGTAGCTGGTTGGCGATGCCGAAGAGCGGGAAGAGTGTGTTGATTCCGCCCAGCGGATCGGTGACACCCATGAGCAGAATCGCGCCCCAGGCAGCGACGACGATCAGCGAGCACAGCCACGCGCCGATGCGCCACGACGGGTCCTTGAACTTCTTTGCCGGACCGCCGAAGTTGCCGAGCGAGTCGGAGAGCATGAATCGAGCGACGCGGGTGCCGGCATCGATCGTGGTGAGGATGAAGAGCGCCTCGAACATGATCGCGAAGTGGTACCAGAACGATTTCAGCGAGTCGCCGCCGAAGACGTCGCTGAGTACTTCGGACATTCCGAACGCGAGCGTCGGGGCGCCGCCGGTTCGCGAGATGATCGATTCTTCGCCGACGGCCTCGGCTGCCTGAGTCAGCACGTCCGGTGTGATGGGGGCAGTGCCGAGGGGCAGATTGTTGACGTATTCGGCTGCGGTTTCCGGTGTTCCACCGGTCAGTGCCGCGGGAGCGTTGAGTGCGAAGTACAGGTGCTGATCGAGGATGCAGGCGGTGACCAGAGCCATGATCGCGACAAACGATTCGGTCAGCATGCCGCCGTACCCGATCATCTTGGTCTGGCTTTCCTTCTCGAGCAGCTTTGGCGTCGTACCGGACGCGATCAGTGCGTGGAAGCCCGAGAGTGCGCCACAGGCAATGGTGATGAACAGGAACGGGAACAGTGAACCGGCAAAGGCCGGGCCTTCGCCGTTGGAGGCGAACGGCGTCACTGCCGGCATGTTCAGAGCGGGTCGTGCGACCAGAATTCCGATGGCCAGCAGCGCGATGGTGCCGACCTTCATGAACGTCGACAGGTAGTCGCGCGGTGCCAGGAGCAGCCAGACCGGCAGCACCGATGCGGCGAATCCGTACGCGATCATCAGCCACGCGATGGTGACCTTCGAGAGTGTGAACCAGTCTGCGCCCCAACCGGTATCGGCAACCCATCCGCCGGAGACGATGGCAAGGAGAAGCAGGACGACGCCGATCAGGGAGACCTCGGAAACCTTGCCCGGCCGCAGATACCGCAGGTACACGCCCATGAACAGCGCGATGGGGATGGTCATCGCGATCGAGAACACTCCCCACGGGGACTCGGCGAGCGCATTGACGACCACAAGTCCGAGCACCGCGATGAGGATGATCATGATGACGAACACGCCGATCAGTGCGGCGACGCCGCCGACAAGGCCGAGTTCTTCGCGGGCCATCTGACCGAGGCTGCGCCCGCGGCGCTTCGACGAGATCCACAGGACCATGAAGTCCTGCACCGCCCCGGCGAACACGACGCCGACGATGATCCAGATCGTTCCCGGAAGATATCCCATCTGCGCGGCCAACACGGGTCCGACCAGGGGGCCGGCACCGGCAATTGCCGCGAAGTGGTGACCGAACAGCACCCGACGGTCGGTCGGCATGTAGTCGGCGCCGTTCTCCATGATCTCGGCGGGAGTGGCGACGTCGTCGCGAGGCTTGACGATCTTGCGTTCGATCAACCGCGCATAGAAGCGGTAGGCGATCAGATAGGTACAGATTGCGGCCAACACGAACCACACAGCGCTGATGTGTTCACCGCGGACGATCGCAATCATGTACCAGGCGCCCGCGCCGACCAGTCCGAGAACAAGGAAGACGACGCGCGCAGTCGTGGAGATGGGTGTTTTGTCGATGACGCCGACAGGTGGCAGGTCAGGATCGGTTTTCAGGTACTCGACATTTGGTTCCGGCGCAGTCGTCAAGCTCATCGTCGAACTCCGTCCACTAGTGCACGTGTGGCCGCCGTCACAGCGGGCCATCTGTCACTGTAGGACCAGAAGGGTGAATCCGCGCGATCTGAAACGCGGGAGTCGACCGACGTCAGAATCGGTGAGCGTCGGCGTCGATCCAATCGGTGAGCCAGCTCTGCGGCGGGGAGTCGAGCAGTTCGCCCGGCATCAGCCAGTCGAACAGGTCGGCATAGGTGCGAGTGGTGAGACCGTCGACGCGGCGGTTGAGCATTCCCGGTTGCAGTTGGTCGAAGGAATCGATGCCCATCGACGCGATCATCTGTTGCGCGCTGGCGACGGTTGCCTTCTGGAATCGGTAGACGCGCTCGCTCTTGTCGGGGATGTCGAGTGCGCGGGTGCGTGCCGGATCCTGAGTGGCAACGCCGACCGGGCAGCGGTTGGTGTGGCACATCTGGGCCTGAATACAGCCCACTGCGAACATCATTGCGCGGGCCGCCATCGTGAAGTCTGCGCCCTGGATGATGCGTTTGACGATGTCGGAACCGCTCGCCACCTTTCCGGAAGCGCCGACTTTCACGAGAGGGCGCAAACCAGTTCCCACCAGAGCGTTGTGCACCAGCATCAGGCCCTCGGTCAACGGCATGCCCATGTGGTCCTCGAACTCCACCGGACCTGCGCCGGTGCCGCCTTCGGAACCGTCCACGATGATGAAGTCGGGCGTGATGCCGCGTTCGATCATCGCCTTGCAGATTCCGAGGAATTCACGACGCGAGCCGACACACAGTTTCATCCCGACCGGCTTGCCTCCCGACAGTTTTCGCAGGGTCGCGATGAAATCGACCAGTTCGACCGGGGTGCTGAACGCGGTGTGCGCGGGTGGCGAAATCACAGTCTGGCCGACGGGTACCCCGCGGGTTTCGGCGATTTCGGGGGAGACCTTGACTCCGGGAAGCACGCCACCCAACCCGGGTTTCGCACCTTGCGAGAGCTTGATCGAAATGGCCTTCACCTGGTCGGAGCCTGCGCGCTCGGCAAAACGGTCAGGATCGAATCGGCCGTCCTCGGTCCGGCATCCGAAGTATCCCGAAGCGATTTCCCAGATCAGATCGCCGCCGTGTTTGCGGTGATACGGACTGATCGCGCCTTCACCGGTGTCGTGAGCGAAACCGCCTTTGGCGGCGCCGGCGTTGAGGGCCTCGATTGCGTTGGCGGACAACGACCCGAAGCTCATCGCGGAGACGTTCAGGAGAGCGATGTCGTACGGCTTCGTGCAATCGCGTCCGCCGAGGCGAACTCGCGGAACGGTGTCGGGGGCGGTCCGTGCGCGAATCGAATGCGTCATGAACTCGTAGCCGATCGCATTGACGTCGCGCTCGGTCCCGAAGGGCTCTTCCGCCAGTGTTCCCTTTGCCCGCTCGTAAACCAGATCTCGCGTTTCGCGATCGAATGGCATTCCATCGGTGGATGATTCGACGAAGTACTGCTGGATCTCCGGTCGAATCTTCTCGAGGAGGAATCGCGCGTGCCCCAGGACCGGATAGTTACGGAGGATGCTGTGAGACTTCTGAGTGAGGTCGTAGGTGCCCATCGCCGCCAGCGCGAGAGTGACGACAGCGATCACCCACCATCCAGGCGAGGCGACAATTGCGAGCGCGGCGGTGCCGAGACCCACTATCCATATCAAGAGCACGATCAGCATCCGAGTCACCTCGAGAGCGTAGGCGCTCACTGTGACACGGCAGCGGTAAGTCTCCACTAGGTTCTGCGATAGAGAACCGAATCCGACTCTTTGGGGGAATCATGACCGAACCGCAATATCCGACCGACCCGCAGGATCCGAAGGAGCAGCAGTATCCGAAGGAACAGCAGTATCCGGCGGGCCAGCAGTATTCAGCCGGTCAGCAATATTCAGCAGGCCAGGAATATCCGACGGGCCAGCAGTACCCAACCGACCCGCAGTACTCAGCCGGACAGCAGTATCCGACCGGTCAGCAGTACAGCGCAGCCCAGCAGTACAGCGCTGCTCCCACGTACGCGGCGCCTCAGTACGGTCCGCCGAAGTCCAACGCGGGATGGGCCGTCGCGTCGATCATCTTCTTCTGGCCTATCGCGTTCGCCGCGTTCAACCATCTCCACGACATCTACCCGAAGTGGGCGATGGGCGATCACCAGGGCGCGCAGTACGCGTCCGAGCGGGTGAAGAAGCTCGGGCAGATTTCGCTCCTGATAGCCGTCATCTGCTGGGTGCTGTTCATCGCGTTCTACGTGATCTTCCTGGTTGCGATCGTGTCGTCCGTCGATTCGTATACCTACAACTGATCACCTGCCGCGACGTGACGGTGGGGCGAGTACCCGTCACGTCGCCGCGAGGCCGTAGAATCCACAGACCGTGAGCCTTACCCTCGGAATCGTCGGACTGCCCAACGTCGGCAAGTCCACCCTTTTCAATGCACTGACCAACAACGACGTGTTGGCAGCGAACTACCCGTTCGCGACCATCGAACCCAACGTCGGTCTGGTCGAGCTGCCCGATCCGCGGCTGCAGAAGCTCGCCGAGATCTTCGGCTCCGAGCGCATCCTCCCCGCGACCGTGTCGTTCGTCGACATCGCCGGCATCGTCAAGGGAGCGTCCGAGGGCGCAGGCCTGGGTAACAAGTTCCTGGCCAACATCCGTGAAGCGGACGCCATCTGCCAGGTAGTTCGCGTCTTCGCCGACGACGACGTCATCCACGTCGACGGCAAGGTCGACCCGGCCTCGGACATCGAGGTCATCGAGACCGAGCTGGTGATCGCCGACATGCAGACCTTGGAGAAGGCTCTCCCGCGTCTGGACAAGGAAGCTCGCAAGAACAAGGAGCTCAAGCCGGCCCACGACGAGGCACTCAAGGCTCAGGCCTTCCTCAACGAGGGCACGACGCTCTTCAGCGTCAAGGACAAGCTCGACTTCTCGCTGCTGCGTGAACTGAGCCTGCTCACCACCAAGCCCTTCCTGTACGTCTTCAACGCCGACGAGTCTGTGCTCACCGACGAGGCGAAGATCGCGGACCTGCGCGCTTCCGTCGCTCCGGCCGACGCCGTGTTCCTCGACGCGAAGGTCGAGCAGGAACTGCTCGAGCTGGACGAGGAAGATCGCCAGGAAATGCTCGACTCGATCGGTCAGACCGAGCCCGGCCTGCACGCTCTCGCGCGCACCGGCTTCCACACCCTCGGACTGCAGACTTACCTGACGGCTGGTCCGAAGGAAGCTCGCGCCTGGACGATCCACAAGGGTGACACCGCGCCCCAGGCTGCCGGCGTCATTCACACCGACTTCGAGCGCGGCTTCATCAAGGCTGAAATCGTGTCCTTCGACGACCTCGTCGAGGCCGGTTCCATGGCCGCAGCCAAGGCTGCCGGCAAGGTCCGCATGGAGGGCAAGGAATACGTCATGGCCGACGGCGATGTGGTGGAGTTCCGCTTCAACGTCTAAAAAGCCTGATAGATCAACACCTTTGTCAGTGTCGCGGACGCGGCTTGTCCTCAGTTCTGACATTAGTCGTGCACGTCGGACATGAATGTTGGACACGCGTAAAACCAGACACCATCAGGGGTTACGCGCTCCTGGGCGCAGGGCGCGGATGCCAGGACCGATACTCTTTCGCTTGAGGATCCGAGTGCTCAGTAGGTCGAAGCCGCTTCCTGCCACCTCGTAGACTGAGTCACGTCTGACTCAAACGTCTGCATGTCTCAAAACGCGAGGCTTCATCGTGCGAGTCGCTGTCCGCCGGCGTTCGGGTGATCTCGTCCACCTGAGAGCTCGCGATGAGTTGGTGGTGCCGACGTGAGACATGTCTGCAACGAACCGAACTCCGCTGGCAGGTTGCGCCACGCGGTACCGGCGGGGTCTTGTAGAGTGGAGTACCGACGATGGCTCGTGAGTCAGCCCGGGGCCGCCCGCGGCGAGGCCCCTCGTCTGTTTGAACGATGTGCTTTCGAGCTCCCCTGCTCCTCAGTGAGCGGTGAATACTCAGGCACCAGGCCGTGGACGCCGCACGCTCCGGCATCAGCGCCGGTCTGATCATCGATGCGGACGGCTTTGACCACTCCGCGGATGATGGCGCACTCCGGGCATCAAGCTGTTGATTGAACGTGATGAGGGTGCCTGAGGTCACGATCTCGATGTGCCCGCAGGTCAGCTCCATACGCCGGGTGCAGGTGTGGTCATTCCGCAAGGCGGGTTGGACCAATACCTCGCCAGCATCGATCGAGGAGAGCGCAACCTTACCTTGGATTCGGTCGACGCCCTCGCCGAGCTATTGGACGTCGAGGCTCGGACGCTACTCACTCGTCTGTGATGCCTGCATTTTGCTCGATGAGGATGATCAGGAGCTCGCTCTCGGCTTATTCGCCGACCGTCCTGGCTTCGTCACCGCCTGGACCGTTGCCTCGAACGGCCATTCGCGGCGAGCGTCCCGCGCGATGTCGGTGCCCGCCGGTACGTTGAGATTGTCCCGCAGGTATGACTGAAGAGCCGCCTCCATGCGGTCAAGGAGAACGAACGCATGACACCGACCACGAGCGAAGCCCAGCGTGCGGAGCTGCACAAGACAATCTGGCGTATCGCGAATGACCTGCGCGGATCAGTGGACGGTTGGGACTTCAAGTCTTACGTCCTCGGCATGCTGTTCTACCGGTTCATCTCAGAGAACCTCACCGCCTACATCAACAAGAGCGAGCACGACGCAGGCGACGGAGATATTGTCAAGACCTGTGGATGAGGGTGTTTCAGGCGACCTCCGTTTCGCTTGATTCGTCGGGCTCAGCGGGTGAGATGTCGATGGGTCGTTCGAGCAGCTTGCCTTTGTGGAACAC
>NZ_LNAK01000128.1:0-532 GCF_001445685.1 Rhodococcus sp. KB6 | reverse complement strand
CCAAGTCGGGTGACAGCTTGGTTGGGTATGTGGTGCCGGCGTCGGGTGCGGTGGTTGATGTTGTAGCGCTTACGGATTCGCTGCGTGCGGTGTTGCCGTCGTACATGGTTCCGTCGTTGATCATGGTGTTGGATGCGTTGCCGCTGAATGCGTCGGGGAAGTTGGATCGGAAGTTGTTGCCGGAGCCGGTGTTCGAGGTTGCGGTGTTCCGGGCTCCGGTGACGGCGGTGGAGGAGATCGTCGCGTCGGTGTTCGGGGATGTTCTCGGGGTCGAGCGTGTCGGGTTGGATGATGATTTCTTTGCTTTGGGTGGTAATTCTTTGATTGCTACTCGGGTGGCGGCTCGGTTGGGGCAGGCGCTCGATGCGCAGGTTCCGGTGCGGGTGTTGTTCGAGGCGTCGTCGGTGGAGTTGTTGGCTGCTCGGGTGGAGTCGGAGGTTGGTTCGGGTGCGCGGGCGGCGTTGACTGCTCGGGTGCGTCCGGAGCGGGTGCCGTTGTCGTTGGCGCAGCAGCGGATGTGGTTCTTGAACCG
>NZ_LNAK01000127.1:0-343 GCF_001445685.1 Rhodococcus sp. KB6 | reverse complement strand
GACATCGGACTCCGACACCGCCACCGGCGACAAATCCAACCGCACCCGATCCGCAGACAACACCTCCTGGAACCCGACACCGTCGACCTCCGGATACACCGTCCGCAAAATCTCATGCCGACCAACAACATCCGACACCGCAGCCTGCAGAGCCTCCACATCCAACAACCCCGACAACCGAATCGCCACCGGAATATTGTCAACATTGGATCCCGGGTCGAATCGGTTCAAGAACCACATCCGCTGCTGCGCCAACGACAACGGCACCCGCTCCGGACGCACCCGAGCAGTCAACGCCGCCCGCGCACCCGAACCAACCTCCGACTCCACCCGAGCAGCCAAC
>NZ_LNAK01000126.1:0-724 GCF_001445685.1 Rhodococcus sp. KB6 | reverse complement strand
GTCACTGCGGCGACATCCCGCCAGCAGAGTACGAGAAGACGTTCTACGCTACTGAGCAGGGTGAGCAGGCCTTGGTTGAAATCAAATAGCCAGAGCCTCCATCAGACCCAGGGCGATTCACGCTGCGAGACCGGACACGCACGCGAGAAGGGCGGGACCGGTGCCCGACCGCTGCGGTCATCGACTCGCAGACCGTGCCCGCAGCCGACACTGTGCCCCGATCCAGTCGCGGGTGGGACGGCGCGAAAAGAACAAACGGCCGCAAACGACACATCGCCGTGGATGTCAACGGCCTGCTGCTCGCCGTCGTGGTCACCGCCGCGTACATCCAGGACCGCGACGCCGCGCACCGGCTACTCGCCGCACTACGTGTCGCGTTCTCCACCATACGGCTGGTCTGGGCCGACGGCGGTTACCCAGGTCGCTACTCCTCTGGGCTGAACATGTTCTCGCCCTGCGCATTCAGATCATCAAACGCAAACCAGGCAGTACCGGATTTCATGTCCGCCCGCACGTCTGGGTGGTCGAGCGGACCTTCGCGTGGATCAGCAAGCACCGTCGCTGCGTCCGCGACTACGAAACCAGACCCGATCACCACGAAGCGAGATAGCGTCCCATGGAGTGGTGTACTTCGGATCGGTGAACCATCAGGTTCGTGATCAACGAGTCGTGTTGTAGGTTATGCGGTTTCGAGTTCGGGTGTCAAAGATTCAGTCGTTGCTTC
>NZ_LNAK01000125.1:0-241 GCF_001445685.1 Rhodococcus sp. KB6 | reverse complement strand
ACGAAGTCGTAACAAGGTAGCCGTACCGGAAGGTGCGGCTGGATCACCTCCTTTCTAAGGAGCATTCTCCAATCCAATATCCACACAGGTGGATGGTTGGTTGGCAGAGCCTGTTTCGGATCCACTTGTGGTCCGGCAGGAGCTCATGGGTGGACGCTGACAAACTTGATCGTCGTACGGTTTCTCCTCTGTGGGAAACCGACGAACAATATATCGACATACTGTTGGGTCCTGAGAGAAC
>NZ_LNAK01000124.1:0-805 GCF_001445685.1 Rhodococcus sp. KB6 | reverse complement strand
GTCGTTGTCGTATGGTGAGTTGTCGGTGCGGGCTAATCGTTTGGCGCGCAGGTTGATTGCTCAGGGTTGTGGTCCGGAGTCGTTGGTGGCGGTGGCGTTGCCGCGGTCGGCGGATCTTGTGGTGGCGTTGTTGGCGGTGGTGAAGTCCGGTGCGGGGTATTTGCCGGTGGATCCGTCGTATCCGGCTGATCGTGTCGAGTTCATGTTGGCTGATGCTGCTCCGGTGGCTGCGATTTCGTGGTCCGGGCGTGAGTTGGTATTGCCCGCTGGTTTGCCTGTGGTTGATATCGACGCGGTGGATGTGTCGGAGTTCGATGGTTCGGTGGTTTCGGATGCGGATCGTGTTGCGCCGTTGCGGTCGTCGAATGTTGCGTATGTGATTTACACGTCGGGTTCGACGGGTCGCCCGAAGGGTGTGCAGGTTCCGCACACGACGGTGGCGAAGTTGTTTGCGAATACCGAGGGTGTGTACGGGTTCGACGAATCCGATGTGTGGACGATGTTCCACAGTTATGCGTTCGACTTCTCGGTGTGGGAGTTGTGGGGTCCGCTGTTGTACGGCGGCACGTTGGTGGTTGTGGATTATGTGACGTCGCGGTCGCCGGAGCAGTTCCTGGAGTTGCTTGCTGCTGAGCGGGTGACCGTGCTCAATCAGACGCCGTCGGCGTTCTATCAGTTGGCCGAGGCTGATCGGTTGGCGTCGGAATCCGGTCAGGCCGCTGAGTTGTCGTTGCGGTGGGTTGTTTTCGGCGGCGAGGCGCTCGAGCTTCGACGCTTGTCGGACTGGTACGGCCGCCGCGGTGAC
>NZ_LNAK01000123.1:0-241 GCF_001445685.1 Rhodococcus sp. KB6 | reverse complement strand
GCGCCTTGCCCGCGCGTACCCCGGACTCGATGCGGTGTGCGAGGAGCAGGTCGCAGAAGCCGCGGATGAAGTCCCGCAGGCGGTGTGGGTCCGTTGTCAGGCACGGGCCCTGATCGGCGGTGGTGTCGATGTAGCGTTGCAGCCATTTCAGGGCGTCCAGGCGCGATTTGACCGTGCTCCACGAGTACCGCTCCGTGGTCAGGCCCGCCGAAAGCCAGTACTTCGCTCCTTCACGCAACCA
>NZ_LNAK01000017.1:0-33551 GCF_001445685.1 Rhodococcus sp. KB6 | reverse complement strand
GGCGTTGCCGCGGCGCTCCTCCCGGCGCTGCGCGCCGGGAGACGGAGCGGGTCGCTGCGCTCCCCGCCAGGGAGCCGCTACGCGGCTCGCGGTGGGTCACCCCAGGCAGCCGTCGAGCGGGTCGCTGCGCTCCCCTCGAAACCGAAATAACCGACACACCAACATAATTCAGCGCCACCACCGCAGCACCCCCGAACCCGAACGAGAGACGGGGACGCGCTGCGCGCGCCGCAGTCCGGCCCGCCCCGTCGCTCTCAACCCGTCCCGATGTCATGCACCAATGATATACCACCGCCCCGACAACGCCAAAACGCGACACGACACCACCAGAGCCGAAATCACAACGCCCACAACCAAACACGAGAAAACAGCCCAAAACAGCCACGCAAAGACGCCGAACCCACCAACACCACAACAGCATTCAAAACATCCGTTGCGGCACAACACAATTCAAAATCCGCACCGAGCACCCGCCGACCCCTCCCCACCGCGCCCGATCACCCCACCGAACACCCCCACCACCAGCACCGGCACCGGCACCGGCACCACACCCCACACACCCCAACACGCCGCCAACCCCACAACAGCACCGACACCCGGGGCTGTGCAGGGGCCAAGCAAGCCAGACCTTGGTGCTACGGACGATGCTTCGCCGCACCGCCAGTTACGGCGGCACGATTGACTCAACGGGCCAGCGGATGTGGCAGGTCCCCGATATTCGGGCCGTGTGGTCTTAGAGCCACGTTCTGATTGATTCAGTCAATCTCGCAACCCACTGGTTGGTGCGTGTGGGTGCATCGGGCAGCGTACTCGGCCGGAGTCAGATAGCCGAGAGACGAGTGGCGATGTCGGTGGTTGTGGTCGTCCTTGAAGTCCCCGATCACGACTCTCGCTTCGAGCAGATTCGTCCAGTGGTTCCGGTTGAGGCATTCCCTTCGCAGCCGGTTGTTGAATGATTCGATGTGGCCGTTAATCCACGGAGTACCCGGCGGAATGTACGAGATCCCGATCCGGTCACCGCAAAACCGTTGCAATGCAACCGATATGAACTCCGGACCATTGTCCATGCGCAGCACCCGCGGCGGACCACCCCACAACGCGAACGCCTTGTCGAGCTCGGCGACGAGCCGAGTCGCCGTGATCGACCGTTCCACGATGTTCAGCACCGACAGCCTGGTGTGCTCGTCGAGCATCGACGCGATCTTCACCGCCTTCCCGTCGACGGTGGAGTCGAACTGGAAGTCCAATGCCCACACCACTTTCGGTGCATCGGCCTCGATCTGCGGGACCGAGCTCAGGCCGGCGCGCTTGCGTGGGTGATGGATGCGGACCTGCAGGCCTTCCTCCCGCCAGAGGCGGTGCACCTTCTTCTTGTTGACGTGACGGTGCTCGTCGTGGCGCAGGTTCGCCCATGCACGCCGGAACCCGTGCACCGGGTGCGTGGTGGCGTAGGAACGCAACCAGGCCCGCAGTTCGGCGTCAGGATCGGCCGGTGTCAACGCCACCGGCGTGCGTTGGTACGTCGATCGGGCGAGCCCAACGGCTTTGCACGCCGCCCGTTGCGAGATGCTCATAGTCGAGACGAGCATGTCCACGGCGCGGCGTCTGGCCGCTGGGCTCAGAATTTTCCCTTCGCGACCTCGCGCAGCGCATCCTTCTCAAGCTCTGCCTCGGCGAGCAGTCGCTTGAGTCTGCCGTTCTGTTCCCGCAGTTCCTTGAGCTCCTTCGCTGCGTCGGTGTCCATTCCTGCGTACTGGCGGCGCCAGTTGAACAGTGTCGCCGGCGACACCTCGAGCGCGGCGGCGATCTCCTCGGAGGTCTTGCCCGCCGCGGAGAGTTCGTCGCTCCGGCGCAGCTTGCGAACGATTTCCTCTGCGGAATGCCTCTTCCGTCCAGCCATGATCTCTATCGTCCTTCCGGCTCCGAAGTGGAGCAACAGGACTCTAGAACCGCATGGTCTCATTCATGGGGAACATGCCAGATGCGCCAAATGTAGATAGCCTGGTCATCGACGTTGTTTCGTTCCGGCGCCATAGGAGGCGACCGTGTTCTCTACGATCTGCGCAAGAACACCCGATCGGACAGGGCTGCACCGATACAACCGTGAACCTCATAAACCGCGCGGCCGGCAGCACCCGCCCGAAACGGTCCAAACTAGCTACCAACCAGGCGTTGTGGAGGGCGGCCGAAGGTGAGCTGTCGAGGGGGCTGCCTGATCCTAGGGACCTTCTTATCGGGCCCCGGAGATGCCATGCGTCCCGACGAACTATCTACCCTTCACTCTGCTGCGCCACCTGCCCGACGGTCACTCCGCCGAACATGTCAACGCCGCGATGGCCGCCAGGATTCGAGAACTACCCGCCGCGCTGGCCCGCTCGATCACCTAACGAACCGCGAGACGCTCGACTGGCATACTCCAGCCGAGCGTCTCGCAGTGTTGCTCGTTGCGACGACCGCATGAATCCGCCTCATCGAAGTTCGTCAGATTCCGTCCGCCGGGTCTCGGTCTCGACTTTCAGTGATGGTTTGGATGCTTCCGCCATGTCCGGACCCGATAGCTGATTCCACATCGCGTCGACCATGGGCTGCAGGAACAGGTGTCCAAGTTGACGAATCATGAGGCCTATCACCTGCTCCGCCTCAGATTTGCTGGTGGAGGCGATCCCCGCCATGCGCAACTTGGCCACCTCGTTGCGACTCAGTTCTGTCAGGCGCGCAAGCAGTTTACCCTCGCCCGCCGCCAGGTCGAGCAAGGCGCGTCTTAGATAGTTGACGACCGGTGGATGGTCCTCAAGCATTGTCCGGACTGCCTGATCTCGAGCCGCCGCCACCTCAGCGGGCATACCGTCGCGGGGAGTGTCAGCGAGAGCCTGCGCGTGATAGTCGACTATCAGTTGCTCGACAGCGTTTCGCAGTCCGTCTTTAGTCTTGAAGTGGTGCTGAACCAGTCCGACGGTCACGTTGGCGGCCGCCGCGACAGCTCGCATCGATACGCGGTCTTCGCCTCGTTCGGCATATAGATCCAGAGCCGCATTGCGGATCTTCGCTTTCGCTGTGAGGTCGTTGAAGCTCGCGCGCGGGTCCGTCACGGCATTTCACCCTTCATGAATCGCGATTATACGGATCACACCAACCGCTTTACATCTGGCTCAATAACTGTACAGTAGTACAGCGACGAAGGGAGTGGCTGTTGTCACAGGATTTGCCGCTGTCGGGCGTGCGGGTGGTCTCGGTCGCCGTCAATCTGCCCGGTCCACTCGCAGCTGCGCGGCTGTGTGAACTCGGAGCGGAAGTGATCAAGGTAGAGCCGCCGACGGGCGACCCGCTGGCCTCGATGGCGCCGCAGTGGTACCAAGATCTCGCGTCCGGCCAGACTGTGGTCAGGCTGGATCTCAAAAGCGCGGAACAGCGAGCGGCGTTCGAGATCGAACTCTCGTGGGCGGATGTACTCATCACCGCCATGCGGCCATCAGCGTCTGCCCGCCTGGGTCTTGACAAGCTCCCGCAGCAATTTCCGGCGCTGTCTCTCGTCGAGATCGTCGGCCACGACGGAGAATTCGTTGAGGTGCCTGGCCATGACCTGACATACCAGGCGGCGCACGGAACCCTGACTCCGCCGACCATGCCAACGGTGCCGGTAGCCGACGTTGTCGGTGCGGAGCGGGCGGTTTCGGCCGCGCTGCTAGCGCTGATGGGCCGTGCGCGGACAGGCCGGGGAGAGTGCCGGCGCATCGTCCTCGAAGAGGCCGCTGCTGACGCAGGAGCGGCTGTCCGATACGGACTGATGGGCCCCGGCACGCCACTGGGTGGGGCGATACCCAGCTACGGGATCTATGCCAGCGCAGATGGACACGTGGCGCTCGGTGCACTGGAGCCGCACTTCCGGGACCGTGCACTCGCACTGCTCGGCGCGAAGCACCGGCAGGACCAACTGGCGAGCGCGTTTGTCACTCGCACCACCGCCGATTGGGAGGGCCTGGCCGCAGACGCGGACATCCCGCTCGTCGGCATCTACATGCAAGCAAAGGGAGAGCCCGCATGAGCATCCGAGAAGCGGTCATCGTCGACGCCGTCCGCACGCCCGTCGGCAAGCGCGGCGGTGCGCTAAGTCAGTGGCACCCGGTCGATCTACTCGGCCACACGCTACGAAACCTGATGGACCGCAATGATATCGATCCCATGCTGTTGGACGATGTTATTGCGGGCTGCGTGCTGCAGCATGACCAGCAGTCTTCGAATATCGGTCGGCACGCGGTGCTCTCGGCGGGACTCCCCGAGTCGGTTCCAGCCGTTACGGTCGACCGGCAGTGCGGATCCGGCCAGCAGGCCGTTACCTTCGTGGCGCACGGCGTCATGGCGGGCGGCTACCGACTGGCGATCGCGTGCGGCGTCGAGTCGATGTCGCAGGTGTCGATGCCTTCCGCGTTCCAGCCCGGTGCACCCCTGGGCCCGCAGTATGGCCCGCTCGAGCTGGCCCGCTACGACGGCGCACTGTTGGCGCAGGGGCCCTCGTCCGAGCTGATGAACTTCCAGTTCAACCTGAGCCGAGAGGACCTGGACGCGTTCAGCATCCGCAGTCACGAGCGCGCGCTCGCCGCAACGCGTGCTGGACGCTTCCGGGCGCAACTGGTGCCGATCACCGCCGACCCGCACGATCCATCCGGCCCGGTGATCGACGCAGACGAGGGCATTCGCGAGCATCTCGATCCGGCCAAGATCGCTTCGCTGCGCGCAGCATTCACCACAGACGGCCGCACCACGGCCGCGAACTCCTCCCAGCTCAGCGACGGGGCAGGCGCGCTGCTGATCGCGGACCGGGAGTTCGCCGCCGAGCACGGCCTGCGGCCCCGAGCCCGGTTCCGTGCGCTGACGGTGGCAGCGGCCGACCCCGTCGTGCAGTTCACCGCGGTACTCGACGCGACCCACAAGGCCCTCGCCGCCGCCGGGCTGGCCGCCGCGGACATCGACCTGTTCGAGGTCAACGAGGCCTTTGCCGGCGTCCCGCTGATGTTCCAGCGCGAGTTCGGCATTGACGACGACAAACTCAACGTCAACGGCGGCTCCGTCGCGCTCGGTCACCCGCTCGGGTCCACCGGCGCGCGGATGCTCACCGACCTGCTGTGCGAGCTGGAGCGAACCGGCGGGCGATACGGCCTGCAAACCATCTGCGAGGCCCACGGCACCGCCAACACCACCATCATCGAACGAATCTGAGAGGTACGCCATGACTACCGAGATCGTCAAGGGATTGCCGTCGACGCACGGTGACAGCTACCAACTCAACACCACCAGCCTGATCCGGCACGCGGCCCGCACCTATCCGGAGCAGGAGATCGTCTTCCGAACCCCGGATGGTGGCTGGGACCGCTACTCCTACGCCGACGCGTACAGCCGAATCAAGAGGGCCGCCAACGCGCTCGCCCGCCTCGGTGTCGGCCCCGCAGACGTAGTTGGAATCCTCGATTGGAACAGCAAACGGCATTTCGAGCTGTACTGGGCGATCCCGGGCCTGGCCGCTGCGATGCTGCAGATGAATCTGCGGCTGTCGCCAGAGGACCTCGGCCACGTCGCCACACACAGCGGGGCCTCGGTGGTGCTGGTTGATGAGAGCCTGCTACCCATCGCCGAGGCCCTCGCCCCGCACGCTCCCGGGGTGCGGGCATGGGTGGTGATGACGGACAAGCCGATGTCCTCGATCAACACCAAGCTGCCGAACACTCATCACTTTGAGGATCTGATGGCCGCTGCCGATAGTGAGATCGACTGGCCGACAGTTGACGAGACTTCCACCTATAGTGCCTGTTACACAACCGGTACCACGGGCCGTCCCAAGGGCGTCTTCTACTCGCACCGCGGCATCTACCTGCACTCGATTTCTCTCGCCGCGACCATCAGCATGCGCAGCGACGACTGCGTCATGCTCATCACGCCAATGTTCCACGGCCAGTCCTGGGGTCTGCCGCAGGCCGCCGTCTACGTTGCTGCGAAGATCGTGCTTCCCGGCCGGTACCTGGCCGAGGACACCAAGGTGCTGGTCGACGAGATTATCGCCGAGCAGGTGACGGTCGCCAACGGCGCGCCCGCGATCTTCCAGCCGATGATGGACTACATCAAAACCCTCGCAGTCGCCCCTGACCTCAGCCGCGCGCGACTGCTCTCCGGCGCCACCGAGCCCGCGCTGTCGCTCATGCGCGACTTCCGCGAGATCGCTGGCGCGGACGTCATCCACGCCTATGGCGCTACCGAGACCACGCCGATCGTCACGGTGAACGGTCCGGTCAAGCCTTCTCTGCGCGGGGTGCTCTCCACTGAGGAGGCGTGGGACCTCAAGCGTTGCCAGGGCCTTCCCGTCTCTGGCATCGACATCCGGATCGTCGACGCCGCAGGCAAGGATCTACCTCACGACGGGGCAAGCCAGGGCGAGATCCTGGTACGGGGGCCGTGGATCACTGAGCGGTACCACAAGCTCGCCGACGACGGCGGGCACTTCCTCGACGGCTACTGGCGGACTGGGGATGTCGGGAGGATCGACAAGAACGGCTACCTCAAGCTCACTGACCGCATCAAGGACGTCGTCAAGAGCGGCGGCGAGTGGATCTCCTCGATCGACATGGAGAACGCGATCATGGGCCATCCGAAGGTTCAGGAGGTGGCTGTCATCGGCGTCGACCACCCGAAGTGGCAGGAGCGCCCAGTCGTGCTTGTCGTCACTGTGGACGGGGCGGAGCTCACGCTCGAGGAGATCAACAGCGTTCTTGCCGGCAAGTTCGCGAAGTGGCAGCTGCCGGACACAGTCCTGTTCGTCGACGCGCTGCCCCGCACCAGTGTCGGCAAGCTCGATAAGAAGGCGATGCGCGCCGAGCACGCCGATATCTACAAGGAGGCCTAGTCATGAGCGATGTCCTGGTGTCGTCCCGCAAGGGCCCTGTCGTGGTGCTGGCGCTCCACCGGCCTCAGGCGAAGAACGCACTCAACGAGGAGTTGTTGTCCGCACTCAACGCTAAGTTGGATAGCATTCGCACCGACGACGCGGTTCGCGCAGTAGTCCTGACCGGCTCCGACGGGGTCTTCTGCGCCGGCGCGGACATCAGCGCCTTCGACCAGATCCGCGCCGATTCGCTGCTCGGCGAGCGAAAGGCACTGGGCGGCAAGATCTGGGCTGACCTGGGCACCTTCCCGAAGCCGGTGATCGCCGCAGTGGAGGGCCTGGCTCTCGGCGGCGGCTGTGAGCTGGCGCTGGCGTGCGACATTGTGATCGCGGGCGAATCGGCCGAGTTCGGGGTGCCCGAGGTCAAGCTCGGGGTGATTCCAGGTGGCGGCGGCACCCAGCGGCTGGTCCAAGCCATCGGCAAGTCGAAAGCTATGGCGATGTTGTTGACCGGCGACTCCCGCTCGGCCCAGCAGGCCTGTGCCGCGGGACTGGTCGCCGAGGTGGTCACCGACGGCGAAGCGGGCGCCCACGCCCTCGCCATGGCACAGCGCATCGCGAAGAATTCGCCACTCGCGGTTGCCCTGGCCAAGGATGCCGCACTGCGCGCGTTCGAGACGTCTCTGTCTCAAGGCCTCGAGCATGAGAGGCGCAATTTCCACGTGTCCGTGCACTCCGCAGACAGCCACGAGGGCCAAGCGGCCTTCCTGCGCAAGCGCACACCCGAGTTCACCGGAAGGTAGAAATTATGAGCAAGTTGTTCCCCGAATACCGCTCCCCGTGGGAGACCGAGGATCAGGCAGCACTACGGACGCACGCGGCCGAGTTCTTCAGAAGGGAAGCCACCCCCAACCAGGAGCGTTGGGCCGAGAATCATCAGATTGACCGTGACTTCTGGACAAAGGCGGGCTCCGCCGGACTGCTGTGCCTGGGGCTTCCAGATGAGTTTGGCGGGGGCGGAGGCAATTTCGGACACGAGGCTGTCGTCCAGCAGGAGTTGGCCCTGGCCCACGACACAGCCTTCGGATTCAACGTGCATTCAACGATCGTCGCCCATTACATCTCCGCCTATGCCACCGACGAGCAGAAGAGACGGTGGATCCCCAAGATGTCCAGCGGCGAGATGGTGATCGGCGTCGCGATGACCGAGCCCGGTACTGGGTCCGACTTGCAGGCTGTGCGCACGACCGCGACCCGGGATGGCGATGAGTACGTGATCAACGGGTCCAAGACCTTCATCTCCAACGCGTCTCACTGCGACCTGCTTGTTATCGTCGCGAAGACCGACCCCAAACTCAGGGCCAAGGGAATCTCGCTGTTCGTCGCCGAGACCGAGGGACTCAAGGGGTTCGAGCGAGGCCGCGTGCTGCAGAAGATCGGCCAGCACGGTCAGGACACGCGAGAGGTCTCCTTCACCGACATGCGTGTGCCCGCAGAGAACCTGCTCGGCGGCGTAGAGGGCAAGGGCTTCATCCAGCTGATGGAGCAGTTGCCGCGAGAACGCCTCATCATAGGTGTGGCTGGCATCGCGATGGCCGAGGCCGCGGTACTTGAGACCGTCAAGTACGCCAAAGAGCGGCTCGCTTTCGGCAAGCCGATCCTGGACTTCCAGAACACCAAGTTCGTGCTCTCGGAATGCAAGACGGACGTCCTCGCCGGTAAGACGCTGATGGACTATTGCATCCAGCGTTACATCGACGGCACCCTCGATCCAGCGACGGCTTCGATGGCCAAGCTGTGGGGAACCGACAAGCAAGTCGAGATCATCGACCGCTGCCTACAGGTCTTCGGCGGCTACGGCTACATGATGGAGTACCCGATCGCCCAGATGTACGCCGCGGCACGGGTACAGAAGATCTACGGCGGAACCAACGAGATCATGAAGGAACTCATCGGTAGGTCGCTGTGATCGCAGCTGCCAGACCATCGGCGCACAGACGGGCGACATCGGCCGTACCACGGCGCTCGCCGCGGGGTCACTCGAGACCGTCCCCAGGACTAACGATCGACAGGCCGTGCGGGTCGCCCACTTTTTCGGCGCAAGCCACAGGAGTGGCATCGTGGACCAATGCTCGTCGCCGAACATTGGCACATCGAACGTGACGCGATAAGTTTGGGCGGCTACCAGGTCGCCGCCTGCACCGTCGACCGACTCATGAGCGCCGAGGGCCTGTCCGGTGTCGTCCGCGGCCGCCGGCACCGGACCACGCTCGGCGGCAAGGACAGTCGGAGAGCGCCAGACTTGCTCGATCGGGACTTCACCGCCGAGGCGCCGAACCGGAAATGGGTCACCGACTTCACCTACTGCCGAACGTGGGCCGGGTTCGTCTACGTGGCGTTCGTGATCGACTGCTTCTCCCGCACGATCGTCGGCTGGCACGCATCGAGCGTGAAGGACACCCCCATGGTCACCACGGCGTTGAAGATGGCGTTGGGGCGCCGCGACCACGGTGGCCATGCCGTGGCCGACGGGCTCATTCATCACAGCGATGCCGGCAGTCAGGACGGATTCAATCGGTCGTCGCAACACCTCAATCACGGAGGTGCGCGATGGGGGGTGGTGGGAAGCAGATGCCGGAGGCGCCGTCGGGTGCGCGGCGGCAGTGGGCGGCGGATCGGGCGTTGCAGCCACCGATGCGATCGCCGGGCCCGTCGCGTGCGGTGCAGCGGGATTTCTGGCGGCGGATCGCCTCTGGCGTGACGACGTTGCAGGCGGCGGACGCTGTTGGCGTGTCATGGCCGGTCGGCTCCCGCTGGTTCCATCACGCTGGCGGGATGCCACCGATCAGTCTGGACGACCCCACGGGCCGCTACCTGTCATTCGCCGAACGCGAGGAGATCGCGCTCTACTGCGCGCCCAGGACTTCGGGGTCCGAAAGATCGCCCGCCGAATTGGCAGGTCCCCGATAGTCGGTCCACCCGGTTCCAGAGCCAGGTTGTGATTGATACCGATCTCAGGCGATCTCACAGCCCACCGGCAAGTACCGGTGACTGCATCGGGCAGCGTACTCGACCGGGGTCAGGTAGCCCAGGCACTCCCGGCGCAGTCGGTTGTTGAGCGACTCGATGTACCCGTTGTTCCACGGCGTCCCAGGCGGGATGTACGCCAACCCCACCCTTCCCGCGCAGAACGATTGCAGCGCTTGGGAAATGAACTCCGGTCCGTTGTCCATCCGCCACACCCTCGGTGAGCCACCCGCCGCCGCGAAACACGCTTCCAACTCCCGGGTGAGTCGTTCGGCAGTGATCGACCGCTCCACAATGTTCAGCAGCGACTCACGGGTGTGCTCGTCGATCATCGACGCGATCTTCACCGACTTCCCGTCGACCGTGGAATCGAACTGGAAGTCCAATTCCCACACCATCTTCGGTGCGTCCGACTCCACCGTCGGACACGACGAGATGCCCGCTCGTTTGCGGGCACTGTGGACCCGTCGCTGCAGGCCCTCCTCCCGCCACAGGCGGTGCACCTTCTTCTTGTTCACCTCCCGGTGCTCGTCAAAGCGGAGCGCCGCCCACGCGCGCCGGAACCCGTGACACGGATAGCCCTTCGCATACGTCCGCAGCCATGCCCGCAGGCCGGCGTCCGGGTCGGCCGGCGTCTGTGCGAGCGGGATCCGGCGGTAGGTGGAGCGGGCGAGCCCGACCGCCTTGCACGCGAGCCGCTCGGACACGCTCAGCACCTCTTTGAGCATGTCGACGGCACGGCGCTTGGCGTCCGGGCTCAGAATTTTCCCTTCGCCACCTCTCGCAGGGCGTCCATCTCCAGTTCGGCCTCGGCGAGCAGTCGCTTGAGCCGGCTGTTCTGTTCCCGCAACTCGCGTAGTTACTTGGCGGCGTCGACGTCCATGCCGCCGTACGAGCGGCGCCAGTTGTACAACGTCGCCGACGACACCTCGAGGTCGGCGGCGATCTCGTCATTCGTCTTGCCAGCGGCAGCGAGTTCGTCCGCACGGCGCAGTTTGCGCACGATGTCCTCTGCGGAGTGCTTCTTCCGGCCAGCCATGTGTTTCATCGTCCCTTCTGACCCGATTCTGGGCCACAGGACTCTAGAACAGGGCGAACTCATTCACCGGGGACACGCCAGAATCGGACTCGACCCGGGAACGATTTCACGTGAGCTGCGCCGCAACGCGGCGACCCGAAGCGGATAGCAGGTCCCTGGCGGCGCAGTGGAAGGCGCAACAGGCCGCCAACGTCCGAAGGTTGCGAAGCTGGTGGGCAGCGATGCGTTGCGCGAGTACGTGCAGGAACGGCTCGCCGGCAACGTTCGGCACGATGAAGTGGGTCGACTGGTTCAACAGTCGCCGGCTCCACAGCACCCTCGGCTACATCACGCCCGAAGAGTTCGAGGCGATCCACTCTCCAACCGGAGTTGTCGCCAGCATAGGAGCGGCAAGGAACCCGGCACGGTTCAGGGTGCCGCGATCGGTATGGAAGATCACTGCTCGGGACGCTGGCCCTTCATGGCCACCGTCATCGCCCGTACATCCTCGACTGAGATCGGCGCGCATCGAGGTCGACCGCCTCTTTGTCGATCGCCGGTACGGCTACTACAAGACCCAATCGTTTCGCGACATGCGCGATAGGACGTCATCGCACCACAGCGTCCAGATCCTCGAAGACGACGTCAGCGCCTGGTGTGGAACGCGAACCCGAAACCCTTCGTGTGGACCAAGACCGCGGATGTGATCCGCGGCCTACTGCACCCGAGTCAATAAAACAATCAATGACTCAGGACACTAGAAGCCTTCCCCCTCCGACGCTTCGCCCTGCCGCGCGTCTGCCCGGTAGGCAGTGGGCGACAGCCCAAACTGCAGTTTGAACGACCGGGTGAAATGGCTGGCATCTGAGAACTGCCAGCGTGCCGCAATAGAGGAGATAGACAGATCCGTTGCCGCCAGATCCGCCCGGGCGCGGAGGAGGCGGCGCCTCCGAACCGCACTCCCCAAAGTTTCGCCAGTCTCGGCGAACACCCGATGAACCGTGCGGACCGACACCGCATGTGCGGCCGCGACCTCCGTCGGGGTGATGTGGAGCCTTGCCAGGTGTTGGTCGATCCACCGGTCCATTGATGTCCTCAGCGCCGGAATGGTTCCGCTCACCGGCAGATCGGTTCCGGGCCTCAATGCGCCCTCGATCAGCTCGAGTGTGGCGTTGCGCGCCGATATCGTTGCCTGCAATGAGAGCTGCGGCAGTGCGACCCAGAGCGAATCGAGATAGCTCATCAGCAGTCGCGCGGCGGGCGAGCTAACGAATCTGTCCCCCTGAGGGACGACGGCTTGCATTGGTTCGAATACCCGCTCGGGGATCATCAACAGCCGCTTGCGGAGGTTGCGCTGGATGTCGAAGCGCGCGGCGCGGGTGGAGTCCCATAGGAGCGCGTCGCCCGGCCGCAGCGCCGTCCTCGTGCCGCCCTGCGCTACCACTTCCTCACCGCGCTCGATCATCAACAAGATCATGTACCGCTGATCGCTGTCGGCGATCGTGCTGGTCGTACGTGCCGCCGACGAGCGGCCGCACTGAAGATCGACGAGTGCCAGCTCCGCGATCCACCGACGGCGCAGGTACTCGCGATGGAACGGGGCCTCAGGGGCGACCGCACCCATCGCCAGCGAGAAGCCGAACGCTGAGGTTGCCGATTCCCATTGGGTCGCGCGATCGGTCGCTGAAATGCTCTCCACGTCGAGCGCTCCGGTAGTCAACAAACGAGTTACCTCCGCATGTCCTGCCATCGATCCTCGCGCCAGTCGTCGGAGCTAGGGCACACAGATTGTCCGATCCGGTATGGCGTGCTCGTTCAGTCAACTGGCGCTGTCGTACAAGCGTACAGGAATGTGACTCAGCACACTCGATAGCGACCGAGGCTGATGCCCACACCTGGACCGATAGGGAAACCATGAGGACGACCACCTGTACAGCTCCGAGGAGCGAACCATGACCGGAGCATCGAACACGGCGGACCCAACGATGTCGACCGAGACACGTACGGCGGCATGGGCATCCGAGGCAGCACGACATGTGACAACCAAGCGCACGGAGGACTCCATGCTCGAATACGACTCGTTGTTCATCGGCGGCAAGCTCGCCGCAACTGCATCTACATCGGTGATCGAAATACACTCTGCGGCAACCGAAGAGCTGATCGGCCGCACGCCCGAGGCGTCGCCGGCTGACGTCGATGCAGCCGTCGGTGCCGCCCGCCGCGCCTTCGACGACCCGAAAGGTTGGTCGACATGGGAGCCTCGGGCGCGGGCCCGGGTCCTTGAGCAGTTCGCAACCGAGCTCGAGGCGCGCGCCGACGAGATCACCCGACGGGTCTCGCAGCAGAACGGAATGCCCATCACGACCGCGGCGATGCTCGAGTCCGCGCTCCCGGCAACCGTTTTCCGCTACTACGCGGATCTCGTCCGCATCACCGACGTCGAGGAAACCCGTCATGGGCTCCTCGGCGGACGCGCGCAGGTTCGCCGGACACCCCTCGGCGTCGTCGCGGCAATCGTGCCGTGGAACTACCCCAACCTTGTGACGGCATTCAAGATGGCTCCTGCGCTCGCCGCCGGATGCACGGTGGTGCTCAAACCGAGCCCCGAGACGGTCCTCGACTCGTACGTGATGGCTGAGGCCGCGCAGAGCGCCGGCATCCCTGACGGCGTGATCAACATCGTGCCGGGTGGTGCGAGTACTGGCTCCTACCTCGTGTCCCACCCGGGGGTCGACAAGGTGACCTTCACGGGATCGACCGCCGTCGGCCGGCAGATCGCCGCCACGTGCGGCGATCTGCTGCGCCCGGTGACGCTCGAGCTCGGCGGCAAGTCGGCCGCGATCATTCTCGACGACGCCGATCTGATGTCGAACCTCGAAGGGCTCTTCCAGATCGCACTGCTCAACAACGGGCAAACCTGTGTTGCCAACGGACGCATCCTCGTACCGCGCTCACGGTACGAGGAGACCCTCGACGTGCTCTGCGCGCTCGTATCCGGCGCCTCTGTCGGCGATCCCCTCGACCCGCAGACACAGATCGGCCCCCTCGTTTCGGCGCGCCATCGTGCTCGTGTCGAGGGTTACATCGCCAAGGGCGTCGAAGAGGGTGCCCGACTCGTCACAGGCGGTGGACGACCTCGGGAGCTAGCCAAGGGGTGGTTCGTCGAACCCACGCTGTTCGCGGATGTCGGCCCCGAAAGCACGATCGCCCAGGAAGAGATCTTCGGGCCTGTGCTCGCCGTGATCCCGTACGACGACGTCGACGACGCAGTTCGGATCGCCAACAACACGAAGTACGGTCTCGCGGGCACTATCTGGACCTCGGACGAGAAGCGAGGCGAAGAACTGAGCCGCCGGGTCCGCTCCGGAACCGTCGGTATCAACTACTTCATGCTCGACCCGGTCGCACCGTTCGGCGGGATCAAGGCAAGCGGACTCGGGCGCGAACTCGGCCCCGAGGGACTCGACGCCTGCCTGCAGACCCAGTCCGTGTACTTCGCTACCACCTAGAGAAGAAACTCATACCCGCCCGGTCGGCACCGACGTGTCGACCGGGCGGTGCTCTGTCCGCACCTCGATCTGCATCGACGACCAGAACGACTCCATCATCGTTCCTTGCCGGATGCGCTTGTTGGCCTTCGCCAGCGCCGCGCTCTCTAGGGTCGCGACCCCGGGGCGCTTGCCGCGGTCGATCTGGTCCTGGCGAACCCAGTTGTGCAGAGCACCAGCGCTGATGCCGAGCTCCGTGGCAGCGGTGGTGATCGGTTTGCCGGCACGGACGAGTGCGACGGCCCGGAAGCGGAACTCCGGCGGATACGGTCGGGGCATTGATCGAAGCCTCTCAGCAGGGCTCGATCTTCACACCGAAATGGGTAAGAAGCCCTGGGGCAGGTCGGCGAGTCAACCGAAGTGGGGACAGTCCCGAACGTGGCGCGGACATTCAGCCAGATGGCACTGTCGTTCAATCCTACCGAAATGTGACGCAACACAATCGACTGTGACCGGGGTCAATGCCCATTTACCTAGATCGATAGGGACAACCATGAAGATGAACGCCGCCGTGCTCTGGGGCTCACACCAGGACTGGAGCGTCGAGGAAGTCGAACTCGACGGACCCAGGGAACGCGAAGTTCTCATCCGCTACGTCGCCGGCGGCCTCTGTCACTCCGACGACCACGCACGTACTGGCGACATGCCCATCGCCCTGCCCACCGTCGGCGGCCACGAAGGCGCTGGCGTCATCGAGGAAGTCGGCCCCGGCGTAACCAGCCTCGCACCGGGCGATCATGTCGTCTGCTCATTCCTCCCTGGCTGCGGTCGCTGCCGGTGGTGCGCGACCGGACATTCTAATCTCTGCGACATGGGCGCCCACATCCTCGGCGGCACCATGCTCGACGGCACATACCGCCGCCGTGCCCGCGGCCAGAACGTCGGCGCCATGTCACTCCTGGGTACCTTTGCCGAGTACGGCACGGTGCATGAGGAATCCGTCGTCAAGATCGATGACGACCTCCCTCTCGACCGTGCGGTTCTCCTCGGCTGCGGCGTCACCACCGGCTGGGGATCGGCCGTCAACAGCGCCGAAGTCCAACCCGGCGACACCGTCGTCGTCATTGGCTGCGGCGGCATCGGATCAGGCGCCATCCAGGGCGCCCGTATCGCCGGCGCCGAGAACATCATCGCTGTCGACATCGTCGACACCAAGAGGGACATCCTCCTCGGCCTCGGCGCAACTCACTTCTGCACCAGCTTCGAAGAAGCCACCGCCCTCACTGCCGATCTCACCCGCGGAGTCATGGCGGACTCCGCTATCCTGACGGTCGGAGTCGTCACCCGGGACATGATCGGACAGACCCTCGAACTCGTCCGCAAGGCCGGCACCGCAGTTCTCACCGGAATCGCGCCCGCCGCCGAAACCACGGCCAGCATCCCACTCATGACCTTCACCCTGCTCCAGAAGCGTCTCGTTGGGAGCCTCTATGGGGAAGCCAACGCCCGCGCCGACATCCCCCGGCTTCTCCGCCTCTACCGCAACGGTCAACTCAAGCTCGACGAAACCGTCACCACCGAGTACAAACTTGCCGACATCAACCAAGGGTATCGAGACATGTTCGACGGCAAGAACATCCGCGGAATCATCACCCACAATCATTGATCGGAAACGACCAACGTTTATCCACAACGAATGAAGGGTATGTGGATATCACAGGATCTAGCCCTGACGCGGCCGCGGGAGAAGTGGGAGGTCTACACCGTCCTCGCCGACTCGGAGACCCTCGGGTCGAGCCCGCAGCACCTCGATGGCCCGCAGAGCTCCGAGGGCGGCGTGTGCTGCGGTACTGCCGCGCCCGCCGAGGGCTCGACAGGCGAGAAGGAACCGGTTGCCGCCGGAAGCTCCTGCTGCTGAACCCCGCACGACCTCCCGTGTCGGCCGCCCCACGTCGAGGTGGCCGACACGGGTCTTCAGGGACGGCGAAGGCGGGTGGCGAGATCAGCGATGCGGACGGCGATGTCGTCGCGGACCAGTCGCATTCGCTCGATGCCGTCGATTCCTCGTTCGGATGGCTCGTCGGTGTTCCAGTTCTCGAGTGCCGTCCCGTACGGCGGCACGACCTCGGCTTCGCGGCCCAGGGTGCCGATCAGGTCGACGTCTTGAAGTAGGTCCGGGTCGATCGGTTTCGGGGTCTCGCCGGTGATGTCGACGCCGACCTCGGCCAGCACCTGCGCGGAGATGGCATTGATAGCGGTGCCCGGGTTTCGTTCCGGCGGAGTGGATACCCACGGTGTCGCCGACGGCAGCGCGCATCAGCCCGGCCGCCATCTGCGACTTGCCGCCGTTCTTCACGCACACGAACAGCACAGACGGTGTGCTCATCTTCGGATCCCTTTCAGATGTGGTGGGTCAGTCGTCGGGATCGAGTTCGGCGACCGCAGCTTTCGCTGTGCGGCCGACGCCGAGGATGGTGGCCGATCCGGGACCCGTCCAGTCGCCGTAGCCGAGCAGATGCAGCCGCGGCTCCTTCAGGGCGCGGGTGCCCACTGTCGGCACGGTGCCATCCGCGCCTCGCAGTCGTAGAGGCTGCAGATGCCCGAGCGCGGGCCGAAAACCCTTGGCCCACAGAATCACATCGGCATTCTCATAGCGGTCGCCCCAGGCGACGCCGTCGTCGGTGAGTCGATCGAACATCGGTCGCGCGGTCATCGCGCCGCGATCGCGCGCCGCGAGAACCTCCGGGACCATCACGATGTCGCCGAGAGCGGCGACACCTCCCGGGTCGGAGTGCCCGGCAGCCAGGGCGGCGGCGCGGCGGGACGCGACCTCAAACAGAACCCGCCCGTCGACACCGTCGGCCAGGAACCGCGGTGGCCGCAGGGTCACCCAGATCGTGGCCGCGGCTTCGGTGGAGATCTCGGCGACGAGCTGGGCGGCGGAGTTGCCGCCACCGACCACAACGACGTCCGCGCCGCAGAACTCGTCCGCGGTAGGCGACCAGGCCCCGCTCGGGATGTCCGGTGTCCGGTGTCCGGGTCAATGTCGCCGAGCAGATAGATCCACAGTGCGGCGTCGTCGAACTCGGCGAATACCGCGCGGGCCCATGCCTCCGGCTCGTGCGATTCCACGTGCCGGCGTGCACCTGCGCTGTCGGTGCTCGGCACGGTGACCGTCGCGACGGTCCCGGAGGCGGCGGGATCCCATCGCCCGGGCCCGACGTCGAACCGTCGGGCGCCGATCGTGACGGTGAGGGTGACGTTCTTGGTCGCGAGAGCGTCCGCGACGAAGGTGCACGTGAACGGGTCACATGAGCTGGTCACGAGCGAGGGAAACTGGTGGGTGTCGTGGATCCGGGCGGCCAGGAAGGCGCGGTCGGTCTCCATGTTGCGGAGGCCGGGTTACGCGGCTGCGCCGGAGTGCATCGCGGCGAGCGCGGTGAGCCAGTCCGCGAGGTCCTGCATGGCTGCCTCACGGTCGATGGTGGCCTGGTGCACCTCGTCCACAGGGACCGCGGGCACCTGGGTGTAGCGGGCGGCGGCAGACTTCACCGCGGATTAACGGTGTCGCTCGACACCGTAATGCCATGTCCAAGATCTGCCCGCAAAGCCTCCAACGTGGAGGAATCAAGAATCTGCTCAATGCACCGTTCCGAACCGGCGACGAACGTGCTCATCAAGTCGATGTCCGTCGACACGAACCACTCGCCGTCCGCGGGCCACCACAGATTCGGCGACTCACCAGCGAAGGTGTGGCCAGCTCTCGACAAAGAACCAAGGAAGACGTGGTAGCGCCTCCCAGAAGTCGATTCGAGACCTGGGGCGGAGCTGATCTGCGTCTCATCGAAGTTGCCTTCCCAAAAAGCGAAGTAACACTCTCGAGAGGTCGTGAACTCCGCGAGCATTGCGGCAAGCTCACGCCGCAGACCGGGTGCAAGCCTCCCGATCGCGGGCAGGTCATCGACGTAAAGTGCCGAGTCGACACCTTTCCGATAGATCGACTCCCACTGCATCTGCGGATGAACGGTGAGCCCCCCGGATACCGCAACGTCAGACCAGGACACAGATTCTGCTTCCTGGCCATTCCACACGACCGCCGGGTGGAAGATCCGCGCGTACGCCTCAAACCCACCCGGGAAAATCGAATGGACCGTGCCGGAGAAGGGCTGACCCATTCGATCCTCGATCCAGCCAGCCGGTAGACCCTGCCCATGCAAGACCTCGTCACTCCGCCACTCGCGTGTCATGACCCCATCTTGCTCGAAACAGTCACACGCGGCCGGTTGCACAGCACGAGAGATAGCCAGCCTTCGTGGTCGACAGGCTTGACGTGCGGAGCGAGGTCGCGCCGATCTCGCATACTCACCAAGCAGGAAGAACGGATCTGGCCTCGCCTTGGCGTTCGACACGCTGCCCGAACGGGCCGGGATCCTCACCCCGGCCGCCGCGATGGGCGATGCGCTCACCGAACGACTGGCCGCCGCCGACGGGTTCACCCTCGAGGTCGAGCGCGTCTAAGTCGGCCAGTTCTGCCGGATGGCAGTCACCGGGCCGTGTTGCACTTCAAGCAGTCGGCGTCGGCGATGAAGGTGGTGGAGATACCGCTGCCGGAGAGTGCGTCCAGCAGGAGATGTCGCCCTCGTCCGACGTTGAGGGGGATGTCGAGAGGCTGCCCATCCTTATCCAGGGCAACCTCGACAGCATCGGGACAGTCCCACAACGCGATCGAGTAGTCGCCGCGGTAGGCGGTCCGGTAGCGGATGCCTTCCACCTTCGTCGCAGCGGGCTGGTCCTCGTAGATGGCCTGGGCCCACTGCTGGGTCAGCTCACGGTCCTCGTTACCCGATGCGAGCGCCGGGACCGCTCCGATGGCCATCGCCGCATTGGCCTGGTCCAGATCGTAGGTGACGATCTCCCGTACCGGCCGCACCAGCGTGACCCGGAAGTTCGAGCACACATGCGCGGTTAGTGCTTCTCCGAACACCTCGCACGCCGCGGTCGCGAGATCGACCCCGAAATAGATCACCGACCGCCCGTCCGGGTCGAGCGCTTTCGCGGTGATCGGGGGCGTGTGGTGATCGAACCGGTTGAGCGGGCCGAAGGTCCGGAAGGTGACCCCGTCCGGGACGTGGGCGGTGCGGTGATAGACCCGATACCACGGTGCAGTGGCACCGTCGGCCGGCGTCCAGATCCACCGGTAGTCGGCGTCGGGGAGGGGTCTGTCGGGTTGGTCGAGCGATTTGGCCATCAGGTGGCGGCCAGGGTTTCGACGATCGCAATCACATGGTCACTGTCGCGGGCCATCTCCTGTGCGGGGGTGCGGCCGGCGAAGTTGTCGTTCGCCCGGTTCATCCACCGCGACAAGCTCACCTCGCCACCGGGGAAGGTGGCCACGAGTCGGTCCAGGTCCGGGAGGACCGGTTCCGCGTTGTCGGGGGTGAACTGCCAGGCAGGGAAACGCCATTCCCGGCCGTCCTTGAGCCCGACGAGCTTGTGCTGGGCGACCCACTCCGAGACCGTCTGCGGCGAGACACCGAGCAGGTCGGCTGCCTGCGTCCTCGACATCGACGCGCTCAGCTCCTGGCGACGGTGTTCTACCTGGAGCTTCAGGTTCGCCTGCTCGAGGGTGGCGACTTTCTCGTCCGGGATCGCCGGCCCCCACTCGTCAGCATCAGCCTCCGTAGCGTCTTCGGGCGATGAGTCGGCGGCGGGCATGTCCTGAACGAACACCAGGCCACCCGGCTGGGCGTCCGATGTGCACCGCGTCACCCACAGTGAGTAGTCATGAGGTGTGTCGGCGTGCAGGGGCCGCCGAGGTGACGGGTGTGCGTCCCGCAGCCACTCCGCCACCGCGTCGCGCCATACGGCGGCCGACGCGTCCGATGTCAGCCTCGACACGGGCATGTCCGGGCCACCCGAACGGCAGTCCACGAAGAACGACGGAGCTGTCTCCGGCAAAGCGACGACGCCGACATTCTCACCTCTGGCGGCAAACATGTAGATCAGCCGGGAGGCATCCTGCAGATCCTGCGGTGCTGATTCAGATCCCTGCGACATGAATCCACCTCCTAAACTCTGCTACCAGCATACGCAGGATATGCGGGTAACGCGCCCTATGCGGATTGTCCCGATGCAAACGGACCCTCCGGGACCGTTCAGACCACCATCTACCAGCAGTGATGACATGTCCCCTCCTCGCGAGCACGGCGCGTAGACCCTCGGCGCCCGGAATGCTGGCCACGGCGGTGCCGTTAACTACAGGTGGCAGTGCCTGCGGGTACCACCCCTTGCGTCGCTGCGAGCGACCGCGTGCCGAGAGGCCGCGATGACAGGCACTGTCACCCCAGGATCGGGAAGACCTGCACTGCGTAGCGTTCCTGATGACGGGGCCGGAGCCGTCGACACCTTATGGTGCCGGCGGCTTCTACGTCGGCGTCCCCACGTACGCCGCGCCGTCGCGCAGTTGGAACCGACAACGCCTCGCCTGCGTCCAAACAGATATGACCGAGGACGAGCGGGAGCAGATCGCCGAGCTGCACTTCGCCGGCGACCCCGCGGTGCTCGCCGAGTTGCGACGCGATCCCGAGATCTCCAGGCTTCTCGATTCACTCGATCTCGTGGTCTGGGAGCTCGATCTACTCCGCAACACCATCTGACGTGCAGTGGTCCCCGCTGACCGAGCACGCGGCGATCCGGCCGACGCCCGGACCCAGCGGGCTCAGGTCGCGGGCACGAGATCCGCGAGGCGGACCGAGAAGGGGTACTTGCCGGGCGCGTCTACGGTCGCCTCGATGATCGCGGTGCCGCCGTCTTCGACGCTGACGACGGTGAAAACGGAGACTCCTCCAGCACCGAGTCGGACCTGCTGTCCAGGTTGCATGGGGGTTCCTCTCGCTCTGTTGCAATGCTATCGACCGGCGGATCGGCGGCCGCGGCGGGCCGAAACCAAAGACTCTGACGCTATGCCCGTTTACCTGCATAGATGACACGTCCCCGCTGTCGACCTCGTCGAACTACTTCAGCCGAGCCGAAGCCCGAAATGCGGTGCGTAGCGTCTGAATCGACCAACCCCGATCCCCACGCCACTCTGGAGATGCACTGTGCCCTCGATCTTTTCTCGCCGATCGGCCCGCGACAGATCCCGCGATGGGAGAACACCGAAGGATGCCGGTGAGCGCCTGAAGGGGATGTCCGCGGCGGAGACCGCGCGCTTCTGCCGGATCGCTGAGCAGTTCGCTGTGCCCGGTCCGTTCACCGATCCGGACGAGGACGACCGTGAGCTGTGGCGGGCTGGCAAGCTCGTCCCCTGGTACATCAGCACGCTGCTCGACCACGGCAGCCACGTCGGCCCACAGGTCGATCTCGCATGCCGGGTACAGGAGCCGGACGTTGATCGCTGGGAGGCAGGGCATCTGTACCCGATGTGGGAAAACCGTCGCGCTCGCCAGGCTTCTCAACGTCCAGGTACGCGATCTCACCCACCCCGAGGCGACTCCTCGCCATCACGCCGACCGTCCGGTGCACCGACTACCTGGGCTGGCGATCCTGTCTTTCGAGCCCGTTGCGGTCGACGCGGTCACCTGACAGCGGAAGGCCCGCCCGAGACCACGGAACCCCAGGCAGGGTGTCGATCGCGTCATGGAGTTCGCAACGCCCCCCAGGAGGACACGTAGCCACACGGGTGGACCTCGTTGTGCGCGCTTCGTTGGGGAATGCCGAACGATGAAGGGAAGGGGGACGTGCCATTCCAGCAGGTAGGGGCACTCATCGTCAGGCTTCTTCTGCCGGCCGGTCCTCTCTGGCGTGCGTGGGGGTCGCTGTCCGCTCGAAGAGATCGAGCCAGCGTTCGGGTGTGGCGCGGCGTGACTCGAGCATCGACTCGAGTAGCTGTGACCGCCGCGCCCAGTTGTAGGAGTCGTTGTCCCGTCGGTGGTCGCTGGCAGCGCCGCCGCGAGTGACGTACTCGAATGGCAGATCCCAGGCTTCCTGCCCCGACAGCAGGACGACGTCGGCCGCCCCCAGCGGATCGAGGACGTAGGACACGATCTTCGGGCTCTGGCTGTACTGCCGGTACACCTTCATTCCCTGCGTTGATCCTTTGACCTGGACTTTTGCCACGCGGAACGGATCCACCTGGTAGGCCATCAGATCGGCTCCGTGGTCAACGACCGGCAGCGCCAGATACAGCTCAGCGCAGCGTGCCAGCGACAGTTCTGTGGCTGCGACGGCTGCTCGCTCTACCCGGAGATTGGTTGCTCGCATGGCTTCTTCTCCCTGTTCTCGTAGTGGCCGCCTCTACTCGCCCCGCCTCAGATCACCTCGGATCTACGCCAGGATGCTCAGCGCAGGCCCGACCAGGCACGGCAGTATGGCGACAACCGCGGAAGGCCCCGGTCCAGGGGGCTGGGGTGGAGCCTTCCGTGGTCGGACGTCGCTGCTCCGCGACAACCGCGCGCTACCGGCGAGCATTCGACGAGGACGCCGCGTAAGCAACGAGACCGAGCGCACCGGCGGCCACGAGCCCGACGAACGTGCCCACGGCCATCGGGACCGAGGCAGCCAAGCGATTCGCCCCGTCACCGATGCACACCCCCAGCACGATGACCCCGGAGACCCCGAAGGGGATCGCATAGGTCAGAGCCGAACGACGCACGTAGTACGAAGGCTCGAACGCATCTGCCAGGTCGCTGCGTGCAGCCCGATAGCAGGCCAGGGTCACACTGCCGATCATGGCCAGGCCCAGCAGGGACACCCACTCGATCTGCTCGATGTGGCGCGCGACCTGCCAGAAGGCGATGGCTCCGATGATTGCCGAGATGACGCCGAGAAGGGCTGCGGTGCCGAGGACACCCAAATCGTCGTCGTTGGACTTCCCTGCGATCCAGAGCACCACAGCGATCGCGGCCAGGACCACGGCAACACCGATCAATGCGTACCCGAGGAACCAGTTGGCGGCGGACCAGCTCGTGTAGTGGTTCACGGCCACCTCGGCCGATGAACTCGAAGGATAGGGGTACACCTGCGAGAAACGGGGGGTCATCTGTATTTCCTTCCGAGAGAGGGAATGTGGGCGATTCGAGGTGCGACGCAAACGAAGATTTAGAGGGGATTGGCTGCCGCAAATCCGCTAGGATTCCTGGCTTTTCGTGCGTCGACATGCCTACAGGAGACGTCCGACATCGCATGGTGCGGTGCTGCTGCGGGGAGCGCACTCGGGCCTGGTTGACGCCCCTACTTCGCGGTCTCCAGTCGGGGGCTGTCGGCGCCGAGCCCCAGCAGCTCGTCGATGCGCGCGGTCTTGCGCCCTCGACGTCGCGCTCGGGTGAGATGCAGGTAGATCCGGGCGCCGATGCGGACTTCGGCGAGCAGCTTGTGGATCCGCCACTCGGCGAGGAACCCGGCGTCGAGGGCGTCCTGCTTCGCCGTGGTGACCTGATGGTCGAGCAGTTCGATGATGCTCACCAGATCGGCCTTGTCGCGAGTGAGCCAGTCCTGGCGGCTGATGTGGCCGTTCCACTGCTCGACGCGCGGTCGGTCGTCCCAGTTCAGCGGGAAATAGTTGGTCAACGGATCGGTCTCGGTGGCAGTCATGTGCGCCTCCAGGTGCGTGCGGTCGGTTCAGGTGGCCGGCGGCGGCGATGGCGGCGAGGCGCTGCTGCTGTTCTCCGATACCGCGTGCTCCGGCCAGAGGGGTGCGGGCGTGCGGCCAGACCTGCTGTGCGAGTTCGACATAGTCACGGCCACCGAAGAGGACGACATCGGGGCGGTCGAGCAGGCCCTGGTCTGCGGCCTGGTCCCGGAGCTGGTCCGTGGTGATCGCTCCGGGCTGGCCGAGGCGCAGGTTGTAGGGCTCGACGATGGTGTGGAGGTTCAGGAGTCCGTGGCGGGCGGACATGATGCGGACGGACTCGGGCCCGGTGAGTGCGGCGGCGGCGCGGAGTCCGAGGCGGTGGTAGGTGCCTCGGTAGAGCTGGCCGGCCGGTGACGGAATGGGCTCCTTGGTGGCTCCGCACGGCACGATGACCAACGGCGCTACCTCCTGGGCGGCTGCGGTGTCGTGGGTGTCGTGGGCGACATGGTCGGCGATCGTCCAGCGCAGCCAGTGCCAGTCCGGGCGTTCGGCCAGGTTGAACACGCCGCGGCGGTGTCCCCCGGTGATGAAGGGGGTGTTCCAGAGCTGGACGTCGGTGTTGGGGAGGGTCATTTCGACCTGGTCGTACGGTTGCCAGAGTCGGGTGTTCCGCGGGCCGATGGCGCGAGGGATTCCGATGTACTGGCCCCCGTCCTTCGGGCCGATGCCGGGCAGGGAGTGAACGAGCCCGACCTTCATGATCAGGTCTCGGCCGGGGGCCGGGGGTGTCAGCGTGGGGTCGGCGTAGTGGAAGGTCGGACGGTAATTCGGCGGCATCGTGTCGTGGACTGCTTTCGTCGGAGGGTTGGCGTGAGATCGCTCACCAACACCCATAACAATACAATATAACTTTGTATTGTAGAAACAGATGGTCTCGCGGTGACGCTTGCGCCACAGCAGTTTCCGATCAATTGCTCGTCCAACTTCAGTGAGTCAACCCCTCGAACCAGGCGGCAGCGCTCGCCGACGACAATCCGGGACGTGTCGTCTGCGCAGGTCAACCCCTATGGCTACGCGGAGGAAGGATCGGAGACACACAGGACGCCTCGACCCACAGCCAGAGATCCAGTCCGCTATGACCATTCGCTGAACGCACCGGCACGCACACCTGCGCGAGCCAGCGGCCATCCCGGACGCGGAGCCAAGAGTGGAGGGTGCCGAGGCGCGCCGCGGCAAGGTCTATTCCTCCTGCGCGCACGCGAAGGGGCAGTCCGTCGGCGCGGGTGAAACCACCGGGCGGCGGCAGAACGTGGGAAGTGTCGACGACGACCTCGACCGGGGGCTGGAGCCGCCGCAGGGTCGGCACGTCCGGGAACGGCTCGGTCCAGCCGTCGAGGCCGGGTGACTCGATCATTGCGCGATCTTCAGCGGCGTCGGGTCGATTTGGGTTGTCGCCCAGGTGACGTCGCCGGACTGGCCGGTGATCGCGACAGTGGCGCGGCGCGGTCGCTGGCCGCGGGGCCGGGCTTCGACCTCGAGGTCGAGGCCGGTGATGCGGCCGCCGTTGGCGCCGAGGCCGCGGTGGCCGGCCACGCGCGCGTCGAGCTGGAGGTCGATGGCCGGCCAGCGACCGTCGGTGACGACGAGGACTGCGCCGTTGCGTCGGGCGCGGGCGGTGACAGCCCGGGCGCGGCTGGGCGGGACATCGGCACCGCCGAGTGACAACAGGACGACGTCGACGCCGTCGACGAGCACGGCTGCGACGGCCGCCGGATCATCTCCGGCGTCCGGAATGATCGCGCACCGCGCGAGGTCCGCGCCCATCTCGGCGGCCGCGAGCAGCCCGAACTTCGGCCGCCCCACGATCGCAGCCCACCCCCCGGCGCCGGTGACCGACGCGACCAGCCCGACGCGCAGGGCGGCAGCACCGGACACCTGGACTGTCGAGCCTCGAACCAGGCCGTGATGAGGCAGCAGGTCTGCGATCGGAGCTGGTGTCGGCAGCGTCCCCAGAGCGGGTGCGGACGCCAAGGCTGCTGGGCTTTCTTCAGGATGGGTTCGACGTGGAGTCGCGATGACCGGCGATGGGTCGGGTGCGGTGACCGATCGGGCAGGGATCTGCGCAATGCGTTGCCGCAGGTGAGCGATCTTCTCCGCCTTCGACTCCAACGCACGGGTCATTCTCGAACTCCTACCTACGCACCACCAATATAGAACACCTGTTCGATTTAGTGGCGCTCAGATTGCCTCACTCCCCTATGGGGGCTGATACCCCATAGGTTCATCACGGAGTCTGTACGCGCTGGACAACGCCGCGGGGCGGCCGCATCCGCCGGTACATTTCGCGCATGAAAGCAGCGGGCCCAGGACCGGAGAAACGGAAGCCGGCCAACCACCAGAAGAGGCCATCCCAACTGGCCTGGGTTGCGCCCAAACCTGCGTCACCGTGGCTTCTTCTCACGCTCGCGGTCCTTGCCCTCGTGGTGGCTGTTGGAGCTGTTTGGGGACTTGCCGAGCGAGTCACCGAGGACGGCCACTCCGTGTTCACCGCCGACCTGGCCGGGTACGGCCGGACAGTCGGCCTGATCGGTGCGGCAGCGATCGCGGTCCCCGCTGCGGTGCTTGCCTACCGGCGACAACGAGCCCTTGATGACTCGAACATCTTGAAGGCCAACTCCGACTACGACAATCGCCGCGAAGGCATCGAGCGTGACCGTCAGACTCGGTACGGCACCATCGCGGCTCGCCTCTCCATCCCGCGCTCATCGTCCGCATGGCTGCCGTCACCTCGATGGAAACTCTCGCCGACGAATGGCTGGCCGACGACCACGTCGACGAACCCAAACGACTCCGCGAAGCCCAAGCCTGCGTCGATGTCCTGTGCAGCTACCTACGATCGCCCTACGCCCCCTCCAACAGGGAATACAGCCTTACAAAGCGGAAGGTCACGCGCTCGGAGGGGTCGGTCGAACTGGAGGAGCATCACGACTATCTCCTCGACGATCTCGCTGTTCGCGAGACCATCGTCCGCGTCATCGCGGCGCATCTACGGACATCGTCCTCAGCAGTTCCCGGCCCTCACACCAACCTGCGTCCCGGTCCGTGGAGCCACATGAACTTCGATCTGACCGGCGCGCACCTCCACAACCTCAATCTCAGCGCGTGTGTATTCGTAGGAGATGCCCAGTTCCAAGAAGCTCGCTTCACGGGCAAATTGACGACCTTCCGCAACGCTCATTTCTCCCACCCAGAGATAACGTCCTTCTACGGTGCTTGCTTCGCCAGCGAGGTGACGACCTTCCGCAACGCCCACTTCAGCGTCGGGCCCACATCCTTCTACGGCGCTCACTTCACCGGCACGGCGGACTTCTTCGAAGCCAACTTCACCGGCGGGCACACCAGCTTCTTCCGCGCTCACTTCAGTGGCAGGATGACCAACTTCCGCGACGCTCACTTCACCGGCGGACTAACGAACTTCCGCGACGCTCACTTCACCAGCGATCAGACATCCTTCGTCGATGCTCGCTTCACCCGTCGGACAATCTTCGACGGTTCTCACTTCATGGGCAAGGTTGTGTCGTTCCAGGGCGCCCGCCTCACCGGAAATGAGACAACCTTCGCTCTTGCGGAGTCTGCCTATCTGGGATGGATGTTCGACGACGCCGACCTCACGGGTGTTTCGCGCATGCCTACGGGGGTTTGCGGGGTAACGAACGAACGTACGGTCTGGCCGGTCGGACTCCATTCGCGGCCGCCTGGGTGGGCCGCCAGGGGGCTCACACCGCATAACAGCTATTGGAGATCGGTACTTGGCGGGAGCCCTTCCAGCCTTCAGGTGGATGAGATCGAACTACTGGATCCACGACGGCATGGGCCGTTATCAGACACTGTCCCGGCCGAGGAGCCGATTCGCGTGGCTGACTGACTCGGCACCCGCTGCCCGCCACGAAAGAGGGACTACCTACTGGGATGAGTATTCACTGGTAGTAGCCCACTTCCGGCTGGGCGACATTGTCTTTGGGTGGTTCCGCGAACTGTTGACGACCTTCGCGGTGGATGCTCCACCATCGCCAGGCTCCGGCCGCAGCCGCGAGGGGCACCAGCGCGAAGGCGCAGGCGGAGATGACGTTGGCGAGATTCTTGGCGATCCGCTCGACGTCGTCGGCGGTCGCCTGGTCGAGAAGGACGCCCACAGTCGAGCCGATGGCTATCCCGATCCCGAAGACGACGACGAATCCGAGACCGAGGGTCCACCCGAAGATGCTCCACGGGCTCCAGAAGTAGCGCGAGGTGGGCTCGCCGTCGGCCCGGCGCTCGAGCTGGTGCGCACGGAACTCCGCCCGCCGGGCCCGCACGCCACAGAAGACGCACCACAGGGTCACAGCGATCCCACCAGCGACCACCACCGCGTAAGCGAGGTCCTGCACGGTCGCAGGCAGGCGCGCGCCGTCGATGAGTGGCAAGAGCCCAAACCACACGGCCACCGTGGTCCACGCGTATGCGAAAAAGTTGTCGGCGCGGCCCCGACGTTCGGCTGCGCGATGCGCCCAGGCGGCCCCGACCATCCCACTGATGACCAGTACGCCACCGAAGACTGACGTGACCACAGGCTGCATCGACTCCCCCTCGTTGTAGTGCTGTCCTGCAACGGATCCGACCGACTCCTCCCGCGAGACGGGAGGAGGGGACATGTCATGTTTGCAGTTCACAACCCATTTCACCTACGGGGTGTCACCCCGATCAGGCGGTCGCGGAGGCGCCGGGCAGCGTGTCCGCGGCAGCCGTGATCTCGGCGGTGTACCGCGGCTCGAACCGCGGCGTCAGGCCGGCCAGGGCCCAGTAGTCGGGCGTGGTGTGGGCGGCACCGATTACCGCGCCGGCGATGCAGGCGATCGAGTCGGAGTCGCCGTTGCTCGTCGCAGCCCATGCCAGGGCCTCGGGGCCGGTGAGCGGGGCGGTCTCGGCCCCGGCGGGTGCGGTGGCCATGTCGGCGGCGAGCAGGCCGAGTGCGATGGCGCTGGCGGATTCCCAGCCTTCGCCGATGCCGGCGCACGGATCGCCGAACTCGGTCGGGGCGAGCTCGTCGAGGCGGTCCCGGGTCTCCGCGGCCACGAGCAGGATTTCCACGACCTCGTCGTTCAGACCGTTTACCAGCACTGATGACACGTCCCCCGCGTACGGGTCGAGGACGGCGGCGAGGTACGGATCCGTCAGCCATCCGCTGGTGCCCTCGTAGATCGCGTCGGCTTCGGCGAGCGCGGAGTCGAGGAATCGGCCGTGCCGGTCGGGGGCGTGGCGGATCGCATCGGCCAGCAGCAGCGCCGGAACGATCGCGCGCGGGTGCTTGTGGGTGATCACGGCCTGGAGCGCGGTCAGGCCGAGCCAGTACGGCTCGGGGACGAATGCTGCTGGGACCAGGCGCATCACGGCGCCGCAGCCGGCGGATTCGCGGGCTCCGTCCTTGTCGTACCAGCGGGCTCCGGAGCGGAGGCGGTGCAGCGAGCCCATGCAGGCGCGGCCCGGGGCGCGCGTGTTGTCGGGGTCGACCTGCCACAGGACGAAGTGGCGGACGATCGCGTCGGTGACGGCCTCGATGTCGGCGAAGTCCTCGACGTCGACGAGCGCGTCGTGCAGGGCGAGTGTCATCTGGGTGTCGTCGCTGATGATCCACTCACCCGCCGGCGCCGGCACGGGGTAGGCGGGCATGGCGGCGTACTTGCGGAACTCGACCTGGTAGCCCCAGGCATCGCCGGCCGCGAGACCGGTCAGGGCGTTGCCGTAGCGGGCGAGCTGGGTGGCGTGGTTGCTGGCGGTGGGTGCTGTCATGGGTTCTCCCCCTGTTGCTGCTGCTGTTGCTCGATCTCGTTGGCCGCGGTCCGGACCTGCTCGATCTCGATCAGATCGAGGTCGGCGACGCGGCCGAGGTAGTTGGCGATGTCGTCGGGGGTCATGCCTTGCTCGAGGCGCTCGCGGATGTCGTCGAGCTGTTCGTCGGTCAGTGCACTCATGATGGCCTTCTCTCTTCGATAGGGGGACGTGTCGTTTTCGCTGTTAGAACTACGTTTTCAGGCTATGCGACGGCCTTGAGTGGGGTGTAGGTTCCGCCGTCGGCCTCGGCGACCAGGTCCTCGGCGACCAGCCACACCGTCGGCATGCCGTGGATTCCGTGGTGGTCGACCTTGACGCAGCGCAGGTCGGTTCCCATCGGGACGATGACCTCGTCTTCGCCGCTGTGCAGGGAGATCGACTTGACCGGCAGACCGGACCGGGTGCGGATGACCATCATGTACGGCGGGTGGCCGGCGAATCCCTTCGCGGTGGCCTGCTTGGTCGTGGTGCTGGTGACCTTCCCGATCTGCATCTTCGAGCCGACGGTGAAGGTGGCGTCGATGTACTCGGCCGGCGTTCCCTTCCAGCCACTGGGGATCCGGGTTCCGCGCATGACGGTCATCGGCTCGATGTTCGGGTTGTGCTCGTTGAACTTGTCGAACGCGGACTCGATGCCGGCGACGGTGGTCTTCGTCGACGCGGACGGGTTCGGATCTCGGCCGGTCACAGCCGCATTGATGGTCGTGTAGCTGCCGCCGGTGTAGGTGGTCAGCGCGCCGCGCTCGGACTTGTCGAGGACCTTGGTCACGAACGCGGAGTTCGTCGCCGTGAGGCCAGAGAGGTCGGAGGTGTGGACCTTCTCCCCGCTGACCGAGAATCCCCATGCCTTCAGGTCACCGGCCCGCTGGTGGATGACCGCGTAGTCGTCGGCGGTCTCCTTGCCGAAGGCGCGGATGCCGCTGCGGTACAGGCTCGCGTGCTTCTCGGCGCCGAGGCTGTCCGGCGGGATCTTGTGCTCGAAGTGCGGAATCACGCCGCCGCCACGGGTTTCGGTACCGAGCGCCCGGCGGTGTGCACGGGCGTACGCCTCGTCGGCCTGCGCCGGCGTCTTGCCGACCGACAGGGCGTCGGTGCGGGCCTTCTCCCCCGCCGCGACCGCAGCCAGCTCGCGCATGCGCTTGCGGTGGCGTTTGGTGCCGTCGTAGATGTCCGCGCGGACCGGGCCTGCACCGACCGCGTCGGTCAGCTTCTCGACCTCGCTGGTGAAGCGGTCGCTGATGATCTTGTTCTGGGCGTCGGATGTGGCGGCCTTCCCCGCGGCCGCTTGACGGGCGACCTCGAGCAGGACGTCGCCCTGGGCGGCGTGGGCCTGGCGCTGCATCTCGGTGGCGTTCTCGGGCAGCGAGCCGGGCTCGACGAGTATCGGGATGCGGTTCGCCTTCGCCAGGGCGTCTTGCTTGCCGTGGGCCGTGGCCACCGGGTAGTAGGAGTCGCCCTTGCGTTGGAGCACAGCGAAGTCGCCGGAGCCGCGGCGCACGATCGCGGTGCCGCCGTCGAGGTAGCGGCCTTCGACCTGCTCGATAGCGGAGCCGGTTTCCATCGGGATGGTGCCCGACGTGTAGACGGTGGTGTCCCGTTCGACCCCCGCCGGCCCGATCAGCGGGCCCTCGGCGAACGCCGTGGCGGCCTCCTCGGCGTACCTGCGGTTGTACGAGCGGCTGATCGCCGCGACGTCGTCGTCGCTGAGCCCGGCGTAGTAGGCGTCGCGGTCCTCGTCCGTCATGTCGTCGCGCAGGCCGAACTTCGCGGCTGCGAGGTCGTCGCGGACCTCGAGCTGGCGGCGTTGGGCGTCGACGTAGGCGGCCTTGGCGTCGTCGACCTGCTGCTGGAGTTCAGCGACCTCCGTGGCAGATCCGGTCCCCTCCTCCAGTGCCTTCGTGGCCTTGCGCAGGCGGGAGCGGTACCGGTTGACCGCCTTTCGTGCCTCGTCGGCCTCGGCGTCGACCGCCGTGACGTTCTCCTCGGCAGCCGCGAGAGCGGCCTGCGCGGCGGTGATCTTCGGGCCGGCCAGCTTCTCCCGCTCCGCCTTCGCCTGCGCGATCAGCAGTTTCGCGCTGGGCGGGTTCGAGTGGGTGCTCGGCATCGGTGTCTTGCCCAGGATCTCGGGGTCGATGCCGAGACCTTCCATGAACTCCTGAAGGACGCTCGGCGGGGCCGCCTGGATGGCGGCGGCGGTGTCGAGGAGTCCTTCGGCCTTGAGGTGGTCGACGACCTTCTTCCGCGCCTCACGGCCCAGACGACGGTTTCCGTTGGCTTTTGCGGCCGCGGCGTAGCTTCCGCAGCCGGGGCAGCGGCGGCCGGTTCCGTGACCTTTCGAGCGACACATGGGGGCATCGTACTGGGAAGACGACACGTCCCCTCGGCCGATCCCCGTGCCCCAGAGGGCTTCTCCCCGATCGACCAGTGGGCGCGGGCACTGGAGGCCGGCGGCGACGCGAGATGTGCTGTTCATGCCGGTCACCTCCGCTCCCGAGCCACTGCCGCGGCCTAGTCCGTGCGGTCGGCCCGAGCGGTGTCTCCGGCGACCCTGTCAGACGCCGACTTTACAATACCGCTTTTCATTGTTGCAACTGGGATGCACGGTGCGGCAATCCTGAACGTCGAGGTTGTGACCCATGTGTTGGCTCGGAATCCGACCTCGGAGCCGCGGCCCCAGCCCAACGCTCACCGCCGCGATGGCGTAGGCGGGTCCGAGAACAGCCGCGACTCCGAGGAGGAACCTCACCGCTGCGTCAGACATTCGCTGCCGGATCCGCGTTCTCGACCTGGGTCAGGAGTGCATCGGCATGTGCGCGGAACACGGCGGACGTCTCCGACACCTGCCGCAGGCGCGCACCCCAGAACAGCGTTGCCACGATCGCTCCGCCCACGGCCGCCACCAGTGCGTCCCGGGCGAGATCGGCACCCGACAGCGAACTGAGGCTCGTTCCCCAGTTCATCAGGCTGAGAGACATCACCGTTCCGGTGAGCCCGAGGACCATCGCCACGGCGGCGTAGAGGACGTTGACGTCCGATTCGTGCCAACGCCGCACCCATGTGATGGTGCCGGCGATTTCGTCCGAGTCCGCGGGCAGACGTCCGGAATCCCGCAGCACGGTGTAGCGCTCGACGACCTCCCTCGAGGTCGGCACGTCGAGATCAGTCAGCCCTATGTAGGTACGCCGGAACTCCGCGGTGCGCTTGGAAAGCTTCCGTGCACGCTTGTCGATCTCGCGTCGCTCCTTGCGCCGCTCGGCGGCTGTGGACGCGGTGTGGGTGTCGTTCGTCATGGATCCTCCTTGGACGGGTGGTGGTTACCGGGCGCTGCACGCGGTGCGCGCGGCGGCGACGTCTCCTGTGGTGACTGCGAGGTCATACGCTGCGGCCACGGTCAGGAACTTCTTCGCGTACTCGCAGCGGTACGCCGCGTTCGGCGGCAGCCACTCGTCCAGGCCCTTGTCGGACTTGGCCTGGTTCGCCGGACCGTCCGAGGCGATCAGGTTCAGCGCGGTGTCGTTGGCGAACGATTTCCGCTGTTCCAGCGTCCAGTTCGCAGCTCCTGCACGCCAACTCCGCGAGAGCGGGTACAGGTGTAATCCGTAGCTAGTAGGTAGTGCCGTTGACATCATCCTGGGCTTCCTTCCACGGATTCGGGATATGTGGGCGACGGTGTTATCTGCAGGCAGCGAGGTACGCCGATGACACCGCCGA
>NZ_LNAK01000122.1:230726-253432 GCF_001445685.1 Rhodococcus sp. KB6 | reverse complement strand
CCGTGGAAATCTGGAACGTTCACTACAATTATCATCGACCGCATTCAACACGCGGAGGACGACCGCCCGCCGCTTACCGCCGGCACCGCGTAACTAACGTCCGTTCCTCATACAACTAGCAGGAAGGCCGTCGTTGCTCGAGTTGCACGACATCGTGCCCCCAGGTGGTGGGCGGCTGGTGATGAGTAGTGCGGTGTCCACCGCAAACGCAGCAGTCGCCGTGAGCGAGGCTGTATTCGAGCAGTTGGGCCCGCTGGCACGGAGGAAGACCCGGGTCGTCCATCAAGGTGTCGACTCTGTTCGATTTAGTCCGGGAGTGGCCGATCCATCGATTCGCGCCGAGCTGTCAGCAGATCCCCGAGCATTGCTCGTGGCGGTGGTGGGGAGGTTGGACAGAGAGAAGGGCATCGGCGAGTTGATCGAGGCACTGGGGTCGTTGCGTCGATCGGGAGTTGACGTACATCTGGCTGTTGTCGGCGCACCGGCCAAGAATGACGCTGCATTTGTCGACGCGTTGCACACGTTGGCGCGGGCATCGATGCCGGGCGCCCATCGGTTCCTGTCGCCCAGAAATGACATTCCGTCGATTCTGCGTGCCGTCGACGTCCTCGCGTGCCCGTCTCACGACGAGCCTTTCGGGCTGATCGCGTTGGAAGCTCAAGCCTCCGGAGTCCCGGTGATAGCCAGTGACAGTGGAGGATTGCGCGACTTCGTTCACGACAACAGGACCGGCGTGGTCTTCCGGACAGGGGACGTCGATTCTTTGACCGTTGCCGCACAACGGCTTCTCGGCGATCCCGCACTATGCACCCGAATCGCCGCCGAGGCGTTGGGC
Source organism: Rhodococcus sp. KB6 (assembly GCF_001445685.1). Classification (NCBI taxonomy): domain Bacteria; kingdom Bacillati; phylum Actinomycetota; class Actinomycetes; order Mycobacteriales; family Nocardiaceae; genus Rhodococcus; species Rhodococcus sp. KB6. Next base: position 252,597 of record NZ_LNAK01000122.1, on the reverse strand, counting down.
CGGTCCAGAGACGACCTGTCCATCGAGCGACGAGCAGATTCGTTCGCCACGACGTACAGAGCTCTGCTCCGTGACGCAGGACGGCGGAGGCGAATATCGAGGTTCGATTCGAACGGGCAGGGGTGATCATGTCTTCGTCGCCGGTTTCGAAGGTCGAATTCCTCGACAAGACAACATGTTCGGTATCCGTGGTGATCTGCGCGTACAGCATGAGTCGGCTCGAGATGCTGCTCGCTGCGGTTGATGCCGCCACTGTCCAGGCAAACGGCCCAGGCGACGAGGTCGTTGTTGTCATCGATCACAACGAGTCCATGCTTGCTCATGTTCGTGCACACGTACCAACGGGGGTCCGGGTGGTGCCCAACACTGCCGAGCAGGGCTTGTCCGGCGCGAGAAACTGCGGAATCAGTGCAGGCAACGGTCATCTGGTGGCATTTCTCGACGACGATGCGATCCTCCGAACTGGCGGGATCGACGCGATCCGAGCAACGATGAGTGCAGATCCCACGATTGCGGCAGTCGGAGGGGCAGTGCACGCACGGTACGAGGGGTCTAAGGCTCGGTGGTTTCCGGAGGAATACGGCTGGGTCGTCGGCTGCGACTACCGCGGCCTCCCACCAGACGGAGAACAGATTCGCAATCCGATCGGCGCATGTATGGCGGTTCGGCGCACCGCGCTCGAGTCCATCGGCGGGTTCTCGAGCGAACTCGGGCGGGTCGGCACGTTGCCGGTCGGTTGTGAGGAGACGCTGATGGGAATCAAGATCCGCCAGCGGGATCGCACTGCCAAGATACTGCGAGTCTGTGATTTCGCAGTCGATCATTTTGTTCCTGCCGACCGCCAGCAGTTTCGCTATTTTCGTCGACGTTGTTTCTACGAAGGTCGGTCCAAGCGAATTCTCACCCAAGCGGTGGGGAGCGCGGACGGGTTGTCCAACGAACGGGCGTACGTCGTCGGTGTCTTGAGCAGTGGAATCTTCACCGCAGCCAAGGATTCGATTCGAGGCGATCGCTTCGCGCCAGCCCGTGCGGCAGCTCTGATTTTCGGGTTCCTTGCCACCTTGCTCGGGTTCCTTTCGGCGAGAACCGTATTCGGTGGAGAGCACCTGGTTGACGACTGCGACGACATAAACGCCGATGAACTGGTGTCTGTGGTCGTGGCCACCGTCGGCCGTGATTCGCTCGCTCGGACACTGGACGCTCTGTTGGGTCAGAGCCACCACAATCTGCAAATTCTGGTGGTCGACAACAAACCTGATACCGATCGCGTGGACCAGGTCCTGTCGGCGATGGACGACGAGCGTTGCGTGATACTGAGACAACCAGTCAAAGGTGCTTCTGCCGCGCGTAATCTCGGACTTCACCACGCGAACGGGCGAATCGTGGCCTTCACCGACGACGACGCGGAGCCCGACCCATTGTGGATCGAGAAGATTTTGGACGTCTTCGTGCTCGACGCCTCCCACGAGGTTGCTGCGGTGACCGGTCGCGTTGTGGGAATTGGCATCGACACCGCCGAACAACGGTGGTTCGAGGAAGTGGGCATATTCGACAAGGGCGATACCACGACCTTGTGGGCGATGGAGACGCCGAAAATTGCTTCGATCGGATTGGGTCAGCGGGGGACTTCACCGCTTTTCCCCTACACGGCAGGCGAACTCGGTAGCGGCAACAACATGGCCTTCCGCACCGAAAGCATCCGACGTCTCGGCGGGTTCGACGAGGCACTCGGACCCGGAACACCGACGCTCGGAGGCGAAGACCTCGACCTGTTTCGGCGGGTAGTTCTTGCTGGAGCGACGCTGGTTTACGCCCCCGAGGCAACAGTAGGACACCATCACCGCGCGAGTGTCGCGGAGTTGCGGGACCAGATGTACGGCTACGGAACGGGAATGTCCGCGGTTTTGGTCAAGATCATTTCGGGCGGCGACCGGACTGCTCTGGGTTTGTTGAAGGTCGTGCCCCGAGGTGTGCGCATGCTTCTCGTTCCCGACACTGCGCGTTTCGGTGACAGAAGTACAACGATGCCCGGCGATCTCAAGCGAGTGGAACTGGCCGGGTATCTGGCCGGCCCCTATCTGTACGCTTCCAGCAAGCTACGCCTGCGTCGTAGGCGGGCGCAGGCGGATCAGTTGTCCCGATGATCGTCGGACAGGCGTCGAGTAAGGGGGACGCGGAAACGAAGCGAGGTCGTCATCGAGGTGACCTCGATGACGGCGGAACCACTCGCACCGCACAACTGGGACTCGATCATGTCGTCCTCATCGCAATCGCTGTATTGACCTGTACCGCGCTGATTCTCGCGTTGCTTGTTCGCCGCGATGGAGGGGAGGGAGTTCCATTCTCACTGCGCGTGTTGATCGGGGTCGCGACGACGGTTCTGGTTCCTGGTGTGCCTATTGCACTCATGGTTCGCATTCCGGATCCAGTGATCACGACGGCAGTGGGGATAAGCCTCTCACTCTCGGTCAACATCATTGTTGCGCAGTCTCAGTTCGTTATCGGCGCATTTCATCCGACCTTGATTCAGACAGTGCTGTGCGGGCTGTCCCTCCTCTCCTGTGCGGTGGCGTGGAAGGTTATGCCCTATCGAGAGATCGGACCGCCGCGGGTAGGGCGTCGGCGAATGCTCGCCGGTGTGACGATCACGGTTGCAGTGCTCTTCTTCGCGGTGGCAGTTCGAACTCTGGACACCGCTGCCGCAGGCGCGGCAGGAATCATTCCAGAAATCGGGTGGGCGTACTACGTTGCGCTTTTCCTGGTCTCACTCGTAGCCGGGATCGCACTGACTTCGCGCAGACTCGACGCAGTAGTGCTGACTGTCGCAGCACTGACTTTGATCACATTCACGACTTTGCTGGTAAGCCTTGCAGACGGGGTGACATCAATCCCCACAGCTTACGTACATCGTGGTCTCATCGAGATACTCGTCCATTTCGGAGAACTTCCACCACCCTCCGACGCGCGCTTCAGTTGGGCTGGATTCTTCTCCGGGAGCGCCCAAATGAGTACCGCCTACGGGATTACCGATTTCACCGCCATTTTCATCTGGGCACCCGTGTTCTTCAACGCGATGATCGCGTTGCCGATCTACTCGATCGGGTTGTCGATATCACGGAGTCGACGTGTGGCATGGCTGGGCGTGTTTGTCTATTTGCTTTTCAACTGGTACCAACAGGACTACTTTGCGCCACAACCAACCGCAATGATGTTCTACACCAGCGTGATTGCAGTGCTCTTGTGGCAACTGCGTCGTGCTCCACTCCCCGTGGTCGAGGGAGGGTTGGTGGCGAGAACTGTCGGCGCATCTCGTCGCACTCCGGGGCGTGTGCCTGGACAGAGTTCGGCGCAGACCCTCGCCGTAGAGGCGATTCTGGTTGTGATTCTGGCGGCGATGGTTGTGACACACCAGTTGACGCCGATGGTGATGGTCGGTGCACTGTTGATGTTCACGCTGACGGGATCGACTCGCTATCGGTTGTTGTGGGTGGCCGCCGGCGCGCTCTTTCTCGTCTGGTTCAGCTACGGCGCAGTCGACTACTGGAAAGGCCACCTTCAGGCGTTGCTGTCGGATGTCGGGCAGGTGAGCGGCGCGGTGCAAGGCGGTGTCAGCAAACGCATCGGCTCCGGGCCGACCTACCAAGCAATGCAATATCTGCGGCTCGCAGCTACAGGTTTCATGGGATTGCTCGGGTTCCTCGGCTGGGTTCTGACACGTGGACGAAAGACGTGGTTGATGTCGGGAGTGCTGTGTGTGGTTCCCTTCGGATTGGTGGCAGTACAGAGTTACGGCGGCGAAGTGGTCATTCGGTGTTTTGTCATGGCAGCTCCGATCCTGGCTCCACTTGGCGCCGTGACAATTGTGCGTAGTGCCGCTGCGCTTCGGAACGTTCTGATGAATTCGAGACGACGGCGTGGCGGGCGTATACCGCGTGTTGTCATGGCGTCGCTGTCGATTCTCGTTCTCTCCGTCATTCTCACCGCTACTCGAGGGTTGAACACCTCATTCGAGCACTCGTCGCCTTATCAGATCCGGATTGGTGATGCACTCCTCGCGTCAGTACCGGACGGTGCCACGATCATGGCGTGGGGACCGTCCGCGCAACTGGTCTCCCCGCGAATTCTCACCGGAGTGACGGTTTCTCAAGTTGATTCGATCGATTGCCTGGACAACTTCGATACATGTGTCGCTGATCGAGATCCGGACTACGTATTCGTTGCGCAGCAGGCTTCCTCCCAGATATCCCTTCAATACGGATACCCTGCGGGAATGTTCGACGATGCCATCGCCGATATGCTCGCGTCCGGCAATTTCGAGATCGTCGTCGAGAATGCCGATGTCACCGTGCTGCGTCGCGCTGGTGCCCCCGAGATCGACCTGGAACAGCGATGACAAATCTGTTGGGAGCATGCATCTTCGGATTGTTGTTCGTTGTGCTCACTCTGATTACGGTGACGCGGGAACGGCAGGTGCCGGACCTCGGCACCATCGGCCGTGGGAAGGCTGCGAGAGCTCTTACCGTTCTCGGGGTCGTCCTGGTCCTGTGTGCAGTCGCCGTGGTGTTCTTACGATTCGACCAGATCGCGCTGATCTCGAGTCAGGAGTGAAACACATTGTTGTTCAACAAAATAACGGCCCTCGGTGGAGTTGTCGCTTTGTGCTTGTCAGTGGGGTGTTCGGTCACGGGTGACGTGCCAACCGACGCATGTGAAGAAGGACCGAGCGCGCCAGGCACCACGAATGCGCCGACAGGGGATCTGCGCGGGTGGACGCAAGTATTCGTGGACAACTTCGATCGCTGCGAGTTGGGAGAAATGTGGGGGGCGTACAGCGGCCAACCTGGGGGTGATCCTCACAGTTGGTGGGAGCCTGAGCAAGTCAGTGTCACCGAGGGGGTTTTGCGCCTGCGTGCGCAGCAGGATGGCGACCAGTGGGTCACTGGCGGTGTTTCTAACAGTGCAGTGTCGCAAACTTATGGGAAATGGATGGTTCGTCTGCGGGCGGGGGTATCGGACGAGATCAGCTATCATGTGTTGCTGTGGCCGCGAGACGAGGTATGGCCGCCAGAGATCGACATCGCGGAAAGTGTGTCGGGTCGACGTGAGTCGATGTCATCTTTCATTCATTGGTCCGACGAAGGTGAGCATCACTTCGCACAAGCGGACACAACTGGTCGATTCGACGAATGGCATACCGTCGGTGTGGAGTGGGGCCCGGGAATTGTTCGATACCTTGTCGACGATAGTGAGTGGGCTGAATTCGAATCATCTTTTGTTCCATCGACTTCCATGTGGTTGGGGATTCAGGCGCAAGCCGGGGCATGTGACAAGCAGAGGGAGTGGGGAACGGGGGATTGCCCGGTTTCGGGGTCGCCGGCAATCGCTGACATCGATATCGATTGGGTCAGCGTCTACTCGCCCGATTTCGCGGCTCTGGCAGCTGTCGAGTCTGCGCGAAGTACTGATCTCGAACTGATCGAACTGACTCCACGTCGGTAGTAGCTGTGGATTAATTGTCGCTGAAAATTTATACCTTTAGTCCCAATTGGTGCGTTATGCTCTGGTAGCAGATGAACATTCACTGCGACTAGACGGTGGCATGATGGTAAATCCACGGCAGCGTGTTTCGAAGCGGTTCTTCGGTTGGCTCAATCTTCTTCTTCTGTCTGTTCTTGTGGGAATAGTGCCGCAGGCAACTGTGAGCGCAGCTCCGCTGTGTTCTTCGGTAGCGAGCTCCGGTACCAAACCTGCTCCGGTCGGGAATATTTCGACCTGGCCGAAGTGGCGCCAGATCTTCATCGACAACTTCGACCGGTGTTCGCTGGGCGGGGACTGGGGTCCTTACTATGGTGCACCAGGTGGCAATTCGGCGAGCTGGTGGGATCCGTCGATGGTTCGCCTCGACGGTGGCAAGTTGCAGCTTCGTGCGCAACAAGTAGATGGTCGATGGCTCACGGGTGGGGTTTCCAACTTCACCCGCGCGCAGCAGTATGGCAAATGGGAAATGAGATTTAGGGCAGACAAGTCCGACGAGATCAGCTTCCATCTTCTGTTGTGGCCGAAGAATGAAATATGGCCCCCCGAGATCGACATTGCGGAAACTGTTGACGGAAACCGGAAGTCGATGTCGGCGTTCGTACACTGGAATACACCGACAGATGGATTCGGTCAGGGGCAAGCAGACATCACAGGCGACTTCAGCAACTGGAATACGGTGGGAGTGGAGTGGGGGCCAGGAATTGTTCGCGGCACTCTCAACGGTCGCGTGTGGACTACGTTCGAATCTGCAACCAAGGTTCCGGCGACGCCGATGTGGCTCGGACTGCAAACCGAGTCCGGGGCCTGCGCGCGGAAAGTGGCGTGGGGAGTGGGGTCCTGTCCATCTGCGGGTACGCCTGCGGTCTCGAACGTCGAAATCGATTGGGTGAGCGTCTATGCCCCCGGCTGGTGATCGACCGTCGATTCGTTGGATTCGATTTGAGTCGGAGTACGTGCGGCGCGTCGCAACATTCCGACCAGTGGAACCGAAACAATTGCTGCGGAGAGAATTTCGGCCGCGAGGTAGGACCAGCCGACACCGGCTATGCCGACGTGAGGTGTCAGGACAATTGATCCGGCGATGACCACGATGGTGTTGAGTACTTGCGCAACAACAGCCGAGCCCATTCTTTGGTACACCCTGGCGAGTGCGTTGTGTAGAACGACGAGTGCGGATATCGGAATGATGATCGCAGACAAGCGAAGTAGGGTCGTGCCTTCTGTCCGATAGTGATCGCCGACGGATCCCAGCGCAACCGGTGCCACGAGTGCGAGAAAGATTGCACCGAGAACGGCGAGTCCGGACAGTAGTGCGATGAATCGACGGGTCAGTGACTGTATCTGCGTCGGAAAGGCGCTCGCCTCTGAGACGAATGGGCCCATGAGCATGTAGAAGAGTACGAACAGGGCGCTCACCAATGCCCAGGTTATCGCGAAGTATGCATTCTCCTCCGCGCCGAGAAGTGAAATGACAACGAGCGGCACTGCAAGCGGGGCAAGGGAACCGAGCGTCATGAGGCCGTACGAGTGGCCGAAGTACGACCACAGTTCACGTGCAGGGGGAAGTGCCGGTTGGGCCGCGGACTCACCTCGCGTGCGCAGTTTCCGACGTATCGCAACACCGAGGACCAGGGCCGCGATCGCCGCCGACCCACCCCAGGCTCCGACGACAGCAAGTTCATGCGCTGTGAATGCCAGTGACGCGACAAGAGCTAGTTTGGCGATGGCATGAACGATGTTCTTCGCGGCTGACCACCTCGCAACTCGAAGACCGTTGGTGGTCTGGTCTTCGAGGGCGAACAGCGCGAGGGTAACGACGAGCCCTACATACGAGAGCGTGGCCCACCCCGAGGAGAACAGGTTTTCACGTGGACCGAACATCAACAGTGCGGTGGCGAGGATTGTCGCGAGGAGCGCTACGAGGAGATATCCGCGCGCCACCAGTGCGCCGGCACGGCTTCCTGCCAAAGGTAGGAATCGCTCGTACATCGATCCGAGGCTCAACGTAGACAGAGTGGACAGTACCACCGCCGAATTGATCACCGCAGATGCCCGGCCGACAACGTCGACCGGATACATCCGAGCTGTGACTGCCCAGAACACCAGCCCGAGTACTGCCGTGACGGCGCCCGAGATCAGCACGGCGATCGAGTCGTACTCGAACTTGCGCTTGTCTGTAGCTGGCGTTTCTGGTGATGCCACGGTTGTGACCGGTGATGAGTGCGTCATGTCCACTTTCGGAAGTCGATCTTCCGATGCTACTTGCCAGTAGTTAACTTGTGCATGTCGACGGGTCGGTCAAAATTGCTCTATTGAGAATCGTTGCACTTCAAGGCGGGTGATAGCGCGAATAAATTGTGAACTTCCATGTGCGAGCGATTTGCCTGATGCGACCGACTGGTCGGGTTTGTGCAGTCCAGTACGATGGCGCCGTGGCTAATGGCGAGGGCGAAGTATGTGCATGCGGTCATGCAGAGGTGGCACACAGCCATCATCGTGCGGGAACCGACTGCGCCCTCTGTGACTGCGTCAGGTTCAAGCGTCGTGGGAGCATACTTTCCCGTCTGCTTCGCTGAACAGCTGGTGTCAACGCTTGGAGTGTCGGCCACCTGACGTGGGGCCGGCCTTGACCGCGCTACCGGGCGGACGGGCGAGAATCACGGCGATGGCAGTGGTGAGTGGAACCGAAAGCGCCAGGGCTATTCCGCCGACAGCGGACCTTACGATCTCGATTGCGACGGCGTCACCGACCAGGACGTCCTGAAGAGGGCGCCCGCTGACGCTGAAGAGCAGTAGCAGTGGCAGCGCCCCACCCGCGTACGCGAGAACCAAGGTGTAGACCGTGCTGGCGATGTGATCACGTCCGACCCGCATCGCACCGCCGAAGACTTTTCGACGGGACGCATGCTTGTCGAGTTCGGCCAACTCGAATGCCGAGGATGCCTGGGTGATGGTGACGTCGTTGAGAACGCCGAGCGAGCCGATGATGAAGCCCGCCAGCAGCAGGCCGGTGATGTCTATGTGCTCGATATAGGTCTGAACATTGGTGTTCTGCTCTTCAGACAAACCGGTGAGGTGTGTCAGTTCAATGCAGAGGTAGGAGAGAACCGCGGCGAGCACCATGGCGGCAAGGGTGCCGAGCAAAGCAGAACTGGTCTTGAGTGAGACCCCGTGCGCCAGATAGAGAACCGCGTACAAGATCACCGCCCCGGCGACCAGCGCAACCGGTATCGCAGGCTTGCCGTCGAGCAGAGCGGGTAGGAGAAACCCGACGACTACGCCGAAGGCGATCACCAGGCCGACGAGTGCGCGCAGCCCTCTCCACCGTGCGACTGCGATGATGACGACGGCGAACGCGATGACGATCAACGCCAGCGGGAGCCCACGCGAATAGTCTTCGAAGGAGTACTGCGTGTTTCCGTTCGGGTCGGTCTGACGCACCAGGCGAATGTGGTCACCCACGCGAAGGTCCGGCTGACCGGCGCCCGGAATGACCTCGAGCAATGTCTTCGTTCCGGCATTCGGCCCGGATTCGATATCGACGATACTTCGCTGGCACTGGTAGGCGGAGGTAGGCGGCGGTTGCGGGGCACCGACGAATACCCTTCCGGCAGAGGAACTTCCGCAGTCACCGAGATCCTGCATCGTGACGGTGCCCGCCTCGGTTTCCACCGAGCTGCCGTCGGCATTCTGGAAGGGGAGTGGGACGGGAATGGTGTTCTTGTCCGGCCACAGTGCGACAGCTGCCGCGACGACGACCATGCCGATGACGACGAGCAACCCGATGACGACGCGTGATGCGGTGGGGCCGATCTGAATGGGGCCACCGTGGCCGTGGCCGTGACTCATCGGAAACTGAGTGTCGGACTGGGGATTTGCACCGGTGCAATGTTATCGGCTCCGAAGCGAATGGTCAGCTTCTGACGGCAGTGTCGGTGAAAGGCAGTGTCGCTTCAAGGCAGAGTCGGCGAAAACCGGTGCTACCGATGAGGGGTTGTGAAACTGGGATTGGTCGAGCTGGGTGGCGGGGAACAGGGGGGGTTGTCCCCGCCACCAACCTGGTATCCACAGGGGGGGGAGGGATACCAGGTGCTCGCGGCACCGAAGTGCTGCTAACTAATGTACCCAATTTCAAACCGATTTGGCGCGTTGTCCAACTACCAATTTCACAACGAATCACGTACCGGTTGGACCGTTTTCACATCGGGGCAGGTCACTAAATAGTTAAAGAGTCAATCAAACCGCATGGTTTGCGAAAAATGTGACCAAGGTCGCACAAATGCCCCGCAGTTTTACGTTTACGGGGCATTTGTACAACGAATTGTTTACTCGATTTCAGCCGGATTCAGCGTGAGAATCTACTGTTTGTAACTGGTGAGGAAGTTGCCGAATCGCTCGATGGCCACGGCGAGATCTCGGGCCCACGGAAGGGTGACGATCCGAAGGTGATCGTGATTCGGCCAATTGAACCCGGTGCCTTGAACCATCAGGATCTTCTCCTGGAGAAGCAGGTCCTGAACCAATTTCTCGTCGTCGTGGATCTCGTAGACGTTCGGATCCAGACGAGGGAACGCGTAGAGCGCGCCGCGAGGCTTCACACACGAAACGCCCGGAATCATGTTCAATCGCTCCCAAGCGACGTCGCGCTGCTCGAGCAGGCGGCCGCCGGGCAGGATCAGGTCTTCGATGCTCTGGTGACCGCCGAGGGCGACCTGAATGGCGTGCTGTCCGGGGACGTTGGGGCACAGACGGGTCGACGCCAAGAGATCGAGTCCCTCGAGGAAGCCGGCCGCGTGATCCTTCGGGCCCGTGATCGCCACCCAGCCGGAGCGGTAGCCGGCGACGCGGTAGGCCTTCGAGAGGCCGTTGAACGTCAGGCACAGCAGATCAGGGGCAAGTGTTGCCAGCGAGATGTGCTTGGCGTCGTCGTAGAGGATCTTGTCGTAGATCTCGTCGGCGAGCAGCAGAAGCTGATGCTTGCGTGCCAGATCGACCAACTGCTGCAGAACCTCCATCGAGTACACCGCACCCGTGGGGTTGTTCGGGTTGATGACGAGGAGAGCCTTGGTCTTGTCGGTGATCTTGGATTCGATATCGGCGATATCGGGATTCCAGTCGTTGGCCTCGTCGCAGAGATAGTGGACGGGCGTCCCTCCGGACAAGCTCGTCATCGCAGTCCACAGGGGGTAGTCCGGTGCTGGGATCAGAACCTCGTCGCCGTTGTTGAGGAGGGCCTGCATGGTCATCGTGATCAGCTCGGAAACACCGTTGCCGAGGTAGATGTCGTCGACGTCGAGCTCGGGGAAGCCGGGAACCAGCTCGTAACGCGTCACGATTGCGCGCCGCGCCGACAGAATGCCCTTCGACTCCGAATAGCCCTGTGCATAGGGCAGGGCGGCGATCATGTCCCGCATGATCACATCGGGGGCGTCGAATCCGAACGGTGCCGGGTTGCCGATGTTGAGCTTGAGGATCCGGTGTCCTTCCGCCTCCAACCGGGCGGCATGCGCGTGCACCGGTCCACGGATTTCGTACAGGACGTTCTGGAGCTTCGACGACTGCTCCAGCTCGCGCTGCGGCTGACGGTGGCGGACGGGTTCTGGTGTGCTCACGAGTTACATGATTCCACCACTGTGCAAGTGCATTGTCGGGGACCGTGTCGCACGCCCCGTTGGCTATTGTCGAGCGATGACCCCCAGCGAGCAGATTGCAGCCCCGTACGGATCGTGGACTTCTCCGATCGGAGCAGCTGATCTGGCTGCAGGTGGGCATCCTGTCGAGGGTGGACGATACGTCGGTGACGAGATCTGGTGGGCTGAACTTCGTCCGACCGAGGGTGGTCGGACCTCGATCCGTCGATCTGGTCTCGACAACCAACCCGTCGACATCCTCCCCGCGCCGTGGAACGCGCGAACCAGGGTTCACGAGTACGGCGGTGGCGCCTGGACGGTCACCGAGTCCGGAAAACTGGTCTTCAGTGAATTCTCCGATCAACGGGTGTACATCCTCGAAGGAGTCACTCCACGGGCTCTGACGCCCGAACCGGCGTCGCCGGCCGCATTGCGATACGCAGACCTGCAGATCGTGAACGGCGAGGTGTGGGCGGTTCGGGAAGCGCACGCGGAGGACGGGGTGATCACTCGCGATATCTGCGCGATTCCGCTGGACGGTTCCGGCAACATCCGCTCGATCGTCGGCGGCTCGGACTTCCTCTCGTCACCGAGGCTTTCGCCGAGTGGAACCAAGATCGCCTGGATCGCATGGAACCATCCGCAAATGCCCTGGGACGGTACCGAACTGAGGGTAGCTCCACTCGTCGACGGCGTCGCTCAGGCGTATTCCGTGCTGATCGGCGGACTTGAAGAGTCCGTCCTGCAGCCGGAGTGGATCACCGACGACGAACTCTACGCAATCAGCGATCGCAGCGGCTGGTGGAACATCTATCGCGTCGGCGGCAAGATCAGCCCGATTTGCCCGGTGAACGCGGATTTCGGTGGCCCGCAGTGGCGCTTCGGTGGGCGCTGGTTCGTCGAACTCGGCAACGGGCACCTTCTCACCGCACGCACCGTCGGAACCGACACGCTGGCGGTACTCGACCCGGCGTCGGGGGAACTGCGCGACATCGCGACCCCGGGTGTCACCAGCATCGGCCTCATGCAAGTTCGCAACGATCGGTTACTGCTCATCTCGGGAGGCGCGAAACTGGCGGGCGCGCTACGTGAACTGGACCTCGGTACCGGCGAACTCACCGAAATCCGTTCGTCGGTCGAAGAATTGCCCGAGTCTGCCTACCTTCCGGAAGCGCGAGCCGTCGTGGCTCACGGACACGGGCGAGAAGTTCACGCCGTTGCGTATCCGCCGCGCAGTCCGCGATACAAAGGGCTCGACGATGAACGACCGCCGTATGTCGCGTTTGTTCACGGTGGGCCGACGGCGCACGTCGCACCGGCCCTCAACCTCGTCTACGCCTTCTTCACCAGCCGCGGAATCGGCGTCGTCGACGTGAACTACGGCGGGTCGACCGGTTACGGACGTGAGTACCGTAATCGATTGCGTGGTCAGTGGGGTGTCGTCGACGTGCAGGACGTCGTCACCGCCGTCAACGGGTTGGCCGAGCAGGGGCTTGCCGATCCGGCCCGTCTTGCCATCGAAGGCGGATCCGCCGGTGGTTGGACCGTTCTGGCCGCACTGACGACGTCCGACGTGTTCGCTTGTGGTGCTTCCTATTTCGGCGTGGCCGAACTGGACCTGTTCGTGCAGGAAACTCACGATTTCGAATCGCGTTACGTCGACGGTTTGATCGGCCCGCTGCCGGAATCTGCCGACCTGTACGCGGAACGTGCTCCACTCAACAACGTCGACGGGTTGAACTGCCCGGTGTTGCTTCTCCAGGGTCTCGACGATCCGATCGTGCCACCCTCGCAGGCGGAGCGATTCCGGGATGCTCTGGTGGCCAAGGGCATTCCGCACGCGTACCTGGCCTACGAGGGTGAATCTCACGGATTCCGCAAGCAGTCGACCATCATCAGCTCACGCAACGCCGAGCTGTCCTTCTACGGGCAGGTGCTCGGATTCACTCCACCCGGCATTCCGACGCTCGAGCTGTGGAAGCCTGCGATCAGTAGCTGACGGCCCCGTGGCTGCGCGCGAAGGCCGCCAGGATCCGACTTGCCACCAGTGACGGGGTCGACAGGTCGGCCCACGTCCACCTCGCGACCTCCCACCCTGCGTCACGGAGTCGGTCTTCGCGGAGCTTCTCGTTCCAGAGCGCGTCCTCGGGGCTGCGACCGGCTGGCACCAGTCGGCCGTACTTGACGCGGCCGTCGAACTCTCCGATGGTGCGCTGCTCACGCCACAGGAAGTCGACGCGGCCGGCGAACCCTCGAGCGTCGTGGATGTCGACCTGGGGTTCGGGGAGCGGCAGGTGTTCGTGCAGGAACAATGCGAGGCTCCGTGATTCACCGACGCTTTCGATGCGGGAGTCCATCGCGGTGAGCGCGTGGAGCGCATGTCGATGGCGCGGATGGTTCGGGCTGAGTGCCAGCGAGGCTGCAACCGCGTCCTTGGTCAACCTTGAACGGTGCAACGCTGAATTGCCCACGACGAGAGCCTGTTCGAAAGTGAGTGTCCTCGCGAGATCCGCAACAGTTCGTGCCGGAGTCGTGACGCGCAGCCCATCGACTTCGGTGATCTCGTTGTCCGCCAGCCATGTCGAGTGCACGTGACGTCGAGCGGACTTTCGGCCACCACCTCGCCGGTTCCGGGACAGGTGAACGACCTCGAGCGGAGTGTTCCAGAGTTCGAAACCGTGCAGAACCGCAGCCGAGACGTGGCTGACAGTGGCACCGGGTGAAGCGGCGCAGGCCACGGCCTCTGCCCGCAATCGATGTCGTCCGTATGCGTCGAGGCGGGACAGGTGGCCGCTGTCCACGTACGCACCACGATGGATTCTGGCCCAGGTTCCACTAGCGCAGGCCTGTCGGATCTCGGCATCGGTGCGACCGATCGACAGTTGGTCCGGCCTGCGGATGATATGTGTCTGTTCCCCCATGTCGATCGATCTTGCTGTGCCCGGCGCTGGAAAGGAAGCCGTGACCCCGGGGGTGTGGATAGCCGTGAGTGAACACCACTTGTCCACAGTTCGAACCGGTTTCGCGTCGCTGGAGAGGGTGTTCGGTATGGGGAAACGGTGGCAGGTTCCCGGTGTCGCGCTCTAGGAAACCCTTGCGTCCGGAGCGTTCGCGTGCCAGGCTGTTCAACTATGACTACAGGAAAGGCGGACACCGCCACCGTCGCGTGAGCGCCGCACCGATTCGCTCGTCGGCATCACATCGAGCGACATTGCCCGAGAACTTCAATCTCTTCGATGAAGACAGTCTGGCCCTGGAAAAGATCCGCGACGTGTGGCTCGAACGCGGATTGTGTACTCGTCCTGCTGATCGAAACACCGCAGAAGCCTCTGTCGCGCAACTGTATCGACGCTCCGGGCTCCCGAAACCGGAGTTCGTCTGGGTCCCGTCGCCGTCTGCTGGTTCGGACCTGATCGTCACCGAAGGACTGTCGACCAAGATGTCATTGGACGGCACCGGCCTCGACTGCGCTTCCGGGTATATCGCGAGCATGTTTGCGGCTTCGCGCCGACGCATGGACGCGCGAATCGAATGTCGGAGAACTGGCTGGCAGATGGAACGCCGGCAGGGGGAGCGCCTGATCAGGGCGTCCATTTGGGAATCGTTGCACACCACGCTGTTCGACGGCGTCGCAGCTGCGATACGAACGATGTCGACTCCGGTGGCCGGGGAAGTGACCTGGTACGGGCAGCAGGACGCACATCGAATCGCGTACTACGACACATGTCATCGATTCGGTCTTGCGACTTTCCGCTCGGAAGACCGTGAACTCCTCGACGTGCAGACCGCACTGGCCGACTCGACCGGGTGGTGGTGGGCGTTCGACGACGTGTGCATCATGGCGGAACGACCCACCGCCTTACATGCCGAACCGATTCCGGGCAGCGCGCAGGGAGCACGGCGCTTGCATCATTCTGATTCCCCCGCAATCGAATTCGTAGACGGTACAACGGCGTTCGTTCTACACGGAGTGATCGTTCCAGAGTGGGTAGTGCTCGACCCCACCGCCGAACGCATCGCGCACGAGCGCAACGTCGAGATCCGTCGATGTGCAATCGAGCGGATCGGCTGGGATTCCTACATCGAGCTGGCGGGCCTGACACTGGTCGACCAAACCGACGATCCCGGTAACGCCGGTTGCCTGCTGCAGCTCTACGCGTCGCCGGAGGGCTGGGGTCGAAGTGGACGGATTCTCCTCGCGGTCAACGGTTCTCTCGAACGCGACGGGCATCGGCGTCGATACGGCCTTCACGTACCCGGATGGTTTACCTCCGCGTTGGATGCCGCCGGATGGACTTACGGCATCACCGGTACCGACTATTCCCGTCTCGTTCGTCGAACCTGAATCCCGAACCCTCTACCCTCAATCCTCAAACCCTGGGAGATACTTATGAACTCGAACATGACCTTGTCCGCTCTCACCACCCTCACCGGCCTGGATGTCTTCGACTACCTGGACCAGGAAGTGTCCATTCCTGTGATCGACGGACTTCAGGCGCAAGGCGATCTCATCGTGGTCCCGTTTTCGCTGCTCGCAAATATCGTGGCGCCTCTGCCATGGACACGCTCTGTGAGAGTGCCGCTCTCCGGCGTGGAACTGCTGCGAAGTGCGGCGGGAGGGAACCCCCACAGTCTGGTTGCAGACGAAGGGGAGTGCACGTGGTCGACGCCGGTGAAAGATGCTCGGGGCCTTGCACTCGGCATGCTCGACGCCCGAGTGACCGCGTACCTCATCCACCCGGAGCACGGCGCGACCGGCATCGCTCCGGGACGATACGTCATCGGCCGGCAGCAGGAAAGGGGCGTCGGGCGTGCGCGCGGTGCGGTGATGCTTGTCGCCGATTGACACGCCGGCCTCGAGTTGGCGGGGGAGTGAGCACCACTTGCACAGGGCGAGCACCGGTTTCCGTGTGCTGGACGGTGTGTCGGGTCGAGGGAAAGGGTGCTCGGTCGGCAAAGGCTCCCGCACAAACACGAATGCCCTCACCGTGACGGTGAGGGCATTCGCGTGTGGTGCGCTTACTTCTTGCGGCCAGGAGCCTTCGCGCCGGCCTTGAATCCGAGTCCGCCTGCCTTGGGGGCGGGCGGCGCGGCAGCAGGCGCCGGAGCTTCCGCGGGTGCGGACGCCTCAGCAGGCGCTTCAGCGGCGGGTTCTGCCTTCACAGGTTCGGCGGCGGGTTCTGCCTTCACAGGTTCGGCCTCGGGAGCCGGGGCCTCAGCAGCCGGCGCCGGGGCCGCAGCGGGAGCTGCCTTCCGGGCACCGGGAGCCTTTGCGCCCGATTTGAATCCGAGTCCGCCGGCCTTGGCGGCAGGCGGAGCCTTCGGGGCTTCCGCCTCGGCGGCCGGAGCCTCTGCCGGTGCAGCCGGAGCCTCTGCCAGAGCCTCTGCCGGAGCAGCAGCAGGTGCTTCAGAAGCAGGAGCAGCCTTTGCACCAGGAGCCTTGGCCCCACCCTTCATCTGCAGTCCCTTGCCGCCGGGTGCCTTGGCGCCGGACGCCAGGCCCAGACCCTTCGGCTTGGCGACGGGTGCAGCAGCTTCGGGTGCAGCAGCCTCAGCAGCCGGAGCTTCCGCTGCCGGTGCGGCAGCGGCCTTTGCTCCGGGTGCCTTGGCGGCGCCCTTCATCTGCAGTCCCTTGCCGCCGGGTGCCTTGGCCCCGCCTGCCAAGCCGAGACCCTTGGGCTTTGCGACAGGTGCTGCCGGTGCAGCAGCTTCGTCAGCGGGAGCTTCCGCGCTTGCGGCGGGAGCCGCCTTCTTGGCGCCGGGAGCCTTGGCCCCGCCGGCCATTCCGAGCCCCTTGCCGGGTGCCTTGGCGCCGGGAGCTTTTGCACCTGGTGCTTTGGCGAGGCCCTTCATGGCCAGACCCTTGCCTGCCGGTGCAGCCTTGGCTTCCGGAGTCGCGGCGGCTTCCTCGACTTCGGCGACCCGATCCTGCTCGACGGTCTCAGCCTTTGCCTCAGCAGCGACCGGTGCCTTCTCGCGTGGGATCACCTTGATGTTCTCGCCGAGCTGGGCGGGATCGAGACGAGTGACGGAGTTCAGCATCAGCTGCGCGACGTCGACGACCTCGACGCCTTCGCCCTGGCCTTGCTCCTGGCGGGCAGTGACGCCGTCGGTGAGCATGACGCGGCAGAACGGGCAACCCGTGGCGATCTTCTTGGGGTTGGTGGAGAGCGCTTCGTCGACGCGGTCGACGTTGATGCGCTTGCCGATGTTCTCTTCCATCCACATGCGAGCACCACCGGCACCACAGCACATGGAACGTTCGCCGTGACGCGGCATTTCGACGAGCTTGGAGCCTGAGGCTTCCATGAGTTCACGGGGAGCGTCGTAAACCTTGTTGTGGCGTCCGAGGAAGCACGGGTCGTGGTAGGTGACGTCTTCGCTCACGGACGCAACCGGGATCAGCTTCTTCTGGCGCACCAGACGGTTGAGCAGCTGAGTGTGGTGCACGACCTCGTAGTCGCCGCCCACCTCCGGGTACTCGTTGCCGAGGGCGTTGAAGCAGTGCGCACAGGTGACGACGATCTTGCGCTTCTTCTGCTCGATACCGTCGAAGACCGAATTGAGCATCTCGATGTTCTGCATCGCGAGCTGCTGGAACAAGAACTCGTTGCCGGCACGACGTGCGGAGTCGCCGGTGCAGGTTTCGTCGGCGCCGAGGACCATGAACTTCACTCCCGCGGTGGCGAGGAGTTCGGCGACAGCCTTGGTGGTCTTCTTGGCACGGTCTTCGTAGGCGCCGGCGCAGCCGACCCAGAAGAGGTACTCGTAGTCCTCGAAGCTGTCGGCGTCCTTGCCGAAGACAGGGATCTCGAAGTCCATCTCGTTGATCCAGTTGAGACGGTCCTTGGAGTTCTGACCCCAGGGGTTGCCCTTGTTCTCGAGGTTCTTGAACAGGCCGGCGAGCTCGGAGGGGAACTCCGATTCGATCAGGACCTGGTAGCGACGCATGTCGATGATGTGGTCGACGTGTTCGATGTCGACGGGGCACTGTTCGACGCAGGCGCCGCAGTTGGTGCAGCTCCACAAGGTTTCGGCGTCGATGACCGGGGCCATCTCGCCTTCGACGGTTTCACCGACGAGCTTGCGGTCGGCCTCGAGGCGTGCCGCCTCGGGGATGGCTGCGAGGGCGCCTTCCTTGACATTGCCTTCGCTGTCGACGAGACCGATCTCGTCGCCGCCCATGTCCTTGCGTCCACCAGCGAGCAGGTACGGGGCCTTGGCGTAGCCGTGGTCACGCAGCGACATGATGAGCAGCTTGGGAGAGAGCGGCTTTCCGGTGTTCCACGCGGGGCACTGGGACTGGCAACGACCGCACTCGGTGCAGGTGGTGAAGTCGAGCCAGCCCTTCCAGGAGAAGTCTTCGATGTTTCCGGCGCCGAGAGTGTCGGTGTCGGGGTCGACGTTCTCCATCGTCAGGACTTTGCCCTTGGACATCATGGGCTTTGCCGCGCCGAGGGCGACGGTGCCGTCGTCTTCACGCTTGAAGTAGATGTTGAAGAACGCCGAGAAGCGGTGCCACGCGACGCCCCAGGTGATGTTGCGGCCCACGATCGCGAGCCAGATCATGCCGGTCATCAGCTTCACGAATGCGAACACCGAGATCATGACGGGGCTGGCGGGAAGCAGTTTCGCGACCTGCATGGTGAAGAAGTCGGTCCACGGGTTGGCGTGACCGTAGGTCGCGATCTTGCCGGCCTTGACCATGATCATGCCCAGGCCCTCGAGCAGGACGATGCCTTCGATGACGTAGGCAGCCTTGAAGTTGGAGCCGCCGAAACGGGACAGGCGCGCGGGCAGACGCGGGTGGTTGAGCTGACGGATCACGATCAGCGTGGTGATACCGATGACGGTGCCCAGGCCGAGGATCTCGTCCCACAGGTGCCACGCCCACGTGTTACCGAAGATGGGCCAGTGGAATTCGGGGTTGAACGTCTGGCCGTAGGCCTCGAACCACAGCAGGAACCCACCGAGGAAGCCGACCATGACGAGCCAGTGGGCCCAGCCGACGCTGCGGAACTTGTTCATGCGCGTGTGCGCGATGAACTCGATGATCATCTGCTTGAAGCGAGGGAAGAACGGGCGCCATCGATCGGGTGCCGACTGGCCGATGCGCACGGTGTTGAACATCCTCAGCGCGCCTGAGAGGAAGATGTACCAACACACCAAGCTCAGCAGAGCACCAATCGTGCCCAACGTAATCGTCAGGGCATTCATGTCGCGGCCTTTCGTTTCAGGGCGACGCGTCGGCCACCTCGGGACAGCCCACTGATACTAACCTGCGTTATGTTACCCGCCAGTAACTAGCATTACCAGCCTGTAGGTACCGGCTGGTAACCGCTCGTGGCCTGGAGAGATCGATCTTCTGCGTCGGACGGGCTGGGCCAGACGCAGACATGTCTGGTCGTCACGTTAGGCGGTGCCCGTCAGGTGTCCATCTGTCAGGCAGCCCTAAGTCGGGTTCCGAGCAGGTGAGAACAACCGACCGGCTGTTATCGTTACGCCCGTCACGCACAGGGGAAACGGGTGGTGTGAGTCATCGACTGACGCCCGCCCGATCCCGGGGAGGATCAAAAATGTTCATTCGAAAAGCTGCGGCCGTCGCAGCGATGACCATTGCCGCTACGGGCATCGCTGCAGGTACTTCTTACGCAGCTCCGGAGACGTCACCCGACGTTTCGTACACCGCCGAGGTCGTCGACCAGGCCGTTGTCACCACCATCGACGCCGGAGCATTCCGGGTCTCGGGCGACGGAACTCACGTCGACTTGCAGAACAGCCAGGGCGCAACTCTCGTGAGCCTTCCGCTCGCGTTCAACCTCGGCGACGTTCAGTTCCCGTTCGACGAGACCGTCAGTGAGGACGGCAAGACCCTCACCCTCAAGCCGAACCTGGACCCGGCCAGCTCCAAGCCGAAGCCGGTCGCTGCCGAGTTCACCCCGGTTGCTTCGCCTGACGAGGATCAGAAGGCAATCGAGAAGTTCCAGTCACAGCTCGGGCTTGCCACGCAGATCGGTAGCCTCACCGGCACGATCGTCGGGGCGGTCATCGGTTGCATCGTGGGTCTGCCCGGCCTGGTCGTCGGCTGCCTGCCCGGCATGGTCACAGGGGCCGGTATCGGTGGAGTCGCCGGTACCATCCTCGCCGGTGGCGGAACCGCCGTCGTCGCGGGCTTGGACCTGATCAAGGTTCTGAACGCTCCGGCTGGAACAACTCTCTTCCAGTAGAACGTCACGAATGCCGAAACGGGCGCCACACCTTCAGAAGGTGTGGCGCCCGTTTTGCTGTCTCGAGGAATGCGTGTGATCAGTAGTCGCGAACCTTCAGGCCTGGGTTGGCGGCGAGGATGTCGTTGATCGGCGTCGCGTACTGGGTCGGGGCATCTTGCCCGAACAGTGTCTCTGCCTGAGCGATCTCGCACAGGGGAGAGGTGGCGACGTTGGACGCACTCGTGATGCCCACTGCCAACGTTCCGGAGACGATGGGGCCACCGCTGTCACCCTGCAGGACGCAGATGTTGGTGGTGAAGCCGTTGTCGAGGGTGTGATCCAAAACCTTTGCGACGCGGTTGACGCCGGTGACGACGCCGCAGCTGAAGCCTGTGGTCGATCCTGCCTTGCAGACCGGGGCGCCCACGACAGGATCGGCGGTACCGGTGATGTTGACCGAGCGGTTGAACGGGACCCGCACGCTGTTGTTCTCGAAGCGGTACTTCGCGTTGTCGTCGATGTTGATGATCGAGTAGTCGCGCCCGTCGAAGCTGCTCTTGGCGAAGTACCCGACGCGGGGCCCGGTCTGGTTGTTCACCATCGGGAAGACCTGGCTGGAGTTCGAGGTGCCGGCAGCGGCACGGTTGGGATCGCAGTGACCGGCGCTGATGTTGACTGTGCGTCCTGAACCGTCGGTGCCGTTGAAGCCGAATGAACAACGCAGTCCTGTGTTACCGGAGGTTGCGCCGAAGGCGTCTCCGCCCAGTGCAGCGTCGCCGGTTGCGGATCCGGTTGCGGGGATGAGGTCCGCGACGATCGGGGGAACCAGTAGCGGAGCAGCGGTATGGACGACGGTCCGCTTCAGGAATTCAGGCAATTCGATGCCGGCGGCAGGATCGGCCGTGAGGGCGACTCCGTTGCCGACGACGTCGACGGCGATGCCACGCACGAGGTCTGCGACCTCGGCAGGCTGCGAATCGAGCCAGGTGTTGAGTGCCGAGAGTTGACCTTGCAGAGCCTGCTCGCTCTGCGCGACGTCCTTGACCTCGAAACCGGCCTTCTCGGCGGCCTCGCGGGCAGCATCCTTGTCGCGACCGTCAGCGAGAGCGACGATGCCCTTGCCGAGGTCGTCGAGCCACACTCCGGCAAAAGAGTCGGGAAACTGGACGCGCGCGATGGCGGCGAACTCCGCGAGCTTCTGCGCGAGTTCGGAACGCGAGACGAACTGGTCGGGCGTCAGCGCCAAGTCGTGCTGTAGGGCTTCGGCGAGTTCGACGGGCAGATGGGCTGCCTGATCGGATACCCCGGATTCGTTCGGTTCTGCGTTCGCGACCGCGGTAATCGGTCCGAGGAGCAGCAGCGCGGCCGAACCGAACACTGCGGCGCGACGTGCGATGGAGCTTCGCATGTGGGCCTTTCCACTTCGTTGACCGCGTACCACCCCCCTGGGAGCACACGGATACGGCTCACGGACTTGTGGTGAGCCGATCACAG